>UPXS01000012.1 GCA_900538355.1 uncultured Veillonella sp.
AATAACTGTACATTGTACATCGTCAAAATTGTACATTCTTATATTGACATTTACAAAGATACTATTAAATTAGGAAATTATGCAAAACAGCTATATTATGAGCTAACCCCTGTTACTATTACACTAAAAAACTTATTATTAAATCCTGAATTATCACAAGAATATATGCAAAATGGTTTAACACCTGATTTAATTCAAAAATGTGAAGAGCACCAGCGGTTAAGCTTAACTTATATCGACACAGCTTTAAAAAATGAAGATAGTCAATTGTGGAAAAAACTAGATAAACATTTTATTTCTTTACCTATCTCGGAATACGAATTACTTTTTAGATACTTTACAGTATCCAGATTTTCAATCAATGCGTTACTAACTAATAATCTTAATTTAGCCAATAATCAGGTGCAAGCCATTTTAAAGCAAGGCTTAATGTATACTGATTGTGTAACAGCATATTTAAACTACCTTACAGAAGAAAGTAATAAAAAATATTGTCAATATTTACCTCTGCCAAAACCTTTCAAGTTTAAAAATAAATATAAGGATGTATATGATAAATCCTATACAGAGCTAACAAATCAGAATACAAAGAAGGCTACATAAGACAACTGTCTATGTAGCCTTTTTCTATGTATTTTTTAGTAATCTACATTTCCTCAACCATAAAACACTGATAAACTCATAAAAATCTGATGCTTTTAGGAGTAGTTATTTGTTATATATGAAATCACATATTAGATCGAAGGCAATTAATTACAAGTGCAATATTTCTAACCAATTATTACGTGCTAACACTACAATATATCCATCATTCTCTGAATTCTTTGTTACATATACGCTATATGATTCATTTTCATATACATAACGAGATGCAGTCTGATCAATTAAACTCCATTCTCCATTTAAGGGCTTTATTGATTTTATATCTTTATGTAGTGAATCCTTCTTTATGTTTATTGATACTCCTATAGATAATAGATTTCTTCTGTTCGAATCATATACATCTCCATCAATTATATAGTGTTCTCTCGGGAAAGCTGCATTTAAAGCTTGTGTCAGTTCCATTCTAGACTGCTCAACAGTATCATTAAACAAAAACCTATAGCCTAATCCACAAATTAGCCATACGAAAAAACAGCCTATAAATGTATACCAAACAACAGAATAAATTGTTTTAAATTTCATCCCTCAAAGTCCTTTATATTGCCTATATACTAGATTTATCTAGTAGAGATGCTAACAAACTAGCCACCAAGTAAAAATAGCGAAAAAATATATCCTAATATGCTAATTATTAGTATTATCTTTTTCCTCAACTACTAATCAACCCCTGCTTCCATTTGGAGTTCTACTTATGCATTAGTTGTTGAGATAGTACAATTTTGCTACCCATAATTAATTTCTTTTTTGTAATATTAAAGTCACTTTATCAGAGCCTCGTTCTTTATATAGTTCGAGATAAATATTAGTATCATAATCATGTCCAACAATACGATTCTTGTTAATCTCATTCCAGCCTATATTTTGTTTTGAAAGTATTCCTTTAACATCATCAATTGTAAGTGAGTCATACGTAATTTCAAGATTATTATTTTGATAGGCTCGACCAGACGCATAATATTCTTCACTTACTTTTTTAGAAGATATATCCTCTAACTTTTGCTCATATAATTGAAGGCTTTGCATTTGCTCCGGCCTTTTAATATACGCATGTAAAGAAACAAGTCCAATTAGTAGAAATCCAAATAAAGCAAAACCGACATAAAACTTAACTGCAAAAGGCAAACTACTCAATTTAAAATAACTTTTATTCATATTCCACCACTAATCTTAATTTTCATTATTATAAAATAAGTAAATAGGGATAATAAAGATGTAATTCTATTTAATATTTTATTATGAATTATTGTTAACTTTAATGCTAATTAAATGTTACCAACTCCAGATTCCAAGAAAGATTAAAAGGATACTCTGTCCTACAGACACAGTAATTCGACCTTTTCCTATAATACTAATGCCATAGCTTTTTCCTTCCTTGCACATAAAATATTCATTGAGATTTTGCTTTAGTGCAAACATTTCCCCCAAAAGAAGAACCGCAAGTATTAACGAAAAAATAGAAAAGCTATGTAAAATCGTCCCACCAAAAATAACCATTAATTCAATCATTAATAATTGACCTAATTGTATCATTGTAAGAACAAGGCTTCTCTTAACATTTGCGCCTGCAATAGTTATTGTATTATTCCGTATAATATATATTGCATACATACCAAGTAAAATACTACATAAGATACGCCCAGCGTTCATAATCCCTCCTCACTAATCGTTTATACCACCAAAACCACCTTGAATTACTTCATCTGTATATGCATTATTATCTGCTTGTCTTTCTCTGCATTTAGAAATTTCCTAAAAATAATCATACGTATATAAACAACTTAAAAATCTTATAGAATCTATAATCCCAAGTCTATGAACTTCCCTGAAACTTTAATCTGCCAGAACATCCCTTTAGTGGCTTTTAAATCAATGCCTGTTTCTAACTTGTCAGAACTCACATCATAAAATGGTAATAATACCTGTAATGATGCTAATTTTGCTTTCATAGTAATTAAATCTTTACTTAATTGCCCCGATATATTAGTATCAGCTATCTCCTGTAAATTGGAAATACATGCTTGAAGATCTTCATTCTGAATACGTTCACACGTATATATTTCAGACAAATAGATCTGTTTAATACAACTTAAGATTGATTCAGAAATGAATTCAGGTTTTTGTAAGACTTCATACAATCCTAACAAAAACAACGCTCAAAATATCTCCTCTACATAATCGGTAAAGAAATAGATACCGAGCTTCTCTTCATCATGTGTAGAAATCTTTAACGCTTCAGATAAACTATTACCCTCTAACTCCCGTTCTATTAAAGCAATCCAACTACTGCATTCAATATCATCTAACGTATCATTTAATGCTGGTATAGGAATCCTACGAGCCATCCACTCATCAACATCCTCTAAACTCATCCCATCTCCAATAATATTTAACAATTTATCAGACAGATGTGCTTTTCTACACATTAATCGAATTAACATACTAAATATGTAATATTCTAGAATGGTCAAATCAATATAATTTCGTCTATATGCTTTAACAGCTCCCAATATAAAGACCATTAAAAATGTATCTAAACTTTTTTTATTTTTAAAACAGATCATATTTATACCTCTATTCACTAATTTATTCTAGCTTTTAATCTATAGGTTCATCATTAACCCTTTTTACTTAGTGAATTATAATAGTCCATTATCCATCAGCAATCCCAACAAAGTAAATATTACTACTACCAAGAGAATACTTAAAATAATCCTCACTACACGTCTCACTATAGGCTTAGCTGGAGCAAAAGATTCTATGCTATTATGATTACCAATTAACTCAGGAATACAAATAAATGCAATTAAAAATCCTATAGCCTGAATTGCACTTCTAACCTCATAATTTGTATTATATAAATTTAGTAAAGAATCAAAGAACTCCATCGATTAATAAATCTCCTCATAATTAAGATGATACATACTAAATATAATATTTACATTATCTATCTTTTTCTAATTTAACGATGATAGCCTTAGTCTTTATATCACGTATAATTTCAATCTCAATCTTATCATCTAAATCATATCCTATAAGGTGACTCTTATTTACTTCACGCCAGCTTATCTTTTCTTCTGAAAGAATATCCTTCACTGATTCTAAGGTAACATTTTCATATGTATTTTTAAAAATATAAATTTGTCCGTTTCTACCTGTAGCAAAATGCTCTTCGCTAACTTTATGTGTAGATATATTTGTTAACTTTTGCTCATATGCTTCTAGTTGTTGAATTTGTTTTGGTCTATTAATAATAGCAGCTACGGTCATCAAAGAGATAATAATCATACATATAAGTGCAAATCCCAAAATCATCTTAAAAGATAAAGGAATCATGTTATAGTAATAGGATATCTTTTTCAAAACTAATAACTCCATCAAATCAACTTGTTAAAGTACACAGAAATACTACATAACATTATCAAAATAAATATAGCGTATTTCTAATTTTTACTAACATAGTTATCTCGTAATTGTAATAAAATAGATCGTTCTTCTTCGCCAATTTCATCTAAGCTATTTAACAAAACTAGATGATCTCCATAAGTATATCTCAACATAGCAATTAAAGAGTCTCTAACCTTTTTACCTGCAATACTTTCATCAAAGTATACTTGAATATCATTTGTTTCTTTATCAATGACAAGAAAACCACTCACATTAAATACCAGAATCTTTGTAGCCGTATCTTTTACACCTCGCACATCATTCGTAATAATAAGATGATTATCTAAATCTAGAAACGTTGCTTCATAGCCTGAGTGATACCAGCGTTTATTAAAGTACTTTGCACCACGATCAGAATTCATTAACATTTTTTCAAAGTTATCTAAATCCATTTTGGAAAAATCTTCTAAATTATTTTTCTTATTAACGATCATCTTTGATCTTGGATGATATAATTTATGCTGTTCGGTTTCATCACCATAAACTGTAAATTCCCAAACATCTAGTTTATGATTTTTAATATCATACCGACCTATTCCATCATAGCCTAAATAATAATAGTAAGGCTCATCAAGATACACTGCTAAAATACGATTAGAAATCGATTCATTAATCGAAGTATCCACTAACTCATGAGACTCATCCATAATAACTATATTATTTTGTGCACCATCGTGATAATAATACTGATAAATCACAGCACTAATAATTACTAGTCCGAGCAGTATTAAAGCACAAATCTTTTTCATAACAAAACCTCTAAACTATATCTTACTTTTATTTCTATTGATTAATATTCATTTCACTTCTATATTTCAATTATATATTAAACCAACTTATATCACCAACGAATATTTTAATATTGTTATCTTTTATTTATTTTTATAATTAGCCTAAAAAATGCCAAAGCTTTAGCATCGGCATTTACACTATAGTAATACAAAAGCACCATCTACCTGGATCCGACTTATGTGTCGTTTTCTATTAAAATAGATGGTGCTTTTAAATCACTCTAATTCAGTTGTTCAAATAAACATGTTCCACTCACATACAATGTAGTATAGCACTACTTTATATTCCGTCGTGCTGCTAAACTACCAGCGCTGCTAGCTAGTCCCGCGCGATTGATATGTGGGTTCCCATGTTTGTACGTTTTTGGCTTACTACTTTTATCTTCTACCTTTGATTTCTCAAATTTAGTAAATAGATTGTCTAGCTCGCGCAAGAGCGCACGTTTTTGTGAGTCTTTCAACTCAAATACTTCACCTTTATAGGCGATGTATTTATTTTTGAGTACCGGACTGAGATCATAGATGGGCTCGTGTTGTTCTCCATTTACATCTAGCAGCTCATCCAAGGTCAATCCATAATAGCGAGACAGGGCACAGAGTGTATCTAAATCTGGTTCGCGATACCCTGTTTCGTAGTTTGAAAGCGCCGCATTACTGATACCTACGGCCTTTGCTACTTCGATTTGGCTTTTGCCCATGCGCACGCGAGCACGCTTTAAGTTCTTGTAAAACTGCATGTTCATCACCTACATCGATACATAAACAACTACAAACTATATACTTTTACAATAATGTATCACTAATTTTTTAATGTATCACCAATTTTTTTAAAAGATTCATCAGCTACGGCCAATGTGCGTTCGATTTCACTGCTCTTATGGCAGATAGATACAAAGTTACTTTCATAAGGACTTGGCGCATAGTAGATACCATGGCTCAAGTTATGGTGGAAGAACATTTTAAATCGTTCTTCGTTGCAAGATGCTGCATCATCAAAGTTCTTAACTGGTTTATCAGTGAAGAAGATAGTGAACATGGAGCCTACCCGTTGTACTACAACAGGCACATTGTATTGAGCAGCCAAGCGTTCAAAGCCTTCACAAAGGGCTATGGTTGCATCTTCTACTTGTTTAAAGATAGTTGGATCCCGTTGCAAAATGGATAAGGTTGCAAGACCAGAGGTAACGGCAATAGGGTTACCACTCAATGTACCAGCTTGATAAATAGGACCAGCTGGTGCAATTTGGTTCATGATCTCACGGGAACCACCAAATACAGCAAGTGGCATGCCACCGCCAACGATTTTACCAAGGCATGTAAGATCAGGTTTAATGTTGTAACGTTTTTGTGCACCGCCGCTACTAGCGCGGAAGCCACACATAACTTCGTCAAAAATCAACAATGCCCCATGAGCCTTAGTCACTTCCCGCAAGGTTTCAAGGAAACCTGGTTCTGGAGGCACACAGCCCATGTTGCCCGCTACAGGTTCTACGATGATAGCCGCAATAGTATCGCCCATATCGTCGAATAATTTGCGAACCGCAACAGAGTCATTGTACGGCAAGGTTATGGTGTTTTCTGCCACACCTTGAGGAACGCCAGGACTATCTGGCACACCAAAGGTAGCAAGGCCAGAGCCAGCTTTTACCAAGAGTGCATCACTATGACCATGGTAACAGCCAACGAATTTCACGATCCGATCGCGACCAGTATAGCCACGAGCTACGCGCAAGGCACTCATAGTGGCCTCTGTACCAGAGTTGACGAGGCGGATAACCTCCATAGATGGCATGAAGGCTTGTACCTTTTTAGCCAATTCTGTTTCTAGTAGTGTAGGTGCACCATAGCTAGTGCCGCGAGGAATCGCCTCTTGCAAGCTTGCGATAACCTCAGGGTTCGCATGGCCCAAAATCATAGGGCCCCAGCTCAACACATAGTCGATGTATTCGTTGTTGTCGATATCATAAATACGGCTACCGCTAGCACTACTGATAAACGGAGGGTTAGAACCTACGCTACGGTAGGAACGAACAGGACTGTTTACGCCGCCTGGCATATAACGTTTAGCCTCTTCAAAGGCTTTTTCAGATTTACCGAGTTGGAACATGGTTTCTCCTTACTTTTGTAACCATTTAGCAATATCTATAGCATGGTACGTAATGATGATTTTAGCACCGGCGCGCTTCATAGAAAGCATTGTTTCCATAACGAGGCGTTCTTCGTCGATAAGACCAGCTGCAGCAGCGGATTTAACCATCGCATATTCGCCAGACACATTGTATACAGCTACAGGTAATTCATAGCGGTCACGTGTTTCACGAACGATATCCAAGTAGGACAAAGCTGGTTTAATCATGATAATATCTGCACCTTCAGCGATATCTAGTTCAATTTCTCTGAAAGCTTCTAAGCGATTGGCTGGGTCCATTTGATAGGACTTGCGGTCACCAAATTTAGGTGCAGAATTAACAGCACCACGGAATGGACCATAATAAGCCGATGCGTATTTTGCAGCATAGCTCATGATAGATACATTAGTATACCCTGCCGCATCAAGGGCTTCACGGATAGCACCTACACGGCCGTCCATCATATCGGATGGAGCCACCATATGGGCACCCGCTTCCGCTTGGCTTACCGCTACTTTACAAAGTAATGGCAATGTTTCATCATTCAAGATTTCATGATCATCAATCATGCCGCAATGACCTGTTGTAGTATATTGACACAAGCATACATCAGCTACGACCAATAGATTTGGCACAGCTGCGCGGATAGCTTTGATAGCTTGTTGTACAGGTTGGGACATATCCCATGCAGAGGAACCTTGTTCGTCCTTATATGTAGGAATACCGAAGATTTCTACCCCAAGAATACCAAGATCATATACCTCTTGAGCCATTTTTACAGCTTCATCAACGGATAAGTGGTATTGGCCTGGCAACGTATCGATTTCTTTTTTGATACCTTCACCAGGAACGATAAATAATGGATAAATTAAGTCAGTTACGTCGAGTGTCGTTTCCCGTACCAAATCACGCATTTCTGGATTGATACGCAAGCGGCGAGGACGGTATGTTAAATCGTACATGTAATCCTCCTAAATGTCCTTTATGATAGCGTTAACTAAGCCATCAGTTGTATATACATCGCTGATGACAGCAGGTTTAAGACCTGCACTCATAGCTGTAGCTGCTGTGATAGGTCCAATGCAGGCAATCTTAGTATTGCCTAATAGTTTCAATGCATCATCACCTAATAATTGAATTGTATTTGTTACTGTAGAGGAACTTGTAAACGTAATATAGTCTACAGTACCTGCAGTTAATGCATTTACTAATTCTTCTTGTTGAGATGTATCTTGTGTCGTTTCATATAAACGCAAGATATCTACATCTATATCGTGATGACGCAAAGAGCGTGGAATTACGTCGCGCGCTACTTTTGGTTGGATGAGCAATACGGAGTCCCCTGCTTTAAGTTCTTCTTCAAGAGCCTTTACAGCAGATTCAGCTTTATAGTCTACAGGAATAATATCTGGAACAATGCCATATTTTTGAAGTTCACGAGCTGTAGCACAGCCAATAGCAGCCACTTTAGAATTACCTAAAGCACGTGTATCCTTACCCTCTTTATAAAGAGCATCGAAGAAGTAACGAACACCTTCACCAGATGTGAATACGATGCATTGGTATTGTTTTGTATTATTGATGATACGACGATCTTCATCAAATAACTCCAATGGAGATGTTTTAATCGCTGCTGCTTCTACTACATTAGCACCTTGAGCCGCCAATTTTTCGCGGAATGCACTAGCTTGGGAGCGAGCGCGTGTAACTACAATAGTTTTACCGAATAACGGTTTATTATCGAACCATTGTAATTTTTCACGAAGGTTAACTACATCGCCTACTACGATGATAGCTGGCGCTTTTAGTTGTGCCTTTTCTACGTCTTCTACTACATGTTCAAGGGTTGATACGAGCACCTCTTGAACCGTTTTTGTACCCCAACGAACAAGCGCTACTGGTGTAGAAGCTGGGCGTCCATGAGCCATCAATTTTTCTGCAATAGTAGGCAAGTTGCCAACACCCATTACAAAGCAAAGTGTATCTACTGCTGTAGCAAGGCCTTCCCAATGAATACCAGATACGGCTTTTGTTGGATCCTCATGACCGGTTACAACCGCAAAAGATGTAGCCATAGCGCGTTGTGTTACAGGAATACCTGCATAAGCAGGGGCTGCAATTGGAGATGTTACGCCTGGTACGAATTCAAATGGTACACCAGCTTCTCCAAGAGCCATCGCCTCTTCACCACCGCGACCAAATACAAGTGGATCCCCGCCTTTTAAGCGTGCTACAACTTTACCTTCTTTACCTTTTTGAACTAACAGCTCATTGATTTCCCATTGATGCATTGTGTGATCTTTACATTGTTTACCAGCGTAGATCAACTCTGCATCTGGGCGCGCCCATTCTAATAGATGAGCATCAGCTAAATAGTCATACACAATTACATCTGCTTTTTCAATGCATTCGCGACCTTTTACAGTGATGAGTTTAACATCGCCAGGGCCTGCGCCGATTAGATATACCATACCTGTCATTTTATGATTCCTTCCTCTATGAGAGCATCCACAATATGTTTGCCACCTTCTTCATATAAAGCTTTTGCAAGGTTTTTACCAAGAATTTCAGCTTTTTTAGCCGGACCAGAAATTTCTCCTTCGTATACAGTTTTACCGTCCAGGGAGGCAATCATGGCCTTTAAGGTCAATTGACCTTTATTGATAGTACCATGTACCCCCATCGGCACTTGGCAACCACCATTTAGCTGACGCAAGAAGCTGCGCTCTCCTTCAACGGCATAGCGAGTATCTACGTCGTTAATAGGAGCTAGCATTTCAAGCATTTCCGTATCGTTAGCGCGGCACTCGATAGCGAGAGCCCCTTGACCAACGGCAGGAATCATTTCATCAGCTTTAAACACTTGTGTAATTTGGTCATCTAAGCCCAATCGTTTAAGACCAGCTTGCGCCAAGATAACGCCATCTAGTTTTTCTGTTTCAATCTTGCTTAAACGAGTTTGTACATTACCGCGAATCACCTCGACCTGAAGATCTGGTCTCACATGCAATAATTGCGCTTGACGACGCAAGCTGCTTGTACCGACGCGCGCACCTTGAGGCAATTTATCTAATGTTTTATACACGGGGCTCACAAGCGCATCGTAAGGCACTTCACGAGCAGAAATAGCACCTAGAGTAAGACCTTCTGGCAACTCTGTAGGCATATCTTTCAAGCTATGTACGGCGATATCAATATCGCCTTTATGCATTGCCTCTTCTAGCTCAGCAGTAAATAAACCTTTACCACCAACTTGAGCCAGTGGTTTTTCTAAGATACGGTCACCCTTTGTATTAAAGTGAACTAGCTCGACCGTAATATTTGGGTACAGACGTTGTAACTCTGCACTAATATGTTCAGCCTGCCATAGGGCAAGGGCACTTTTTCGCGTGCCGATTCGAATATGGTCTCTCATGGCCTTAGCCTTCTTTCTCAAGATTAAACATATCTTTGAATAAATCCCAGTACAAACCTTCTTCCTCTGTACCGGCGATTTCGTTAAAGTGAATCATCGGTTCACGCAACATTTTGCGAATGATCATGCGACTCATAGAGTCCATAATGCGACGCTCTTTATCAGAAATATCAGGCAATTTCGCTAATGCACGATGCAATTCACGACGGCGAATGCGTTCTGCTTTTTCAGTAAGCAATGCCATCATAGGACGCACCGTTAAATAGCTCAATTTATCCAATAATTCTTCAATAGCATCGTGAATGATAGGCTCCGCACGACGAGCTTCCTCTTCGCGCTGTGCCTTATTCTCTTCTACTACACTTTCAAGGGAGTCGATATTGAATAAATAAATACCTTCCATATCTGCCACAGCAGGATCAATATCGCGCGGTACCGCAATATCAATCATAACAATAGGCTCACCCTTGCGAAGGGAGGTAATTTTCTTAGCCTCTCGTTCAGTAATAATATAATGTGGCGCTCCTGTTGATGTGATGAGGATATCCGCATCTTTAGCGTAATCTACAAAATTATCGAGCTTAACTGCCTTACCGTTAAAGCGTTCAGCCAATACTTCTGCTTTTGCAAAGGTTCTATTGGATACGAAAATTGTTTTTACACCCTTTGCTTGTAAGTGAGTCGCCGTTAATTCACTCATAGTACCAGCACCCAAAATGAGTACAGTTGCTTCAGATAACGGCTTATCTAAACTATCTTCAGCTAGGTTAACAGCGGTGTAACTAACAGATACAGGCGTATTAGCAATGCCTGTATTGGTACGTACCTTTTTACCAACGCTAATAGCGCGTTGGAATAAAATATTGAAAATCGTGCCTGTACAACCTGCACTATAAGCTTGGATATAAGCCCCTTTCAATTGGCTCAAGATTTGACCTTCCCCCAACACAAGGGAATCAAGGCTTGCAGACACACGGAATAGATGTTCAATACAATCTCGTTCTTCATAGAAGAAGAATGCATCTTCATCGATGTGGTCGGCACCTTTTAAATCCTTTAACACTGCCAACATATATTCTTTAGGGAACTCTACACCTTCTAAGGCCGCGTAAATTTCGGTTCTATTACATGTAGACAAAATAACACATTCTGCTACACAGTCGAATTCATAGAGGCGGTTCAGTGCTGAAACTACCTCGTCCTTATCAAACGAGAAACGTTCACGCACCTCTACAGCGGCACTTCTATGATTTAGGCCTAATACCACTAATTTCATGGTCAAGTTTCTCCTCTATAGTCATCCACTCTCCCTTGAGAATGGCCTCAAAAGTTTCTACGGTCAGATGTTCTCTCCAAAATTTCTGTCGAGCCTCTGGAGTAGGAAGTAGTAACTTTACTTCTTCTCTAAATATTTTAAGTCTAGGCATAGCCTTTTGCAACTGACCATAACGATTCATCATATCTTGCCTTACTAGACGATTGATACGAGGGCCTACATTATTAGCGCTAATAGCGATGTGAAGATCACCTAGTTCAAGGGATGAAGGCACAGTAAATCTGCACGCCCTAGGGTCATCGCTGCGATTAGTCCAGACGCGGTGTTTTTTCCCCAGCTCATATAACATATCGTTTAATTCGCCATTATCTGTGCAGATAAAGAACAAACTGCTCGTTATAATGTGGTTTTCATCGTCCATTGTGAAAGCACGATCGTACCAAGTGATACGATCATCCTTTGCCCATTGGCTAATCCTATCTGTTACAGTGGGAGCAATTACGACAATGTTGCACGGCTCATCAATAAAGAGCTGCATTCGTCGCTCTGCGACCTCCCCGCCGCCTACGAATAGGATTGCATCTTCTGTTGTAGGTTGAAATGTTATGGATACCATGGCTGTCCTACTATATAAAAAAATCGGCTTGATGGTCAAGCCGATTTTCAATTGCCTACATGAATCGTTTCAGATATACGCCGATACGCCCCTTACGAGATGTACCTGTAATGGCTTCTACCTTCATTCGGCCACGACCACGCATAGAGATCACATCCCCTTCTTTAACTTCTTGGGATGCACCCTTAGCTGGTTGCCAGTTTACTTGCAATAATCCTGCATTAATAGCGCTTACCAATTTGGTGCGAGATACGCTAAAACCAGAACTTGCTACCGCATCTAAGCGCAAAGAAGCAACTGTAGTGCGGACCTCTTTAATTTTTTCTTCTTTTGGTGCAATATCCGATAGCTCAATAGCCTCTACAGATACGGAAACCATAGCAATTTTTGTAAAGTTTTGAATCACAAAGTCTGCTACGCTTTCATCCACCAAAATTTGAGCGCCCCCTTGCTGAACGATAACGTCCCCAAATTTGGAGCGATCGATGCCAAGGCCCATCAAGGAGCCAAGCACATCGCGATGGGTAAGCAATCGGAACCGTGGGTCCCAATTTACCTTAAGGGCACGGATGCCCATATCCACAGTACCGTTAAAATCGCTATCTACAAAGGCGATGCGAATGCGTTCCGCCCCTTCATAGCCACCATCTGTCTTAACGATAAGCTGTGGGTAGTTAGCCTTGATTGCGTCCGCAATCACTAGGCCTGCAGGACTCGTAAAGTCCGCCACGCGATAGGGGCAACCTTTTACAACCTGCTCAGCCAAGTCAAGCATGCGACGAGCTTCCTCACCACTGCCACTGGCTTCAAAATATCGTATTAATTTACTAGTATCTGCCAAAATTATTTCCCCAATTCATTTGACCGAGCAAGACATGCTACTACGCCATCTTGGAGAGCACTACGAAGTCCACCTTTTTCCATAGCACCAATACCAGCAATGGTCGTGCCACCAGGGCTTGTTACCTGATCGCGTAGTACTGCTGGATGATTGCCACTTTCAAGGGCCATCTTACCAGCACCATACATCGTTTGAGCCGCTGCCTTAATTGCCAACTGACGAGGCAATCCAATGCGAACGCCCGCATCAGCCAAAGCATCAAGGATGACGAACATATAGCCAGGGCCTGCGCCAGATAGCGCACCTAATCGATCCAAATCAGCTTCGCTTACCACCGCTACTTCGCCGACAGCCTCAAATAAGGCTTGCACATCGCGACCTAAGTCAGTATTTACATCATCCCCGGCAAGAGCCGTCATACCTGCACCAATAGAGGCTGGTGTATTTGGCATAGCTCTAAACCAGTTAGCTTGCGGAATCGCTGCATCCAATGTATCTAAGGTGATACCTGCAGCAACGGAAATCATAACAGTCCCATAAGGTACTTCTTTTAAATCCTCTAATACAGATGGTAACACTTGTGGTTTTACAGCCAACAAAATGGTATTGTACTCGTTTACATTAGGCAATGTAGTAAAACCTACTACACCGAGTTCCTCAGTTAGAGCCTTACATTGTTCTTCGCGACGTACGAGAATGTGTGTATCACTTGCTTTCAACACGCCATGCTGTAATGCACCGCGCAATAGAGCGCCACCCATTGAGCCAACGCCTATACATAGGGTTTTACCTAACATCGTTGTCACCACCATTTATAGAGAAATTATTTATTGTCCCAAGCGTATTCGTTTTGCTCAGTTTTGTTGCTGTCATTATCAGAATAATCTATGGAAATGTTTACAGGTACACACATGAAAATGTCTTTACCTACTTTTTCCAATTTGCCATCCAATGCAAAAGTCGCACCAGATACGAAGTCCACAATACGAGCTGCTTCATGAGGATCTGTATTTTCAAAGTTGATCAATACAGGACGCATGTCGCGCAATTGATGTGTAATATTTTCAGAATCTTCAAATACTTTTGGTTCAATTACAACTACTTTCATAGCTGTTGGACGTTGTGTCATCGTAGATTGGCCTCCTACCTTGCGTGGATGAAATTCAGATGCGCCGGATACTGGAGCTGCTGGAGCTACTGGTGTAGGTTCCGCTTCATATTCCTCTTCATCTTCATAGTCATAATCATCATATTCATAGTCATCATCATTTTTGCCTAAGAATAAGTTTTTTGCTTTGTCTAAATAATCTCCCAATGCCATTTGGATTTCCTCCTAATACTTAACGCTATCGATTATCAGGCAACCCGAGCCTTAATCATACACACGTTCCCCAAAAATTGCTGTGCCTACACGAACAATGTTAGCCCCTTCTTCCAAAGCGACTTCGAAGTCGTGAGTCATCCCCATAGATAAATATTGAATCTGCCCCTCTTCAAAGTAGCCTTTCATATCCTCATACAAGGCGTTTGCTACGCGGAAGATTGGACGTGCTTCCTCTGGATCGTCGAAAAATGGCGCCATACACATCAAGCCCCGTACACGTACATGAGGCAATGTCTTTGCATAGTTTCGAATCTCTGGAAACTCCTCTACGGACATGCCCGTTTTGGAGGCTTCTCGAGCTACGTTGACTTGCAACAATACATCTTGTACCTTGTCGTGCTTTGTAGCGACCTTTTCGATTTCATCTAATAATTTACGGCTGTCTACAGAATGAATTAAATCAAACATAGGCACCGCTTGACGCACCTTGTTGACCTGTAAATGGCCAATCAAGTGCCATGTTAATTGTGGGCCCTTATAGGTGAGCTGTTTTTCCTTGGCCTCTTGTACTCGGTTTTCCCCTACATGAGTCACACCGAGACTTGCCGCCTCCTCTACAGCTGACACAGGGTGGTTCTTTGTAACCGCCACTAACAATGCTGTATCTACGCGACCAACGCGCGCCATAGCATCTGCCATGCGCTGCTGTATTGCGTGTAGGGATTCTTCAATCACGTGAATGCCCCCTTCAATCTATATATAGTAATCATCAAATATATTTGTATAGACTATTCTATTATATAGTATTTATTATTGATTGTACATCATTTAGGTCTTATAAAGCGCATAAATCCATGTATGTATATACTAAAAATTATACAAATAATTCTATCTTTGGTAAAAGCCTCTAGTAAAAGCCTAATACTAATATTGATGAGAATCTAGTACTATCGTTCTTGTAGCATACTAAATAAAGCCATGCGCCCTGTTTTACCAGATTCCCGACGATAGGAATAACAATCTCTATCTGTTACTGTATCAGTACCGCCAATAGCGATATTTTCTTTAGGTACACCATTCACCATAAGTCCTTCGGCGATAAAGTTCCATAAGTTGATATAGGCTTTATCTAGTTTATCACCTGGATAGTTTACAACATCAGCCACACTACGGTCGGTCATACCACGCCATGCTAATTCAAAACGTTTCCCTAACTCTACATCGACTTCAAAGGATTCTGGTCCAATACTAGGCCCAAGATAGATATAACAATCTTTAAATCCAGTACCATAAGCTTCTTTCATAGCTTCAATGGTAAGTACAGGCAAATGTCCTATCGCTCCACGCCAACCTGCATGCACCGTAGCGATAGCATGATGCTTAGCATCATAAATACCTACAGCTACACAATCGGCAGTAAATAAAAAGAGTGGTACATTTGGTAACTTTGTAAATACAGCATCACAATCATTAATTGCCGTATCCTCACCAAAGGCACCGGCCCCAATGAGTTCTTCTGTGATTTCCACAGCTTTTAAACCATGTACTTGATTACCACAAGAAATGCGTTTTGGTTCAACACCTAAATATTCAGCAATAATAGCACGATTCTCACGAACACGCGTTGGCTCATCCCCTACGTGAAATGCTAAGTTTAACGATTCATAAGGTGCCTTTGATACGCCACCATGACGGAAGGTATCCCCCATAACGATAGGAAATTGTTCCGCCCAATTGGGTGCTTCATAGGCCCAAGTACCATGAGGTCCTTTAACATCTATACGTTTTACAGATTTATTCATAAGTACCTCCTATTTACAAACACCACAACGTTTACAGCCTTGTACACACGGCGGTGTATACGCTTCATCCACAGAGCGCTTCCATTCCATCTCAAGATATCCATCATCCATCCCCATGTCGAGGTGACTCCATGGTAAAAATTCATCAAAACTACGTTCTCGATAATTCAGCTCATCCATATCAAGACCTGCCGCCTTCATTTCAGACTTAAAGGACTTACTGCCTCGGTCTGCTGCACAGGCTGCAAGAACCGCACCAAGGCGACGATCTCCACGAGCTAATACACCTTGAATATATGCTTCTTTTGGTGACTCTACAAGCACCTCGATACGACGGTTCTTTTGCAATGCTTTTTTAATATATTGTAGCTTTTTCTCTACTGTCTTTTGATTGTCCATCGCCATCCATTGAAATGGTGTAAAAGGCTTCGGAATAAATGGATTAATGCTAAGTGTTAAACGTCCTTTACATCCCACCTCTGCCATATGGGCTTGCGTCCGTTCTGCAAGTCCTACAATTGCTTCAATATCTTCGTCAGTTTCCGTTGGCAACCCAATCATAATGTAGAGTCGCATATGTTGGATACCAGACTTAGCAGATAAAGTGGCAGCATTTTGTAAATGCTCTTCGCTAATGCCCTTATTGATGACGCGCCGCAATCGTTCACTGCCCGTTTCTGGGGCAATGGTAATCGTCTTTTGCCCACTATCTGCCAAGCCATCTACAACGGCTTGCGTTAAGGAGTCTGCCCGCAAGGATGCACAGGAATAGCGCATATCTTTAGAGCGAATGTAATTAACTAACTCATCTACCTCTGGGTAATCAGAAATAGCAGCGCCCATAAGGCCTACCTTTTTACCTAATTTTTCTGCTCTATCTACGCCTTCTTTTAATATTTCCAACGGTCGTACGCGCGGTACACGGAAGCAATAGCCAGCCATACAGAATCGACAATGGCGCCCACATCCACGCGCCACCTCGATGATATACATGGCGCCAAACTCGGTATAATTTGTAGCTACTACGGTTTCACCACCGCTAGTAAGTATTTCAAAGTGACGTTTAATTGTCTTAGGAACGCCCTCTGCAATATCGTAGCCTTTAAATTCGCCTTCTTCACTGTAAATTGGCACGTACAAGGACGGTACATACACGCCAGGCTCATTCGCTAATTGGCGCAAAATCGCATGACGGTCTAAGCCTTCCAGTTTTCCATCGCGAATGATATCGAGCACGCGACTAACGATGCCTTCCCCTTCTCCGATAATGAAAGCATCAATGAAATCGGCAAAGGGCTCTGGATTAAAGGTAGCACAAGGGCCACCAGCAATGACGATAGGATCGAACTCTGTGCGGTCTTTTCCCATCATCGGCACGCGGCCATGGCGCAACATAAGAGGAATATGGAAATAATCCATCTCAAAGGTAACATCAAAGGCTACTACATCAAATTGATGCATAGGCCGTTGTGTTTCAACACTCATCAACGGAGTCTTAGTTTTATCATACGCTTCTAATTCCTTCTTCTCAGGCAAGAAGATGCGTTCACATACGCTATCATTACGTAAGTTGATTTCCTCATAAATAATGTGGAGGCCTAGATTACTCATGCCTACAAAATATGTATTGGGATAGACGATTGCTACCTTTTGCCCTGCATGAGGGTTTACAGTAACCCGACTATCTTCGTCTTTATATAATTCTTGTAATCGATCAATTAAATCTTTACGATTCACTAGTTCCCTTTCTATATAAGCCCACTATGAATAGTGGGCTTAAAAATACTACATATTAGATTTTAAAATTTAGATTTCAATGTATTTTTAGTAGAAATAGTTTTAGTCTTTAAAGCACTTACAATTTGAGGACGATGTTTTCTTTCATACGGATAGATGACTACCTCACCATCTTTGTATTCAGCAATATATACATCTTTTATTTTATCCCCTTGCTTTTCAACCTCTGCTTCAAGCCACTCTTGTTCTTTTTCAATTACAGCTAATGTAAAGTGATTAATTTGACCATCATCAATAAGATCAAATTTAATATTTTCATCACCGAATTGAACAACGCTTAACTGACCATTTTGTTCTAGTACAGCACGTTTTACATCTGTTACATATTGAACACCAGCAGTACGCAATTTCAATTTAAGCTCCGCTGCTTGAATACCATAACGCATACACTCTTCAGTTAATACGTGACCCTTTTCAATTACAATAACTGGATGACCATCGAGAATGGTTTTGAAGAAACGAAGATTACCTTTTAAGAATTTAAGAGACATTACAAGGATAGTCCACAAAATGAGGACTAACATAAACTGTAAAATACCAATTTGGTCATTGTAAATAATGGCACCAATAATACCCCCAAGTACATAGTTTTGTAATTGGTCTAACGCAGAGGTTGGCGCTAAATTGCCCTTCCCCATTAAGTTAATTTGTAAAATAATCGCCAAGAGACCTATGGCGAGTTTGGCAAAGACCATCCCATAGACGGCCATAGCTTCTGTCATATGTGGTCCTCCTTATGGTAATACATCCGCTTTATCATGAATTCGGTCTGTAGGACTTACTGTATACACACGAGTGATTGTATAGGTAGTAAATTCAGGATTAAATTGCACCTCATAGTATGCATCGCTAACCTTTAAGATCATACCATTACGAATCTTTAAGGAGTTAACCGCCAGTTGTTCACTTGGTATGGATTGATCAGTACTAAAAGAATGTAGAAATTGAGCCATTCGAGAAGAGTCTTCAGAGTATGTTTTCATTCGGTTATATTCTTGATACTCCAGTCCTAAGAAAAATACTACAATTAAAGACAAAATAACCAATAAATCACGATAGCGATTAGTAAAACCATTTCGCAATACCTGTACACCTAGAACGAGCAATGCTAAAAGAATGGCAACAAAAACGATAAAGCCCCATGTTTGGCCTGTTACAGCCTGACTTTCAACATAGGCCAAAGTGTAAAAATCCATATCGTTCTCCTTTCATATATTACTCTTTATTATATCACAAATAAATATGATAATAACCAACAACGATTTATAAAAAATAGAGCTACCACAATGATAGCTCTATTAAACAGTTACTATACTAATTTATTTACATTCACGGTACACGATGATATAAGCATGAGTATTCGCTGTAAAACCAGATTCTAATTCTAGTTCAACTTCTAAAATAGCATCATCAACGTCACCTTTATAATAGGCCTTACGTTGTTCTGCGGAATAGAAATACATAGCCGCATTATATTCATTACCTGCTTGTACTGGAATTGTGATGGTAACAGGCTGTGTTTCAACATTCTTTGTTTTAGTACCCACATTATCCGTTGTGTAATATACGGATTCAATGGTATGTTCTCCTGGTGTTACTGCCACAATGACTTGACCATATTGACCAGTTTTATGATCAATAGTAGAAAGGTCCTTACCATCAACCTTTACAGATTTACCATAAATATGAAGAATCGCTTTATTAGCATTCTCTTGTACAAATTGTTGTTCACCGGCTTGTCGTTTTTTATTGAATTTCATAAATACGGCAAACAAAATGGCCCAAATAACTGCAACCGCCACGATGATAATAATAGTTGTAGAACTCATAGTATCTCTCCTTATACCAAAATATACTACACTGACTCTACGTTAACTATATCATACGTACTAGTATTACTCAATAAAAAACGACCCCAAATGGGGTCGCTTTCAGTAAGCCTATGCTTATCAAGAAATTACTAATGTAATCTCTTATTTCAACCAGCTCATCAAGTTGCGAAGTTCTGCACCAACTGGTTCGATTGGATGGTTAGCAGCTGCTTCACGATGTTCTTTAAGGAATTTTTGACCATTTTTGGAATCAGCCAAGAATTCGTCAGCGAATTTACCAGATTGAATATCAGCCAAGATTTGTTCCATAGCTTTTTTAGTATCTGCAGTAATTACGCGAGGACCTGCATGGTAGTCACCATATTCAGCAGTGTTAGAAATGGAGTGGCGCATTTTTTGGAAGCCACCTTCGTAGATAAGGTCTACGATCAATTTCATTTCATGCAAGCATTCGAAGTAAGCGTTTACAGGTTCATAACCAGCTTCAGTTAATACTTCGAAACCAGTTTTGATCAATTCAGTAACACCGCCGCACAATACAGCTTGTTCACCGAAGAGGTCAGTTTCAGTTTCAGATTTGAAGTTAGTTTCCAAGATACCGGAACGGCCACCACCAATACCAGAAGCCCATGCCAATGCAACTTCTTCAGTATCACCAGATGGATCTTTTTCTACAGCGTACAAGCAAGGAACACCGGAGCCTTCTTGGTATGTACGACGTACTAAATGACCAGGACCTTTAGGAGCTACCATGAATACGTTGATGTCTTCACGAGGTACGATTTTACCGAAGTGAATGTTGAAGCCGTGAGCAAATGCCAAGTATGCACCTTGTTTCAAGTTAGGAGCGATATCTTGTGCATATACGTCTGCTTGTAATTCGTCAGGAATCAATACCATAACGATGTCAGCACCTTTAACTGCTTCTGCAGTTTCTTTTACTGTAAGGCCTGCTTCTTCTGCAGCTTTCCAGCTAGAAGAACCACCACGAAGACCAATTGTTACGTCCATACCATTTTCTTTTAAGTTCAATGCATGCGCATGACCTTGAGAACCGTAACCTAAAACTGTAATTTTTTTGCCTTCCAATTTGCTCAAATTACAATCTGCATCATAATAAACTGTAGTACCTAAAATTTTACCTGCCATACTAGACAACCTCCAAACATATTCAATAGAATATAGATTATATATACTGTACACAATCTTCACAAATAAATGCAAGATTTGTAGTGTATATCGTAATTTATCGAATAGTCAAATAGACTAATCTACAACTTAAATTTGTACCCTTTTTGTATTAAGAAAAAATGAATTATCCCAATTTTAGCTCTTATTTAACTATAATCCATGGGCGATTTTTCTCCCATACAACCGATACATCAATACCAAATACGTCGCTTAGAATTTCATCTGTTAAGATGTCCCGCTTCTTGCCTTTATATACAATGAGGCCATCTTTAATAATAGCTACATGTGTAATACTGGGCATAATCTCTTCAATTTGATGAGATACATAAATAAAAGGCTTATGCTCCTCTCGTGCCATATTCTCAACAGTTCTTAAGAATTGCTCGCGAGCAGGCAAATCAAGGCCAGAGCAAGGCTCATCTAGAATGAGCAAATCTGGATTAGCCATAATAGCACGTGCTAATAATACGCGGCGCTGTTCACCAGCGGACAATGTATGAAATCTATGGCCTTCTAAATAGGATAAACCAAACTCGGATAATAATTGCATTCCTCGTTCGCGCACCTCAGGTTCTACCTTCTGATAGATACCGATACTATTAAAGGCACCAGAAATAACAACATCTTCTACGACTTGTTTATCCAAGGTAGACTGAAATTGTCCAAGCGCAGAACTAACAAAACCTAATCGGGCCTTGATCTTAGGCCATGCATATTTGCCAAATTCATGACCAAATACACGTAATAGTCCTGTTGTAGGAATTTGGTAAGCTGGAATCATGCTGAGCATCGTCGATTTACCAGCCCCATTGAGACCTAATAAGGCCCAATTCTCCCCTTCTTCAACATGCCAATTAATGCCTTTTAAAATTTCGCGGCCGTCACGACGAAACTTGAGGTCTTCATAATGGAGTAATTCACTACTCACACAATCATCTCCTAAATCTTTTCTCCACGGCTCATTGCAGTAATGCCAGTTTTGGCAATTTCAAGGACACCATAGGTTTCCATAATTTGAATGAAGCCGCGTAATTTTTCTACGCTACCAATTACTTCGATAATCATAGAAGTAGGAGAAATATCGAGTACATTGCCACGATATACATCGGCAATTTGTACAATTTGTGATCGTGTTGCAGCAGTTGCTTTTACCTTGATAAGCATTAACTCACGGCATACCACATCATGATCTTCAAAAACTTTAACTTTTACAACATCAATGAGCTTGTAAATTTGTTTTTGAATTTGGTCTAAGATGCGATCATCTGCCTCAACGGTGAGGGTAATACGAGCGTAGCCTGGTGTATTTGTAATACCAGATGTCATCTTTGTAACATTAAAACCACGACGGTTAAAGAGTGCCAATATACGTGCACCAATGCCTGCTGTATTTTTTGCAATTACTAAGACTTGATGTTCTCTCGCCATTATAGCACCCCTTTCTTGCCCATCATACCACTTACGGTACCGCCAGCTGGAATCATCGGCAATACATTATCTTCTCTTGCTACACGGCAATCCAAGATGATGCTTTCATCAGATGTAATGAAAGATTTAAATTCTTTATTGAAATCATCTACATTATCGATACGAGCGGCTTTCAAATCAAAGGCATCGGCCAATTTCAAGAAGTCTGGACTCGCTTCCAAATCTACATAGGAATAACGGCGGTCATTAAAGATTTGTTGCCATTGACGAACCATGCCAAGGTAACCGTTATTAATGATAACAATCTTAATTGGTAAATTATATTGGCGAACCATCATGAGCTCTTCGAAGGTCATTTGGAATCCACCATCACCAACAACAAGGATAACTTGTTTATGAGGTGCCCCCACTTGAGCACCAATAGCAGCTGGTAAACCATAGCCCATGGTACCTGCACCACCAGATGTAACAATGGTATGCGGTTTTTTATGAGTTAAGAATTGAGCCGCCCACATTTGATGTTGGCCTACGTCAGTTACAATAACTGCATCCTCTTTGGCAATCTTGTTAAGTTCAGATAATACGTATTGTGGATGTAATACACCATCTTTAGATTCAGGAATTACCATAGGATATTCCGCTTGCCATTCACGAATTTGTCCGATCCACGCTTCATGAGTTGTAGGTTCTACAAGCGTATTAAGTTCAGATAAAACTCGCTTCAAGTCACCTACAATTGGTACGTTAATAGTAACGTTTTTATCAATTTCTGCTGGGTCGATATCAATATGAATGATTTTAGCTTTTTTACAGAAGAAATCTGGATGGCCTGTAATGCGGTCGTGGAAACGAATACCTGCAGCAATAACTAAATCTGCTTCTTCTGTGCAGTTGTTAGCCGCTACAGAGCCATGCATACCCACCATACCAAGAGCAAGCTCATGGTTACCTGGGAAACCACCAAGGCCAACTAATGTATTTGTTACAGGAATTTGAGCCTTTTCTGCCAATTCCTTTAATTCATCCATAGCGCCAGATTTCAATACACCGGCACCGGCAATGATGAGCGGACGTTTCGCATTTTTAATAAGCGTAGCCGCTTTCTTAATTTGCCCTTGATGGCCTTTATATGTAGGATCATAACCTTCAAGGTGAATCGGTACTTCGTATAATTTATTGTATTCTGACATGGATATTTTTTCTGTTTGAACATCCTTAGGAATATCAATAAGAACAGGACCTGGACGGCCTGTACTAGCAATAAAATACGCTTCTTTAATGATGCGAGGTAAATCGCGAATATCTTGAACAAGGTAGTTATGTTTTGTAATCGGCATGGTAATACCTTGGATATCTGCTTCTTGGAAGGAATCCTTACCAATAAACGGACGACCAACCTGACCAGTAATGGCCACCATAGGTACAGAATCCATGTAAGCAGTCATAATACCTGTAACAAGATTAGTTGCACCAGGACCGGACGTAGCAAGGCATACGCCTACTTTTCCAGATACCCGTGCATAACCATCTGCTGCATGGGCTGCACCTTGTTCATGACGAACAAAATAATGTTTAATTTCAGGGAAGCTATAAATTTCATCATAAATTGGAATTACTGCGCCACCTGGATAACCGAACATGTCAGTTACACCAAGGCGATGCAATGTTTCAAGGACAATACGTGCCCCATTGATTGTTTCTGCGCTCATAGGAACCCTTTCGACCAGCTATTCAGATAAAATCTCGCTGGAATTTAATCGTTTAATAATGTAACCATTATTTTTGAAAGTATCAATAATGTGTTGAATGTGTTCTTCACCATTTGTTTCTACAGTCACTTGCAATTCCACTTCATGGAAGCGGTCAAGGTTTTTAAACTGATTATGATCAAGTTTAATAACGTTTGCATCCGCATCTGCAAGCATTTGAGATACAGCAACTAATTGACCTGGTTTATCAGGAAGGTTTACAGAGAAAGTGAAGATACGACCACGCAATACGAGACCTTTATTGATCATAGAGGAAATCGTAAGTACATCGATATTACCACCACTAACAATGGCTACTGCCTTTTTGCCTTTACAGTCTAATTTTTTTAGGCCTGCCAATGGTAAAATACCGGAGTTTTCTGCTACTAACTTATGTTTTTCTACAAGCAACAAAAATGCTTCCATCAATTCATAATCAGAGACAGTAACAATTTCATCTACATATTTCTTAATATATGCTAATGTAGTTTCGCCGATTTGACGTACAGCTGTACCATCTGCGATAGTTGCTACCTCACTGAGTGGTACAGGATGATCTGCTTTTAACGCAGCTATTGCACTAGCCGCGCCTTCTGGTTCTACACCGATAATTTTAATGCTAGGATTTTTTAATTTTGCAGCAGCTGCAATACCAGAAACAATACCGCCACCACCAACAGGAACTAGCAATACATCCGCATCAGGCAATTCCTCAAGAACTTCTAATGCAATTGTACCTTGCCCTTCAATAACATCTTCATCATCAAAAGGATGGACGAACACATATCCGTGCTCTTGTTGTAATTCCATCGCTTTTTGGTAAGCTTCATCATAAATCTCACCATGTAGAACGACTTCGGCACCATATTGCTTTGTAGCATTCACCTTGATGAGAGGTGTATGTTTTGGCATCACGATTGTCGCTTTAATGCCTAGACGTTTTGCAGCAAGCGCTACACCTTGCGCATGATTACCGGCAGACGCGGCAATAACGCCGCGTGCCTTTTCTTCTTCTGTTAATTTTGCAATTTTATTATAAGCACCACGAACCTTAAAGGAACCTGTTATTTGCAAGTTTTCTGGCTTGATATATACATCATTGCCACTTTCATCGGAGAACACATCACTGTGAAGAAGTTTTGTTTTTACAGTAATTGTGCTAAGTCTCTCACGAGCCTCCATAAAATCATACAACTTATGCATGTGTACCATCTCCTATTGATAGTATTAAATTAAAGTCTAATATTAGTCTTCCAATACTTCAATAGCACCTTGTGCTGCAGAGGATACGTGAAGAGCGTATTTTTTAAGGTATCCAGTTACATTGGATTTGAATGGTTTCAATGCTGCTTTACGGCGAGCAATTTCATCGTCAGATACAGCTAATTCCAATTTACCCTTTGGAATATCGATGTTGATGATATCACCATCTTCAACAACGGCGATTGTGCCACCAGCAGCTGCTTCTGGAGATACGTGACCGATGGATGCACCACGTGTAGCACCTGAGAAACGACCGTCAGTCAACAATGCTACGTCTTTATCAAGACCCATGCCAGCGATCATGGATGTTGGTGTCAACATTTCGCGCATGCCAGGACCACCTTTAGGACCTTCGTAGCGGATAACTACAACATCACCTTTTACGATTTTACCGCCTGTAATAGCTTCAACAGCTTCTTCTTCACTGTTGAATACTTTTGCTGGGCCAGAGTGAACGAGCATATCATCATCTACGGCACCTGCTTTTACAACGGAACCGTCTACAGCAAGGTTACCTTTAAGAACTGCGATACCACCTGTTTCATGAACAGGATTATTCCATGGATGGATAACATCTTCATCCACAACATGAGCCGCTGTTGCAATTTCACCTTGTGTTTTAAGAGCTACAGTTTTGCAATCTGTATGCAAACGACCATTTTCTGCTAAACGTTTCAACACAGCAGATACGCCGCCGGCAGCATACAAGTCTTCGATGAAGTATTTACCAGATGGAGAAAGTTTAGATAGTTGAGGTGTATTTTGTGCAATGCGATCGAAGTCGTCTAAGGACAATGGTACACCTGCTTCGTGAGCGATAGCTGGCAAATGAAGCGCTGTATTAGAGGAACCACCCAAAGCCATATCTAGAGCTACTGCATTTTCAAAGGCTTCGCGAGTCATAATGTCTTTTGGACGAAGATTTGCTTTCAATACCTCTACTGCTTGCATACCTGCTAATTTAGCAAGACGTAAACGTTCAGAGTATACTGCTGGAATTGTACCATTACCAGGAAGGCCCATACCAAGAGCTTCTGTTAAGCAGTTCATTGTATTAGCTGTGTACATACCAGAGCAAGAACCACATGTAGGACATGCTGTATTTTCGATTTCAGATAACTCAGCATCACCCATTTCACCAGTTTGATGTTTACCTACTGCTTCGAATACATCAGACAAACCTATTTTTTTGCCATTATGTACGCCTGCAAGCATAGCACCACCAGACACGAATACGGATGGAATGTTTAGACGAGCTGCAGCGATCAACATACCAGGTACTACTTTATCGCAGTTTGGAATGAATACCATAGCATCAAATGGTGTTGCCATAGCTGTTGCTTCGATGGAATCAGCGATGATATTACGAGTTACCAAGGAGTATTTCATGCCGATGTGGTTCATCGCCAAGCCGTCACAAATACCAATTGTATTGAACTCGATTGGCACACCACCTGCGTTGCGAATGCCGTCTTTTACGGCTTGTACAATATTTTTCAAGCCCACGTGACCAGGGATAATTTCGTTGAAAGAGTTCGCAATACCAATGACTGGTCTGCCCATTTCTTCATCAACAAAACCAAGAGCTTTTAGCAAAGATCTGTGTGGTGCTCGTGCTACGCCTGTTTTTAAATTGTCACTTCTACAACTCATGTTAATCTCCTCACTTTTCTGGAAAGCATCCACTTGGATGCCTTTCAACTGAATAAAAAAAGACGATTCTTATGAATCGTCTTAAAAGTTTACAAATGATATTCCTTTTGTTTACAGAATTCCTATATACATAAACGACCTATGTATCCCTTGGAATAAATACACATAAGAAACAAACCGTATAGTCAAATCTTATTGATTGTATATTAAACCATTCATGGAACTTCTAAGACAAAAACGTGTTAAGTTGTTGTTCATAATTCGAATGTCTTTAATAATCACGACGAGCGCGATAATCAACAAGCTAATGACTAAACCCAACATGTTTCCTCCTAAAGTAATCTGTAATCATAAAATAATAATAACACTTTATATAATGTCGTGCAATAAATATTCTATAGATTTATTATATAAATTTTTAAAGTTTACCATATATAAAAACTATAGCAATAATAAATAATACACTACCTATCTAATACACATAGAAAATAAATCGATAACAAACTAGTAAATAGGTAGCACAAATAAAAAATCCCCCACTACTGTGAGAGATTTTTGAATATTATAGAATACCGAATAGCCACATGCCAAGGGTACCGCCCCAGAAGTGAATTAAGAAGCTAACCACAGAAATAGCAAGGCCTACACGCCACCATGTTCCTTGTGGTACATAACCAGCACCGAAGAAGATTGGCGTTACACCAGAACTATAATGTGTTAATGTACAGCCAGGGCTGTTCATCAAACCAAAGAGCAAGATGGTAAATGGAATTGGTGCGCCCATTGCTACCAAGATAGCTGCAAAGGCGGAGAATAACGCTGTAATACGAGCTGTACCACTGGCAAAGAAATATTGAGAGTAAACAAAGGTTGCAGAGATAATGAAGGATGCCCAGAACCAATCAATACCTACAAGATGTTGACTTACAAAATCAGCAAATACTGCAACAACACCGAGCTTGCCAAGTAAACCAGCCATACCAACGAGGGTACCCATCCAGATTAGAATATCCCAACCTGTGCGTTCACCTAGAATATCTTCCCATGTAAGGGATCCTGTAACTACACAAGCAAGTACGCCCATCATAGCAACTACAGTAGGATGTAACTTCGTCCAAATCGCTGTGGACCACAACAAAATACAAAGTACAAAAATAATAGCCACTGAAATTTCAGCCTTTGTAATAGGACCTAGTATATCTAGCTCTTTTTGGGCCATTACCGCTGCTTGAGGTGTCTCCTTAATTTCAGGTGGATAGATTTTATAAATAAACCAAGGCATCAAGATCATACAAAGTACACCAGGGATTACACCTGCTTGGAACCATTCCCACCATGAAATATCATAGCCAAATAATTTTGCACCTAAGGATGTAATCAATAAGTTACCACTACAAGCAGTTAAGAAGATTGTTACAGTAATGGTGTTTATCGTATGAGCCGTTGTCATCAAGTATGCCCCAATACGACGTGCCGTACTACCATTTGGCTCAGAATCAAAGGCTAACGAAATGTTTTGTACAATTGGAAAAATAATACCGCCTCCACGAGCCGTATTAGATGGCGTGGCAGGAGAAATAATAAGATCCGTACAAGCCAATGCATAAGCTAACTTTAAGGAACTAGTACCAAAGGAGCGAATCAAAGTATACGCGATACGCTTACCAAGGCCAGAATTAATAATGCCTCTAGAAAAGAATACAGCTGCTACGATAAGCCATACATTGGCTTCAGCGTAACCACCTAATGCTTGCACCATGGTAATAGAATTTGTTGCTACAGTCGCAACAATACCAAAGAGTGCCATAATACCGGTTGGCCAAGGTCGTAAAATAAAACCTACAATTGTAGCCGTGAAGATAGCTAATAAATGCCAGCCTTCAGGCTTAATCGCCTCTGTATGAGGCAAGAACCAAATCACAAGTCCTACCAGTACCGTCAGTGCGGCGCGTGTAAAGGTATTCATAGAACCTCCGTATCAAACTACACATATCAATAGTTACTGTTGATTATAAAAAACTATATGGCGGTCATCACACATAACCGCCATATAAATTAGCAACTTTCCAAAAATTCTTTAATCTTTGGATTAGAGCGCAATGTATCCATCTCTTCAGGGGTTAATAATTTTACCTTATCCCGATCTTGGTTAACCAAGCAAAGGAACCCGATATAATCTCCTTTATTAGCCCGGAATTGATGTATCGTTTTACCTGGAATTTCAATAAAATCACCAGCTTCTACATCATGGATTTCATCGCCTAATAAGACTTGCCCCTTCCCACGGAATATCATAACCATATGTGTATGTTCATGATATTCAAGCGTAGAGTAACCACCTGGCAAGCATTCAAAATAGCGGAATTGGCATGGAATATCAAAGGCCCCATCGTATAAAACTTGACGTGTTACATCTTTAAAAGGGCTACCATCTTGTTTATATACCAAGGTATCGACGCCATCCCACTTGAAATTTTTAGCATCAAACTTGCGTATCATTTTATTACCTCTTTATGAAAAAAGGCTGCATCGAAACAGTGTTTCAATACAGCCCTATGGGTTCGATTATTTGAAGAAACGTTTCAATGTTCCTAATAAACCATGACTATGTTTTTGTACACCATCTGCAACGCTTTCTACATCAAAGCCTGTACGTTCAATAGCTTTTGTAATAACTTCAACAGATGTTTTTGTTGGATCAAAAGAAACAGTCGCTGTTTTCTCTGGCAAATTTACCTCTGCGCTCAAAACGCCAGGTAAACCAAGGGATGCACCTTCAACAGTTTCTTTACAGTTATTGCACATCATACCAGGTACAGTAAATACCTTTGTTACAACGCCATTATCTTCACCGCAACCACAATCTTTACACATAGTGATACCTCCTATTAATCATTAGCTTCTTTATGTTTATCGTCGTTTTTAGCCCCTGCTGTTACGTCGATAGTAGTCGCCTTTTTAACGGCTTCTTTCGTTTCATCAACAGCTTTTTTAGGGCCCGAAATAGCATCTTTAAATTCATTGATGCCCTTACCAATAGCTTTACCTACTTCAGGCAACTTACCAGGTCCGAAGATAACTAAAGCGATCACTAATATAACTATTAATTCAGGTGTTCCTATAGATCCCATATGTATCTCCTTTATATTTACTAAAACTTACATCTTTTAGTGTACATCATTATAGGCTGCCTTGTCCACATACCAGGTCACAGCTTCTTGTGAAAGCACCGCACCAGGCAATGTACGACCAATGCGTTTTTCCCACGTTAAATCCTCGTAATCTTCACGTTGGTATAATACCTTTGTCAATGCAGTTCGCTTGCTTTCACCAGTCACAGTAAACCAGACAGCATCAGATTTTGCTAGGAAAGAAAATGTCATAGAAATACGTTCCCATACCTTGCCATCTTCAACGGCCACGACATCTTGATCAGCTACACGCAGTGCGTGAGAGCCTGCAAATAATCCTGCCGTATGACCATCCTCACCTAGATCAAGCAACGCTAAATCAAGACCAGATTTTTTACATGCCTTGAGGACATTGCGAACCTCTTTTTCATATTCTTCAGCCGCTTCATGTACGGTTTTAGAATCCGTATTAATTGGCAAGAAATGAGCAGCCCCCTTTGCCTTGCATAGCAAATGAGGTTTTACGCGATTGAAGTAATTATCCTCATGCGTTTGTGGCAAGAAACGCTCATCAGTCCACAAAAAGAATATCCGTTCCCAATTAAGGCGCTCAATATATTCAGGAGAGTTAAGTAATTCTAGCAAACCATTTATAACGGTACCCCCAGTAATACCAACGATGCACGTTTCAGTACGGCTAATTTCATCATTAGTAAAATCAATAAAATCCTCCGCCAATGCTTGGACTACATCACTAGGACCGTCATAACATTTAATTGTATCTTGAGCCATGTAATAATGACCTCCTAAAACTATTATAATAGTACTATTATATACACTTTTGCTTTTTTATGAAAGCAAAAACCGATGTAACTCAATATATAGAGCCACATCGGTTCGAATTATATTAGTAACTGCTTATAAAATACATGATATTTCAAAGAATTACAAGAGAATAATTATTATTTTTGACCAAATTTAGGGCGACGACGTTCGGTGAAAGCTCGTACACCTTCCTTAAAGTCTTCAGAAAGACCTAAGGAGCATTGATTTTCTACTTCAAACTTCTTGTACTCTTCCCAACCAGATAAGAAGCTATTCCACATCATTTCTTTCATAACGCGGTAGGATTGCGCTGGACCTTTAGCTAATTTCTCAACAAGACGTCTTGTAGCCGTTTCTAAATCTTCTAATTCACAAACTTTATATACAAAGCCAAGTTCTTTACCTTTTTCAGCAGATACGGCTTCACCAGTCATAACGATATGCATAGCACGGTTCATACCAATGGAGCGAGTTAACAAGAACAACCCACCTGCATCTGGAGCAAGACCAACGTTTACGAAAGCTTGGATAAAGCGTACATTATTAGCAGCTACAACAAAGTCTGCAGCTAACGCCATGTTGAACGCCGCACCTGCTGCAGCGCCTTGAAGGCTCATGATAACAGGTTTAGGTAATCGTTTCATAGCCATAGAAATTTGGGCTACTAGTTCAACAATTTCAAATAAAGACTCTGTATCACCATCGTTTACAGCCCGTTCCATTTCTGTTAAGTCACCACCAGCAGAGAATACCTTGCCTTCAGCATTGATGAGCAATGCACGAACACTTTCATCATTATGTGCTTTATCTAAAACCTCAAGGATCTCCTTGCACATCTCGATATTAAAACCATTCGCCACTGTAGGGCGATTAAATGTCAACGTACCAATGCCGTTGTCCACTACGTATTGAATTGTATTATAAATCATATGAGTTCTCCTATATGAAAATCTGTTTTCGAAAAAATTCGATTATATATTTCTATTATAGGGGAATTAAATATAGATGTAAATGTAATCTTATAATCACAAAACAATACTATGTACCCTTTAGCAACCCACGTTAGTATAACAAACCTTTGGTGCGTAAGTATCGCTCAGCAACATCATGAGGTTTCTGTCCTTCCGATTCCACCTCATAGTTCATATATGACATATCCTGATCCGTAATCGTATGTGTCAATTTTAGTAATACCGCTTCTAGCTCAGGATGCTTCTTTAACACATCCATTCTAACGACATTACCACAAAGATACGACGGATATAAATGTTTATCGTCCTCAAGAACAACAATAGACGCATGGCTCAACTGACCGTCAGTAGTAAATATAGGCATAGCATCTACATGTCCGCTTTCAATAGCCTGATATTTCAAACCTATATCCATATCCTTCGTATCTTTAAAGTCCATGCCATATACTCGCTGTAATCCCAAATACCCATCTTGGCGCCCGAAGAAATCATATTCCCCACCTAAAATCAACTGTGACGAAACCCTCGCTAAGTCTGAATATGTTTTTAAATTATATTTGTTAGCAATATCCTTACGTACAGCCATTCCATATGTATTATTGAAACCATACATACCGACCCATTTAAATTGATATGTATCCTCGTAAGCGCGCTGTAATTCATCAAATAAATTTTCACTATATTGCGTGTCTCGTTTTAGTACTGCATTCCAACCGGTGCCTGTATATTCAGGATAGATATCGAATTGACCGGACTCCATGGCCGGTTGAATATTTGAGGTTCCTCCGCCTACTCCGGCTGTTACTTCAACAGTTAAATCTGTATCTTGTTCAATAAGAAGTTTCAGCATATCGCCCAAAATCAACTGTTCTGTCATCGGTTTTGTAGCTACATGAATTACATTGGATTGTTGCGACGGCCACATAAACACACCAATGCCACCAATTATCACAATTGAGGATACAATACCAATACGTTTAAAAGTACGTTTGCAATGCCCTCTATATAGTATGATTTTCTCAAAAAAGCCCAATACACCATCCATAATCAATGCTAAAAAAGCAATTAGTAAACTGCCGGCTACAGTCATAGTCGTATTATTTGTAGTAATACCTCGATAAATAGCTACACCAAGACCTCCGGCACCAATAAATGATGCTACCCCAGTAAGCGCTATAGTCATAACTAGCATATTTCGTATACCGACCATGATTACTGGAAAGGCTAAAGGCAATTCAATATATCGTAAACGTTGTACACGAGATAACCCCAGTGATGTAGCCGCTTCAATCATTTCCTTGTCAATACTGCTTAACCCAGTATATGTATTTCTCACCATCGGCAATAATGCATATATCACAAGAGCAATCACTGCCGTTGCGTTACCAATTCCTGAAAAGGGAATCAAAAATCCAAGCATGGATATGGATGGTATAGTATACAAGAAATTAATAACCATCATGGTCGGATTAACTGCTCGACGATACTCGTTAAGTAAAATACCCGCAACTACTCCTAGAATAATAGCAATTATACTAGAAAGCAAAGCTATGCCAATATGTTCCCATAATAGACCTGAGAAAAAGCTCCAATTCTCCACTAGTAAATGATATATATTTTGTATCATACAGCCCCCCTATACACAGGTAAATATATTATGAAAGAACGACTACCTTTTTACCTGCATCCTTACCAGAATCAACATCACTGAATCCATCATAGAAAATATCGCTCAAAGCATCACTGATTTCATTACCTACAATCTCTTGTTCTCGTCCAAGAGCGGATACACTATAAATACGCTTTCTTTTATCATTACTATCATCATAACAGATAATTATTAGTGTCACCATAATCCGAGCAACAAAAACACCTGCAGACATTGTCTGCAGGTGTAATAACCTGTTGTCCAAATATTAACGTTTGGAGAATTGGCTTGCTTTGCGGGCTTTTTTAAGACCGTATTTTTTACGTTCTTTCATACGTGGGTCACGAGTCAAGAAGCCAGCTTTTTTCAAAGATTGACGAAGTTCGCCATCTACGTCCAATAACGCACGGGAGATACCGTGACGAATTGCACCAGCTTGACCGGAAGGACCGCCACCAGCTACAGTTGCGATTACATCGTATTGTTCAACTGTGTTAGTCAAATTCAAAGGTTGTTTTACGATCAATTCCAAAGTTTGGCGACCGAAATAATCATTAAGTTCACGTTTGTTAACAGTGATTTTACCTGTGCCCGGTACCAGACGAACTCTAGCAACGGAAGATTTTCTACGACCAGTGCCGTAATATTGTGCTACTGCCATTATATGTTCCTCCCTCTAGATTATCGTACGGAAATTTCTAATACTTCTGGTTTTTGAGCTGCATGTGGATGCTCAGGACCAGCGTATACGTTTAATTTACGGTATTGTTGTGCACCCAATTTATTTTTTGGAAGCATACCACGAACTGCCATTTCAACAACACGTTCAGGTTGTTTTTCAAGCATCATGGACAATTTAGTGAAACGGGAACCACCTGGGTAACCAGAGTGACGGAAGTATTCCTTTTGTTCCAATTTTTTACCAGTTACGCGAATTTTTTCTGCGTTTACAACGATCACATGGTCACCAGTGTCTACGTGTGGTGTGAAAGTTGGTTTATTTTTGCCCCGAAGAACTTTTGCAACTTCGGCAGCAAGGCGTCCTAAAGTTTTACCTTCAGCGTCAACAACATACCATTTCCGTTCGATTGTGTTCGGATTGGCCATAAATGTAGTTTTCATGCTGCATATCCTCCTAATAACGTCATAATTCTACCAAAATCAGCTTGTCCTTTGCTTCCGGGGCTAATGGAAACACGACTAAAGCTTACTCAAAATAGTATACAGATTTTATGGGTTTGTGTCAATTAAAATTTAGTACTTATATGCTGTCATTAAATTATTTTTTTAATATAGAATTACACTGCTGTATTACATCATTCAATACGGTCTGATCAGTATTAAGAAGAAGTTTAGCCCAATTATCACGCCAACTGCCTCCTAATTGAGCTTTTACTTTTATATGACCATATGAATTACATATAATATGGACATAATCATCCGAATCAGCATAAGCAATACGAACTTCTCCATCTAATGTTATATATATTAATTTGAGTCGACTTATTAATTCTCTAAATTCATTTACAGTATAAACAAAGGTACCACGACCGGAAAAGTCGCCGCTTTTAATGTATACACTAAAAGCGATACACTCATCTCGCGGCTCAACATAAGAGATATATTTTTCTTCTAACTCAACACGTATAAAATCCATTAATCTCCTCTAAATAATAAAGTGAATAGTCCCCTTTATTATCTTTCATTAGCAGAAACATACTTATATTACATATTACATATTACACATTACTTTATATTGTGCAGGAAATTTAAATATTTATATAGAATTATGAATGTATAACATCAAAATTGGTAAAAGTTTAATTGAGATTTTGTAAAACAATACATATTATATCAGTACATCTATTATCTAGGAGATGATAGTATGAATCTAGAAAACAAAAAATCATTTCTCTTAAATAGTGCTCTATTCTTTTCAACAATGGGAAGCACCGCAACAACACTAGGTTTTATAACATATATATTCAATACCACCCACAGTCCCTTTAATACAGGGGCAGTTACAATAGCGACATTATTAGTTGGAATGTTATTAGGCCCATTTTTAGGGATACTAGTAAAAGAAAAAGGCTTAATGTGGTCTATGGTAGTTCCTGAAATAGTTTCAAGTTTAATATTATTAATTTTTGTTTTTATAGATAACCTATATCTAGTATATATCATAGCTTTTCTTATAGGTTTTAATAATAAAATTTTAGGAATCGCTAGACTTTCTTTTGTACCTAATATTACAAATGATTTAGTCAAATTCAATGCACTGCTTCGGTCTATTAATCGTCTTGCTTTGATAAGTGGTTCCTTATTATTTAGCGTTATAATTAATTACTCTTTAACGCTAGTATTCGTTATTGATGCAATTACTTATATTATTTCAGCCTACCTACTTTATCGTTTAAATAAAAATGTAAGAATACAGTCACACTCAACTATCTCCAAAAAAACCATTAGAGAAAGCATATATGATCGCATTCAACTTTTATTAAAAGGATATAAGTTATTATTCCTAAATAAAAAAATCAATTTTATAGTTTATTTGGGTATATTAGCCAGAATATTTTATATGTGTATACCTATTCTACTATTAATATTTATTAAAGATATCTTACATTTAACTGATAGTCAGTATGGATATACGCAAACAATCTCTAGATTGGCATCATTCATTATTTTTGGACTTCTTGCTAAATATTTTACTATTAACTTAGCAACGAGTTTTAAAAAAGTTTTGTTCCCTCTTTTTATACTATATGGAGGAAGTATTTTTTGCATAGGCTATATAGAAACAATAGAGCAACTTTATATTCTATATAGTATATCTGAAATATTATTATTTACAGCCGTTGTTTTAGTTCATGCATATATACAATCTATTTTTTCACAAGAAGAGTTAACATTGGCTAGCGGTTCTGTAAGTACAGGTTTCTCTATTGGATCAATATTATCAATAACTATATTTACAAACTTAGCAAATATATTACCGCTACATGATATATTTATTATATGTGGAATGGGGATAATTATAAGCGCAGTTATTATAATAGGCTATACTCGATTAAACCAAGAAAGATAGATTTTATGATAATTATTTGATTTACCCTTTTATAAATGATACACACATAATATATAAAAAATCCGCAGTGCGTTGCACTGCGGATTTTTGCGCCAAATTATTTGGAGTACAATTCGACGATAAGTGTTTCGTTAACTTCGATAGGAAGTTCTTCACGTTGAGGAAGACGAGTGAATGTAGCTTTGAAGCCTTCCAAGTCTTTTTCAATGTAAGGAAGTTCGAAAGAACGAAGTTCTTGGAAGTTAGTTTTGAACATTTCGTTGTCACGAGATGCTTCGCGTAATTCGATTACATCGCCTGGTTTGCAGGAGAAGGAAGGAATGTCTACGCGACGACCGTTTACCAAGATGTGGCCATGGTTTACCATTTGACGAGCTTGACGAATGGAGTTACCGAAGCCGATGCGATATACAAGGTTATCAAGACGTTGTTCCAAAAGGATCAACATGTTTTGACCTGTAACACCTTGCATTTTTTTCGCTTTATCATAATAGCGTACGAACTGGCGTTCTAGCAAGTTATAGTAAGCTTTAACTTTTTGTTTTTCTAATAATTGTGTGCCATACTCAGACATTTTTTTCTGACGTTGGTCTTTTTTGACGCGATTCAAGGCTTTTGCGTGACCGAATACGTTCACACCAAAGCGACGACAAAGTTTGAATCGAGCCTCTCTTCTCGTTGCCATGTGATTATCACCTCATAAGATTAATATAAACTTGTACCTACACATAAAGGTACTCATGTATAATATCATTTTCATTTACTTATGTCAATTATTGATAATGGTGAAAGTCATTGAAATAAGTGCATAATAGCGAAATTATATTACACTTTTTTGCGATAATATTGCTCACTATATCGATTGTGCATGCTTCATCATATTTTATAGATTTAGATGAAAAAACAATTATAGTATGCTACAATATTAGTAAGAAAGGTAATAGGTATCATTGGAGTTTTATGTCAATATTGGGGGAATACTATGAAAGAGTTACCTACAATGCAAGAGCTACAAAGTTTTATTACCTATAATAAAACAGGAAGCTTTACATTAGCTGCACAATCTATGAACATTACACAATCAGCTTTCAGCGCTCAAATGAAAAAATTAGAGCGTCTAGTTGGTGTGAAATTAATATCCCGCTCTACAAGAGGTAGCCGTTTGACGCCTGAAGGTGAATTATTCCTACCAGAAGCAGAGCAAGTTCTTGATACATTAGAACGTGCTATTCAATCGATCCGTTTAGCCAGCAAGGTAGAACGTCCAATCTTAAATATTGGTGTATTGCGTAGTTTAGGGGACATTCGCCTTAACGGATATGTATCCCACTTCTTCCAAAACCACCCTGAGTTCTCTGTCAGCATTTATGACATGGAAGAAGAAGAGTTGATGCTTGACTTACGCGAAAATCGTATTGACATTGCCCTCCTCTACTTACCAAATAACAAGGATATGTCAGCATATGAATCTACGGCCCTTCGGGAGGACGAATTCGTATACTATGCACCAAATATCATCGATAATATGGAAGTTGCTAGCTTGAAAGCAATTCAACAACAACCATTACTTATGTATCCACCTAAGTACTTTATGTATCGCACATTGAAAAATTATGTTGGTAACGGTCAACAAAATCTACACATTAGAGGTAGCCGCTTATCTAACCCATATACAATGATCGATTACTGTCAAAAAAATAAATCAGGCTGCATCGTAGCACGCCAAATTCTAAATTCTTTAAATATCAATGATGGCTACATACCTTTAGAAAAACCATTTAAACTACAAGTGTGCTTCGCATTCAAGAAAAATAACTCTAAATCGGAAACAATGCATACCTTCATGGATTATGTACACAGCGAATCACCAGCTCGTCTATAAGAACGAAATAAACCCCGTACACATATAAGTGTACGGGGTTTTAATTTTATTATATCCTCTATTAATATCTATATTTAACATTTTTATCTTTTAATATCTTTGTCTTTTAACATTCTTTTCTTTACCACTAGTAACGCTCCACCTTGGTCATTAAATAATTGCTCTCTACCGTAACAAGTTGTACAATAGAGAATAGATTTCAATTAATACTGTGAGGTTTCTATGCTCTTATCTATTTTCTTCTTTATATTAGCCGGTTTAGCCGAAATTGGCGGTGGCTATTTAGTATGGCTTTATATGCGCGACGATAAAAGTCCTGTATATTTACTGGCTGGTGCCATCATCTTATTTTTATATGGCCTTATCCCTACCTTCCAGCCAGAAGCAAGCTTCGGTAAGGTTTATGCAGCCTACGGCGGCGTATTTATTGCCCTTTCTATCCTATGGGGCTGGCTCATCGATGGTTTACGACCAGATACATATGATATCATCGGCGGTCTCGTCTGCCTTGTAGGCGTTTATATCATCATGTACGCGCCGCGTTAATAGCTATTGTGTTATATAACAAAAAGCGGTTATCCAAAGATAACCGCTTGCGTTGGTGGACGATGACAGGATCGAACTGCCGACATCCTGCTTGTAAGGCAGGCGCTCTCCCAGCTGAGCTAATCGTCCATGTGGTGACCCGTCCGGGAATCGAACCCGGGATACCGCCGTGAAAGGGCGGTGTCTTAACCGCTTGACCAACGGGCCAGAATGGCTCCTCGAGTAGGACTCGAACCTACGACCGATCGGTTAACAGCCGATTGCTCTACCAACTGAGCTATCGAGGAATGTATGGAGCGGGAAACGAGATTCGAACTCGCGACCCCCGCCTTGGCAAGGCGGTGCTCTACCGCTGAGCTATTCCCGCATGTGGTGGACGATGACAGGATCGAACTGCCGACATCCTGCTTGTAAGGCAGGCGCTCTCCCAGCTGAGCTAATCGTCCATGTGGTGACCCGTCCGGGAATCGAACCCGGGATACCGCCGTGAAAGGGCGGTGTCTTAACCGCTTGACCAACGGGCCAAAATGGTGACTCACCCGCGACTCGAACGCGGGACACCCTGATTAAAAGTCAGGTGCTCTGCCAACTGAGCTAGTGAGTCATAAATGGCTCCTCGAGTAGGACTCGAACCTACGACCGATCGGTTAACAGCCGATTGCTCTACCAACTGAGCTATCGAGGAATGTATGGAGCGGGAAACGAGATTCGAACTCGCGACCCCCGCCTTGGCAAGGCGGTGCTCTACCGCTGAGCTATTCCCGCATACAGAACCGATAATTAATATAACATAATCATCAATCTGTCGTCAAGAAGAATTTAAGTCTGTCCTGACTGCCCTATAATAATATCAATTTACACATATAGTGTCAATGGTTTTTCCATGAAATTCTCAGTTAATTTTGCATAATTGAGCATAAAACATATAAAAAGAGGGATTTAATATTCCCTCTTTTATATAGATTACTCTTTATTCTTTTGTCTACCTTTACCGGCACCATCTTCAGCTGCTTTTACTTCAGCTTCAACGAAGGTTTTCATATCATTTAACATATGCATGGATGCATTGATAATAGATAGACCCATGGTCGAACCCAATGCTTCATCAATTTGTAAATTGTAGTGTAAGCATGGTTTTATTCCAAGGAATCGGCATTGTTCCTTATGAATTGGTTCCTCATAGGCAGCCGATGGGAATACATAGTCTTTTACCAATGGTTCAATGGTAACAGCAGCCAATACAGCAGCACCTGTTATAGCATTATCAAAAACGATAGCCATACGATGACTGGCAGCACCTAAAATAAAGCCTGTTAAAAATGCAATATCTAATCCGCCTGCAATATGAAGCAAATGCAATACCGCATCACGGCGCTCGCTTTCACTCAAAGCAGACCAATCATCAACAGCAATGTTAAAACGATCTACAAAGGAATGGATATGTGCAGCCCGTTGCTCTATGGTAGGACCACATTCGGTATGAACGAGAATGTCATCATAAGCGCAACCTGTAATAGTTGCTGTCGTTACAAGAGTGTCCAAGAAAGCTCGTTCACCCACATTACCAATAGCAACTACTTGCAATTCATCCTGATGTAATTTGTCAGCATAGGTAAAGCCTAGTTCAAGGGATTCTTCTAATTCATCACGAGAAATAACAGGTTCTACACCAAAGAAGTGGGACCCCTTACGGATAACCTTTTCGTCAATATTCGTCAAATCTGTTGTATCTTGCTCAAGACCTACATTTACAACATGTACATCTGCATTTAATTTAAATGCCGCTCCTTGTGTAGCCGTTCTACCTTCATTGAAACGTTTGATAGCAGCGTAGCTTTCACTACCATGCTGACTATTTTGAGGACCATCTACCAAGTGATCCGCCGCCACAATGAGCACACCATGACGCAAGTGATTAGGTTTAGGATCTGCCAGAATACCGGCAAAACGTTCTGCTATTAACTCTAACGTAGCAAGACTATAAATAGGTTTTGTTAAATTATCAATACGTAATCGGCATGCTTCCATGGATGGTGCATGTAATGGTTCTATTGTGAAAGTTCTCATGCTTTACCTCCTATAACAGCCAAATACATATGAACAGCAAGATCAAGCATCCCCATTTGAATGGAGCCCCCAGAGGCCTCACCGAGACATAGACCTAAATCAACATAGGCTTCAAGACCTAAATTTTCTAAGGAAGATTTAGCCGCTTTTTCAGCAGATAAATGAGATGCCATCACATAATCCATCGCCTGTGGTACCAATGTTTTAGCCACCAATGCACAAGCAGATGTATTAAAACCATCAATAATAACTAACGCATGATTAGCTGCAGCACCTAGAATAACTCCTACGATACAGGAAAATTCAAAGCCTCCCACGGAGGATAAAATTCCGATGGCATCGTCTTTTGGAATATCTTTATACTTTTCTAATACATCATGCACAATACGTTGCTTTAATTTCAAACGTTCATCAGAGATATTAGTGCCTCGACCTGTAGCCTCCTCTGCAGTGAGTCCTGCAAATTTAGCCGTCATAAGAGCACTAGCTGTAGTATTGGAAATGCCCATTTCCCCTACTAAGAAGACATTAAAGCCTTCGTCAATTTTCTCCTTTACAAGACGGATACCTGTTTCGATACCTTCTATAGCTTGCTCACGTGTCATAGCCGGTTCTTCCACAAAGTTTTTCGTGCCCATACCGAGTTTATGACTACGAAGTCCAGGTACCCAGCTCATATCCGCATCAACGCCCATGTCGATAACTTCCATTTGAGCACCACAGTAATTAGCTAAGGAGTTAGCACCAGCCCCTTTAGGAATGAGATAGTTTTGCGTCATTCCAATAGTTGTTTCCTTTGGATACGCACTGACACCCATATCGGCAACACCATGATCTGCAGAGGCAATAATCATGCATGGCTTAGGAATTGTAACAGGATCTTGATTGGTAGCTGCCCCATATTGAGCTACCACATTTACAAGTCGACCATATTGCTCTACAGGTGATGCTGTATTCCAACTATCAATTATATGTTGTTCAATCTCATGACTGCGACCTCTAATAGCGTCACAAGTTTCTTGTAACAAACTCATAGTATCTCCCTAACTAAATAATATATTAAATGTATATTCTTTCAGAACACTAGTATACTCATTATACTGCACAATCTACGTTGCTTCAGCTACATGAAATTAGTTATTCTTTATTTGTCCTGTTAAATATGGTAATTTACCACGGATTTCTCGACCTCGTTCAAGATAGGATTCTAAAGCTTGACCTTCGTCTTCTTGTAAAAGTATATCTTTTACTCGTTTAATTTCAGATTCAATCTGTGAAAGACCTTCAATCACATTGTGTCTATTACCATAAATGATTTCACGCCACATAGATGGCAAACCACCGGCAACACGTGTACAGTCTCTAAAGCCCCCTGCGGATAACTTCATTCGTAATTCGCCTAGTTCATCTCCACCAGAAACTTGGGTTAAAATAGATGCCAACAAATGTGGCATATGACTAACCATAGCTAAATATGCATCATGTGCATAGATATCGACGAACTCAATACGTGATCCTACAGCGCGCCCCATTTCAGCTAGCTCTTGAGCTACTTCTTCACTATATACATCAGAGGCCTTATCCTCTAGTACAATCCACCCCATACCTTTAAATAGGTTTTTATGAGATACTTCATAGCCACCCTTTTCAGAGCCAGCCATAGGATGGACAGACACAAAAATGGTTCCTTTCGGAATGGATCGGTATACAGCTCGTACAAAGTTTTCCTTTGCACTAGACACATCGGTCACCACTTGTCCTGGTCTAAAGAGATGTGCCGTTTCTGTAAATAATCTTGCATTTGTATCTGGTGGCAAAGCAAATACGACAATATCAGAATTATCAATTAATGGTTCTACCTCAGTCCAGGCGGCTTTCACAACACCATCTTGAATAGCCGCATCACAAACCTCTTGACGACGTGCATAGCCCACTACCTCATAATCAGTATAAGCCTTTAAAGCCTTTGCCAACGAACCACCTAATAGACCTAAGCCAATAATACCTACTGTCTTACTCATATAAACCTGCTTTCACAAATAATTAGCCTTACACTCTCTAATGTAAGGCTAACTATATCTACAAACTACTAAATATATATTGAAATCGTGTAAATATAAGACTATGCCTCTATGAGACGTCTATTTTTCCACTTCCCACTATACCAGCGATATACAAATAATAAACCTCGTAAAATTTCATCTACCGCCATGGCAATCCAAATGCCTACGAGCCCCCATTCCCAGTAAATTCCAAATAGATAGGACAATGGTACAGCACATAACCACATACCAAAAATGCCTACGAGCATCGGTGTTCTAATATCCCCTGCCGCTTGTAAGCAACCAACCATAACAATATTAACGGCACGACCTAACTCAAGGAAAATCTCAACCAATAATACATTATGTGCTAACGATAGGATTTCTGGATCCGTAGTAAATATGGATAGTACAATATCACTGGTACTATAAAAGAACGTAGCCAGTCCTACACTAATGGCAATGGCTAACAACATAGAATGCCATACGCGATTTGTCACCTCAGCTTGTCGTTTAGCCCCCATCAGGTAACCCACAATAACTTGAGATGCATTTGATAACGCTATAGTATATACATAGCAAAGCATGGCAATAACCGATACATACACCTTTGTATTAATAACAGCTAACCCTAAGATATTAACCATTTTCATAATCGTTGTCTGAGATAACTGATAACTTAAGGTTTCACCACCAGAAGGAACACTAATATTAAGTAAAGACTTAACCGTATGCCACGGGAATGGTTTTAAAAATTTGAAGCTCACCTCTAAAGTAAGCAATCTCTTAAATGTATAGCCAATAATTACGAGTCCAACCACCTTAGATAACCATGTAGAAATTGATACCCCTAGTACACCAAGGCTTGGTATGGGACCATGACCAAATATTAATACATAGTTAGTTGTGATATGGATAACATTCATAACTAACGCGATATACATGGTAACACGCGTTAATGAATGGCCTCTAAATACGGCAACCAGCGCATAATACATAGCCTGAATTGGTAATCCTGCAGCCACAATGGTCGTATATATCGACGTATCACTCATTGTTTCGGGAGGTACACCTAACCATGTAAAAATCCATTCATGACAGGTAATAAAGAATACGGCCGCAACAGATGAAAATAAGAAGTTTAACACCAAACTGACCGTACATACCTCAGATAGCTTAGACTGATTCTTAGCCCCTAAATATTGAGCTATCAAAATCGTCGTCGCTGTGCTCATAACAATAATGAGCATAATAAAGATATTTAAAATTTGATTGGCATTAGCTACCGCTGCTACTGCTTGAGGAGAGTAATGGCTCATCATCACTTGGTCTATATTACCTACTAACAGCTGTAGGAACACTTCGATAAATATAGGCCAACTCAAAGTCCAGATAGATAAGCTAATCCCTTTTTCATAAGACTTCATAGAATCTCCTTCATATTCTAATGCCAAACTTTTTTACACACTAGAAGAAAACGCCCTTAGATTTTTCTTTAGTTTCTTGATCTGCAATAAATGGAATTCTTGTAGTTCTACCTTCTTTTGCAGCTACAATCTTTTTAAATGGGAATTCAAAGATTTCTCTATTCCAAGTATTTACAGCATCATTATACAACGTTCTAGCTGCCGTAATTTCTTTTTGTAAGTAAGAATTTTGTTGCATTGCATCACGAATTGTATCTTGACTTTGTAATTCAGGATAATTTTCTATAGCTACGTTAAGGGCTCTTGTAGCCTTGTTAAGTTGTGCATTCACATCACTTCTAGATTCTTCAGAAAAATTACCACTTCTATACTTAGCAATGTCTACAAGGATATCCTTATCAACTTCAATAGATTTTTCCACAAGTTTAGCCGCATTAGAAAGAATCACAACACGTTGCTCCATATAGTTATCAATTTCGGATGCAGCATTTTGAATTCTTTGTTCCATCATATTAAACTCTGAACTAATTTGTTTTAATCGCCACCATGGATAAATCAATACAATGGCGCCAATAATAGATATTAGATACTTGTCTATAACTATGCCTAAAACGATACCGATAACACCAACTGCCATGAGGATCGTTGGAAGAAGTTTTTCAAAGCCACTAGTTTCAACAGGGATTACCTTAGCGATAACATGCACATCTCTGCCTTCAGACATAATTTCCGGATTCATTTCGTCGAGTTGGTTAGCCATTTTGGGTACCTCCAAATTCATTGTAAATAGTATTTAATAAATCGTCGAGAGACTGATTTTGTCGATATAGTTTACCTGCCATAAAGTGATCGTATGCAAAAGACCTATCTTTATTATTTTCAGATTTTTGATACTGATCTAGATCTTTAATATGCTTAAAATCATCTCCGGCAGATTTAATTTCTGAAACCTCTATAAATTCGTGTTTTGTAACAGGAACATACTCGTCCCAGCGGACTGGTACATAATAGGTTCTACCATTACCAGCTCTTACCGGCACTTCATCTATATGCTCAATCGTTCTATACGAATATGCATCTACTTTAATCACCTCAGAATCGTCTTCACTTTTATGGTGACTAGTCTTAAGTATTGTTTTCACATTATTCCGTTGAGTCGCATCAGGAGGAACAAATAAATTAAGCCCCATTTTATTGGCTAACATTTCCGTAATGTAATCATTATATTTAAAATTATAAGACTTACCATAAATATAATCATTAGAAGCCATTTGTTGATACACAGGTATTGCTAAAATTGGCAAGAACGAGAAATACATGTGATCAAAGTAACTGCAGTTGTAATTAATGAACTTCTCTTTTATCTTTTGGAATGAAAAATCATAATACTGGGATGGTGATGTATCGAAATCCCAATTTTGAGAATTATCAGCTTTAATCTCATTAATTTTGCATTCTTTGTTAAATATAAAGTCATCTCCATGTGGGGAGTTTTCAAAAATATCCTTATAATTGTTTTGTGCTAATGGCGTAAATAGTACGCGGAACTCAACCTCATTATTTCGATCTAATGCATTAAATTGTGCATCGAACTCTTCATTAGCTAGAGCTTGGAAGCTTCCACCATTCTCCACTGAGTCCTGACCCATCTTTCTAAGGCTAGCTATTCCTTTAGCTAATCGACTCTTGGCACCACCAAAATTAAAGAATCCTGTTTCCGGCGGTTTTCTATGGAATGTTAAGTTAGGTGCCGCATGATTACCATACACTAAGGATACTCTATTAGCATAATACGGACCTGGTTGTCTTATAACGGCCCGTAGTGTTTCGTTAACATCACGAGTTTTTAGATTCCCATTAGAGTCAACATACTCCTCTGTATAGGTAACATTTAATGTTCCCTCATAGGTATAATCATCCATCCAGTGAACTATACGCTTAAGAAAAACAAAAGGATTTCCTAAGATATCACCAGATGCAATATCTAATGTGGAATGATTCACATCACCTTTTTCCAAGAATCCATAATCTTTAACAAGCTGTTCGTACCGTTCAATATTAAAATTTGAATCCATATGAATAAAGGGAATCGCCTTTTTTAAGAGTTCACTAGTCATTTCACTATGAAAAAGATTATTCAAAGGTGCCATCATCTCATAACCTTCTTGGCGCATTTTAGCTAATGTCGCATCTAGGTCATTAAGCTTTTCCTCAAGGCTCTTACAATTAGGCTTAATCCGGTAAAAGTATAAGCCTATACAGAGAGCTAGGACCGCAATGCAAACAATAAGCGATACAATATCTACGCGTTCTTGTGAAAACTGATAAATACCATAAATAATGGCACCTATACCAATAACAATATCAACCTTTTTGATAAGACCAAATCGTTTATAGGATGTGTTTGATTGATCGCGATTTTCCGATACATCAGTATACTTATCTATTAATACCTTGTTGTTATCTATATCAGCCTTTGATTGATCTACTAGTTGTTGAAAGTATTCTTCGGTTACTTGTCGAAATGCGTCCTTTAACTCTTCCCGATAATACTTAAGTGGCTCTAGTAATGCTTCATTATATTCATTCGACACGTTACTCATTCCCTCTCCTTAATGAATCGCATAGTAAATGATACTTCTATACGTTTCCATTATGCCTCATATTCTGAAATAATAGCCTCTTATACTTATAAGCTTTCAAATTTTACTTAATTATAAATATCCTAAATTATAAATTAGTATATCAATTAAGAAAACTGCCGTAAAGTAAAAAACCCCTCTTTACTGGACATCCAGTAAAGAGGGGCACAGATCATAAATGATCCAATTTAAATAAGATTATTTAAATTGATTGCAAAGGCTATCGAATAGCGCTTGATCTGGTTTTACAACATCTTCAGTTAATGGACGAGGATGTGGACCACCATTTGCTGCAGCCATAGCTTTTTCAAAGGAAGGTTTACTTGTATTTTGGTAGATAACACCTGTTACCAAACCATCTGTTTCACCCAATGTTTTAAGTGCTAATGCACGATCTGTTGGGTCATAACCTTCTGGCAATTCTACCAAATGTTCTTTGAACCAGTCATAGCTGTTGTGTTTATTGTATGTAACACATGGGCTGAATACGTTGATGAAGGAGAAGCCTTCATGATCCATTGCCTTTTGAATCAACTCTACAAGTTGTGCACGATTAATCATATAACCTTGTGCTACGAATGTAGCACCTGCAGCAATTGCAGTTTCACAAACGGACAATGGAGATTCGAATGCCCCACGAGGAGTTGTTTTTGTAACAAAACCGATATCGGAACGAGGGGATGCTTGACCTTTAGTCAAACCATATACATGGTTATCCATTACGACGTATGTCATATTTACATTACGTTTGAAAGCATGGATAGTATGACCCATACCGATAGCGAACGCATCACCATCACCAGAACAAGCGATAACTTCTAAGTCTTGATTAGCAAGTTTAACGCCTTGTGCGTAAGGAAGTGCACGACCATGAGTTGTATGAGCGCCATACGCGTAGAAATAACCACCGATACGGCTAGAGCAACCGATACCGGAAATTACTGCTAATTTTTCTGGTGGAATATTTTTCGCTACTACAGCGTCAGTAATCGCTGCTTGAACCCCATAATGGCCACAGCCTGGACACCAGTTAGGACGAATATCGTTTCTGTAATCTTTAGCTGTTGTCATATTATAGGACCTCCTTAATCGCATTTTTCACATAACTTTTTGTGAATGGATTACCATCGTATTTCAAGCAGCTGGAAATTTTAGATTTCTTATGCATGTTGATTTTAAATAAGTTAGTTAATTGACCTGTTGCATTGTGCTCAACGATAACCACTTTTTTCGCAGCATCCATGAATGGTTGTAATTGTTTTGCTGGGAATGGTTTAATCAAGCGCAATTGCAAGTGGTTAACTTTAACACCTTCTTGATCAAATTCAGCAACAGCTTCTTCGATAGCGCCACGGCTAGAAGCCATACCTACAACGAGTACGTCAGCTTCGTCGTATTTAGCGTTATTCAAGAATGGTTCGTAGTTATCAGCTACAGTTTCCAATTTACGGAAACGTTTATCAGTTTGCGCTACGTGCATTGTAGGCGCTTCTGCTGGTTTACCTTCTTCATTATGTTCTAGACCTGTGGAAAGGAATAGACCATTTTTCATACCAGGAATTGTACGAGGAGAAATACCATCTTCAGTCAATTCAAAGCGTTTGAAATAATGAGGTTGTTCCAATTCAGGAAGGTCAGCTTCTTTCATCATTTTACCGCGGTTAATAGGCACACGGTTCAAGTCGAAGGAAGGAACGGATTGTTTATTCAAACCTTGTTGTAAGTCAGGCATGAAGATAACTGGGCATTGGTACATTTCTGCCAAGTTGAAAGCTTTTTGAATTTCATAGAAGCATTCTTCGATAGATGTTGGAGAAATTACGATACCCGCGTAATCCCCATGTGCATTGTAGCAAGCCGCATCAATATCGGATTGTTCAACCTTTGTTGCCATACCTGTGGATGGACCAGAACGTTGAACGTCGATAACAACCATTGGCAATTCAGCCATGGAAGCCATAGATAAGGATTCAGCCATCAAGGAAAGACCAGGGCCAGAAGTACATGTGAAGCCACGAACACCTGCGTATACGCCGCCCATAGCTGTCATGCATGCTGCGATTTCGTCCTCTGTTTGAACGATTGTAGCACCCAATTTATCCATGTTTTTAATCATATATTCCATTACTTCAGATGCTGGAGTAATAGGATAAGATGCCATGAAACGGGAACCCGCTGCAATAGCACCTAACGCACATGCTTCATTACCTAATAAGAACATTTGGTCTTTCTTACCAGGAGCTGGCAATGTATCGATTTCAACATCGCCCAATTTTTCCATTACAAGGCTATGACCATCGTCAAAAGCAGCCAAGTTTTTATCCACGATTTCTTGGGATTTTTTTGCAAATTTAGCAGCAATCGCATCTTTGAACATCTTAGTATCGAAACCAAGAAGTGCAACAGACATACCAAGTGCTACGATGTTACGCATCAACATGGAACCTTGTTTCATTGCTGTTTCAGAAATTGGCAAGGACAAGCAATTAACCTTTGTACCTTCAAATTTAGAGAAGTCAGGATTTACTTTACTGTCACAAATGATGTAACCGCCATCGCGAACTTCGGAACCATGCATATCAACTGTTTCTTGATCAAGGGAAAGCAAGAAGTCTACGCCTTCACCAATGGACATAACTTGTTCTAATGCAACGCGCAATGCGAATGTAGTATGACCACCTTTGATACGAGATGCAAATAAACGTTGGCTATACAAGGAATAACCTTCTTTAGCGAGGATTGTCGCCATGATTTCGCCACAACTCTCAATACCTTCACCTTGTTGGCCGCCCATTTTCCAGATAAAATCTTTACGTTTTTGCAAGAGATTCACCCTCCTTAGGATAAAAATTACACTGCTGACAAGAGTCTACCTTACTATTTTAATGTTTTATAGTACGAACCTGTCTATATCGTCATTGTATCATGTATATTTTGGGTTTACAATGTATCATTTCACATAATAATAGGTATAAATTAAGGCATTATAACTAAAAATTATAAGAGAAAAGGATACTACATGCTAAGTAGTATCCTTTTAGTATTAATGGTTATCGTTTTAAATAAATTATAGGAGAATGTAGTCTATACAAAATTATATAGAATATTTATTCTGTAATACCTCTTGCTGCCGTTCTTCGGTAAAGAAGATTTCCTCTAGGCACAAACCTTGAGCTGGTGCTGTTTTACCTATAACACGGCGATCTTTAGCCGCTAAATAGCCCTTAATATCCTCCACCTTGCGTCTTCCAAGTCCTACATCGACAAGTAATCCTGCAATATTGCGAACCATGTGGTATAGGAACCCATTGCCCACTACTGAAATAGTAACATGAGGGCCTTCGGCCTCTACATGGATGCCCATGATAGTCTTTACAGGATCAGCAGGCGTTGAATTCGTGCCCTTCAAGGTTGTAAAGTCATGCGTACCTAACAGTTCATTACCGGCAGCTTGCATGAGCTCAATATTAAGAGGTTTCTTAACATGCCAATGGTATCGCTTTGTCAAAGGATTAGCGATAAGTTGATTATGGATGGTATATACATATTCCTTACCATATATATTCCATCGCGGCTTCCAATCGAGGGGGATTTCCACCGCCTCAAGGACAACTATATCCTTTGGGATATGAGCAATCATAGCGCGAGGAATATTTTCTGCCGGTATAGCTCCAGATGTTTGGAATGTACAGACTTGAAACTTCGCATGTACCCCTGCATCTGTTCTAGAAGCACCGTAGATTTGAATCGGTTCATTGCAAATCTTTGACAATCCGTATTCTAAACAGCCTTGCACCGTTAAGCCCTTATCGTCAGGTTGCTTTTGATAGCCTGCTAAGTCAGTGCCATCATAAGCGACTATAATCCGTATATTTCTCATAGATCAAGCCACCATAAAACGATGAGTACAATGGTAACCAAAATGACAGCGCCTACGCCGATATAATCTACATAGGTAACTTGTAGTTCTTTCATGCGCGTACGATTCACACCGCCTCTATAACAGCGAGCCTCCATAGCAATAGCTAATTCATCAGCGCGTCTGAAAGCACTAATAAATAATGGTACTAAGAGAGGCACCATGTTTTTAGCACGTTGAATGATGGAGCCAGTTACAAAATCTGCACCACGAGCAGATTGAGCTTTCATAATACGATCTGTCTCATCTAGTAAAGTTGGAATAAAGCGCAATGCAATGGTCATCATCATTGCTAATTCGTGAGCTGGCACACCAATACAACGGAATGGATTGAGCAAATGTTCAATACCATCGGTCAAACGAATTGGTGATGTCGTATAGGTCAATAAGGACGAGAACAAGATTAAAAAGATTAATCGCGCCGCCATTTGTAGACCCATAGCCAAGCCTTGATCTGTAATATTAATGATCCACCATTGGAAGATTGTATTACCTGGTGTCGTAAAGATATGAATACCCATGGTAAATACGATGATAATCCAAAGTGGTTTAATAGCTGACCACATCAAGCGTAATGGCAATCGTGATAGCAACATAGCAAAGATTGTAAATGCCCCTACTAAGCCATACGCAAGAGGAGAGTTCGCTAAGAAGATGGCTACTACGAAGATTGTGGTAGCAATAATCTTTGCACGAGGATCCATACGATGTAAGAAGGAGTTTCCTGGGAAGTATTGCCCTATAGTAATGTTATTTAACATGGCTACCTCCTTCTAGAATGGCTTGTACTGCATCATCTACGGATAATACACGATTAGATACATCTAGTCCCTGTTCACGCAAATACTCCATAGTGACAGATACTGGTGGTACGTCTACACCAACAGCTTGTAATTCATCACGATGATTATTAAAGATATCCATCGGTTGCCCATCGAGAACGATACGACCTTTATCAAGGACTACAAGGCGAGATGCCATGCGCGAAATATCTTCCATATTGTGAGATACAAGGATTACCGTAATACCCTTTTCTTTATGAAGGCGAATAATTTCCTCAAAGATTTCTTCACGACCAAATGGGTCAAGGCCTGCAGATGGTTCATCAAGAACTAGGAAGTCTGGATTCATCGCCACTACACCAGCAATGGCAACACGACGCATTTGACCACCAGATAGGTGGAATGGAGAACGCTCTGCATAAGTATCATAGTCGAGGCCTACAAATTTCATGGCATCTCGTACGCGTTCATCCACTTCATCTGCACTAAGGCCTAAGTTTTTAGGACCAAATGCAATATCTTCGGCAATGGTTTCTTCGAATAATTGATGTTCAGGATATTGGAACACCATGCCTACCTTATGACGCATCTTCTTAGCTTCCTCTGTAGAAGCACTAATATCTACACCATTAACGGTAACTGTTCCTGTTATAGGATGTAATAAGCCATTCAAATGTTGTACAAAGGTAGATTTGCCAGACCCAGTATGACCAATAATGCCTAAAAACTCACCGTTTTCAACAGTAAGAGATACACCATGAAGGGCAGTTTTTTCAAATGGAGTGCCTACACCATAGGTATAGGTAATATTATCTAATACAATCGCCATTAGTGTGTGCCCTCCCCTCTTACTACATCTGAATTTTCATTGTTAGGAGAACTCATCTTGTGAGCACCTACGTTATGTTCACTTAGTAATTGATCAGCCAATTTAGAATGTCTTAGACCTTCTGCTAATTCTTCATTGTTGATGATACTCTTACCTACTTCATAACCTTTTTCATTCAATTTGAAAGCAATTTCAGACGCAACTGGTACATCGAGGCCAAGGCCTTTTAAAGTATCTACATGGCTAAAAATCTCACGAGGGGTTCCATCATGTAACTTCACGCCATTTTTCATTACTACCACACGATCAGCTGTAACAGCTTCCTCCATAAAGTGTGTAATGTATACGATAGTAATACCTTCCTCTTTATTGAGTTTATGAACTGTTTCAAGTACTTCACGGCGACCTTTAGGGTCGAGCATAGCTGTTGGCTCATCAAGGACGATACAATCTGGTTTCATAGCAAGTACGCCGGCAATGGCAATGCGTTGCTTTTGACCACCAGACAACAAATGAGGACCATGTTCTCTATATTCAGTCATATTTACAGCCTCTAACGCTGCATCGACGCGTTTTCTAATTTCCGCGCTAGGAATACCAAGGTTTTCTGGACCAAAGGCAACGTCCTCTTCTACGACAGCCGCCACAATTTGGTTATCAGGATTTTGGAACACCATGCCTACATGTTGGCGTATATCCCAAATGTGCGCTTCATCGCGCGTATCATAGCCACATACATTGATATAACCTTCACTAGGTTGTAATAGCACATTAAAATGCTTAGCTAGTGTACTTTTACCACTACCATTCGTACCGATGATACAAACAAACTCACCACGCTTAATGGATAAGTTTACATCATTTAATGCATGTACATCATTGCCATTTTCATCGGTATAGATATGACTCATATGATTGACCTCAATCATAATGTCTTTTTCATTCATGGATAACCTCATATCTTTCTAGTCAATTTCGTTTCTATAAAAGTAGAACCATTTACAAATCAATCATTCCCATATTGAGCCTACTAGCATCAATATAATATGTCCTGTTCATACACTTAGAATGAAATAGTATCTAAGGTATTCTGTAAAAGGTTAACAATAGATATTTAATATTTACGATAACTGCTAATATATTACGATATTTTACTCATCGATTGTACCATAAAATTGACAATAAAAAAACGGTGCTGCAACATAAGTTACAACACCGTATGAGTTTGATTAAACTAACTCGATAATAGCCAAAGGTGCAGCGTCACCTTTGCGAAGACCAGTTTTGATTACACGAGTGTAACCACCTTGACGGTCTGCATATTTTGGAGCAATTGTATCAAACAATTTTTTTACTACGCTTTCATCCATGAGGTATGCAAGAACTTGGCGACGTGCATGAAGATCACCACGTTTAGCCAAAGTTACCATTTGATCAGCTAAAGAGCGAAGTTCTTTCGCTTTAGCTTCTGTAGTTTCAATACGCTCATATTGGAAGAAAGATGTTAACATGCTACGGAACAACGCTTTACGAGCGGAGCTGTCGCGGCCTAATTTTCTGTACATTCGTCTTCCTCCTTATTCGCCTTTTTGTTTAAGTTGAAAACCACCTGGATGATTGTTGAGTTTTTCCTCAATTTCATCGATGGATTTTTTGCCTAAATTGCGAACTTTTCCTAAGTCATCAATGGTTTTGTCTAGCAAATCTGCAATTGTATTAATGCCAGCACGTTTCAAGCAGTTATACGCACGAACAGAGAGTTCCAACTCATCGATGGAAATCTTTGCTGGGCCGTCATCTACAGCTGGTTCTTCATTATCAGAACCTACTGGATCAACAACGATACCGCCTTCACCTGTGTTAACATCTACAACATCTGCAGAGTGCGCTAATTTAGTGAAGTTCCCTAAATAACCAATCATAATGGCAGCAGATTTTGCCACTGCATCAGCAGCAGTAATGGAACCATCAGTCCAAACTTCTAATGTAAGTTTGTCAAAGTCCATTTCATTGCCTACACGAACATCACTCACTTCGTATTTGGCACGAAGAATTGGAGAGAAGATAGAATCGATTGGAATACAACCGATTACATCTGTGTCTTTTTTATTCTTCGTGGAAGGAACGTAACCTTTGCCACGTTCAATCACTACGTCCATTACGAGATGAGCTGTCTCATCCATAGTCGCAATCACAAGTTCAGGATTCAATACTTCCACTTCTGGTGGGAATTGCTCAGCTAAATCTGCAGCTGTCAATACACCATCCTTTTGGAAGTCAAAGTGAACTTCCAATGGTAGTTGTACATCTTCTTCAACTTTGATGCACAATTGCTTTAAGTTAAGGATGATATCCGTAACGTCTTCGCGAATACCAGGAATAGTAGAGAATTCATGAAGAACTCCATCAATTTTGATAGAGGTGATAGCTGCCCCATCCAAGGATGAAAGCAAAATTCTGCGTAAGCTATTACCGAGAGTGATACCATAGCCACGGTCTAATGGTTCACATACGAACTTACCATAGCGACCGCCTTCGGCGATGTCCACCTTCTCGATTTTAAGTTTCTTTTCTTCGCTCATCAGGAACATCCTCCTATACAACACACGTTCATAGTTTAATTATAGCACCGTATCAAATCGGCCGCTATTAATTATACACGACGGCGTTTTGGAGGGCGACAACCATTGTGAGGAATTGGAGTTACGTCTTTAATGGAAGTAACTTCAAGACCTGCAGCTTGTAAAGCACGGATTGCAGCTTCACGGCCGGATCCAGGACCTTTTACGAATACTTCAACAGTGCGAAGACCATGTTCCATTGCAGCTTTAGCAGCTTGTTCAGCAGCCATTTGAGCAGCGAATGGAGTGGATTTACGAGAACCACGGAAGCCCAAGCCACCAGCGGAAGCCCAAGACAACGCATTACCGTTTGTATCTGTCAAAGTTACGATAGTGTTATTGAATGTAGAACGAATATGAGCCGCACCGGATTCAATATGTTTCTTTTCTTTTCTTTTAGTTCTAACAACTTTTTTAGCCACGCTTTATCCCTCCTTTATCTTATTTCTTTTTACCAGCAATTGCTTTTCTAGGACCTTTGCGAGTACGTGCATTCGTTTTAGTACGTTGACCACGAAGTGGTAAACCCATACGATGACGTTTGCCTCGATAGGAGTTGATTTCAATTAAGCGTTTAATGTTAAGAGCTTCTTCACGACGAAGGTCACCTTCAACTTTGTAATCAGCATCTAACAATTCACGGATTTTCGCTACTTCATCTTCAGAAAGATCACGAACACGTGTGTCAGGATTGATGCCAGTTTTAGCAATGATTTCAGATGCTAAAGTTGGACCAATACCATAAATATAAGTTAAACCAATTTCCACTCGTTTATCACGAGGTAAATCTACACCGGCGATACGTGCCATCTAATCATCCACCTCCTATCAGATTATCCTTGTTTTTGTTTATGTTTTGGATTTTCGCAAATAACCATTACACGGCCTTTGCGTTTAATGATTTTACATTTTTCGCATATCTTTTTAACTGATGGTTGAACCTTCATTAGTACCTCCTTTGTGGACCCTATGCTTATTTGAAGCGATAGGTGATGCGACCACGATTTAAGTCATACGGTGTCAGTTCCATAGTAACTTTATCACCAGGAAGAATACGGATAAAATTCATACGCATTTTACCTGACACATGAGCCAATACGATATGACCATTTTCCAATTCAACTTGGAACATGGCATTCGGTAAAGCCTCAACTACCGTACCTTCCACCTCAATAACGTCTTCTTTTGACATATCTTTTCCTCCGGTTACCTGTTTTATTTAATTAACCGCGGTTCATCACGCATGGTTAATATTTCAGGGCCGTTTTCTGTAACAACCACTGTATGTTCGAAATGAGCAGCAGGTTTACCATCTACGGTAACTGCTGTCCAGTCATCCCCTAATACATGAACACGATAACTACCCATTGTAATCATCGGTTCAATACACAATACCATACCTGGTTTCATTAAAGGTCCTTGATCAGGACTACCATAGTTTGGTATTTGCGGATCTTCATGCATTTCGCGGCCTAAACCATGACCTACGAAGTCGCGAACGACGCCGTAACCATGTTTCTCACAATACGTTTGAACAGCGTGACCGATAGCACCGATACGGTTGCCAACTTTCACTTGTTCAATTCCCTTGAACAGACTTTCTTCTGTAACTTTTAACAATTTCATCACATCTGGTTTGACGTGACCGATAGGAATCGTCACAGCCGAATCGCCGTGATATCCATCAATAGATGATACAAGATCAATACTGAGGACATCACCGTTTTTAAGCTTACGCTTAGCGCTCGGAATACCATGAACAACTTCATCATTGATAGAAGCACAGATTGTAGCAGGGAATCCATAGTACCCTTTACAACTTGGTATACCACCGTGGCTGCGAATATATTCTTCGGCAATTGTATCTAACTCAAGCGTCGTGATGCCAGGTTTAGCCTTTTCTACTAACAAGGACAACGTGTCTGCTGTAAGCTTACTTGCCTTGCGGATACATTCAATTTCATGGGGCGATTTCAAAATAATCATGGATTATTTCTCCAAAGCCTTAATGATGTCAGCAAATACTGCGTCTACATCTTGTAAACCATTAATTTCTTCATATAAGCCGCTGTTGCGGTAGTAATCAATTAAAGGTTTAGTAGATTCTTCGTACACAGCTAGACGTTTCTGTACTGTTTCAGGGTTATCATCAGCACGATTTTCTAGAACAGCTCGTTCGCTAATACGTTTAACTAATTCCTCGGAAGGAACATTTAAGTTAAGTACAGCGTCCAAAGAAATTCCTAATTCTTTAAGGATTGCATCCAAGGACACAGCTTGCGCTGTTGTTCTTGGGAATCCATCAAGAATAAATCCAGATTTGCAGTCATCTTTCACCAAGCGATCACGTACGATACCAACAGTTACACTGTCAGGTACCAATTGACCAGCATCGATGTATTTCTTAGCCTCAACTCCAAGAGGTGTTTCGTTCTTAATCGCAGCGCGGAACATATCACCTGTTGAAATTTGGGGAATACCGTATTTTTCAATAAGTCGAGCTGCCTGAGTGCCTTTACCAGCACCAGGAGGTCCCATTAATAGAATATACATATTGTTTCCCTCCTATTTCACAAAGCCTTTATAGTGGCGTGTTACCATGAGCGACTCAATTTGTTGCATTGTATCAAGTGCTACACCTACAACGATAAGGAGAGCCGTACCACCAAAGTATACGCCTTGGACGCCGGTAATACTACCGAGGAAATTCGGTATAATAGCAACGACAGCTAAGAATACAGCGCCAGCCAAAGTGATCTTGGTCATCACGTTATCCACATAATCAGCAGTTGGTTTACCCGCACGAATACCTGGGATAAAACCACCGTATTTTTTCATATTATCTGCCATATCTGTAATGTTGATAGAGATTGCAGTATAGAAATACGTAAAGATAAAAATCAATAATGCATACAATGCCGTTTGTAACGGCGTACCCCATGTAAATAGATCTGCAATTTTATGAACATATTCATTGTCAATAAATTGCGCAATTGTCACAGGGAACATCAACACAGATGACGCAAAGATAATTGGGATTACACCTGCCTGATTGACTTTCAACGGCAAGAATGTAGAGTGACCACCGTACATTTTACGACCTACTACGCGTTTAGCATATTGAATCGGAATACGACGTTGGCCTTGTGTAACTGCAACTACGACAGCAATCATCGCAAGAGCAATTACAGCAAATAAGAATGCTTGGAACATATTGATTGTTCCGTTTTGGATATATTGATAAATAGTTTCTAAACCATCTGGTAATCGAGCTACGATACCAGCAAAGATGATCAAGGAAATACCATTACCTATACCATATGCTGTGATTTGTTCACCAATCCACATCAACAAGCATGTGCCTGCTGTTAGGATGATGGCCACAACGAATACACTAAGGAAATCATTATTTACCAAAGCGTTGTTTGCTCTAAGAGCAAATGCCATGCCTGCGGCTTGTACAAAGCCGAGGACTACGGTGCCATAACGAGTTACCTTCGCTATTTTCTTACGCCCGTCTTCACCATCTTTACTCCATGCTTCAAACTGAGGAACTACAGACTGAAGCAGTTGCATGATGATGGAAGCATTGATGTAAGGTGTAATACTCATTGCAAAGATAGAGAACTTACTAAGCGCACCACCAGCAAACAAGTCTAATAGACCGAATAGGTTACCGGATGTAAACAAGGATTCGATAACAGACGCATCAACGCCTGGAACAGGAATGTGGATACCAGCTCTAAAGATGGCAAACATCATTAATGTGTAAAGAATCTTATTACGTAATTCGGTAATCTTAAAGATGTTCGAGAGGCTATCTAGCACCCTAGATCACCTCTACTTTTCCGCCTGCTGCTGTAATTTTTTCTTCAGCAGATTTAGTGAAGCCATTAGCGATAACTGTTAAGTTTTTAGTTTCCAATGTACCGTTACCTAAAATACGAATGCCATCGCGTACATTTTTCAAAATGCCAGCTTCAATAAGAGCTACTGGATCAACTGTTGCACCGTCTTCAAAACGGTTCAATTGTTCTACGTTAACTTCAGCATATTGTTTAGCAAAAACGTTGTTGAAACCACGTTTTGGTAAACGACGATAAAGAGGCATTTGGCCGCCTTCAAAACCGGAGCGAACGCCACCGCCAGAACGGGAGTTTTGACCTTTTTGACCACGACCAGATGTTTTACCCAAGCCAGAACCTAAACCACGGCCTACACGAGTACGAGCTTTTTTGGAACCAGCAGCTGGTTGTAATTCATGAAGTTTCATTCAGTGCACCTCCTTATCAGTATTAAACTTCTTCAACTTTTACTAAATGTCTAACTTTGTGAAGCATACCTTCGATTTGAGGTGTTACTTCTTTTACAACTTGAGAATTAGTTTTTTTCAAGCCCAAAGCTTTAACTGTCGCGCGTTGATCTTCAGGACGACCGATTAAGCTTCTTGTTAATGTTACTTTAACTTGTGCCATTTCTTGTCTCCTTATTACGCGTTATAAATTTCTTCAACGGTTTTACCACGAAGTTCAGCAACTTCGCTAGCGCGTTTCAATTCTTTCAAACCTTCGATTGTAGCGCGAACCATATTGTTAGGGTTAGAAGAGCCCAAAGATTTAGTCAAGATGTTACGAACACCTACTAATTCCAATACGGCACGAACAGGGCCACCAGCGATAACGCCAGTACCTTCAGCAGCTGGTTTCAAGAATACGCGGCCTGCGCCGAATACGCCTGTTACGCTGTGAGGGATTGTACCATTTTTAATTGCTACGTTTACAATATTTTTCTTAGCATCATCGATACCTTTGCGAATTGCTTCTGGTACTTCCGCTGCTTTACCTAAGCCAACGCCTACATAACCGTTGCCATCACCAACAACTACAAGAGCGCTGAAGGAAAAACGACGACCGCCTTTAACTACTTTGGCTACGCGGTTGATGAATACTACTCTTTCTTTAAGATCAAGACTGGTGTAGTCAATTCTCGCCATGTCTATAGTTCCTCCTTCTTAGAATTTTAAGCCTGCTTCACGAGCACCTTCTGCAAGGGCTGCTACGCGGCCGTGGTAAATGTAACCACCACGGTCAAACACTACAGTGTCAATGCCTTTAGCGATAGCTTTTTTAGCAACTGCTTCACCAACAGCTTTAGCAGCAGCTACGTTACCACCATAGGATAAGTTCAAATCTTTATCTAAAGAGCTAGCAGCAACCAAAGTTGTACCTGCTACGTCATCGATTACTTGTGCGTAAATGTTGCTCAAAGAACGGTAAACGTTCAAACGTGGGCAAGTTGCCGTACCAGAGATGTGACGGCGAATACGAAGATGACGTTTTGCTCGAGCGATATTTCTACTAGATTTACGAGGCAAGATATTCACTCCTTTCATTCATATAGATGATATTACTATTTACCTTTTGCACCAGCTTTACCAGCTTTGCGACGAACAACTTCGCCTTCATAGCGGATACCTTTACCTTTGTAAGGTTCAGGTTTTCTCCATTTACGGATATCAGCTGCTACTGCGCCTACAACTTCTTTGTCTGCACCAGAAACAACGATTTTGTTAGGAGCTGGAACTTCAATTGTAATACCAGCTGGAGCTTCCATTTCTACTGGATGAGAGAAGCCAAGTGTAAGAACTAATTTATTGCCTTGTTTAGCCGCTCTGTAACCAACACCGTTGATTTCAAGAGTTTTTGTGAATCCTTCAGATACGCCTGTTACCATATTAGCAACAAGAGCGCGAGTCAAACCGTGAAGGGAACGATGAGCTTTATTGTCGGAAGGACGAGCTACTGTAATTGTGTTACCTTCAACAGTGATATTCATATCTGGATGCAAATCGCGAGATAATTCACCTTTAGGACCTTTTACGTTCATATGATGGTTATCATATGTAACAGTAACGCCTGCAGGGATCTCGATAGGCATTCTACCGATACGTGACATTATTTCTACCTCCTATTGCTACTATTACCAAACGTATGCGATTACTTCGCCACCAAGACCTTCTTTACGAGCTTGTTTGTCACTCATAACGCCTTTGGATGTAGAAATAACTGCGATACCCAAACCACCAAGTACACGAGGAAGTTCTTCCTTTTTCGCGTAAACACGTAAACCAGGTTTGGAAATACGTTTAATTCCTGTAATAACTTTTTCGTTATTGGAACCATATTTCAAAGTTACTTTTAAAGTGTTTTCTTCTTTTTCTACGTTCTTTACGAAACCTTCTTGTAAAAGGATGTCAAGAACAGCTGCTTTCATTCTAGATGCAGGAATGTTTACCGTTTCATGAAGTGCAGCATTTGCATTACGGATGCGCGTAAGCATATCCGCGATAGGATCGGTCATTACCATAATCTAAAAACCTCCTCTCGTCTAATATTACCAGCTGGCTTTTTTAACACCAGGAATTTGTCCTTTGTACGCCAATTCACGGAACGCAATACGGCTGATACCGAATTTGCGCATATAGCCGTGAGGACGACCAGTTAAGTTGCAACGGTTGTGTAAGCGTGTTGGGGATGCGTTTGCTGGTAATTTGGACAAGCCTTCATAATCACCTGCTGCTTTTAACGCTGCACGTTTAGCTGCATATTTTTCAACGATTTTAGCGCGTTTCTTTTCGCGTTCAATCATAGATTTTTTAGCCATCTATATGTTCCTCCTATTATTTTTCAAAAGGCATACCGAATTGAGTCAACAATTCACGAGCTTCTTCATCTGTTTTAGCAGTTGTTACTACGATGATATCCATACCAGTAACACGTTCTACTTGATCATATTCGATCTCAGGGAAGATGAGCTGTTCTTTAAGACCCAAAGCGTAGTTACCACGGCCATCAAATGCTGTTGCGCTGATACCGCGGAAGTCACGTACACGAGGTAATGCCGCATTGATCAATTTATCGAGGAATTCATACATGCGTTCGCCACGAAGAGTGACTTTTGTACCCAACGCCATGCCTTCACGAACTTTGAAGTTCGCAATGGATTTTTTAGCTTTTGTGATTACAGGTTTTTGACCAGAAATGATAGTCAAATCATTAACTGCTGCTTCCAATGCTTTTGCATTGCCTACTGCATCACCAACGCCGATGTTGATAACGATTTTTTCCAATTTAGGGATTTCCATAACGTTGCCGTATTGGAATTTTTCTTGCATACTCTTTTTGATTTCAGAGTTATATTGTTCAAATAAACGAGACATTTATTTAGCTCCTCCTTTCCTGATTATTTAAGTACTGTACCAGATTTAACTGTAGCGCGAACGAATTTACCGTCTTTGCCTTCAACTTTTTTGATACGAGTAGCTGTTTTAGTTTCTGGGTCAACGATCATTACGTTAGAAACATGGATACCAGCTTCTTTAGTAACGATGCCGCCTTGTGGGTTAGCTTGAGAAGGTTTTGTATGACGTTTTACAGTGTTAACGCCTTCAACAAATACGCGTTCTTTTTTAGGTTCAGTTGCAATTACTGTACCTTGCTTACCTTTATCTTTACCGGAGATAACAACAACTGTATCGCCTTTTTTGATTTGTAGTTTAGCCATATGCTGCGTTCCTCCTTCTTATAATACTTCTGGAGCCAAAGAAACGATTTTCATGAAGTCTTTTTCACGAAGCTCTCTAGCTACAGGTCCAAAGATACGAGTACCACGAGGGGTCTTGTCATCTTTAATAACTACTGCTGCGTTTTCATCGAAACGGATATAGGAACCGTCTTGACGGCGGATACCTTTTTTAGAACGAACAATAACAGCTTTGACTACGTCGCCTTTCTTGACAACGCCACCGGGTGATGCATCTTTTACAGAAGCAACGATTACGTCACCGATATTGCCGAATTTGCGATAAGAACCGCCCATGACTTGGATACACATAATACGTTTTGCACCAGTGTTGTCGGCAACATTCAAAATTGTTTGTTGCTGGATCATCGTCTATTCCTCCTTACATCACTCTTATTTTTGTCTTTCAAGAATTTCAACAACTCTCCAACATTTATCTTTAGAAAGTGGACGAGTTTCTACAATTTTAACTGTATCGCCAATTTGGCACTCATTGTTTTCATCATGAGCTTTGAAGCGTTTAGTGCTAACCATTGGCTTGTTATATAATGCGTGAGGTACTTTACGTTCTACAGCAACAACAACAGTTTTATTCATTTTGTCGCTAACAACTTTACCTACGCGGACTTTACGTACGTTTCTTTCTTCTGCCACGATTTTAAGCCTCCTTTTCAACCTTTAACAAATCTGTTATTATGCGTTTTCAGATTTAAGTTCAACTTCACGTTGTACAGTTTTAATACGAGCGATTGTCTTCTTAACTTCACGAATGCGCATAGGATTTTCTAATTGACCTGTTGCAAGCTGAAAACGGAGGTTAAATAACTCTTCCTTAAGACCGGAAACTTTTTGTTCCATTTCGGCAGCGCTCATATTGCGAATGTCATTAACCTTCATTTACGTCACCACCCAATTCTTTACCCTTAACAACAAATTTGCATTTGATTGGAAGTTTATGGCTTGCAAGACGCATAGCTTCACGAGCTGTAGCTTCTGGCACACCGTCCATTTCAAACATTACACGACCTGGTTTAACTACTGCTACCCAGTATTCAGGAGAACCTTTACCGGAACCCATACGAGTACCAGCTGGTTTAGCTGTGATTGGTTTGTCAGGGAAAATTTTAATCCATACTTTACCACCACGTTTGATATAACGAGTCATAGCAATACGGGCAGCTTCGATTTGACGGTTAGTGATCCAAGATGGTTCGCATGCTACCAAGCCGAACTCACCATGAGACACTGTATTACCGCGCATAGCACGACCTTTCATACGGCCGCGGAATTGCTTACGATGTTTTACGCGCTTTGGAATAAGCATTACTTGCCACCTTCTTCCTTCTTAGCAGGTTGTTTTGCTTCTGGCAAAACTTCACCTTTGTAAATCCATACTTTAATGCCGATACAACCATATGTTGTATGAGCTTCAGCAGTACCGTAGTCGATGTCTGCACGAAGTGTATGCAAAGGAATAGAACCTTCACGGTAGGATTCGCTACGAGCGATTTCAGCACCGCCAAGACGACCGCTTACCATGATTTTAATACCTTTTGCACCTAAGCGCATTGTACGACCTACAGCTTGTTTCATTGCACGACGGAAACCGATACGGCGTTCCAATTGGCTAGCAATGTTTTCTGCAACCAAGATTGCATCCATGTCTGCTTGTTTAATTTCTGCGATGTTAACGTCCACTTGTTTGTCAGTGAAACGAGTCATTGCTTTTTTGATATCTTCGATACCAGCACCACCACGACCGATAACCATACCTGGTTTTGCAGTGTGGATAGTCAATTTAATACGTTTATTTGTACGCTCGATTTCAATGCGGGAAATACCAGCAATGAAAAGGGTTTCTTTCAAGAAGTTACGAATTTTTACGTCTTCATGAAGATTAGCAGCGAAATCTTTATCTGCATACCATTTTGCGTCCCAATCTTTTACGATACCGACACGCAAACCGTGTGGATTAACTTTTTGACCCACTCTGTTTCCCTCCTTCTTAAGCTCTTTCTTTAACTACTACTGTTACATGGCTAGTGCGTTTCAAAATTTTGAAAGCTTGACCACGGGAACGAGGATGAATGCGTTTTAATGTAGGGCCTTGATCAACGAAGATCTCGGATACGTAAAGATTGTCAACATTCATATCGAAATTATGTTCAGCGTTTGCGATTGCAGAACGCATAACTTTTTCTACTACATCAGCGCCAACTTTCGGAGTGAACTTCAAGATGGCAAATGCTTCGCCGATGTTTTTACCGCGCACTAAATCTGCAACGATACGGATTTTACGAGGCGCGATTCGGATATGTCTAGCGATTGCTTTTGCTTCCATGTATTATTTCCTCCTATTTTTTGCCTGTAGATTTTTCGTCCTTACCGTGACCTTTGAAAGTACGTGTAGGAGCGAACTCACCTAATTTATGACCTACCATATCTTCTGTAATGAATACAGGTACATGTTTGCGACCATCATGCACAGCAATTGTGTGGCCTACAAAACTTGGGATAATAGTAGAGGCACGGGACCAGGTTTTTACAACTTTCTTTTCGTTAGTTTCGTTTAAAGCTTCAACTTTCTTAAGCAAATGATCTGCTACGAAAGGGCCTTTTTTAATAGATCTGGACACTATTTTATCTCCTTTCCTTTATCCTATTTTGTACGACGTTTAATGATTAAGCTGTTAGAAGCTTTTTTCTTGTCGCGAGTTTTAACACCATGTGCTGGTTTGCCCCAAGGTGTAACAGGATGTTTACGACCAACAGGAGATTTACCTTCACCACCACCATGTGGATGGTCACAAGGGTTCATTACAACACCACGGTTGCCAGGGCGAACGCCCATCCAACGATGACGACCAGCTTTACCAATTACAAGGTTGCTGTGGTCAGCGTTACCAACAACACCTACTGTTGCACGGCACTCTTGACGAACACGACGCATTTCACCAGATGGTAAACGAAGAATAGCGTAGCCATTATCTTTACCCATCAATTGAGCAGATGTACCAGCGGAACGAACGATTTGGCCACCTTTACCGATTTTCAATTCGATATTGTGGATTTGTGTACCGTCTGGAATATTAGCCAATGGTAAGCAGTTACCAGGTTTAATATCGGACTCAGGACCGGAGAATACAACGTCACCAACTTTTAGACCGTTAGGAGCTAAAATGTAGCGTTTTTCACCATCAGCGTAGTTAAGCAAAGCGATACGAGAAGAACGGTTAGGATCATACTCGATTGTTGCTACTTTAGCTGGAATATTATCTTTAGTACGTTTGAAGTCAATAATACGATATTGACGTTTATGACCGCCACCTTGGTGACGAACTGTCATTTTACCAGTATTGTTACGACCACCTTTTTGGGAAATCTTAGCGAGCAAAGATTTTTCTGGTTTGCTTGCTGTGATTTCGTCGAAGGCGGATACTGTCATAAACCGGCGACCAGCGGAGTACGGTTTAAATGATTTAATTGCCATTAGTGGGCCTCCTTACAACTAGACTCTTAGACACCTTCAAAGAATTCAATGGATTCGCCAGCTTTCAAAGTAACGATAGCTTTTTTGTAATCGCTGCGTTTACCTTGTGTACGACCCATGCGTTTAGTTTTGCCTAAAACACGAATAGTAGCTACTTTTTCTACTTTTACATTGAAGATTTTTTCAACTGCTTGACGGATTTGCACTTTATTTGCAGTCAAAGGCACACGGAAAGTGTATTTGCCTTCTTCCATAAGCATAGTGGATTTTTCGGTAATAACCGGGCGGATTAGTACATCATGTAATTGCATTATCCAAGTACCTCCTCGATTTTTGCGACAGCGCCTTTAGTAATGAAGAGCTTATCGTAATGAAGAAGATCGAAAATGTTCATACCTTCGCAAGCCAATGCTTTAACGCCTTGGATGTTGCGAGCGGAACGTTCAACATTTACATCACCTTCAGTGATGAACAATACTTTTGCATCACCAACATTGAAGCTATTGATAATGTTCAACACTTCTTTAGTTTTAGGAGCTGCTAATGTGATTTCTTCCAAAACGTATAATTCGCTATTATTCACTTTATCGCTAAGAGCAGATTTAACTGCTAAACGTCTAGCCTTACGAGGCATAGCTTTGTAATAGCTGCGAGGTTGTGGACCAAATGTAGTACCGCCACCAATCCAGATTGGGGAACGGCTGGAACCGGAACGTGCACGACCAGTACCTTTTTGTTTCCAAGGTTTGCGGCCACCGCCACGAACCATACCTCTAGTTTTTGTTGCATGTGTGCCGAGACGTTCGTTAGACAATTGACGAACTACGGCTTGATGCATTACGGCTTCGTTAACTTCAACGCCGAATACTGCATCGTTTAACTGTATTTCACCGACTTTAACGCCGGATTGATTATATGTTGCTACTGTAGGCATTACATAATCCTCCTTTCGACAAATGATTATTTAACAGGTTTAACCGTGTTGCGAACCATAACCAAGCTACCTTTAGCGCCTGGGATACCACCTTTAACCAATAAAAGGTTACGTTCAGCATCAACTTTCACAACGGATAAGCGTTGTACGGTAACTCTGTAACCACCCATTTGTCCAGGGAGTTTTTTACCTTTGTATACCTTACCGCCGCCACCGGAGATCATAGGACCGATGGAACCAGGTTCACGGTGAGATTTGGAACCATGAGTTTCAGGACCACGGGAGAAGTTATGGCGTTTAATTGTGCCAGCAAAACCCTTACCTTTACCTGTACCCACTACGTCCACCAATTCACCTTCTGCGAAGATATCAGCTGCCAGAGTTTGGCCTACTGTGTAGTCAGCTGCATTAGCTACGCGAACTTCGCGAAGATATTTAACTGGAGCTACGCCAGCTTTGTCGAACTGACCTTTTACAGGTTTTGTTAAATGTTTTTCTTTAATGGAACCGTAACCAATTTGTACTGCTTCGTAGCCGTCTGTTTCAACAGTCTTAACGCGCACTACAACGCTTGGGGTAGTTTCCACTACTGTTACAGGAACTAATTGGCCTTCAGCTGTGAAGACTTGAGTCATTCCTAATTTTTTACCCAAAATAGCTTTAGACATTATCGCACCTCCTTATAGTTTTATTTCAATAGATACACCAGCTGGTAAATCTAAACGAGTGATAGCATCTACTGTTTTCGAATTTGGTTCAAGAATATCGATTAAGCGTTTATGTGTACGCATTTCGAATTGTTCACGAGAATCTTTGTTTACGTGTACAGAACGAAGAATTGTGAAGATATTCTTTTCTGTTGGCAATGGAATCGGACCAGATACCATTGCGCCATTTCTTTTTGCAGTGTCTACGATCTTAGCAGCGCTTTGATCGAGAGCTTTGTGGTCGTATGCCTTAAGGCGAATACGGATTTTTTGCTGTTTAGCCATTATTAATAATTCCTCCTGTCGTCCATTTCGTGAATGGGCTGCTCCATAGAAATTCTCCTCCGCAGAGGCAACCTTCTACTTCATAGTTTAAAAACACAACACTAGAGCGGCATTACTGCCGCTCTGAATGCTGCATGTATTGTGCTCAACGCATCACTACGATGAGCATAAAAGGTTAAATTAACCTTCGATTTCAGTTACAACGCCAGCGCCTACTGTATGGCCACCTTCGC
>UPXS01000013.1 GCA_900538355.1 uncultured Veillonella sp.
GACATAAAAAAACTGCACCTCCAAAAATTGTGTCCAATTTTTGGGGTGCAGTTCAAGATGAAGGGTTCTTTTTGTTTATTGTAATTTTTTTGGATCTTTAAGTAGCAATGATGCCCCAAGGCCCATTACGAGGAATGGCACGAGTGTCATCATAGCGACCGGTAGGGAGTAGGTATCTGCTAGGTTACCCACAACAGGTGCGATAATACCACCGATGGTTTGGCTCACGCCGAGGGTAATGCCCGATGCAAAGCCGATACTTTTAGCAAGATAGGTTTGGCCTAGTACGATAACTGGACTGTAGCTAATTGCTTTGGCAGCACCAATCATGAGTAGTAGCAAGTACGCTACAGGCATCATGATAAGTGGTGAGAAATTAGGAACTTCGGTTAATAGGAACATAGCTGGCAACCAAACTAATAAGGATAGTCTAATAATCTTAATCGGACCAAATTTATCGCCTAATAGGCCGCCGATGTATGTCATGAAGATACCTATACTGAAGAATACAGTTAAGGCAAAGCTGCCTTGTTCTGGGCTAGTACCGAGTTCACGAGTCCAGAAGATAGGAATGAACGCATTGATAACGCGGAAGTTTACCGACTGGCTTAGGATGATAATGAACAAGATACCAAAATATTTCCAATAGTTTTTTAGTGGTTTTGCGGCTACAATCGGATTTTCTGTAGCTACTACTTGATCGATGGTACGCGCATGCGCTACGATGCGAGGCATGAGGGCGAATAGAGCAGTAAATATAATAATACCTGCCACTGTAAAAGCAGCTAGTCCATGTGGACCTACTGTATAGGCGATGGCGCCTGCAAAGAGTGGACCAAAGGCAAAGCCAGAACTGCCGCCTATGGCAAAGGTGCCCATAGCCTTACCCTTTTTACCACCACCGAGGCGGTTCATAATTTTAGCGCCTTCTGGATGGAAGATAGAGGAACCTACACCAGCTAAGGTGGCGCAAACAAGGAGGCTTTCATAAGAGGTAACAAAACCCATCATACCTGTACTACAGGCAGATAATAAAACACCGAAGGCAATGAGCCGCGGCTGATTGATTTTGTCTGAAATATAGCCTAGTAATGGCTGTAATAATGAAGATAATGCTGTATTAGCTAAGATGAGAAAACCTGCTTGCTCTAAACTCAGTCCATAGGTATAAATGAACAGTGGTAAGAGGGCAGGTAACACACTTTGACAAGAGTCATTAATCATATGACTCAATGTGATGAGATAAGGGTAATATTTTTTCATAGTAGTAGCCTCTTTACAAAAAAAGCGCTAACCATGGTTAGCGCTTTATATAGTTTAGTTGGCAGAGGAGGAGGGATTTGAACCCCCGCGCCGGTTGCCCGACCTACCGCATTTCGAGTGCGGACCCTTCAGCCTCTTGGGTACTCCTCCGTGCTTTACGGCGCTCCTTAAAGAAGTCTTTCATGATTTGGCTACATTCATCACCAAGCACACCAGATGCCAGTTCAGGTTCATGATTTAAACCTGGGTGAGAGAGCACATTGAATAGCGATTCTACGGCGCCTCCTTTGTAATCACTTGCACCATATACTACACGATCAATACGACTGTTGATAATGGCTCCAGCGCACATCGGACACGGCTCTATCGTAACATACAGGGTACAACCAGTCAACCGCCAGCGCTTGAGGACATCGCATGCTTCACGGATTACGAGGACCTCTGCATGAGCCGTTGCATCATGATCGAGTTCACGACGATTATGGTGGCGTGAAATGATGGTATTATCTTTTACGAGAATGGCACCGATAGGAATTTCTCCAAGTTCATAAGCCTTGCGCGCTTCTTCCATAGCAATGGCCATAAAATACTCGTCGCGGGTGCGTTCATCCATATTTTCAATATCTACAGTAATGTCTTTTGTCATTGGCATACCTCTTCATGTATAATAGCTTACATAAAGTCTATCACAGTGTACGCAGTTATGCGAATAGATTATATGGGGGAATTATGGATATTATATGGTATATGTTTGATATGATTGGCACTATTGCCTTTGCTGTATCCGGTGCGCTTGTTGGGGTAGCTCGGAAGATGGATATCTTTGGTATGGCCGTGTTGGCGTTGGCTACGGCTATCGGTGGCGGTATTGTACGGGATGTATTGCTCGGTTATTTTCCGCCAAACTCACTTCGAAATGTGGTGTACGTAACGGTTGTCTTAGCTGTAACAGTTATCGTGTTCTTGATTTACAACAGTCGATACCGCAAGCATGCGATGGGCCCTCGTAGTCGAGCTAGTTATTTATTAGCCGATGCATTAGGGTTAGCATCATTTACCGTTACAGGCGCTTCTGCAGGATTTAAACTCTATCCTGAGTTGCCTATATTTATTGTACTGTTAGGTACAATAACCGCAGTAGGTGGCGGGATTATCCGAGATATGCTAGCACAGCGTATCCCATCTGTTTTAAAAGAGGATGTATATGCATTGCCTAGTATTATTGGCGGCATTGTTTATTACCTTATGGTTACATCTAGTTGGGACAGTATGGCCGTATATGGTGCTTTCACAGTGGTACTCGTTATCCGTTTGTTAGCCATCAAGTACAATTGGAGTCTACCGAAGGTAGGGAAAACCAAGCCGGTTGCGAAATAATAGTCAAATGATATAATTATACTATTGAGCATATGAACATTTCATAAAAGTGTCAGAAAAAGAGAGTATTATAAAACAGTTCATTTTGCGAGTCGGGAGTACTCGCTACACAGAAGGAGATTTGATTTATGACGAATAAATGGTTGAAAGTAGCACTTATGGCAGCAGCCATCGCTACTGGTACATCTATTAAAATTGATGCGGAAACCGTGTTGTACGTACCTCAAGATGATCGTCCTGTAAGCTTACAATATACTGTAGATACAGCTCGCGAAGCAGGTATGACTATATTGACACCACCTCAAAATTTGATTTCTGGTAAGAACTACCAAGGTCAAGCGGATCAAATCATGGCTTGGGTTGAACAAAATGCAGGCCGTGCTGATGTGATGGTATTGAGTACAGATACGCTTATTTATGGTGGCCTTGTAGACTCTCGTAAACACAACATTCCACTTTCCACATTGGAAAGCCGTTTAAAACGAATTGAGTCCTTAAAAGCTCGCAACAAAAAAGTACGTATTTATGGTTTCGGTACTGTAATGCGCTCTCCACGTGCCAGTGGTGGCGGCACTGAACCAGCATACTATGCAGAATATGGTCCTACCATCTTCCAAATTGCAGCATTGCAAGATAAATTAGACTCTGGATCCTTAACACAAGAGGAAACTCAAAAATTGATGAGCCTTCAAGCCTCTGTTCCTGTAGAATACCTACAAGACTGGTTTGATCGCCGTCAAAAGAATATGAAAATTAATAAAGAGTTAATCGATGAAACTCGCAGTGGGGTATTCGATTACTTCGCATTGGGCCATGACGATACATCTCAATTGTCCCAATCTGCACTAGAAGGTCGTTACTTAAGTAAATACTCCAAGGACATTCCTGTTGAAAAATACGGTAGCTTCCCTGGTGCTGACCAACTTGGTCTCTTGTTGATGGCTCGTTCTCGTACAGATGAAAGTACAGAAAAACCAACATTCTCCGTAATTTATCCACTTGGTGGTGGCGGCAAAACATTGCCAGGTTACGAAGACCAAACTATCGATAAAACAATTGCGCAACACGTTGAAGCTGTAGGTGGCACAATGGTGACACAAGGCAAACCAACTGTGTTATTAGCAGTAAATACACCACTTACTACAAGCACTGGCGAATCTGAAAGCTTCGAGAACTTCCCGATGATTTCTAATTCTACAAATGCTTTCGTAGATCGCATTCAACAAGCTGTTGATTCTGGCGTAAACGTAAGCGTTGCAGATATCGCTTATAACAATGGTGCGGACAATACATTAGTATCTGCTTTGTATAAACGTGATATGTTATATAAAATCGGTGCGTACAATGGTTGGAATACAGCAAGTAATACAGTAGGTTATGCTATTGCTCAAGGCGTATTGCTCAAAACTATGAGCCCAGAAGGTCATCGCAAGATGTTGACGCAACAATACTTAGATAACTGGGCGTACCAAGCAAATATCCGTAAAGATATTTACCGCATGCAAGATTCTATTCGCACAGATAATGTACGTTACTCTGGCGAGTTGAATGAACGTCTTGAAAGTTACTTAGGCGAACGTATTCAAGACTTCGCTGAAAAATACCTCAAAGTCGACCCTCGTACAGTTAAAGCTACATTCCCTTGGGGCCGTCTATTCGAAACAGATATCACTATTTACGATAAACCAGTGGTACCTCTCGAAAAAGAATTACGCTTGAAACGCGAAGCAGAGGCAAAAGCAAAAGCGGAAGCGGAAGCTAAGGCTAAAGCAGAAGCAGCAGCTCAAGCAAATGGTCAAGCTGCACCAGCACAACCTGCTCAACCAGTAAAGACCGGAGCTGCTCAAACTACAGCATCTGTAATTCCAGTAGTAAAACAACCGGCTACAACATCTCAAGGTCCACGCCTTGTGCCAACACCAGCAGTTGTACCTGGTCAATAATGAATAGGGAATGGCTATGAAAAAAGCATTTTTACCGGAAATTACTTATATGCGTGGCCTTTGTATGCTCGGTGTTATCGGCATTCATGTAGGTTCTTACGCACTACAAAATCCTTTTGTAAATTTAGAGCTCATTAGCGTCTTAGAAATTCTATCGCGCTTTGGGGTACCCGCATTTTTCTTCCTCTCTGCATTTGGACTGTTTTATCATACCTCTGTAGAGGGACCATTCTCATATAAGGAATTTATGCACCGCCGTATTCAGGTGGTGCTATTTCCATATATTACGTGGTCCATATTTTATCTGCTTTACACAGGACTGACGGCGCATAACCTTGGTAATTTACATCCTGGTCCATTGGCGGTTAACCTATTATTTGGTACATCTATGTATCATCTGTACTTTATGGTTATCCTTCTATGGTTCTATGTGATGATGCCACTATGGCGGGCCATGGTGAAAGTCATTTTAAAACGCCCAGTATTTTGGATGGTCTTACTATTTGTTATCCAAGTTGGTATCGATTATGTTTCATCTTATATGTTGGGCCGTTGGGTAACAGAACACCTTAGTAATAATCCTGTCTTGAAATATCTCTTTGATATGAGACTCAACTATTGGGTGATCCATTATGTGTGGATATTCTTGCTAGGGGCTGTATGTGCTGAACGATATGAAACGGTATGCGAATACATGTGGCGCTATCGCTACTTGTTAGGTGTTAGTGCAGTAGGTTCTATATTGTTGATGCTCGGATCCTACTACTATGTTATGGATGTATGGCATTATACAGTGCTAGAAGCCATTTATACGGTTCATCAAATGAGTCCAATGGGTGTCCTCTATACGGGATTAGGAACACTATTTAGCTTGTTCTTGTTCCAAACATTACCAATGAATGCGACTATGGAGTCCACTTGGTCGGAAATAGGAGATAAGTCCTACGGCATTTATTTAGCACATCCATTCTGGTTGTTAATCATCTCTGGGGTGATGGCTAAATACAATCTCTCGTATACCGTAGTCAATGTGCTGGCTATGTATGCGATGGCGCTAGGATTGTCCTACTTGACTACAGTAGGGCTCAATTATGTGCCTAAACCAATACGTAAGTTTGTGTTGGGACACTGATTGGTACAAGATTTTCAGCTTGAACTCAGCATTATTGTTTTAATGTACTGAGTTAGGCCGAATTATATAATTAGAAATAGATCCGCTAGGATATAGTTTTTAACTATGGTATCCTAGCGGATTTTTATATATCTAAGTTATATCTTTCACAAAGTAAAGTGTGAAAATTTGAAAGTAATTGTGATATAATAAGTCCATGATGATTACTACTTGATAGAGTAACGATATAGAAAAAGAGGTGCTCCTATGCAAGAATTAACATATTTTAATGGTGAATTCGTTGAACCAGGTGCTAAGGTTATCAGTATTGATGACCGTGGCTATTTGTTTGGTGACTCCGTATACGAAGTGGTACGTGTCGTAAAAGGCCGTTGCTTCGCGTTGTCTTACCATCAAGATCGCTTGTATCGCTCTATGCGTGAAATGGATATTCCTGTAAAAATGACCCCAGATGATTTGACAGAATTGCACGAAATTTTAATCGAGCAAAGTGAAATCAAAGAGGGCTATATTTATTTGCAAATCTCCCGTGGTGTAGCGCCACGTCATCATGCATATGATCGTTCTAAACTAGAACCACAAATGCTCATGTCCATTCGTAATTTAGATATGGATGCAGTGAACAAATTGGGTGAAGGGGTAAAAGCGATTGCATTGCCTGATGAACGTTGGGACCATGTAGATGTTAAGACTACTAACTTGATTCCAAATATTTTGGCTCAAACTAAAGCAGAAAAGAAATTTGCTTATACAGCTATGTTATTCCGCAATGGCATCTGTACAGAAGGTGCTACATCTAATGTATTTGCTGTAAAAGATGGTATCTTGTATACGCACCCAGCAGATAATCATATCTTAAAAGGTATTACGCGCCAAATGATTTTGACTCGCGTAGCACCGTCTCTAGGTATTACCGTTATTGAAAAAGAATTCGACCGCGCCTTTGTAGATGATGCGGATGAATTATTCTTTACCGATACAATTGGTGGTGTCATCCCAATTACTAAGCTAGACAGAAATCCAGTATCTGGTGGTAAACCAGGTGTTATTACACTTCGTCTACGCGAAGCATTAGAAAAATTGATGGAAGAAGGTTTGCCTTAATAGGTCATCTACTTTCATAGAATGGTAAACTTTTACCTTAAGAAAGGACATTATTTTGATTCAATTACAACACATTAGTAAAGTCTATGAAGGCGCTACTCGTGTGGAAGCATTAAAAGATATTAGCCTTGAAGTTAAAGAAGGTGAAATCTTTGGCATTATCGGTCAATCTGGGGCCGGTAAATCCACATTGATTCGATGCATCAATATGCTCGAAGCTCCTACATCTGGCTCTGTTATCGTTAATGGTACAGATTTAACAACACTTAGTAAATCCGATTTGCGTAAAGCGCGCAAAGATATCGGCATGATTTTCCAACATTTTAACCTATTGTCCTCTCGTACCGTATATGACAATGTGGCATTCCCCTTGGAACTACAAGGGATGAGCAAATCTGAAATCAAGGAACGCATTATGCCAATTCTTGATATCGTAGGCCTTACCGACCGTATGAACAACTATCCATCTCAATTGTCTGGTGGTCAAAAACAACGTGTTGGTATTGCTCGTGCCTTAGCTTCTAATCCAAAGGTTCTTCTTTGTGACGAAGCTACATCTGCTCTTGACCCACAAACAACAGAATCCATTTTGAAATTGTTGAAAGACATCAATGAAAAGATGGGCCTTACTATCGTTCTCATCACACATGAGATGCATGTTATCCGTGAAATCTGTGATCGCGTAGCGGTTATTGAAGGCGGTGTCATTCTCGAAGAAGGCTCCACTGTTGAAGTATTTACACATCCACGAGAAAATACTACAAAAGAATTTATTAGTTCTGTAGTCAGTGAAAACTTGCCACCAGAAGCTTTGGAGCACTTGGAATTGCACGACCAATGGGTTGGTGGTACAGCTCCATTAGTGCGCCTTAAATTTACAGGCCAAGCTACGGATGAACCTGTAGTAGCAGGCCTTGTACGCCGCTTTAACCTCGATGTAAGCATCCTTTTCGGTGGTATTGATTACATCCAAAATACATGCGTTGGTCGCCTCATTGTCATTTTGAATGGTGATCCTGAAAATGCACAAGAGGGCTTAGACTACATCAAAACATTACCAATTGAAAGCGAGGTGATCGGTTATGTCAGAGCAAATAATTAACCTTCTCATAACTGGTACCCTTGATACATTGCAAATGACCATTATCTCTACGATTATGGCTATGTTGCTTGGTATTCCTCTCGGTGTTGTTTTGGTAGTCACATCTAAGGGCCATATTTTAGAAAATGTAGCGCTTAATAAAGTATTAGGTGCCATCGTCAATGCAACGCGTTCCGTACCATTCATCATCTTGATGGTTGCTATCATTCCATTTACGCGTATGGTAGTAGGTACATCTATTGGTACAACAGCTGCTTGCGTACCGTTAACAATTGCGGCGATTCCATTCTTAGCGCGCCTTGTAGAAACATCTATTAAAGATATTAACTTTGGTGTTATTGAGGCGGCTCAATCTATGGGTGCAAGCCCACTTCAAATCATATGGAAGGTTTTATTACCTGAAGCATTGCCTACAATTATCGACAATGTGACGGTTCTTATCGTTAACCTCATCGGTTACTCTGCAATGGCTGGTGCCATCGGCGGCGGTGGCCTTGGTGATATTGCTATCCGATATGGTTACCAACGTTTCCAAGCTGATATCATGATTGCTACCATCATCATCTTGATCATTTTGGTACAATTAGTACAAATGATTGGTGATGCTTGGTCTAAAGCGATGAATAAGAAGTAGGAGGATCCTATGAGTATCAATGAAAAATTGAGAAGTCAGCAAAACGATGAGTTATTCACCGCTATTTTAACGCTTGAAAATACAGAGGAATGCTATGCATTCTTTGAAGATATCTGTACGATTAATGAATTGAAAGCTTTATCTCAACGCTTACAAGTAGCTAAGATGTTACGCGCAGGGGATAGCTATGAAAAAATCGTAGAAGAAACAGGCGCAAGCACGGCTACCATTAGTCGTGTAAAACGATGTCTAGTCTATGGTGCTGATGGTTATACATTAGCCCTTGATCGTCTAGGTGCAAAATAACATAAACACGCATGACAACGGTGGCCTTTTGGCGACCGTTGATGTGCTATCTGTAGGAGGTTTATATGGAGTGGCTTATTGAGGTAACGGGGTTACCCTTTGATATCCTAATTCTCGTTTTGCTCGCTGTAGCAGGTGCCTTTGCAGGCTTTGTAGACTCCATTGTGGGCGGTGGGGGACTAATCTCTGTTCCTGCTATGCTATTGACGAATCTTCCACCCAGTATGGCATTAGGTAGTAATAAATTATCTAGTATCTTTGGTGCTGGTAGTGCGTCAATTACATTCTTAAGAAATCACATGGTTGATTTTTCCTTGGTTCGCAAATTACTACCTTTTACATTTATAGGCTCTATGCTTGGTACCTTAGCCGTCGTATCGTTGCCACCGTTATATGTAAAACCTATCATTATTGTCCTTCTTGTTGGTGTCACACTATTTGTGGTATTTAAAAAGGACTGGGGCGAGGTGAATCGTACGTCTCAGGTGGCGGGCAAAGCATTATATATATGTATGGCTTTTGCTCTTGGTATTGGTATTTATGATGGCTTTATTGGACCTGGTACAGGTACATTTTTGATTATGGGCTTTATATTTACTGGTTTTGACTTTTTGCATGCCTCTGCGAATGCAAAAATATTGAATTTTACTAGTAATTTAGCATCCTTACTTGTGTTCTTATATTTAGGACATGTTAATATTAAATATGGCCTTGCTACAGGGGCAGGTCAAATTATAGGCGCTTACTTAGGATCTCATTTAGCCATTGCTAAGGGCTCCTCATTAGTACGTGTTGTGTTCTTGTCGGTAACGACAGTGATGTTGTTGAAATTGGTCTATGACTATGTTTCAACATTGTAGGAGGGCAAGGTATGCCTCATAAAAGTGATGTACAAGTGGCATTGATTAGTGGTGGCACATCAGGAATCGGATTTGCTACGGCAAAATTGCTTCTTAAAGAAGGTTGGTGTGTTGTCATCAATGGTCGTGATGAAAAATCAGGACAAAAGGCTAAGATGAAATTGCGCCGCTATTCTTCAAGGGTGCAGTACATCCAAGGTGATGTATCTAAAATTGAAGATTGTCAGCGTATTGTAAAAGAAACAGTCAAACTATTTGGCGGTGTATCTGCTCTCGTAACAGCCGCAGGCTACTATGAAGAAGAATTGCTATCTGATGTAACAGAGGCTGCTTTTGATGAAATGTTTGGCACCAATGTGAAGGGGACAGTCTTCTTGTGCCAAGCTGCATTACCCTATTTGCGTTCTACAAAGGGCAGTATTGTAACAGTAGCCAGTGATGCAGGCTTACAAGGTAATGTGGCTTGCTCAGTATACGGCGCTTCAAAAGGTGCGGTAGTGAGCTTTACGAAATCTCTATCCCTAGAAATGGCACCGCATGGTGTTCGCGTCAACTGCGTATGTCCAGGTGATGTAGATACATCCTTAGTAGATAAACAAATTGCCAATGCTCAACAAGATGCAGAGGCTGCTAAGGCTGAAATGGGGCAACATTACCCATTAGGTCGTATTGGTCAACCTCATGAAATCGGAGAGGTAATTGTATTTTTATTGAGTAGTAAAGCGTCCTTTGTAACGGGTGCTGCGTGGACTATCGATGGTGGTCTCACTAGTTGGTAATATTGAAAATCTTGGATAATATTTTACTTTTTAAATTTTAGGAGAATTGTAAAAATTCATTCCCCTTATACCAATAGAATGGTATAATAATACTAATAATATGACCTATAGTTGGTTCACAACAAAGGAGAATACTTATGGCAGAATATAATGGCGTAACACTTGAGCCACTTATGGATGGTTCTCAAGATCGTGACTATCAAGTTGAACAATTTATTTTCTGGGGTGCAGGTCGTGCGGCGGCTTTAGCATTGTCCCCTAAATTCAGCAGTGTTGCTTTGTGCGCCAATGCAACGTATATGGTAACTCGCATTGCCCATCTTTACGATGTGGAATTGCAATCTGGTGCCGTAGTGGGTCTAGTTGGTGGTCTTAGCACAGCTGTAGGTACAGCTGCTGTATCCCTTTTGATCCCTCTTAAAGCAGTTCGTGTACCTGTTGCTATCGGTTTGACATATGCAATTGGTAAAATTGCACATATCTGGATCCAAGATGGTATGCCTTCTGATATCGAACGTTATAAACCAATGGTTGCAGAATTCCTTGAAAGCGGTAAAGCTATTGCTGGTGACATCATCCGTGATGCAGGCGCTAGCATTCCTTTTACACAAGGTCAACGCGACGTTTGGGCTGGTATTGCTAATGAAACAGGTCTTGCTAAAGAAACTTTGAAACAAGTTTACGAAGAAAAAGTAACACCTGCTATCGATAAATGGAATACAGAAACTAAATATCAACTCCATGACAATGCAGCAGAAGTTGTGGCGAAAGTAACCGATGCGGCAAAAGAGAAAATTGATGTTGCTAAAGAAAATATTGATGTAGCTAAAGAATTAGCTAAAGGCGGCGTAGAAGTAGCTAAAGCTTCTGCACAAGCTGCAGTAGAAACTGCAAAAACTAAAGCTAATGATGCTGTTGAAACAGCAAAAGATGTTGCTACAAACACTGTTAATACAGCAAAAGATAAAATTGGTGGTTTGCGCAAATAGGCGCTAAAGGATTATGAAGATGAATCCATTAAAAATTATTACATATGGTAAGTATTTTAACGAATCTAAATTCGCCGCTTTTTTAGGACGATATGGTAAGAAGCTTGCCTTTGTACAACGAGCAGTGACCTTGTTCCTTTGTATGCGTGACAAGGACACTCCAAAATATGTAAAAGCAGTCATTGCTGGTGCCTTAGGGTATCTCGTATTACCTATTGATATTGTACCGGATACAATTCCTGTATTAGGTTGGATAGATGATGTAGCCGTGCTTGGTCTTGCCTTCAAGGTTGCCAATCGTTACATTAAAACTCGTCATCAAGAAGAGGCAAAAAAATACTTCCCATTTGGTGGCAGTAACTAGCTTTTAACCATTAAGGCAGTTTGATTCGTTGCGATTGAACTGCCTTTATTTATTTGACACGCTAAAGTAATAGATATACAATGAAGGTTGTATTCTATGAAAAAAGAAGGATAAATATATGCATATTGCTTCAGTAAATGTACGATTTTACGAAACCGATATGATGGGTATTGCGCACCATAGTAACCATTTTAGATGGTTTGAACTGGCACGCATTGAATTCCTTCGTAAAATCGGTGTAACCCTGTGGGATATGATGAATGAGGATATTGTATTTCCTATTATGAATGTATCCTGCAATTATAAAGAACCAGCAAATTTCGATGATGAGCTACATATCGAAACCTATTTGGTTAAGATGACGCGTGCTCAAATGGTATTTCGATATCGTATGCGCCGTGTCAGTGATGGTGCTCTCCTAGCTACGGGGGAGACTAAGAATGCATTTATGTCAAAATCAACAGGTAAAATTGTGCGATTAGACGACACTTTTTATCAGCCTATGTTAGCAGCTGTTGAGGAGATGCCTAATGAGTAATGTACAACAATTGCCTATCGGTGTATTTGACTCCGGTGTAGGCGGGCTATCTGTTTTAAAGGTCTTACAAGAACAATTTCCTAACGAAGACTTCATCTATATTGGCGACAATGCGAATAATCCTGTAGGGAATCGCAGTGATGATGAAATTACATATTTAGCTTGTCGTATTGCAGAGGCTCTTGAAAAACAGCCTGTTAAATTGATGGTCATTGCTTGCAATACGTTTACTGTTGTAGCCCTTGATGCGGTGCGCGAACGCGTATCTGTACCAGTTATTGGTGTGTCACAAGGTGTGAAAACAGCGATTAGTCAAAGCAAAAGCAAGACGATTGGTATCATGGCGACGGTAGCGACAGTGAATAGTCATATTCATAAACATGTAGCACTTGAAGTTGATCATGAAGTGTTTGTTTGGGAACAGCCTTGTCCTGAATTAGCCGGTCTCATTGAGCAAGGTCATTTAGATGATTACTTTGTGCGTGATGTATGTACTGAGTATCTAGAGCCTTTATTATCTCGAGAGATTGAGGTCGTTGTGTTGGGCTGTACTCATTTCCCATTTGTACAACCTTTGCTAGAGGAGCTAACGTCAGGGCGCATTCAATTTATCGACCCTGCTTTTGAAACGAGTGAGTTAGTTCGTCGTAGATTAGAGAGTAAGGGTTTGTTTAATCCTCAAAAATCTGCAGGCACTGTGACATTGTATTTTACAAAGGATGTAGAGCTTGGTGATACATTGAGCGCTTCCTTCCTCGATACAAATCGTCGTACTATTGAACATATTACATTGTAAAGGAGATGCCCTATGTGGTTTTATAACATCCTAAGTGTAGTAATAGGTATTATTGTAGCTATTGCCGCTTTGTATTTATTATTCCGTTTGTTCGTATTGAAACAAGGTAATGAAAAGGTTATCTTGTTGCCAAAACGTGCGACAAACTTCCAAGTATCTGATCGTAATTTTGAATCCATTACCTTGTTCTGTGATATTCCATTTGTGAATAAAGGACGTCAACTTGGTACAATTATGGATTTGTTCCCACGTCCATTGTTACCAGAGGAACATTTTGATGCTGTGAAAGTAGATGCATGGGCTATGGACATTAATCGTCCTCGTCATGATGGCTATTTTGAAGCAGTTATCATCAAACCTCGCAAAGGCGGTACTATCCGTGTATTCGTTACATTGACAGGTAAAAATGGCAATATTCGTGAAGATATTAAGGGCTTCCCTTATATGGACATCGATATTTACTACCAAATCGTAGGCCGTACAGATTATCATATCGATAAACAACGTATTCGTTTGACTGCTGAAGAAGTTCAAGCAGCATTGGTTCAATAAGGAGGCATAACAATGGCAGAATTAGAGTTAGTATGTGTGCCAACACGTATCCTTACAGATAATGATGACATCGTGGATGCTATCGTTGAATTTGGCGGTCATAATATTGGACCTGAAGATATCGTTTGTGTAGCTGAATCTGTAGTAGCTATTACACAAGGTCGTTTTACACGTCCTGAAGAGCTAGATGTATGCTGGCAAGCTCGTTTAATCAATCGTTTTATCCATCCAGATGGTTCTATGGCATCTATTTATGGCATGCAATCCGCTATGAACTTGGATGGTAAATGGAAAGTATTAGGTGCCTTCATTTTAGGTGCTATTGCTAAAATCTTCCGCAAACCAGGTGTATTCTATGCAATTGCTCGTGCGGCATCCTTAACTGATGACGTAACTGGCACAATGCCTCCATTTGATAAACACATTGTATTTGGTCCAAAGGATCCAGATAAAGTAGCTGAGAAAATCGTATCTCGTACAGGCTGTTACGGCGCTGTTGTAGCAGATGTTAATGACTTAAAACGTTCCGCTGTATTAGGTACAAGCCGTGGCATTGACGGTAATAAAATTGCACAATTATTGATTGATAATCCATTTGGTAATGATAGCCAAATGACTCCGATTGTTATCATTAAAAATTACGCATCTGTATCTGGTAAATAACAGAAGGCTGTACTCATCACATAGAGATGGGTACAGCCTTTTTATATATTGTGAAAGTTAAAGGAGGTTATATGTTACTAGGTTTAGACGTAGGTGGTACTTTCACAGATGCGGTCATCATCGACGGTCATCGTGTAGTAGCATCTGCTAAAAGACGGACTACAAAAGATAATCTAATGCAAGGCATAGGTGAGGCGTTAGATGCAGTTTTAACAGACTGTAATACATCAAATATTGAACAAGTTACTCTATCCACTACAGTGGTAACAAATACTATCGTAGAAGAGAAGGAGCAAGTAGTAGACCTTTATGTAGTAACTGGGCCTGGTCGTAATGTAGACGATATATTTCCTGTGAGTCCTATCTATCTTCAAGGCTATACGGACCATAGAGGGATTGTGGTGGAACGGACACCTACAAATGCAGTACGTGAAGTTGCTAAAATGGTTCAATCTCGTAGTGGCACTGATTTAGCCGCTGTATCTGCTAAATTTGGAGTGCGTAATCCGCAAGAGGAACTATCTATAACAGAAGAACTGAAAGATAAGTATAATACTATTTCTAATGGTAGTTTATTGAGTGGTTCATTGAATTTCCCACGCCGTACCATTAGCGCTTATTTTAATAGTGCTGTTACACCTGTATTTACTATTTTTAAGCGTAATGTTGAAGAGGCCCTTAGCATTCGTAATATTAAGGCTCCACTCCATATTTTGAAAGCTGATGGCGGTTCCTTGCCTATGGAGCATATGGTGAGTCGACCTGTAGAGACTGCTTTTACGGGACCTGCAGCTACTGTGCTTGGCCTATCCGCCCTTGGTGCAATTGGTGAAGAGCATACAGTTGCTTTAGATATTGGGGGCACCACTACAGATATTTCTCTTTGGAAGCATGGCAAACCATTGATGACCAAAAATGGTGTATCCATCCGTGAGTACCCTAGTGCGGTACGCTCCTTTGCAGTTACCTCCGTCGGTATTGGCGGTGAATCTGTCGTTCGCATTGTAGATGGTGAAATTACTGTCGGACCTGAACGGGTGGGCCCATCGGTAGCATTAGGTGGGACAGAACCTACACTAGGGGATGCTCTCATCGTACTAGGGTATGCGAGCTATGGTAAGGTTGAATTAGCTGAACGAGCTATGGAGGTATTGGCTAAGAGACTAAATGCTAGTACAAACGGAGATACAACTGAGACTCAACAACAATTAGCAGGGAATGTAACTGCTTCTGACGTTGCTCAATCAATCGTAAATAAGGCGTTGCAAACAATTCAGCATGGCATAGATGAGGTGGTAAGGGCAGAAAACAAACGACCTATCTATGTAGTAGCGGATATTGTGAACCCCGATGTATTTGTGCCTGCTCAAATCGTGGTAGTAGGTGGAACGGCGCCAAGCCTTGGACCTAGCATAGGTAAATATATGGATTTACCGATTACCATACCAGAAAATGCGGCGGTGGCGAATGCTATCGGAGCAGCCCTAGCATTATCGACCATTGAACTCACTGTTCATGTCGATACAAAACGACGCTTACTCGTTATTCCTGAACTAGGGATTAAACAACAAACCTGTACGTTGAAGCGAGTAGAACAAGTGGTGGAACGAGCTAAAGAAGCTCTCAGTGAAGAAGCATTGCGTTTAGGTCTTGGTAAGGACCAAGATATAGAGGTCATTAGTATAGAAGATTTCCCTGTTGTTGAGGGCTGGCAATCGATGGAACGATTAATCACTGTAAAAGTACAATTAGCAGCGGGGGTGAAACAGTATGTGGAATAAAGGCTTATCCTATCGTGAGCGTCATGGACTTATTAATACCCATAAAAATGTACGTAATAAGTTGAATACTGACAAAAATACATCAAAGCATAGTTTAGGGCTTGTATTTTTCCCTGCTTTCGACTGGAAGATTTCTGAAACCCACCCAGAACGACAAGAGCGATTACTGTATACGCGTGATCAAATCGTTGAGGAAGGCTTATTAGATATACCAAATATTGTGGAATATAATCCTATCGTGGCCGATTGGGATACCATAGAGCGCGTTCATGTAGGCGCTCCTGACTTAGAGTCCTGGGTAACGGAAGCACACCGCGTGTCTGCAGGTGGTGCTATTGCCGCTGCTGATGCGGTTATGCGCGGTGAAGTAGATCGCGCTTTTGCCTTAGTAAGACCGCCAGGGCATCATGCGATGGCCATGGTTCATGGTATTCGTGGTTTCTGTACCATTAACATTGAAGCTGTCATGATTCAACATATGCGTCAAACCTATGGTATTAAACGGGTTGCTGTGGTGGATACAGATGTACATCATGGTGATGGCTCTCAAGATGTGTTCTATCATGATCCAGATACACTATACATTAGTTTCCACCAAGATGGACGAACCCTATATCCTGGCACAGGATTTATGGATGAATTTGGTGGGCCCCAAGCAATCGGTGGCAATATAGATATCCCGTTACCGCCAGGCACAGGTGACGAAGGCTTGATGAAGGTCATGCGTGAACTTGTATTGCCTATCTTAGAAGAGTTTAATCCAGATATTGTTATTAACTCTGCAGGGCAAGATAATCACTTTAGTGATCCTTTAGCGAATATGCAGGTTACTGCAAAGGGCTATGCTGAGCTGGTGGATTTATTACAAGCAGATATAGCAGTATTAGAGGGCGGTTACTCCGTACAAGAGGCGTTGCCATATGTAAATACAAGTATTATCTTATCTATGGCAGGACTTGATTACAGTAAGGTTGTAGAACCGGCCTTTGACCCTGTTAAATATAAGCAAAGCCAAAACGTAACCGTTTATATAGATGACCTTATCGCTAAGTGGAAGGTGCAATGGGCTAATCGACATAAGATGGCTGAAGCGGAACGAACAGGTGTAGGAGATATATGGTCTAACCGCTATAATGTGTATTATGATGAAACGGGTGTACAAGAGGAACGCCTTGAAAAGGTTCGCATGTACGAAGATAAGGTGGGGTGGCATAGCGTACTTTCACGAGGCCAATATGGACCTTATGGACCGCAAAGCGTATATGCTATGTTTATCCCTTGGCAAGCGGATGAAGAAACTCGTCAAGACGCCATTGCAGAGGCTGAACGGGCTAAAGCAGAAGGCGGAGCTAGTCGCTATGTTGTAGTAGATCCACTTGGTGAAGGTCAGTATGAACTATAATTGTAGTTTTTATAATATGGTAGAGATTCTTATAATATGGTAATGATTTTTTATAGGAATGCATCATATTGTGTTTGTAACGGATGTTACAATCTGATTCATGGTAATAAAAAATAGTTAAATTGTGATATAATAAGAAGAAATAACGCCCCTTTGTGTAAGGGGCGTTCTAATGTTTAGTTTTAGAATGGTGAGGTTCCTATGCGCAGCGATAATAGAACAGCAAGTCAATTGAGACCTATTAAAATAACACGGAATTTTACAGAGTATGCAGAAGGTTCTGCACTCATTGAGTGCGGTAAGACTAAGGTTATCTGTACAGCTACTGTAGAGGATTCTGTGCCGCGCTGGCTAAAAGGATCTGGTCAAGGATGGGTAACAGCAGAATACTCCTTGTTGCCACGTTCTACGAAAACTCGCGTAAGCCGTGAAGCGGCAAAGGGTAAACAAACGGGCCGCACTGTAGAAATTCAACGCCTTATCGGTCGAGCATTGCGCGCTGTTGTAGACCTTGAAGCACTTGGTGAACGTTCTATTACGATCGACTGCGATGTAATTCAAGCAGATGGAGGTACGCGTACAGCATCTATTACAGGTGCCTTTGTAGCCCTCGTTGATGCGGTGGACTTCACCTTTGGTGGCGCAGGCAAATTCCCGATTACTGACTTCTGTGCAGCTATTTCCGTAGGTATTGGTCCAGAGGGGCCTATTACGGATCTTTGCTATGAAGAAGATAGTGCAGCTATCGTTGACATGAACGTGGTGCGCACCGGCTCTGGTGATATGGTTGAGGTACAAGGTACTGGTGAACACGGTACCTTTAACCGTGATGAACTCAACGCATTACTTGATTTAGCAGAGGCTGCTACCGATGAGCTTATGGCTAAACAACGTGAAGTACTTGGCGTGACAGCAGATAAAGTAGGTAAGGTATATCCTACAGCTCCGGAGGTGTAAGATGGAACAAATCGTATTAGCAACAGGGAATAAAGGGAAGATTCGTGAGTTTTCCGAAGCTTTCTCTCATTTATCTATTGACTGTGTGCCGGTAAAAGAGGTCATTTCCATCGAAGAACCAGAGGAAACTGGTAAAACCTTTATGGAAAATGCTCTTTTAAAAGCTCGCTATTATGCAAAGGCTACAAATCGTCCATGCCTTGCCGATGATTCTGGTATCACTGTAGATGCTCTTAATGGGGCACCAGGTGTGTATTCTGCTCGTTATGCCGGCCACCATGGTGATGATCAAGCTAATAATGAAAAATTGATTCGTGAGCTACAAGGTAAAAGCGACCGCACAGGTCATTATGTGTGTGCTTTAGCCCTCGTATATCCTGATGGTCGTGAAGTGACAGCAGAAGGCTATTGCGATGGCCTTGTACAAGACGAGCCAAAAGGGGACAATGGCTTTGGCTATGATCCATACTTCTATGTGCCTGAATTTAAAAAGACTATGGCTGAACTTAGCATCGAAGAAAAGGAAAAGATTAGTCATCGTGGCCGTGCACTACGCGAATTAATTAACAAGCTTTAATATTTTCGAACTATATGGTATAGTTCATATAAATATGTAATATAATAGTATTAGAGAACTTATAAAATGAAACGAATTGGTATTTTAAGCGATACCCATGGGTATCTAGAGGATATTGACCTCGTCTTAGAGGCTACAGCAGATCAAGACATTGATATGTGGCTTCACGCCGGTGACTTTGGTGATGATGCTCGTTACATGCAGGAGCATACAGATATTCCTGTGTATGCAGTGCGTGGTAATAACGACCGTGTACAACCTCTTGAGCCGCGCGAACAGTTGATTCCCCTAGAGGATACCTATATTTACATGACTCATGGTCATGAGGTATCATATTATAATCGTATACAAAAACTGATTGAGTTAGGAACTGATATGGGGGCGCGCCTTATCGTATCTGGCCATAGCCATCATCATGGTGAGGTTCGTGTTCGTGATGCGGTATTCGTGAATCCTGGCAGTATTTCGTTGGCTCGCGACCGCTCTGGTGGTACCTTTGCCATCGTTACCTACGATAATGGACAGTTTGATGTAGAGTTTGTGTATAAACAAGAAATTGTTTAGTTATATGGTGAAAGCTTATTCTGATACGGTTTGAAAAGCTTTCAGAAAAAATAGTAAGTCTATGCATGGAAAGGGTTATGACATATCATGGATACACCAGTTAAAGCAAAGCCTAAAATGAAATTATATGGTTTTAATAATCTCACAAAGACGTTGAGTTTTAATATTTATGATATTTGTTATACTCGTACAGAAGAAGAGAAAAAACAATACATTCAGTACATTGATGAAGTATACAATGCGGATCGTTTAACAGCGATCTTAACTGAGGTTAGCCATATTATTGGTGCCAATATCCTTAACGTAGCGAAACAAGACTATGATCCACAAGGTGCATCCGTAACAATTTTGATTTCTGAAGAGGAAATTGAAAAAGAAGATGTCGTAATGCATCTTGATAAATCTCACCTTACTGTACATACCTATCCTGAAAGCCATCCACATAAAGGGATTAGTACATTCCGTGCAGATATTGAAGTGTCCACATGTGGTCAAATCTCTCCACTTAAAGCACTTAACTATTTAATTCAAAGCTTTGATTCCGATATCCTTACATTGGACTACCATGTACGTGGCTTTACACGCGACGTATCTGGTAAGAAAATCTACATCGACCATCGCATCAATTCCATCCAAAATTACATCAATGCAAAAACTCGCAACATGTACAACATGATTGATGTAAACGTATACCAAGAAAATATTTTCCATACCAAAATGATGTTAAAAGAGTTTGATTTAGATAATTACCTATTTGGCATTACTGAAGCTGAATTGAGCGAACGAGAAATCAAACAAATTAAACATCAATTAAAGCAAGAAATGATGGAAATTTTCTATGGCCGTAACTTACCATCCGTAAAAGCATAAATAAAAATGTATATTCAGTATGCTATATATCCTATCATATAATGTGTACACAATACCGAAGTAGATAAGCCCTATATGGTTTATCTACTTTTTGTTTAGTTATCATTTTTATTACTAGTATAAATTAATAGAATTTAATTCTAAAATATTCGGAAAACTATATCGAAAAAACTTGAATTGTTATATATCATTTTGTATAATACAATTAGTTAAAGGTATTAATTACCGACTCAAAAGAGTCCGAGTTTATCCACAAAGGAGAATTATTATGGACGTACGTGAATTAGCTGTACAAAAAAAACGTGAATTAAAAGGTTTCCTTACTGTAGGAACTAAATATGAATTAAAAGACGCTCATGATTTATCTGTAGCTTACACACCAGGTGTAGCAGAACCATGCTTGCGTATTAAAGATAATGAAGCAGAATCCTTCGAATTAACTTGCCGTTCCAACATGGTTGCCGTTGTATCTGACGGTACTCGTGTACTTGGTCTTGGCGATATCGGCGCTGCAGCAGCATTGCCTGTAATGGAAGGTAAATCCTTATTGTTCAAAAAATTCGGCGATGTAGACTGCATTCCATTGGTTGTAGATACAAAAGATGCTGATACTTTGATCAACACTGTAAAATTATTGCAAAAAAACTTTGCTGGCATTAACTTGGAAGATATTTCTTCTCCTAAATGCTATGAAATTGAAAACCGTTTGAAAGAAGAATTGGAAATCCCTGTATTCCATGATGACCAACACGGTACAGCTATCGCTTGTTTAGCTGGTGTTAAAGGTGCTCTTCGCCTAGTTAAAAAAGATTTAGCAACAGCTAAAATTATTGTAAACGGTGCTGGTGCTGCTGGTGCAAACATCGCTCGTTTGTTATACCTTGCAGGCGCTCGCGATATTACATTGTTAGTATCCTCTGGCGTATTGCACAAAGACTACAAACGTCTTGATTCTTTGCAATCCGAATTGATTGACTTGCTTAAACTTGAAGAAAAACATGGCAACTTGGCTGAAAACGCTAAAGGCGCTGACATTCTTCTTGGCGTATCTGCAGCAGGCGTATTCACAAAAGAAATTTTGGAAAACTTGGCTGACGATGCAATCGTATTCGCAATGGCTAACCCTAACCCAGAAGCAACATATGCTGATATGAAAGCAGCTGGCGTTCGTATCGCTGGTACTGGTCGTTCCGATGCTCCTAACCAAATCAACAACGTAGCAGTATTCCCTGGTATCTTCCGTGGTGCTATCGATGTTCGCGCAACTAAAATCACTGATGAAATGAAATTGGCTGCTGCTGAAGCATTGGCTCATTTGATTCCAGATAGCGAATTGAACGAAGAAAACATTATGCCATCCGTATTCGATCCTCGTGTAGCTCCAGCTGTTGCTAAAGCAGTTGCTGAAGTTGCTGTAAAACAAGATATCGCTAAAAACCCTGGCGTAGTAGAAGACGGTAGCTACGAAGGTTAATCTATTTGCTGTAAAAGCATTGGCATAACCATAAAATAACTATAGAATAATATGACATGCACCTCGAAAGAGGTGCATGTTTTTATATGTACTAATAAAATTTAAAAAATTAATGAAGTTGTAAAAAAGTACTTGTCACTAATTTGTATCAATGATATAATAATTTTCGTTGCAGAGCGATACTCAACAGAGTAAAAACTCAGCAAGAGTAGTGGTTGACATCAACTACCAGGTTTGCTATAATTAGCAAGTAATTAATGACGGGGCATAGCGCAGTTTGGTAGCGCACCTGGCTTGGGACCAGGGGGTCGCAGGTTCGAATCCTGCTGCTCCGACCATTTTTTTTTGCGGGTGTAGCTCAATGGTAGAGCCCCAGCCTTCCAAGCTGGTCGCGAGGGTTCGATTCCCTTCACCCGCTCCATTTTTTTTTGCCTTTTTTAGGGTAAAACGTAATATTGACGATATATAGTACATAATTTATACTATAATAGATAATTACATATATAGGTAATCCACATGGTTCAGTAGCTCAGTTGGATAGAGCAACGGCCTTCTAAGCCGTGGGTCGGGGGTTCGAATCCCTCCTGGATCACCAAAGAAAAAAGCGGATAGCTCGTAATGAGCTATCCGTTTTTCGTATTGTTTTTAGTAGTTGTTTTAGTAGTTTGTACTTATTTTAGTACAATTTACTTGTAATAGAATGGGGTGGGTATTATTCATTTAGTTAGAGATTTTGAAGATGTAGTTATTAATTATGGAAAAGAAAAGGGGCTCATTTTTTCCGAGAATGATAGATCTCAAGCTGTTATAAGAATTTTGAATTTTAACAGAAAAATAGCTGGTGGAAATAAAAAGACTATTTATTATGCTAAAAATATCAAAATTCCAACGGAGTACAAAAAAAGAGTTGAGAATATATTAAAGTATTTATCAGAAGGAGGAGATATAACTCCTTATCTATCAACACAATGTATGAATCTTGATGTTGAACAAGATTTAATGTTTAATGATTGGAATATACTTCATATTCATTTAGGGAAAAAGCCCCATAGAGATAATCCTTGTTTTATGGAAAGAACTGGTGAATTATTATTTTTACTAAATACAGATTGTGAAATTAGGGTATTGGGATTATATCATCATAAGCCACCATCTTGGTCTAGAAAAGAATTAATTCAGAAAGTTTATGATAATTGGCCAGAAATGATGAATCCTTTCAAGGAGATGCAGTTAGTTGAAAAGTATAATGATCAGCAAAGAGGTCAATTTCGTAAAGCACATATGACCGTAATTGATGAGGTGTATGATAAGAGGGATAATAAAACTTTTGCTGTGATGATGAAAAATATGGGCATAGCTAGTTCTGGAGATGCTGTAATAGATGTTATAACATATGATGATATTTGCAATCTTTTATATGATATAGAGTCTAATATACAAATGGAAAATCCTTTATCAACAGCTAAGTTATATGAATGTAATGGAATATGGTCTATCATAGATTATAATTTACATAAAATATATTGGACTGGTAAATTAATTAATTTTAATCGCAAAACGGGAAGTAGGACTTAGGGCCATAGATATTCTAAGCCGTGGGTCGGGGGTTAGAATCCCTCCTTGATCACCAAATAAACGCAATAGCCGTAAGGGTTTATCCCTTACGGCTATTTTTTATCGATGTTTATTTTAAAAAAGTACATCATGAGATGCCCAATAAGCACCTAGGATCATTGCGTTTGAATGTGATTTATTATTAAAGTCTATCGCCTTAGGCGTATCATATTGAGATCTAGCTGTCCAATAATAGCGTTGTTTATACTTGTTATATTGAAAATAATAAGTAGTTATAGTTTGTTTGCCACTATTAAGATTTCCGATTACATTTATTGCCCATACTGTTGCAAAATTATCGTCTTTTACAAATGTAGCGCTACTAGTATCCGCATAATATTTACCATCCATATATTGCGAGATAAAAATCATTTGTGCATCAGCGGTATTTAGTTGTGTGTTAAAACCCAAGAACGAAAGTGTTAATAGTGCAATTGCATAAAATTTTTTCATAGTATCCCCCAGATATAAATAAATTCATGTAAAATTCATATTTATTATTACATAGAACTTTAAAAATGAAAAGAAGGACTTTTATATAGAGAGTTTATGAATTTGAATTATTAATTTAGTGATGGATTTTTTTATGTACAGATACTTTCATTAAGAGCCTGGTAAGTTGTTACTATAATTTATAATAAATAAGGAAATTTTTAAAGTGAAGAAACCCAGCATTTATCTATATTCTTGCCGTATAAATCTAATTAGTCAAAATAAAAGTCAAAAAAAGTCAGAAATTTTATCTTTGACCTATTGACTTTTTGACTTAATCAGATTATTATAATGTCATAAGGTTGAAGAAACCTAGAAATAAAGCAAGAAATTAAACAGACTTAAAAAGTCAAATCGATATACTTGTAGTAAAAAAAGTGAGGTAATTTATATGAACAACAATTTCAATAACTTTGGTAGCGACTTCGGTAGCATGAACGACTTGTTCAATCAATTGATGGGTAACATGGGTGGTTATTCCACAGAAAACCGTCGTTATAAAATTAATGGTCGTGAAGTGACTCCAGAAGAGTTTGCTTTCTATCGTCAAACTGGTCGTTTACCTTCTAATGAAGAAATGCAAGCTGCTCAAGCTGCGCAACAAGGTAAAATGAAACAAGATGGTATCCTTGCTAAGTTAGGTACAAATTTAACGCAACAAGCTCGTGATGGTAAACTCGATCCTGTTATTGGCCGTAATAAAGAAATCCAAGAAACAGCAGAAATCTTAGCACGTCGTACTAAAAACAATCCTGTACTCGTAGGTGATGCTGGTGTTGGTAAAACAGCTGTAGTAGAAGGTTTGGCTCAAGCTATCGTCAATGGCGATGTTCCTGCAGCTATTAAAAATAAAGAAATCATTTCTATCGATATTTCCGGTTTGGAAGCTGGTACTCAATATCGTGGTTCCTTCGAAGAAAATATCCAAAACCTTATCAAAGAGGTTAAGGCTGCTGGTAACATTATCTTGTTCTTCGACGAAATCCACCAAATCTTGGGTGCTGGTTCCACTGGTGATGGTCAAGGTTCTAAAGGTTTAGCAGATATCTTGAAACCTGCTTTGTCCCGTGGTGAAATGACTGTTATCGGTGCTACAACACAAGATGAATACCGTAACACAATCATGAAAAACGCAGCTCTTGCTCGTCGTTTCAACGAAGTTAAGGTAAATGCACCATCTCCAGAAGATACTTTCAAAATTTTACAAGGCATTCGTCCATTGTATGAAGCGCATCATAACATTGAATTGCCAGATGCTGTGTTGAAAGCAGCTGTAGATTATTCCGTACAATACATCCCTCAACGTAGCTTGCCAGACAAAGCAATCGACTTGATCGACGTAACTGCAGCTCACTTGGCTTCCCAACATCCTGTAACTGATATCAAAACATTAGAAGCAGATATTGCAGAAGCTAAGGCAAAACAAGAAGAGTTTGCTCAAAAAGAAGATTACGAATCCGCTATTAATGAAAAAATGCGTATTCAAAAATTACAAGAAGAAATCGATAATCACACTGAAAACCAAAAGGTTGTGGCTCAAGTTAACGATGTAGCGGAAGCCGTTGAAAGAATGACTGGTATCCCTGTATCTCAAATGGGTGCATCCGATATTGAACGCTTGAAAGACATGAAATCTCGTCTACAAGCTCATGTAATCGGTCAAGATAAAGCAGTAGAAGCTGTATCTAAAGCTATCCGTCGTAACCGTGCAGGCTTTGATGAAGGTAACCGTCCGATCGGTAGCTTCTTATTCGTAGGTCCTACTGGTGTTGGTAAAACAGAATTAGCTAAACAATTAGCACTTGATATGTTCGGTAACAAAGATGCTATCATCCGCTTGGATATGTCCGAATACAGTGACCGCACAGCAGTTTCCAAATTGATTGGTGCTACAGCTGGTTATGTTGGTTACGAAGATAACTCCAACACATTGACTGAACGCGTTCGTCGTAATCCTTACTCCATCGTATTGTTCGACGAAATTGAAAAAGCAGATCCTCAAGTTATTACATTACTTCTTCAAGTATTGGATGACGGTCGCTTAACAGATGGTCAAGGTAACACAGTAAACTTCAAAAACACTGTTATCATTGCTACATCTAATGCAGGCTTTGGCTATGGTCAAGATAATGATGATGAAAACAAAGTCGATGTAATGGATCGTATTGCTCCATTCTTCCGTCCAGAATTCTTGAACCGTTTCAATGCTGTTATCGAATTCAACCAATTGAAAAAAGAAGACTTGAAGAAAATCGTAGATTTAATGCTTGATCAAGTTAATAAAACTTTAGCTAAAAAAGAAATTACTCTTGATGTAACTGAAGCAGCTAAAGAATTATTGATGGAACAAGGTTACGATAAAACTATGGGCGCTCGTCCATTACGTCGTGTTATCGAATCTGAAATCCGCGATAATGTAACTGATTTCTACTTGGATCACATCGATGCAAAACACTTGCTTGCTGATGTTGTAGATGGTCACATTGTAATTAGCGACAAAGATGCTGCTAATACATCTGATGATAAATCTGCAGATGATAAAGCTGCAGACGATAGCAAACAAGCTGATGATGCTGCATCCAAGGATAATAAATAATCGATAGGCTATCGACACTAATTAATGAATCCCTTACAACTCTCTCCATACACAAACTAATGATAGACCTATTGATACTGAGAGCACCCCACATAATGTGGGGTGCTTTTTTGTGTCTTAATATGCATTTTAATATGTGTATTAATAAAGAAATTTTGTATACATGACAAAAATCATTGCTAATATATCGATTTCTTTAGTATAATCATATCTATAAATTCAATATTCTATAGAATTTAAAAAAGAGATGAAGAAAGGGAGGAGATTATTGATGTCACATTATGTAGATCTAAATAGCGATTTAGGTGAAAGTTTTGGCAACTACACATTAGGCATGGATGGTGAAGTGTTAAATCACGTCACAAGTGCTAATGTTGCCTGTGGATGGCATGCTGGGGATCCTCTCATTATGGATGCTACAGTTCGCATGTGCAAGGAAAAAGGCGTAGCCGTAGGGGCTCATCCTGGGTATCCTGATTTAATGGGCTTTGGTCGTCGCGTAATGGCAGTCAATCCTGCAGAGGCTAAAGCATATATGATATATCAAGTTGGTGCATTACAAGCATTCTGTGATAGCTATGGCGTTACATTACAACATATGAAATTACATGGTGCTTTTTATAACACCGCATGTGTAACCCCTGCATTGGCAGATGCTGTATTAGATGGATTACAAGCGGTAAACCCTAATATTGCAGCTATGGTGTTGAGCGGTAGCTATATTGCTAAAGAAGCAGAACGTCGAGGTATTTCTGTAATTCAGGAGGTCTTTGCTGACCGTGGTTATACTGATGAAGGTACATTGGTGCCTCGTACAGAACCAGGTGCTTTTATAAAAGACCCTCAAGAGGCTCTTGAACGAGTTCTTATGATGGTTACAGAAGGCAAGGTTGTCACTAATACAGGTAATACTATTGATATTGTAGCTGATTCCGTATGCGTACACGGCGATAACCCTGAAGCGATAGCTTTCACAAATTACATCCGTGAAGGCCTTACAAAAGCAGGTGTTACAGTGGCTAATTTTCAAAACCGTAAATAGTAAAACGGTCATTAGAAAATAAGCAATACATAGCAAATACGTAATAAATAGTAATTATGTAGTAAATAGTAAATATGTAGTAAATAGTAAATACATAATAGATAGTTAATAAATTATTGTGTGGAGGTTTTTATGAAACCAATTTCAGGTAAAGCAAGTTTATCTGTCCTCTTGGGGGCAGCGTTCTTGATGGCCACGTCCTCTATTGGGCCGGGCTTTATGCTACAAACGGCGGCATTTACAAATGATTTAAAAGCAGATTTTGCGTTTGCCATCATTGTGTCTGTTATTTTCTCAATTATTGCACAGCTTAATGTGTGGACCATCATTGGCATATCTAAAATGCGCGGTCAAGATATTGCGAATAAAGTATTGCCAGGACTTGGCTACTTCGTAGCATTCTTGATTTCCCTTGGGGGCCTTGCGTTCAATATCGGCAACATTGGGGGCGCATCTATGGGCCTAAATATTGTATTTGGTATTGATACAACGACTGCAGCGGCTATTAGTGGTATCCTGGGTATTCTATTGTTCGCCTCTCCAAAAATGGGTGGTGTACTAGACAACACAGCTAAAATTCTTGGTACGGTAATGCTTGTATTAATTGGTTATGTGGCGTTTTCTACAAATCCGCCAGTGGCTGAAGCGGCTACTCATGCGGTGGCACCGACGCATTATCCATGGCTTGCAACTATTACCCTTATCGGTGGTACCGTAGGTGGTTACATTACATTCTCTGGCGGTCACCGCCTCATTGATGCGGGTATTACTGGTCAAGAACATTTGAAAGATGTACGTCGTGCAGCCTTCATGGGTATGTCCGTAGATGCAGTGGTTCGTATCTTGTTATTCCTAGCCGTTCTGGGCGTTGTGTCTATGGGCTATGCACTAGACCCTAAAGATCCGGCTGGCTCTGCATTCCTTCTTGGTGCTGGTGAAATCGGTCATAAATTATTCGGTATCGTGTTCTTCTGTGCAGCCTTAACATCTGTAGTAGGTGCAGCGTACACATCCGTGTCCTTCTTAAAAACATTGTTCAAAGTAGTAGAACGCAATGAAAAATTGACTATTATGACATTCATCTTCGTTTCTACATGTATTTTGATCTTTATTGGTAAACCAGCATCCTTGTTGATTTTGGCTGGCTCCGTAAACGGCTTAATCTTGCCGATTACATTGGCGGTAATGCTCTTTGCTACTCATAAATCTGAAATCGTAGGGGACTACAAACATAATAAACTGTTATACTATACAGGATGGATTGTAGTACTTGTAACAGCTTACATCGGCGTTACATCCTTACAAGGCATTGCTAAATTACTTGGTTAATTTGACAATTATGAAAGTACCATTATTTTCGTTTGAAGGTAATGGTTCTTTCTGGTTTTAGGAAGGAGATACCTATGAAACCTATAATTTCACCTGTAGGGGATTGCGCTATCTCTATTGATTTTGGTCAAGCCATCGATCCAAAGATTAATCGACATATTCGTCAAACGATAGAGCGAATTCAAGAGCTGAATCTAGAGGGTATTATTGAATTAGTACCTACCTATTGTGCGTTGCTTTTGCAATATGATGCTATGATATACTCCTATGCAGAATTGTGTAACATCATTGAGCCTACATTGGAGCAGACTGTAACAGATAATGCTTATGAACTTGTTACCGTCGTGGAAATTCCTACCGTGTACGGTGGTGAGTTTGGTCCAGACCTTGGTTTTGTAGCCTCTCATAATAATCTAACTGAAGATGAGGTTGTAGCCATTCATAGTGGTACTGATTACTTGGTATATATGCTTGGCTTCATTCCTGGTTTTACCTATTTGGGCGGCATGGATCCACGTATTGCAACACCTCGTTTGTCCTCACCAAGAACATTGATACCTGCAGGTTCTGTAGGCATTGCAGGGGAACAAACTGGCACGTATCCATCCGACTCTCCAGGGGGCTGGCAAATCATTGGCCGTACACCGGTAACCATGTATGACATGTCTAAGAAACAAGCGGCGCTATTGAGTGCTGGCGACTATGTGCGCTATGTGCCGATAGATGAAGCGGAATATAATCGTATTAAAGCATTGGGGATGGACTATGCGCCATCCATGTATGAAGTAGAGGTAGGTGAGTTGCGTGGCTATTAATGAGTTTAATAAATTATCTATCTACGTAAATGCACCTGGCATGTACACCACCATTCAAGATAAAGGTCGCGTTGGGTTCCAACAATATGGTATGCCTGTAGCAGGTCCTATGGATAGTGAAAGCTATCTGTTGGGGCAAGCGCTAGTAGGTAATGTAGAAACGGCAGGGGCCTTAGAGTGCACATTGCTGCCGCCTACACTCACCGTGAAAGGCACATGTATCGTTGCTTTCACCGGAGCCGATATGGAACCAACCATCAATAGTGTGCGAGTACCGAGATATATTCCATTTGTATGTCACGACGGCGATGTCATTTCCGGCGGTTTTAGCCAATGTGGCGTGCGCATGTACATTTCATTCTCTGGAGGTATCGACGTGCCAAGCATCAACGGCAGTGTATCGACCCATACAAAGGCGAAAATTGGGGGCCTTGAGGGGAGACCATTACAAAAGGGTGATGAACTTGGCATCAAAGCGTTTACCAGAGATGACGTGCATGTCTGCGATTACCGTGGCGAAGGGCATACTCTATTCAATACCGCCTTATATAACCGTGGGGGCCGTGAATGTCATGAACCATTACGCGTTGTATTAGGTGATCAGGCAAAACATTTCACCGAGAAGGGAATCAAGACCTTTAGTGATAACATCTATACACTGACTGTAGAATGTGACCGTATGGGTTTTCGCTTAGATGGTCCTGAAATTGAACACGTAGACAGTGCAGATATTATTTCTGATGGTGCCGTATTTGGCTCTATCCAAGTACCATCGAATGGACATCCCATTGTCCTCATGGCAGATCGCCAAACAACAGGGGGCTATACAAAAATAGGCACTATCATTACCGCAGACCTACCTCGGCTTAGCCAATTGCCGGTAGGGGATGGAATTAACTTTAATATCGTGTCTATTGAAGAAGCGCAAAATATATACCGAGCGTATATGGAACGATTACATAAGCGTATCAAATTAGCATATGAACAAAGTGCTTATGTATTTAAATTAAATAATGTCATATAAAAAATAACGTCTAAAGAGATTATTCTTTAGACGTTATTTTTGTTGTACGCCGAATAGGCATGACTAAACCCCCAGTTAAACTGGGGGTCGGTAAAAAATTCTTAGAGAAAAGGAAAGAACCTCCTAGTGATAGAATGAAGTTGGTCTGGCAACCACAACATTTCAACATAGGAGGTTCAATGTCAATGAATGACGTAAAAAGCTTATCACATAGTAAATGGAGATGTAAATATCATATTGTTTTTGCTCCAAAGTATAGAAGACAAATAATTTATGGTCGGATAAAAGCTGATGTAGGTAAAATCTTACGAGATTTATGTAAGAGAAAAAATGTAGAGATAATAGAAGCGGAATGCTGTCCGGATCATATTCATATGCTAGTAACGATACCACCACATTTAAGCGTATCGAGTTTTATGGGATATTTAAAAAGTAAAAGTAGCCTCATGATATTCGATAAACACGCAAATTTAAAATATAAGTATGGAAATAGACATTTCTGGTGTAGAGGATATTATGTGGATACGGTAGGACGATATGAAGGAGCGATAAAAGAGTATATCCGCAATCAACTACAAGAGGATATAGCGCAAGATACATTAAACTTTAAAGAATACACCGACCCGTTTACGGGTGAGCCAGTAAAATAGGCAAAATAAAAGCCCCCGAGTAGGGGGCAGCCAGTGGTAATAAAGTGGTTGTCAGATCATTCAATGCCCTCTTTAGAGGGCCACCACTAGAGAAAGACCCTTATAGGGTCAGAGCAAACCACCCGTTCTACGGGTGGTTATGATTTTGGGCTGCCAATTTATCTCAATTTGAGTGAAATGCTAATTTATAAAAATTTAATGAAATATAGTACTGTAAAACAGGTGGGGTTATTAGAGTATAGATATATAAGGCGTTTTGACCATTATTTTTATAATTTATCGATTATATTTATATGGAAAAAGTTAAAATGTGAGTTTAAATTCATCTTCTCTTCTAAATTATGGTATAAAATCACCCCAATTATTAGATTTTATTTTATAAGGAGTTTGAATAAATCCCTTTGTTGCTGTATTTGCAATGGTTATTCCAAAAATGAAATATTAGTGAAAAGGGGTTGCAAGCATATCGAAAAATTTGGTATACTCGCTATATCGAAAAATTTGAAATAGAGGTTACTTGTTATATAGAAGTTTGAGAGCTTTATAGTAGTTTAAAGGAGAAATGAATGAACAAGATTTTTAAAGTAGTTTGGAACAAATCTAAAAATTGCTACGTAGTAGTATCTGAATTCGCTAAAAACAATAGCGGTAAAAAGAAAATTGTTGTAGCTGCTGTATTTGCAGCATTGGCTATGACTAACGCTAATGTGGCATTGGCGGTAAATGATGTACCTAGTGGTAGCAATGCGACTGCAGTTGCATTTGGTTCCGGTGCTAGTGTTACAGGTTTAAATGCAGTTGGTATAGGTAAAGGTGCAACGGCTAATCAAAACGATGTTGTTGTAATCGGTACCGGTGCAAAGACTGATAGTAATGATAGTATTGCTATTGGTAACGGAGCATATTCTACTAGTAGTCCTGCCGCATTAAGTACGGCCAGTGTTGCCGTTGGTTCGAAAGCATCTGCTGTGGGTAATACTACGATTGCGATTGGTACAAATGCAAAAGTAAAAAATAGTAAACAAGGGATTGCCATTGGTGGTGGTGCTGCTGATAATGACGGTGCTATTGTAGAGGGCGACCAAAGTATTGCTATCGGTGGTAATACATATGCTAAAGGTGACGCATCTATTGTTATTGGTGGCGATGATACAGATAATGCAAATGGTCGAACTGTAACTTATACAGATAATAAAAGTGGGGACCTTGTTCCGGGATCATTAAAAGATGCAGTTCTTAAATTGACTGGACATGACTTGTCTAACCCTAGATGGCCAAGAGCTACAGCTGGTCATGCGAGTATTACTCTAGGTATGAAGGCTCAATCCGGTAATGCAAGTATTGCTATTGGGACAGCCGCTAATGCTAAGGATCGAGTTGCTGGTAGTACGTCTACTGATGATGTTACAAATGCTGTTGCTATCGGTACTGGTGCGAAAGCAAACCGAGATAATTCTATTGCATTAGGCGGTGGCTCTACTACTGATTTAGCTGGTACAAAACAAACTAGTTATAAATTGCCAAGTGGTGTTGTGGCAACATGGCGAGGTGGCGAAAATACTTTACCCGGTGACGTTGTATCCTTTGGTTCTGCAGGTTATGAACGTCAATTAAAAAACGTAGCACCTGGTGAAGTAAGTGCTACCTCTACAGACGCAATCAACGGTTCTCAGTTAGCTGCTATTGCAAACGAACTTTCACATAAATATGTATCTATTAATTCTGATGATACACCTAATAAAAATAACAAAGGTGCAGAGGCAACTAACTCTATTGCCATTGGTCCAAATGCATCTACAACTGCAGCTGCAGAAAAATCTGTAGTTATCGGTGATGGTGCAAGTGCAACAGTTACTAATGGTGTTGCGATTGGCTCTAAATCTGTGGCTAGTACTGCAGCAGGTATAGCAGGCTATAATTCCAATACTGGTCGCACTGATAAATATGCTGGTTTAAGTGGTGCTACTTTAACATCTACATTAGGTGGTGTTGCTGTCGGTACAACAGATCAAACTCGCCAAATCAACTATGTTGCTGCTGGTACAGCTGATACAGATGCTGTTAACGTAGCACAATTGAAGAGCGTTAACCTTGCTTTCACAGGCGACACTGGTAGTGGCGATGTGAATTTAGCAAATAGCAAATTAGCTGTAAATGGCGATAACACATACATTGAAACTACAGCTAATGGCAAGAAAATTACAATTGCTGGTAAAAAGCAAGATATTACTGTAACAAATGGTACAGCTACAGGCACAGCGGGCATGGCAGATGCTGCTAACGTGGCTGATGCAATTAATAAGGCTATTGATCAAAATAAATACGGATGGAACCTTTCCGCTAATGGTGAAGCAACACCAGTAACAGTTGAAAAAGGTAATAAAGTAGATTTCTCTGGCGACGATAATATTACAGTTGCTAGAAATGATAAAAATATCTCTGTATCCTTGAAGAAAGATCTTACTGGCTTGAACAGTGCATCCTTCAACAATGCTGCTGGCAATCCGACTGTAAAAATTGATGGCGATAAAGGTATCAATGCAGGCGACATGAAAGTTACTAACGTAGCTGATGGCGTAGATGATAAAGATGCTGTCAATGTATCTCAATTGAAGAAAACAGACGCTAAAGCAGAAGCTAATAAAACAGCAATCGATAAAAATACTACAGCGCTTGCTAATAAAATTTCCTTAGAAGGTAATACTGGTTCTACAACAGAGAAATCTTTAAATGATGGAGCTGTAAGCTTCAAAATTAAAGGTGAAGATGGTATTGCTACAACAGCTGCTGGTAATGATGTAACTGTTAAACTTGATACAGATACTAAAAATAAAATCAATAACGCTGCTGACAAAGATTTAAGCAATTTGAACCCAGCAGGTGAGCAAAAGGTTAAAGATTTAGCAGCATGGAAAGTTGTAGCTAACAGTGGTACTGCTGAAAATGTTAAAGGTGGCGACACTGTTAAGTTCATCGATGGTGATAACATCGAAATTACTCAAGCTGGTAAAGACTTCACAATCTCTACTAAAAAAGATGTAACATTCGATAATATTACTGCTAACCAAACAATTACAGCTCCAAAAGTTAAGGCTACAACTGGTGTTGAAACTCCAGAAGTAACTGGCTTGACTAATAAAACTTGGGTTCCAGGTCAAACACAACCAGTATCTGGTCGTGCGGCAACTGAAGATCAATTGAAAAAAGTTGATGATCAAGTTAAAGCTAATAAAGACAATATCACTCAAAATACTACTGATATTGCGGATAATAAAACAGCAATCGCTCGTAAGATTTTCTTAAATGGTAACACTGGTACTACAACTAAGAAATCTTTAAGCAATGGTGATGTAGACTTCACTATTAAAGGCGAAGATGGTATTACTACAACTGCTTCCGGTAATGATGTAACAGTTAAACTTGATACAGCTACTAAAGATAAAATCGATAACGCTGCTGATAAAGACTTGAGTAATTTGAATCCAGCAGGTGAGCAAAAAGTTAAAGATTTAGCTGCTTGGAAAGTAGTTGCTAATAGTGGTACTGCTGAAGATGTTAAAGGTGGCGACACTGTTAAATACATTAATGGTGATAACATTCTCATTACTCAATCTGGTAAAGATTTCACATTCGCTACTAAGCCAGATGTAACATTCAATACGGTAACGGCTAACGACACTATTACAGCTCCAAAAGTTAAAGCTACAACTGGTGTGGAAACGCCTCAAGTAACTGGTTTAACTAATAAAACTTGGGATCCAAATAATATTACATCTGGTCGTGCAGCAACTGAAGATCAGTTGAAAGTGGTTGACGATCAAGTTCAAGCTAATAAAGACAATATCACTCAAAATGCTGGTGATATTGCAACAAACAAAACAAATATTGCTAAAAATGCTGGTGATATTGCTGATAACAAAACTGCTATCAATAAAAATGCTGGCGATATTGCAAACAATGCAAGAGAAATTGCGGCAAACAAAGATAAAATTGACCAAAATACAACGGCTATTGCTCGTAATATCTCCTTAGGTAGTGATGATGGTGATACAGATAAAAAATCTTTGAGCACAGGTGATGTGAAGTTCAACATTAAAGGTGAAAATGGCATTACTACTGCAGCTAATGGCGTAGATGTAACTGTTAAATTGGATGATGCTACAAAAGATAAAATCGATAATGCAGCAAACAAAGATTTGAGCAATTTAACTCCAGCTGGTGAACAACAAGTTAAAGATTTGGCAGCTTGGAATGTAGTAGCTAACAACGGTACTGCTGAAAAGGTTCAAGGTGGCGATACAGTTAAATTCATCGATGGTGATAATGTTACCATTACACAAAATGGTAAAGACTTCACTGTTGCCACAAAGAAAGATGTAACATTTGATAACGTTACAGCAAACCAAAAAATTACAGCTCCAGAAGTGAGTGGTTTAACAAATACTACTTGGGTTCCAGGTCAAACAGCACCTGTAAGTGGTCGTGCAGCTACTGAAGATCAATTGAAAGCAGTTGATGATCAAGTAGCAGCAAATAAAGCTAATATCACTAAGAATGCTGATGCTATTAAAGCTAACAAAGATAATATTGCGGCAAATAAAGAACAAATTGATAAAAATACAACAGCTATCGGTCGTAAGATTTCCTTAGGTGGTGACACTGGTTCTACTGATCAAAAATCCTTGAGCACAGGCGATGTGAAATTCAATATTAAAGGGCAAAACGGTATCGTTACTGAAGCTAATGGTGATGATGTAACTGTTAAGTTAGATGATGATACTGCAAATAAAATCAACAATGCAGCAAATACTGATTTGAGCAACTTAACTGATGCTGGTAAACAACAAGTTAAAGACTTATCTGCATGGAATGTAGTGGCGAACAACGGTACAGCTGAAAAGGTTGAAGGTGGTAACACAGTTAAGTTCATCGATGGTGATAACATCTCCATTACTCAAAATGGTAAAGACTTCACAATTGCAACTAAGAAAGATGTAACATTTGATACTGTAACTGCTAATGACACAATTACAGCTCCAAAAGTAAAAGCAACTGATGGTGTAGAAACTCCAGAAGTAACAGGCTTGACTAATAAAACTTGGGTTCCAGGTCAAACACAACCTGTATCTGGTCGTGCGGCAACTGAAGATCAATTGAAAGCAGTTGATGATCAAGTAGCGGAAAATAAAACTAACATTGGTAAAAATGCTGATAATATTGCAGCAAATAAAGCTCAAATTGATAAAAACACAGAAGCAATCGGTCGTAAGATTTCCTTAGGTGGTAACACTGGTTCTACTGATAAAAAATCCTTGAGCACAGGCGATGTGAAATTTAACATCAAAGGCGAAAACGGCTTAACAACGGTAGCTAATGGTGAAGATGTAACTGTTAAAATCGATGATGCAACAAAAGCTAAAATCGATAATGCAGCAAACCAAGACTTGAGCAACTTAACAGATGCTGGTAAACAACAAGTTAAAGATCTATCTGCATGGAATGTAACTGCAGCTGGCGGTACTGTTGAAAAAGTACAAGGTGGAGATACTGTTAAATTCCAAGCTGGTGATAACCTTGAAGTTAAACAAGACGGTACTACTTTCACATATAGCCTAGCTAAAGACGTGAAAGGTCTTAACAGTGTAACTGTAGGGGATGAAAATGGTCCATCCACTAAGATCACTCCTGCTGGTACAACTGTAAAAGATGCAGCTGGTAACGCTACAACAGTTAATGGTGCAGGCATGACTATTAATCCTGCAAACGCTGCAGCTAGCCCTGTATCCCTTACTGTAGATGGCTTGAACAATGGTGGTAACCAAATTCATGGTGTAGCACCTGGTACAGCTGATACAGATGCAGTAAACGTTAGCCAATTGAAAGGCGCACAAGCAGGCTTACAAGAAGCTATTAATCGCGTAGGCGTTGAAACACAACGTGTTGGTGCTCATGCAGCAGCTATGGCAGCGTTGAAACCAATCCAATACGATCCATTGGAACCAACACAAATTATGGCTGGTATTGGTAACTACCGTGGTGAAACAGCTGGTGCAATCGGTCTTGCCCATTACAAAACTGAAGATACTATGTTCAATGTTGGTGTTACACTTGGTTCTAGCCATAACATGATTAATGCTGGTGTAACTCATAAATTTGGTGGTAGCCGTGATAGAAAAGATGCGATTCCAGAACGTTATAAAGCGGGTCCTATCAGCTCTATCTACGTAATGCAAGATGAAGTAAGTCACTTGCGTTCCCAAAATGAAGAGTACAAATCCAAGCTTGAACAACAACAATCTGAAATTGATGCGTTGAAAGCAGCAGTTAACCAATTGTTGGCAAATAAAGCATAATCATATTGTACATATAGTTAGAACTATGTATATCCCGTGAATGGATATGTAAAACTAAAAAGAGCCTTCCTCGAAAGAGGAGGCTCTTTTTAGTATGAAAATAAAAATAGTTTATTAAAGCTATATCTGTAAAATAAAATAGTCTGAAAATTCTGATTTAATAATTAATAAAATTATCAATATAACTGTATATAAGGAATAATTTATGAATATTTTTAGGCGATGATTAATTTTGTAATGAAATCTAATATTCTTTGCATTCTCAATTAGAAGCATAAAAATTCATATAATATGCAATTTATTAAGGTGAATTATAAATGAATTATGATGATACTGCGTGTTTAAGCATGCTCTATACATAATTGAGATAATATTAAATATCCAAAAATTACACTTTTAAATTGAGAAAATTAGATAAATTATGATAAAATAAAAGATAAGTTTTATAAATGTAAAGCTATGTAGCTTTCATTATTTCCAGACTGAGAGAAGTATGGAACATATAATTTATATAGTTGAGGGTTAGTAATTTAAAGAAGGAAAACGTATGAATAAGATATTTAAAGTCATTTGGTCTAAGTCCAAACAGTGCTACGTTGTAGTATCTGAAATGGCAAAAAATAAAACAGGGAAAAAGAAAATTGTAGTAGCAAGTATCTTAGCTGCCTTGGCAATGCAAGTTGGTGTAGTTGCAGATGTAACTGCAGCAGATATACCGACTGGAACTATTGAGGGCGGTACTAAAATGTATTCAAACTTAACTAATGGTCTTGCTATCGGTAATGAATCCCAGTCCAATAGTAATCAATCTATTGCTATCGGTTACAGAGCAATAGCTAATTCACAATATGCTGATCCAGCTCAACCAGCTGTAGCTATTGGTGCTGGTGCTCATGCGACTGGCAGAGGTGGTGTATCCTTAGGCCTAATTGCGAATTCTAGTGTTCGTGGTACTGCTATTGGTAGTGCTACTCAGGCGACTGGCTTTGGCGCTTTTGCAGGTGGTACATATGCACAAGCAACTAATGCTGGCGATGTTGCTATTGGTGGCGCATCATCCGATCAATTTAATAATTATGCTGTTGCTTCTGGAGGATATAGCGTAGCTATTGGTACTGCTGCTAAGGCAGATGGGGGTGCAGGTGTAAGTATTGGTTATAAGACAAATGCTAAAACATCTAACTCTCTAGCTATTGGTTCTGAATCTCAAGCTACTGGTGAAGGTGCAGTAGCAGTAGGTAGAAAGAATACATCTACAGGTGCGTCTTCAACAGTTTTAGGTATTTTGTCTACAGCTAATGCTACATCGGCTACTGCTGTTGGTATGCAAACTACTGCTACTGGGGAGAATTCCCTTGCAGTAGGTCATAAGTCCTCTGCATCTGGTAAAAATGGTGTTGCTGTAGGTACTAATGAAACTACGGCTGCGTTAGGCGGTGTCGCAGTTGGTCAAGCTGCTAAGTCTAATAAATTTTATAGTGTTGCTATGGGTATGAATGTAACGGCTGATGGTGATAATTCTGTGGCGTTAGGTGGTAGTGCTAATGCCAATAGTGAAGGAACAATTGCCATTGGTTCATATGGATCTACGCCAACGAAAGCTACAGGCAATAGAGCTCTTGCAATCGGTTCCGCAACGACAGCTAATGGTCTAGAATCAATTGCCATAGGTAGTCGCGTTAATTCCACATCTCAACATTCTATTGCTATTGGTACTAGAGCTAATGCAAGTGCAGTTAAATCTGTTGCTATTGGTCCTGATTCTATAGCTACCGTAGATGGTGGTGTTGCTTTAGGTCGAGATTCAGTTGCTAATGTAATAGGTGGTGTTACTAATAAAGGTTATAATCCTAATACAAACCGTACAGATATTTATTCTGGTTTAACTGGCAATGTACTTACTAGTACAACTGGTGCCGTTTCTATTGGTAATGGTACTACTGTAACACGTCAACTTACAGGTCTTGCAGCGGGCACAAAAGATACAGATGCAGTTAACGTAGCCCAATTAAAGAGCGTTAACCTTGCGTTCTCTGGTAATGTAAATACTGGCAATGTAAATATTGCAAATAGTACATTAGGCATTAAGGGCGATAATACATATATTACAACAGCTGCCAATGGTCAAAATCTTACAATTTCCGGTAAAACACAAAATATTAATGTCACAAATGGTCAAGCTTCTGCAAATGCTGCAGGCATGGCTGATTCTAAAAATGTAGCGGATGCTATCAATAAAGCCATTTCTGCCAATGCATATCATTGGAAATTAGCGGCAGACAGGGATCCTAGTGCTCCTGAAGTAATTAATAAATCAGATACTGTAATCTTTGGTGGGGACAACAATATTACAGTAACTCGTAGTGGCAAAAAAATTACTACTTCTTTGAATAAGGCGATTACTGTAGATACTGTGAAAGCTAATAGATCTGTTACGGTTTCTTCTGGTGGCAATCAAATTACTCTAGATGGTACAAATGGTTCTGTAAAAGGTAGAAACTTTACTGGCGATTCATTTAAAGCCGGCGATAATGTATTGAGTAATACAACGCTTCAAATTGGTCCGACTACTGGTAGTAATAATGTGACCATAACTCGTGATGGTTTAACTGCAAAAACTGCTACGAAAACTGTTAAGTTTGGTACAGATGGTATTAGTGCAGGTGGTCAACAAATTACCAATGTTTCTAGCGGTGGTAATGTAGGTACTAATGCAGCCAATATTACAGATGTAAAGAATGCTGTAGCTGCTGTTACATTAAACCTAGATACAAATTCTAAAACTGGTACTGTTAAGCTTAGTGAAAGTCCACTAAAAGTAATTGGGGCTAATGGTATTAGAACTGATTTATTGGGTACGAATAATGGTAGTCTTGTTGTTGGTCTAGACAAGAATACGGTAAATGCTACGACTAAAGGTATTAGTTTAACCGGTGATACAGGATCTACAGGTCTTAAGTATCTAAAAGACGGTGATGCAACCTTTAAAGTAGCTGGTGATGGCGATCTAGTTACTACTAAGGCTTCTACTACAGGTGTACAAGTAGCTGTTGATTCTGCTAAAGTAAAAGATTTAGCTGTAGGTGCAGTAACTGTTAGCAAGGCTAATACGGCAGATAATCCTATCACAATTACACCAACAGCGGGTACTAACTCTAAGGATTATGCTATTGGTATCGATACTACTAAGCTAGCTAATCAAACACAATTAACATACAAAGCTAATGGTGCTAATGCAAATAAAGTATCCTTGGCAAACGGTTTAAACTTTACAGATGGTACTTTTACAAAAGCTACGGTAGGTACAAATGGGAATGTAACTATTTCTACTGCCACTGAAACTATTACTAATGATGCTGATGGTAAAGCTAAAGTAAATAGCCCTACAGATGGTTTAGCGACTGCTAAAAATGTAGCGGATTCTATCAATAAAGCTGTAGATGGCTTATCTCAAAATCTTACTGTTTCTGATGGTGCTACAGATGGTACTGTAAATCTTAAGAATCAAAAACTTACTGTTTCCGGTACGAATGGTGTGTCTACAACTGTAAATGGCCAAACTGTTACAGTTGGTCTTGATACAGCTACAAAAACTAAAGTAGTTAATGCGTCCACAGCAGTAGCTCGTAACATCTCTCTTGGTGCAGATAGCGGCACAGCATCTAGCCAATCCTTAAAAGATGGTGATGTGGCATTCAATGTGAAAGGTGCGACAGGTGACTTAGTATCTACGAAGATGAATGGTAACACTGTTGAAATTTCCACTAAACGTGCGGCAATTACTAGCGATGCTAATACAGGAGCAGCATCTGTTACAGGCGATGATGGCTTAGCAACATCTAAAAATGTAGCTGATGCTATCAATAAAGCAGCTGATGCAGCTAAAGCTGGTGCGGCATGGAATCTTACAACAAATTCCAGCACAACTGATAAAACAACTGTACAAGGTGGGGACACAGTAGATCTTATCAATGGCGATAATATTTTAATCACTCAAGATGGTACAGATAAAAAGAAAATTACTGTAGCCACAAAGAAAGATCTTACAGTAGATTCTATTACTGCAGGTAACACAGTAATCAATACATCTGGCTTAACAAATGGTACTACTGCAATTACAGGTACTGGTATCACAACAGATAAAGTAACTGTAGGTGGCATCTCCATTGATAAAACTGATGGTATCAACGGTGGTAACAAGACAATTACTAATGTTGCTAGTGGTGGTACAACTGATTCCAATGCAGCAAATATTGGTGATGTTAAGCAAGCTGTTGCTAACTTGTCTCAAAACTTAAATATTACAGATGGTACAAATAACGGTACTATTGATCTTAAAAACCAAAAACTTAATGTGGCTGGTACAAATGGTGTGACAGCCACTGTAAATGGTCAAACTGTTACAGTTGGTTTAGATGCAGATACTAAAACTAAAGTAGATAACTCTTCCGTTGCAGTTGCTCGTAATATTTCTCTTGGTGCAGATAGCGGCACAGCATCTAGTCAATCCTTAAAAGATGGCGATGTAGCATTTAATGTAAAAGGTGCGACTGGTGACTTCATTTCTACGAAGATGAATGGCGACACTGTAGAAGTTTCTACAAAACGTTCCACTATCAACAGTGATGCTACAGGTACTGCCTCTGTTACCGGTGATGATGGTTTAGCAACAGCTAAGAATGTGGCCGACGCGATTAATAAAGCTGCTAGCCAAGCTAAAGATGGTGCAGCATGGAAACTATCTACTAATGGTGATACACCGACTACTGTAGCCGGCGGAGATACTGTAGACTTTACTGGTGATAACAATATTACAGTTACACAAACTGGCAAAAATATTGCTACCACATTAAATAAAGATCTTAAAGATTTGAGCACCATATCTCTTACTAATCCAAGAGGGGAAAGTATTTCCTTAGATGGTGGCGATGGTACTATTAAAGCCTATAAAGCTGAGTTTAAAGATAACAATGGTGCTGGTTCAAGTATTAATAGTGATATATTAAGATTTACAAATGGTGCAACCGGGACCAATGCGGTTGAAACAGCTCTTTCGTTAGACATTTTAGCTCTTCAAAGTGGTCCTAATAATAGTGGTCTTACATCTCGTGATCTTACTTTCTATGATGCGAATGGAAATATTTCTAATCAGAGTGCACAAGGAATAATATTCCAATCTGCAGCAGGTAAAGAAGTTCAATTTACTCTTGATGAAATCAAGGCTGGTGGCAACAAAATTAAAGAGGTTGCAGAAGGTACAGATGATACTGATGCGGTAAATGTAAAACAGTTGAAAGATACTGTAACAAGCCAAACGTTAACATACCGTGCTAATAGTGCGCCAGATACAGATGCTAAGTCTGTTAAATTATCCAAAGGTTTAGACTTTGTAGATGGCACAATGACAAAAGCTACTGTAGATAATGACGGCAAGGTAACATTTGATATTAACGATGATACTAAGACTAAGATCAACGATTCTGCGGCTGCTGTAAACCGTAAGGTTTCCCTTGGTGCAGATAGTGGTACAGCATCTAGCCAATCCTTAAAAGACGGTGATGTAGCATTCAATGTGAAAGGTGCTACTGGTGATTTTATTTCTACGAAGATGAATGGTGATACTGTAGAGGTGTCTACAAAACGTGCTACTATCGATAGCAATGCCACTACAGGTGCAGCATCTGTAACAGGTGATGATGGCTTAGCAACAGCTAAAAATGTAGCAGATGCTATCAACAAGGCTGCTAAAGCAAGCACTGATGCAATCAACTTGAAATTTGCTGGCGATACTAATACATCTGCCGGTGTAGTAAATCTTAAAGATGATACATTGGGCATCAAAGGTGACGGTAAATATGTAACAACTGATGCAGATGGTAAAAACTTAACTGTAAAAGTATCCGAAGCAGAGGTTAAGAAATCTGCTGTAAGTGCAGTTACAGTAAGTACTGATACAACTGATGCAGATAATCCGTTGACTGTTACAGGAACACCAAGTGCAGATGGCACAACTAAGGACTACAAGGTAACTATTGATGGCGCTAAAGTTGCTACGAAGACTAAATTGTCTTATAAAGCAAATGATGGTACAGCTAAACAAGTATCCTTGGCTGATGGCTTGAACTTTAAAGATGGCACGTTAACAACTGCTACTATCGATAATGCTGGCGTTGTTAAATATGATGTAAAAACAGCGGCTATTACAGCTGGTACAGATGGCACTATTACAGGCCCTGCTTCTGATGGTGTGGCAACAGCTAAGAATGTAGCAGATGCTATTAATGCAGCTAAAAAAGCATCTAAAACAGAAATCACTGCTAATGATGATGAAGCAGCTAACGCAACAACTGGTAATGTAAAATTAACATCTACAACTGCTGCAGATGGTCATACAATTTACAATGTAAAACTTAATGATACATTGACATTTGGTACTGGTGCTAATGCTATTGTTATTGATGGTACAGCTGGTAAAGCTACTATTGGTAGTGCAGCTATTGATGGTGTCAATAATACAATTACAACAGGTGGTAATAAGGCGGTAACGTTAGATGGCACTACTGGTACTATTACAGGTAAAGCTGCTAATATTGGTGGCGTTACAGTAGATGGTACAAATAACCATGTAACAGGTCTTGCTAATACGACTTGGGATGGTAATGCTGTATCTGGCCGTGCTGCTACCGAGGATCAATTGAAAGTAGTAGCTGATGCTGCAGCTAACCAAACATGGCAAATTACAGCCGATAAGGATGCTGCTACATCTGGTAAACAAACTGGTACTAAGACAGATGCCAAAGTAGGTAAAGACGCAAAGGTTACTATGATTGCTGGTGAAAATATCACAATCAACCAAAATGAGCGTGACTTCACATATTCTTTGAATAAAGACCTTGTGAACATGAACTCTGCAAGCTTCAACGGTACTGGTAATAACACAACGGTTATCAATGGTGATTCCATTACACAAACTGCGGGTACTCAAACCAATACATCTACTGCAGCTGGTAACACAGTAGCAGATGGCACTAAGTCTACAGCAACAACTGCAGATGGTACTAAGATTACGGATGGTACAAAAACCAATACTTCTACAGCAGATAGTACAGTTATCGATGATGGCAATGGTAATAACACAGCTCTTACTAAAGATGGTGTAACCATTACTACATCTGGTAAGGATCCTGTATCCTTAACTAAAGATGGTCTCAATAATGGTGGCAATAAGATTTCTAACATTGCAGATGGTACAGATGACACCGATGCTGTCAATGTACGTCAATTAGAGTCTAAGTCTAAGGCATCTAAAACAGAATTGACTGCTAATGGTGGTGAAAGTGCTGGTAGTACAACAGGCAATATTGTATTGACTAAAACAACTGCCGCTGATGGACATATCATTTACGATAACAAGTTGAATGATAAGGTTACATTGGGTACAGATCCAACTAAGGCAGTTACTGTAGATGGTACAACTGGTACAATCAAGGCTGGTGATGGTGCCAATGCAGTTGCTATCGATGGCAAAAATGGTTCTGTAAAAGCTGGTGATAAGATTGCTCTTGATGGTAAGGATGGTAAGGCTACAATTGGTACTGTAGGTATCGATGGTAAAGATGGCATCATTACTACTGGTGGTAATAATCCTGTTGCTGTAAATGGCAAAGATGGTGTTGTTACAGGTTTGACTAATAAAACTTGGAATCCAAATAATATTGTGTCTGGTCGTGCAGCTACTGAAGATCAAGTAAAATCTGCCGTTGAAAATGCAGGCTGGAATGCAACTGTTGGTATAGAAGGCTCTGGTATTAATAGCACACCAACGGCGACTGCTGAAAAAGTAAAAACCGATGAAACAGTTACTTTCAAAGCAGGCAATAATATGATGGTTAGCCAAGCAGGTAAAACGATTAGTTATGCAGTAAATCCAGAACTCAAGGATATGAAGTCTGCTACATTTAAAGATGCAGCAGGTAACACGACTGTAACAGATGGTAATGGCATAACAATTACACCTGGTAGTGCAAACCCTAATAATCCTAATGCAGGCCCTATTTCCTTGACTAAGGATGGTCTCAATAATGGTAATAACCAACTTAAAGGCATTGCACCTGGTACAGATGATACTGATGCAGTAAATGTGAGTCAGTTGAAAGCATCTAATGCAAGAATTGGCGATGCTATTGGTCAAGTAGCGGGCGAGGTACAACGTGTAGGTGCTCATGCAGCAGCAATGGCAGCGTTGAAACCAATCCAATACGATCCATTGGAACCAACTCAAGTGATGGCTGGCGTAGGTAATTATCGTGGTGAAACAGCAGCGGCCTTAGGTCTTGCACATTATACAAACGAAGATACAATGTTCAATGTTGGCGTATCTCTCGGTGCAAACCGTAATATGGTGAATGCTGGGGTAACTCACAAATTTGGCTCTAGCCCAGAAAAGAAAAATATTCCTGACCGTTACAAAGCAGGCCCTATTAGCTCTGTATATGTAATGCAAGATGAAGTATCTAGTCTCAAGAAAGAAAATAGCGAACAAAAAACTGTTATCGCAGATCAAGCGGCTCGTCTCAATACGTTGGAAGCTGAAAATGAGCGTCAACGTCAAGAACTAGCTGAAACTAAACAAGGCTTAGAAGACTTGCGTGCAGCAGTTAGTCAATTGTTGTCATCCAAAGGTTGATAATTGATAATTAATTTCATAGAATAGACTGATATAATATTTTCTGAAAATTAAAAGAACCTCTTATATATTGGGATACCTGGTAGGGTATATTCAAACACTATAAGAGGTTCTTTTTGCAATTTTGATATAGATTATTAAATATAATCATGATATATGAATGACTTTTCATATATTGTTGTGATATAATACAGAAGATATTAGGAGTTAGATGTTAGCTCTACCTTGTACGATCTTGCATGAATAGGAGATACTATGTTAGACCGCATACAACGATGGCTTTCCATAGATTCTATGTTGCCTGCTGCAGAACGATTAGGCCCTGTGGGGACTACAAAGCAGCTATACGGTAATTACTTGAAAATAGCTTGGCCAGCTACATTACAAGGCTTAATGTTACAATTTATGACAGCCATCGACTTAGCAATGGTTGGTGCTCTTGGTGCATCTGCTCTTGCTTCGGTAGGGATTATGGGACAGCCAGAGATGGTGATGCTCATATTCTGTCGTGCTTTATCGATTGCGGTAACAGCTATTATAGCTCGCCGTCACGGTGAAGGTGAAGTAGATGGCATGAATGCTGTACTTAAACAATCCATTCTATTGAATTTCTTGATTTATGTACCTCTATTAGCGATATGTCTCTTTAATTTAGAACATATCTTACGCTTTACCGGTGCTGAAGATGGCTATATTGAAACGGCTGTGTGGTATGGACGTTTTATTGTTATAAGTCTTATATTCCAATCCTTTAGTCAAATTGTAGGGGCTGCACTTATTGGATATGGCAATACAAAGGTTATTTTTAAATCCAATGTAGTAGGGAATATATTAAATACGATAATGAACTTCTTCTTAATTTATGGTATTGGCTTTTTCCCTGAGCTCGGTGTTATGGGCGCTGGCGTTTCTACAATGATCAGTAGTGCTGTCATTGCACTATTATTATTGCGTACGATTTCACAACATACGACTACGGGATTAACCTTGAGGCATCCATCAAAATGGAAGTTTGAACGAACAGTGCTACATACCATGTTTCACGTTGGTGGTAGTTCACTAGGGGAGCAGTTCTTTGAACGTTTTGGTATGTATACGTACACTATGATTGTTGCTTCATTAGGTGCCGTACCTTTAGCAGCACATTATGTATGTATGAATTTGATGGATATATTCTATTACTTTGCGATGGGCCTCGGCTTTGCCGGTGCGTCTCATACGGGACAGTGTCTTGGTCATAAACGACCAGATATTGCGAAAACCTATGGTAAAATTGGTGCCCGCATCGGTCTAGTAGTAGGCCTTGTAAGTGCTCTCATATTTATTGGCCCTGGCAATCTATTAGTACAGTTGTATACTCGTGAAAGTGAAGTGGTTACCTTAGCGGGTGCCTTAATGGGGATTATGGCTATTGCTGCATTCCCTCAAGCATTACAGCAAGTATATTCTGGTGTTCTAAAAGGGGCAGGGGATACATATTATATTATGAAATATTCCCTCGTTAGTGTAGCTATTATTCGGCCTATCATTACATACCTATTGTGTATTACATTAGGTTTAGGGCTTTTAGGCGCATGGTTATCCTTGTGCTTTGACCAGTCCTTACGATTATGTTGCTCCTATATTCGATTTATTCGTGGTGCGTGGCAGCATAAGATAGTTTAATCTTACATGGAAATGACAGTATTATTAACTTTGACTATCATTTAAATAGTATTTTTTCATATAAAACCTAAATTTTATAGTATTCGATATAGAGCTTTGGTATAGATAATATCTGTGTTTTCTACTGCTTATCACTTTCTATATTGAAAAAATTAAAATAATTTATGAAAGATTTATGAAAAAGTTCTTGCATATTCAATTTGTTTGATGTACAATACGAAATGTGGAAAAAATGACACATTGGGGAATGTGTTATCGGACCAGAAATCTATGATTTCATGTATATATGTAAGGGATATATATAAGAAACAAACAAAAACCGCCTTAGTTCAGCTAAGGCGGTTTTTGTTTTATAAATGATTTTGTTCAAGCCAGGCGATACATGCGGCTTTTCCTGCAGCAGGTAACTCTTGACGTAGACGTTTTGCATCTTCTCTAAGTTTAGGAATATCGATACCTGCATTAGAAAGCTCTGCACAATGGCCTACAAGCCAACTTTCAATTAAAGCAGGATCAGCCTCCATATGGAATTGAAGACCTAGAATATGAGTATCTACGGAGAATGCTTGATTTGGGCATAACTCTGTTTTAGCAAGTCGTACGGCACCTTTAGGGATTTCAAATTCATCACCATGCCAGTGAAGAACTGGTATATTACCGAGCAATGCTAGTGGGGAGGAGGCGCCTTCAGGCGTATACTCTAGCGGTCCAAAGCCAATTTCTTTCTTACCATGCTTCATAGGTCCTACGTGACCACCCATAATACGGGAAATGAGTTGAGCGCCTAAACAGATGCCCAGTAATGGCTTTTTACTATTAATACGATCTGTAATGAATTTGATTTCATCTGTTAAGAATGGATAGAGTTCTTCGTCGTATGCGCCAATAGGGGCTCCACAGACGATGACTAAATCAGCTTCTGTCGCATCATAGTGTTCAAAGTTGACAAGGGGCGCTTCGATATATGTTAGTTCAAACCCTCGTTCGGTCAAGACTGATTCTAAAATACCGGCATTTTCAAAGTTGATATGACGTACAATATAAGCTGTTTTACTCATGGTTCCTCCTATATAGCTCCTTATAACTATATATACTTCTATATAACTGTACATACTTCTATAACTGCACATACAATAGTAATTTCTACAAAATATAATAACAGTATAGCACATTCTATAGAATTTAATGTGTGAGAAACGTCATGATATGTAATAAGGGGATACAGAATAATATTTTGTAAAATTATATCGAAAAAAGTCGTTGGCATAATTTAGAAAATGTTTATACTAATGAAAGTAACATGAATACCCTTGAGAGAGGGAACGCATGCCTTTTTAGTTCATGAAGGTATTCATCGGCGTATGGCTCTTCATCGTTGCTCCTTTAGTAGGTGGTGCGATTGCAGCCGTATTCCATCGTGTATGGTTCTCTGTAAAAGAAGACTAATTTAATATAAAACTAATTTAAAAGGAAACGCCTACATTATATACTGTAGGCGTTTTCCTTTATCCTGTTAATCTTAAAGATACTTTAATATAAATCTAAGATATATCTTAAAAGGATAAAGCATAAATTTATCTATCATATGATTATACATAGTATATTCCTAGAATATAACGATAGTAGTGGTTATGAAGTTAAAATATATAACATCTGCATATAGATATATTTCGAAATTCTCATGGTAAATTCATAAAAGATATTGAAATTTATCGAAAAGTTGTGTAAAATGAAAGTATATTATTACCAAGGCCCTGTGTATTGTTATGGGCTTTTATTGGAGGGAATTATAATGAACAAAAAATTATTAGCTTTATTGGCGGTTGCTGCTGTAGGCGTATCCGTAGCTGGCGCAACTCCACAAACTCAATTCAACAAAGGCGAATTCCAAGTTGATCTTGGTGCAGCTCATTCTAAAGCAAAAACTGAACATTTCAATGCTGATGCAAAATGGAACTTTGATGGTGGTTTGACATACGCTTTGTCTGACAAAACTGCTGTTCAATATGCTTACCATGGTTTGAACGACAAATTGGGTGGCATTGGCTATAGCGACAAAATGCACGAAGTAAACTTGGTTCAATCCTTGAACAAAAACTTCGCTGTATATGGTGGCTATGCTCATATTTCTGGTGATGACTTCGCTAAAGCTAATAACATTGCACAAGCAGGTGTAATTGGTAAAGCTAACCTTGGCTCTAAAGTAGAAGTGTATGGTAAAGCTGGTGTAGGTACTAAGAAAACTTCCACTTGGGAAGCTGGTTTAGGCTACAAAGTGAACGAAGACTTGGATATCAACGCTGGTTACCGTTATATCAACACAAAACATGCAGATAAGGAAAATATCTCCTTCCAAGGTCCTGTAGTTGGCTTGTCCTATCGCTTCGGTGGTCACAAAACAGTAGCTCCTGTAGCAACTCCAGCTCCAGCTCCTGTATACACTCCAGCTCCAGCTCCTGTAGTAGAAGCTCCTGTATACAAAACTCCTAAATTGGATTACTATGTACAATCCATCTACTTCGATTCCGACCAAGATGTAGCTCGTGCAGACCAATATCCAAACTTGACAGCTGCTGTAAACGCTGCTAACCAATACTCTCAAGATCAAATCAAATTGTTGGGTAATGCTGATACTGATGCAACTCCTCAATACAATGTTGGCTTGTCCGAACGCCGCGTACAATACGTAGCTCAATACTTAGTAAACAACGGCGTATCTGCTGATCGTTTCATCGGTATCGCTAATGGCGACACTAAACCAGTAGCAACTAACTCTACTGCAGCAGGTAAAGCTGAAAACCGTCGTGTAGACGTTTACATTCACCGCTAATCTTCAATCTAATTTAGATTAGACATATAATAAGTCCACCTTCTATCATGCTCTCGTGTTCATCGGGGGACCGAGCATGTGATAAGGTGGACTTTTGTGTTATACTAAACTTGCATACAATCGTAGGTCATACAATGTTCATTAAGTTTTGGTAATGTATGCATTGTGAGTATAGTAAAGTAGGTTATATATGAAACGATTTAAATATTACAAACCGCTTATAGGGGCCATTATATTGGCTGGCGTTATGATCATGATGGCGCTCCGTATTAGCGATATAGCCAATGCTATTGATGCCATTATTACTGCTTTTGTTCCACTTATAGTAGGTGCTTGTATCGCATTTGTCCTCGATATTCTCGTTGTGCGTTATGAACGCTGGCTGTGGCCTAAGAGTAAAACTGGTTGGAAAGATAAAATTAGACGACCTTTAAGTCTTATATTATCCTTTGTTACTATCAGTGCTATCGTGTATTTCATTGCTCGCATGGCGATTCCACAATTGATTCATTCCATGTCGATTATCGTAGCTTCTTCGCCGCAGTTGTATACAGATTTCCAAACATGGATGCAACACTTTACAGAAACCATTCCAATGGCCTCCAATCAAACTCTTATGGATACCTTGAGTGGTGAAAGTATTGTTAAATATACTCGCGAGTGGGGCACAAAGGGTGGTACATACCTAGTTAATGCGATGGGGACAGCCTTATCTTGGACTTTGAATATAGGTTTAGGTTTAATCTTTGCCATTTATATGTTGCTCGATAAAGAGCGACTTATGATGCAAGGTAAACGAATCCTAAGAGCCTATGCATCTGATGAGTGGGTTAACCGTGTTAGTTATGTCACACGCGTAGCTGTTCAAACTTTTAGTAACTTCTTTGTAGGCCAGTTTATAGATGCCTTGATTTTAGGTATTATGGTGGGCATTTCATTGTGGGCATTTAATATCGAATATGCTACTACGATTGCCTGTGTTATTGGTCTTACTGCATTAGTTCCATTGCTAGGTATTTATGTAGGGGGCGTTATAGGCGCAGTTATCTTACTTACTGTTAGTCCTATGGATGCATTAATCTATGTGATTATCTTAGAGGTGCTTCATCAAATTGAAAGTAACTTTATTTATCCTAAAATCGTAGGTAATTCTGTTGGTTTACCTGGTTTGTGGGTGTTTGCAGCCGTTATCGTAGGTGGTAGTTTAATGGGGGTCACTGGTATGTTGATTGGCGTACCTTTAGTGGCTACATGCTACAAATTGCTCATGACTGATGTAGACGATCGACTTGCATCAAATGAAGGTTTATAGTATATTGTCTAAATAATATATCTATTTATGTATGTTTTGTGTGCTGTTGTATATAGCACGAACTTATAGTAATTCTAGTATACAGATGACTTTTACTATTGGTGAAAGCATTGTATATAGTAGGAGGATATGTAATGAATAAAAAGTTAATTTCTATGGCATTAACAGGTGTATTGGCGGTTGGCGTATTGTCCATTGCTACACCAAGTGTAGCTGATGCGCGTAAAACAAAACCTGAAACAAGTACTGACATTTCTGTACAACGTGCACCAGGCGAATCCATGGTTATGACTATGAGTAAAATTGGTACTATTTTCCAAAACCGTTTTCCTAATGCAGCACTTCATTCTGTAGAGCTTAACTCCAATGATTTGAACTATGGTTACAAAGTAGTAGGCTATAGTAAATATCATCAATACAAAATGAAAATCGACGTAATCACTGGTAACACTTCCGATATGGATGAAGGCGGCAAACCTAAAAAAGTTATCGGTGAAATCTTCAATAAAGATAAAGTAATTGAAGCGTCTCAAGCTGAGCGCGTTGCAAAACAACAACTTGGTGCTGATGCAGTTGTAAAAGGTTGGAAAATCGAAGCTCATGAAGGTAAGATTCTATACTATATGACAATGCATCAAGACGGCAAAAAGACTGTAGTTACTGTAGATGCTGAAACAGGTGCTTATGTAGGTCAAACTAAATCCAGTAAATTACCTCCTGAACCAGATCAAGGCTTCGATGGTCGCAGAACAAATATTATTTGGGATAACACTATTGATATGGGTCGTTAATCTATTTATAGACAATCTAAAAAGAGCTGAAGATAAAATCTTCAGCTCTTTATTATTGTACGCCGAATAGGCATGACTAAACCCCCAGTTAAACTGGGGGTCGGTAAAAA
>UPXS01000014.1 GCA_900538355.1 uncultured Veillonella sp.
ACTCTTGACCGAACATTCGTTCGTGTGCTATCATATGCATGTAAACAAACAAATGTTCTCAGATATTATGTTCGATATAAATGTGAGGTATGAGATGAAAAATATATTAATGATGCTAGGAATGTGCTTAACAGTATTATTTGGTTATAATATGACAAACCCTGTAACAGATGCAAATACACATGCAGTACGCGAAGTAAAGGTACAAGCAGGCGATACAATGTGGGATATTGCAGCTCGCACAGCTCATAAAGATATGGATGTTCGTGAAATGGTATATGCCATGAAAGAACTTAACAACATCAGTGATTCAGGTACACTTGTACCTGGTACAGTTTTAAAGGTACCAGCACATAAAACTGATAGTCCAGTTAGAGCTATGGACTATGTGGCTCAAAACTAAATATATATGGGTGTAACCCACGCAAAAAGGCAGCTACTCAATAGATGTAGCTGCTTTTTGTTGTTTATTATATGTTATTAACCGATTTATAGTTATTATCTAAATCAACTGATTTATAGTTGTTATCTAAATCGCTTTTCAAAGATTGTTGAAATAGGGTTGTCTACAAACTTATTCGCTTCATTAATATAACGTCTAACCATATTTACGCTATGGTGACGTGTTTGTCTCATAATATTACGTTCTTCCACACCATAGGCTGCGGCAGTCGTTGCAAAGCCATGACGCAAGCTATGGGCTCCATACATGGCAGGATCAAGACCGATAAGAGAAATATATTTCTTTACGATTTCGGCAATCATCTTATCTGATATAGCTGTTTTACGTAACGACATATTTTTAGTAAAACCTCTAAATACAGGACCTTCTGTTATACCAGAGGCACGTAACCATTGCTGTAAGGCACGAACTGCGTCTAAAGGAGAACCAGAGAGATGCGGAATCGCCACTACAGCACCTTGACCTTCTTGGTCAGCTTTAGATGATGGGACAAAAATCTCGACACCTTGTGGAGAGAATTGAAGATGTTCTACTGTAATAGCCGCAATTTCGCTACGACGAAAAGCACCCATAAATCCGATTAAAAGAATAGCTTTATCACGTAATAGTTGTAATTCAGGTATATCTAGCTTGGTCATACAATCTAAAATATCTTCAATATCCTCTAATAGGACTGGTGTCTTACCTTGTTGGAAAGTACCTTTTAAACGTCTAATACCCCGTAACGCTTGTTTTACAATAGGTGCCATACATGGATTATCCCGATGGCCAGAGGCATTATAATTCTCTGATATAGCGCTAATACGACGAGAAATCGTATTTGCCTTAGCATAATCAGCAAGATCATTAATATAGTTCACTATAGTTTCTGGTGTAGCCGGAAAGTAAGATACCTTTTGATAGGTACACCAATCTACGAAATCGTCCCAATCCGATTCGTAAGCATCCACAGTATTTTCAGCCTTAGACAGCAATATACTTTGTTTGGCTTTCATAGACAACTTGGTACTATTCATAAGCGCATCATTATTGCGCAAATAGAAATGTTTTTGTTGTTCCTTAGACTCTGACATAATTCACCCTTACCCCTAAAAATATCAATATAATTGTACCATAGAATAGGTACTTATATGCTATAATTAGAGAATATAATGACTAATTTGGGAGAGTTTATAATACAATGAGTAAAAAATATATAATATTAGGGACTATGCTTGTCCTGCTGAGTACGAGCGGCTGCTCATACATCCCAACAGAAAATATATCGTATGGCGTATTTTATAATGATACAGATCTATCTAATACACCAAAGGGTGAATTACAAGCTCGAATACAAGAGCTAAATAGTAAAATACCACAACAGACCATATCCATTGATTTAGGGAATGATAAAAAACAACAAGCTACGTATCATGATTTAGGTATTCAAGTAGATACAGAGGCCGTAGTAAAAGCTATTTCTACATATGGTTATGAAGATGATTGGTGGACATTACTTTCACATAGATTTAATGCCTTGTATTATGGCCAACATTTTAAACCACAATATAAGCTAGACGAGGTAAAAAGCAAAACTTACCTTACAGAACTGGCAAAATCAATTGATACGCCAGGACATGATGCATATCTAACTATTGAGAATGGTCAAGTTGTATTCCATCCTGCTAAAGAAGGTAAACGCATTGATATTGATGCAACCTTACAAAACCTTAAGGATCAATTACAATCTGGAGAAAGCATTACATCTCTTTCTATGGTATTTACCACCAAAAATACTATTAAGGTTACTGATTCTGATTTAAAACCATTAAATACCGTTCTAGCATCCTTTAGTACAGATTTTGATCCAAATAATGAAAGCAGAACACATAATATTCAACTCGCATCTGATAAAATCAATGGTACATTGATTAAACCTGGTGCAGTATTCTCCTTTAACGATGTTGTAGGCGAGCGTACTGCTGAGGCTGGCTATGATGATGCACCGGTAATGATTGATGGCAAATTAGTTCCAGGTATTGGTGGTGGCATTTGCCAAGTTAGTTCTACCATCTTTAATACAGCCTTATTATCCGGCATGAATATTGTAGAACGTACACCTCACTTTGAACCTGTTGGATATATTCAAGCTGGTCGTGATGCTACAGTAGCATGGGGCTATTTGGACTTTAAGTTTAGAAATCCATATCAGCAATCCATTTATATCCTCAGTGTGATGAATCATGGTACACTAACCATCTATATTATAGGTACTGCTCAAGACAAGCCTAAAAATGTATCTATTTCAGTTGGTGATCGTAGTGAAATACCAAATAAGACAATTACACGCGTAGATCCGTCTTTAAAAGAAAAAGAAGTACAAGAAGGGCATGTAGGGCTAACAATGAATACGTATAGAACCATAACATATGGTAACTGGGTAACCCAAACTGATTCCTTTGAATCTGTATATGACCCAGTAGATACGATTATAACAATGCCACCTGAAGGTTCAACTAAAAAATCAGATAAAAAGAAACCATAATTAAAGATTTTATTAAATATAGCCTAAACTATTGACCATGAGGTATAAATAGTTTAGGCTATTATTTAGATGTAATTGAGAAACAAATATATACATATTACAAAGTATATGGAAATCCAATACAGAATATTGAGGATATAATCTATTCTCAACCATTCTCAATAATTATCATTTAGTTAAATAGAAGAGGAAACTATGGACACAATCTTACAATTTGATCACTCCTTGATCTTCTATGTACATGACCATCTTGTATATAGTTTTTTAACACCAATTATGGCATTTATTTCAAAAATTACTGGCAGCGGTGCCTTATGGATTGTCATTGCCTTATTATTAATGTTACAGAAAAAATATCGTGTATTAGGCGTAGCTATAATAATTGCATTGGGATTTGTATTAATCATCGGTGACCAAGGTTTAAAACCACATGTAGCTAGATTAAGACCATTTGTAGATTTTCCTAATGTAACAGTACCATTAGAGTCTGCGTTACCAAAAGCAAATAGTTATTCATTCCCGTCAGGCCATAGTTTTGGTTCATTTGCATCAGCCATGACCATTTACCTAGGCTTGAGTCAAATAGCGCCTCAGAAGCGATATTTGGGAATTATAGCATTACTTGGATCATTAGTAGTAGCATTTTCTAGAGTATATCTATTTGTACATTATCCAACAGATGTATTAACAGGCTTAGTATTGGGAATCATCGTTGGCTTCATTGCATGGAAGCTTGCAAGAATCGGTTGGAATTGGTGGACTAACCGTCATAATGATGTAGAATACGAACCATATACATTTAAACGCAAATAAGCTTAATAAGCTAAAAAACTATATAACATAAGGGATTGGGCCATATAGGCCCAATTTTCTTAGTATAATTACTTCCGATAATATATCGTTATCGGAAGTAATTTAAAAACAAATAAAAAACTATCCAATATATCTATAAGCTAGTTTATGTACATTACAAACCAAATAAGTATATAAATTAATTAATCAACAGATCCTATTGTTAAATATTATGTAACCTCATAATTCTAATTTAATTTATGTAACCTAATTTATGTAACCTAATTAATCTCACTATATATGTAGCTCAATATATGTAAATATTTAAACTATGTTTTCTAAGCTTATTAATCATTAACCTTATGTTTATATGCATAAACTCTTATATAACTTTTAGTCTCTAATACAAATATCTTTATATAACATCATTTTGGCTATATATATTTATATAAGTCTTACATAACCTTAATATATACTAAACTAAGTAGATGCTTATGATTCCTTATTTTATGTAGGTTTACGGTAACTACATTTTCATTATTATAGATGTATGTGTAGAATTATTATTATTTAATTTTAAATACATATTGAAATTTTTCATATAAAGTTGTAAAATAAGCATATAAGTTATGTAATTTACTCATATTAACTCTCACGGAGGTATTATATGTGCTGGTGTGATATCGTAAGTAAAGCCAAAATTGGCAGTTTAAAACATTTAGGTAATGGTATGGAAGGTTCCTTAAGATTTTTAGCTGAAATTATTGTAGGTCTTAGTATCCTTCGTGTATTCGTTAACTGGATTTTCGGGGTTTAGACCTTACAATTAAATATAATATATAAAAGACGCTTAGTATTCTAAGCGTCTTTTTTGTATATATTAAGTTTATTAGACTTATATCTTTACATACTTCACTAGATCATATTATTGATATGCTTCGCTGCAATCGATATATTCCATAATTAGTTGGCATATTTGACCATCTTTATCAAAGGCCCAGTATACAGGATATAAACCATCTCCAAAGCCGGATTGAATCATAGGTACGGTTAATTCAGTTTCAGGAATTGTAAAGTTAATCCAATCCCCTTTAGATCGTTGGAATTGTGGATATGCCAATGCATTTAGCTGGAATAAATCACTGTAGTAATCATCATAGATATTCTTGTCAGGATAGTTTGTATGCCATTGATCATAGAACTTTCTATAAGTTTCGATAGTTTCTGCATCAACTACGGTAGCAAGTCCGGAATCTACAGGGAATCCGATGTAGCTTTCACCATCATCAAGATCTGTTAAGTCTTCCGTACCTTTTAAAGCCAATTCATAGTTCACAGGCTCATTGCCACTAAAAACAACACGGCTTGCCACATAGCGATACTCATTTGGTTCCATTTCAATAATTTTTGTTTCTAACAAATACGTACCTGGTTCTACCGTTCTAATATACGTATCTGGTTTATTAGGTAATGTTACCAAAGGATCACAGCACGTAATATGACCTGTTGGGAACGTTACAGTCCACATAGGCAATGTATGTAAGGGAAATCCTTTTAGCTCTTTACGGTTAAATAAATCATGATATGGTACAGTAGGTTTTAATTTACCTTCAGAACCTAAACGGTTAAACGTTTGAATCCATTCACTTGTCAATTTAGATTGTTCCATATTACTCCTCTGCTTCGTGTTTACAATGTATATACTCGCCCTCTAACACTTCATATGCTGCTGTTTTGCGTATAATTTGTTTAACTAATGCATCCAACTGGGAACCATTTGTATAGTCTGCAGGTGCATAATAGCGTATACGGTGATGACGCATCATCTTATATACCTTATCTTTATCCTTTTTAATAGGATCATACACACCTATGGAATGGCCTCCATTAGCGTTAACAAGGCTCATGCAAGGAATATCAGTATCACTATCCCCAATATAAATCATATTGCGGAATGGGACACGTTGGTCCTCAGGCTTAATATAATCGTTAACACCTGTATCATTAATATCTAGAATTCCCTTTTGAATACGGAACAAAAACTGAGTTTTATTCGTATAGTTAATTGCTTGCGCAGGCCATACAGCTACGCCCTTATCATCGAACATAAATGCACTGGCATAGATTTTTGTGAAAGCTCCCTCTTTCGCCATTTCAGTGCCTTCTATCATCTCTTTCAATCCAGAAGAGATAATGTAATGTTCAATGCGAACCCCATGCTCTAATCCATACTCTCTAATACGTTCAAACCAAGTGCGAACACCGTCATACAACTCTACTTGATTCCCATATTCCATGAGCTTTTCTTTAGTTACATAAAAGCGACCTACTGCTTCTTGAATCATCTTGTACATATAGGCTAAGTTATTATCCATATCATTTTTCTTAGCCAATTGATTAGATTCTTGCCAGAACTGCTTGATTTGCTCCTCATCATAGCCAACAGATTGAATAAAGCCTTGTGCCTGCATATCATCAGGGGTTAAAGTCTTATCAAAATCGTAGCACATGGCAAGGACTGGCATAGAGTCTTCACGAGATACTAGGGATGAATCTTTAGAATCACTTTTGTATGTTATCATACGACACCTCCTTTAACATAGTATAAACATAACAAATGCTATTCTACCCTCTTATATTCCTGAGGTGTCCCTTTGACAACCCCCTTTGTTATCTATTTTACACGATACATCAATGAAACAGGCGTTATATAGCATCGTAATTCCATCTAAAATAGAGATTCTTGCTTGTAATTTGTATCAATAATCCAGCTTTTTTCCGTGCTTTCCTTAATAATTGCTGTTTTTGGAAGCTGTCCAATAAGTAAACTAGACTTAGGATCATGTAACATACGATTGTGCCGGACTGCAGCCTGATTTGTATTGGCATAACAATAGCGACAGAAATGACTACAACTATCATAGGCACCTATATCACCATGTAAATAGCAATTACATTCCGGTCTTGCTGGTGCCCGTTTAGGTGCTTTTAACGAAACATTCCAAGCCCGTTCATAACAATCTAATGTTAAACAACCTTCCGTATTAGCCCCTAATTCTTTAAATGCGTCCCCTTCTCCGCAGGTTTTAAGGTCCATATTGTAGGAGTGAGCAATAGAAATTAACTCCTTAATAATATTAAGTTGTACATCAACACTTGGTCTAAAACCTTCAGGAAAGTTCTGAGCCACCTTATCAAAAATATCTAAGAAGCTTACAACAACCGTATCCGTATATCCTTCGAGAGCTTTAGCCATGTTATAAAAGCTTTCAAAATGGAAATCTATTGTATAGTTACGGGTTAAAATAATAGGATCATAACGCCACACCATGGATTGAGGATTAAGTCTCGTAGATATTTGTTTAAATCCGTCTATTACAGAATCTGCTTTTGGTACATAGGGCTCAATATCTGGATCATAAGGAGTTATGGTCATATGCCAAAACTGTCTATAATCATTTATGTCATGTAAGAACGGAATAAATGGCAAAGGATTCTTAGTACAAAATGCAATACCATCTACTACTTCGTGATTAATAGGATACCGTGTTATTTGCAATGGATTATAGGGATTTCGTACATCTACAAATCCTTGATGAATACGATTAATCAACCATTGCCCATAAAAGGCAGGAATATCCGTACGTTGTCCCGTCTGTAAAATCATAGTCCTGCCCTTTCATAATATAAAAATATAGATGTATTATATCATACTCAATATTAATTATTTATGTACTAAGTGTGATATTTATAGTATGGTACATTCTCATTTTATGGTACTATTAAGTGTATTAAAAATGAGGAGAACAAAAAGATGAACGATATATTTGAAAAAAATCATCCTATGAAGGATGACAAAGAGTTTATTACCTCTTATTGGAGCGATCGAGCACGTGATTTTGGTTCTTTACGAGCTAAAGAACTGGAAAGTCCTAAACTTAAACTTTGGCGCGATGAATTAATGAGCCATATCTTTGACTCTGACCGTTCTTTGCGAATTTTAGATATTGGCTGTGGTGCTGGTTTTTTCAGCATTATACTCTCAGAGTTGGGCCATACAGTACATGGTATCGATATTACACCTAATATGATTGATGAGGCTAATCAACTCGGTGAGTCTTTACAATCTGATGCTACCTTCTCCGTTATGGATGCTGAAAACCTACGGTTTGATAATAATACCTTTGATATTGTTGTGGCTCGCAATGTGACATGGAATTTACCCCATCCAGATAAAGCCTATGCTGAATGGTTACGTGTCATCCGTCCTGGTGGTTTAATTCTTAATTATGATGCTGAACACGCACGCAATCATCATGATTTACCTCAATCTGTGCATCATGCACATGAACACGTTAGCAATGAATTAAAGGAACGTTGCCACACAATCTACCATATGCTAGAAGTTTCATCCTATACACGCCCACAATGGGATAAGGAGCTACTCACTAAAATGGGTGCCAGCTCTGTATCAATTGATCCTACTGTAGGTCCTCGTATTTACAGCGAAGAAGATGAATTCTACATTCCTGTACCTATGTTTTTAGTAAAAGCAATTAAATAGATATTGAATAATAAATAATAGGTCAGTAAAACTACTATTACATAATACAAAACCCACTCCATGAAGTATCATGAGTGGGTTTTCTTTATATACTAATAAATTTATTAGCTAATATACGTTAATAGTAATAAATATAGTTGGTGCTACATATTAGTTTTTAAAATACTCTTGAGCTTTTGAAATTTCAAAGCGAAGTTTTTCTTCATCAATAGTAAGCAATTCTTTATCTTTCATAAGAACTTTGCCGCCTACAATTGTAGTATTAGCATCAGAGCTATTAGCCGAGTATACAAGTGCAGCTAAATCGTTATAGCGAGGCATCCAGTGCATACCAGATACATCATACAATACGATATCTGCGCGATACCCTTCAGCTAATACACCAAGATCTTTATATCCTAAAGCTTTTGCACCTTCTACAGTGCCCATATTCCACGCAGCTTGTGCAGGAATTGCTTTAGGGTCATAGAGACGAGCTTTATGCAATGTAGCAGCAAGGCGCACTTCTTCAAGCATATCCGCATTATTATTAGATGCAGAACCATCTGTACCAAGACCAACTGTAATACCTTTAGCAATCATTTCAGGCACTGGTGCAATACCACTTGCTAATTTTAAATTGGATTGTGGATTATGGGCAACAGCTACATTATTCTCGGCCATAATAGCCATATCTTCGTCTGTCACATGAACACAATGTGCAGCTAATGTAGTATTCCAGAATAGGCCTAAGTCATGCATATGGGCTATTGGAGTCTTGCCAGTAGCTTTAATAACATTCTCTACTTCCCCTTTTGTTTCAGACAAGTGCATGTGAATGCCACAATTTAGTTCATGGGATAAGGCAATAACCTTTTCCATATAGTCGTCTGGGCAAGTATATGGCGCATGTGGTCCAAGTAATACCTTGATGCGGTCATTATCAAAGCCATTCCAAGTGCGGAATAAATCAGCATTTTCAACTAATGCTTGATCTGCTGTAGGAGATACACCTGCTAAACCACGAGATAGTACGGCGCGAATACCTGTTTCTTTTACTACCTCAGCCGTAGTATTCATAAAGAAATACATATCGCTAAATGTTGTAGTACCAGAGCGTAACATTTCAGCCACACCAAGTTGTGTACCATAACGTACATACTCATCATTTAACTTTGCCTCAGTTGGCCAAATTGCCGTTTCTAGCCATTCCATAAGTTCAAGATCGTCTGCATAGTTTCTAAATAATCCCATTGCAATATGAGTATGCGTATTTACAAGACCTGGCGCTGCTAATTGTCCTTTACCATCTAAGACTTCTTTAGCAGTAACTTTTGCCTTTTCTACTTCGCTATCCTTTACAATGGCAGTAATGTAACCATTTTCAATTTCAATAGCATGATTGTTAAGAACGCCTTCTTTAGTTAAGACGTCAACATTGGTAATTAATAAATCAGACATAGTCTTTCCTCATAGGTATAACCGAGCCGTAATAGCTCGGTTATATTTGGTTAATTAATTTACTTTTGTAAGGTAATCGATTTGATCTTGTGTTAAGGAATCTAAATCGTAACCCATGGAATTTAATTTAAGTTTTGCAATTTCTGCATCTAATTCATGAGGTAATACATAAACCTTTGGTTCCATATCTTTGCCATTATGCAAGATATGTTCTGCTGCAAGAGCTTGCATTGCGAAGGATAAATCCATGATTTCTGCAGGATGACCATCACCAGCAGCAAGGTTTACTAGACGGCCTTCAGCCAATACATAGAGTTTACGACCATCAGCCATAGTATAGCCTTCGATATTTTGACGAACACGTTCATGACTTACTGCAAGGTCTGTAAGATCAGCTACGTTAACTTCACAATCAAAGTGACCAGCATTACACAAAATAGCTTTATCCTTCATTACTTCGTAATGTTCTTTTACAATAACGTCTTTACAACCTGTTACAGTACAGAAAATATCCCCTACTTTAGCAGCTTCAATCATAGGTAACACTTTGAAACCATCAAATACAGCTTCAATAGCTTTAATTGGATCTACTTCTGTTACATACACATGAGCACCGAGGCCTTTTGCACGCATAGCAACGCCTTTACCGCACCAACCGTAACCAGCAACAACTACATTTTTACCTGTTACAGTTAAGTTTGTAGTACGCATGATACCATCCCAAACAGATTGACCTGTACCATAACGATTATCAAAGAGATATTTACAGTAAGAATCGTTTACTGCAATCATAGGGAATGTCAATTGTTTTGCATTTTCTAATGCATAGAGACGATGTACACCTGTAGTAGTTTCTTCACTACCACCTAATAGGCGTTCTTTTGCATCTTGGCGAGTTGTGTGCAACAAGTTTACCAAGTCACCACCATCATCGATGATAATGTGAGGTTTATGATCAAGTGCTTTATTGAGGAAATTGAAGTATTCCTCTTCAGTACAATCATACCAAGCATATACAGTAAGGCCCATATCAACGAGACCTGCAGCTACATCATCTTGTGTAGATAATGGATTAGAACCAGTTACGATAACATCAGCACCACCGCGTTTTAAAACAGTAGCTAAGTATGCTGTTTTTGCTTCCAAGTGAACACTTACAACAATGGTTTGACCTTTGAAAGTTTGTTCTGCTTCAAAACGATCGCCTAATGTATTTAATGTAGGCATAAAGTTAGAAACCCAGTCAATTTTCTTACGGCCTTCTGCGGCTAAATTAATATCTTTAATTAAAGATTGCATAATATCTCCTTTTACTCATACAAGTAGATTCAATAAAAATATGTATGGTTAATCCACTTGGATTTTTTTGTTATTTAGATTCTACGATCTGACGTAGCTTATCAATAGACTCTTCATAGTTCGGTTTTAATACACCTTCTTCAGTAATGATGGCAGTCACTAGTTCATGTGGTGTCACATCAAAGGCTGGATTAAGCACATCAATACCATTAGGTGCTGTTTGAACTCCATGCAATGATGTGACTTCATAATCGTCGCGCATTTCAATAGGAATATCAGCACCATTTTCAAGAGTAAAATCAAATGTGCTGTATGGCGCCGCTACATAGAATGGAATGTTATGGAATTTAGCTAGTACTGCTACACCATAGGTACCAATTTTATTGGCTACATCACCTTTTGTAGTGATGCGGTCAGCACCGACAATAACGGCATCAATGAGTCCATGTTGCATCGCATAGGCTGCCATATTATCGGTCTCAAGAGTAACAGGAATACCATCCTCATGAAGTTCAAAGGCAGTAAGTCGAGCACCTTGTAATAATGGTCGTGTCTCGTCAGCATACACGCGTTCCAATTGACCATTTTCATGTAATTTACGGACAACACCAAGTGCTGTACCTAAGCCACCTGTAGCTAGCGCACCAGCATTACAGTGAGTTAGAATGCGAATATTCTTTTGACCTTCAAATAAAGTAGCCCCAGCTTCTGCCATACGGCGATTCAAAGATACGTCTTCTTCGTGAATTGTAATAGCCTCTTTTGTAATGAGATCGACTACTTCACTCATAGAAGACATGCTTTCAACATGCTCTTTTACAAGAGAAATAACACGATCTACAGCCCAAGCTAAGTTGATTGCGGTAGGACGAGTTTCCTTTAAGGTCTCACTAAATTCATATAAACTTGTAAGTTGTTCACTAAATGGAACCTCTAAACGACCTGATTCCATAGCCGCTAAAATAAGACCATAACTAGCAGCTACACCAATGGCAGGTGCGCCACGGACACGAAGCATTTTAATAGCTTCAGCCACTTGGCGCCAATCTGTACAGTGAACATACGTAATTTCAGTAGGCAATTTAGTTTGATCTAATAATACCAGCGTATCTTTACGCCATTCAATATTAATCATACCTTCTCCTTCGATGAACTATTGTATTTCATTATGAATGGATTATAGTTTAAAGCCACCATATTCTTGCATGCGATTATGCGCATCATAACGAGCATCAACATCGATTGCATCAATAGCACCTAAAATAAGAGATTTAAGTTGAGCCGCCATATCGCCCATCATTTCAACAACTTCCGCATGTGTTAAAGCAGATTCAGAAATACCTGCCGCATAGTTGGTAATCATAGAAATCGTAGCATATGCCATTTCAGCTTCATTCGCTAAATTTACTTCCGGTACATTTGTCATACCTACAGTATCGCCACCAAGCATGTGGAACATTTTGATTTCTGCCGGTGTTTCAAAACGTGGCCCTTCTGTACATACATAGGTACCACCATTGTGAATAGATAAGCCTTGTTCTGTACCAACCTTTTCAAGGATAGCTCGTAATTCAGGACAGTAAGGGTTTGTTACATCAAGATGTGCCACCGGACGGTCACCACCTTCATAGAATGTGGTAATACGATTTTTAGTAAAATCTAAGAATTGATCGGTCAACACAAAATGACCAGGCTTAAAGTTTTCATTTAAGGAACCTACAGCTGTCGTGGAGATAATAAATGTAACGCCTAATTTTTTGAGGCCCCAAATATTAGCACGATAATTAATTTTGTGTGGAGGAATTGTATGATCTTTGCCGTGACGAGCAACAAAGATTACTGTTTTCCCATGGTATGTACCTTGTACATAATCTATTTCACCATATGGTGTCATTAAGGATTCTTCATGAATATTTTCAAAGATGGATGGATCATAAACGCCAGTACCACCAATTACGCCAATTGCACTCATTGTGACCTCCTATTATTAATCACTCTATCCTTTATTTTCTCATAGAATAGAAAAACAGGCTATAGGAAAAACCTAGTAGCCTGTATTTTTTCAACATATTATAAAGTTTTATTGAATTGGACCTTTAGGAGCAAACATATCTTGTAACTCGTCACGTGTGAAATGATATTTTTCATTACAATAGTGACAAACAAGCTCTGTTACTTCATCTTCCAAAATAGCCTCTTTATCTTCTTCTCTTAATGTCATAAGTACGGCACTAAAGCGATCGCGACCGCAACGACATTGGAAATGAATCGGTTCATTATATACTTCATTCACAGTTAAGCCATCAAGAACGCGTTCCATAAGACCTTTACCATCTGGATTTGCTTTTAAATATTCTGTAATTGGGCCTAATTCATTAATATTCTTTTCTACTTGGGCTAATGCTTCATCTGTAGCATCTGGTAAAGCTTGTACGATAAAACCGCCTGCCACAACAGTATGATAATCTGGATCTACCAATACACCTAAGCTAATAGTAGAAGGCACTTGCTCAGAAGCATATAAATAATAAGCCAAATCTTCTGCTACTTCACCACTTTGAATAGGACTTGTGGAGGTATAGTCTTGTGCTAATTGTGTAAAACGAGTTACTTGGACTTCCCCATTATGGCCTACAGCAGCACCTACATCGAGCTTACCAGCACGTTTTAAAGGTACATCTACATGTGGCTCATCCACATAACCACGAACTGTATTATCTGCAAAAGCATCTACGTGAACAACGCCTAAAGGACCATCACCTTTGATACGAAGACTTACATTTTCATGGTTTTTAAAGTCCCCAGCCAATAAAATAGCCCCTGTCATAGCACGACCTAAAGCAGCTGTTGCTACAGGCCACAAATCGTGACGTACGCGAGCCGTTTCAACAGTATCTGTTGTTACCGCTAAAGACATACGAACCCCTTCTCGGGTCGTAAAACGTTTTATATAATCCATTCTATCATTCCTTATTTCTAATTAATAAATCGTACACACTTAATAGTGCTTTTATAGTATATCATGTCATAGAATTACATTTCAATAATAGGGAATATATGTTCGTCTACTCTAATTTTAAATTAAAAGAACATATTTTCGATAATATAAAAACACCCAGTATCATGAGATACTGAGTGTTTACTATGTAATTATTAGAATTGATCGATAAGGTTAACCATTTCAATAGCGCCCATAGCACAGTCGTAACCTTTATTGCCCGCTTTAGTACCAGCACGTTCGATAGCTTGTTCAATATTTTCAGTAGTTACTACACCGAACATAACAGGAATACCAGTTTCCAAGGAAACATGAGCAATACCTTTTGCTACTTCATTACATACATAGTCATAATGAGTTGTAGCACCGCGGATAACGGCACCTACACAAATAACTGCATCGAAGCGACCAGATGTAGCTGCTTTTTTAGCAATTAAAGGAATTTCATAAGCGCCTGGAACCCAGATTACGGTAATATCTTCTTCTTTTACATCGTGACGCAATAAGCAATCTTCAGCACCACCAATTAATTTAGATGTAATGAACTCGTTAAAGCGAGAACCGATAATAGCAAATTTTTTACCAGAACCTAATAAGTTACCTTCTTGAACCTTCATTATGTTGACCTCCTATATTCCATTAAAGGAAATTCTTATGTGACGTGCAATTTTTTAAATAAAACTAAATGATTAGTCCTCTAACATATGACCCATTTTCTCTTCTTTTGTTTTTAAGTAGCCTGCATTGAATTTATTGGCTGCAATGATAAGCGGTACACGGCTAGTTACATCGATACCCCAATGCTCTAAACCATGGCGTTTTTCAGGATTATTCGTTAACAAACGAATGCTTTTAATACCTAAGAAACGGATAATTTGAGCCGCTAAGGAATATTCACGCATATCTGCTGGGAAGCCCAATTGTTCATTGGCTTCTACAGTATCTAATCCTTGTTCTTGTAAGGCGTACGCTTTGATTTTATTAGTTAAACCGATGCCACGACCTTCTTGGCGCATATAAACCACAACGCCTTTGCCTTCTTTTTCGATGGCACGCAACGCATGGTCTAATTGTTCACCACAATCGCAACGTTTAGAACCAAATACATCGCCTGTTAAACATTCTGAGTGAATACGTACAAGAACATCGTTACAGTTTTGAACATCACCCTTAACAATAGCTAAATGTTCTTTGTGATCTAAATCATTTTGGAATACAAAGATATTAAAATCACCAAATTTAGTAGGTAGTTTAGAACATGCACCGAGCTCAATCATATCTTCATGTTGTTTACGATACTCAATAAGTTCTGCTACAGATGCAATTTTAAGATCATGTTCTTTAGCGAATTGTAAAAGATCTGGCAAACGAGCCATATCGCCATCGTCTTTTGTGATTTCACAAATAACAGCTGCCTCTTGTAGACCTGCTAAGCGACAAAGATCGATAGATGCTTCTGTATGACCTTGGCGAACTAGAACACCACCTTCTTTATATACCAAAGGGAATACGTGACCTGGGCGACGGAAGTCTTCAGGTTTAGCATTAGGATCTAGTAATTTTTGAATTGTATACGCACGTTCTGCTGGAGATACGCCTGTAGTAGTATCTACATGGTCAACAGTAACGGTGAAAGCCGTTTCATGATTGTCTGTATTTTTAGCAACCATTGCTGGAATACCGAGCTTCTCTAACGCTTCACGGCGCATTGGTGTACATACGATACCGCGCGCGTATTTAACCATAAAGTTAATATTTTCTTGTGTAGCAAATTCTGCAGCAATGATAAGATCGCCTTCGTTTTCACGGCTTTCATCATCAACGATAATAACAGGTTTACCAGCTTTAAGGTCTTGTAAGACCTCTTCAATAGAATGTAATTGTTCGCTCATAGGAACGCTCCTTACTTTATATAAATCCATTCTCTACTAAGAGGGATTGCATAGATTTCTTAGGTTTCTCTTCGGTAGGTTCACTACCAAGATTCATAAAATGACGAATATATCGGCCAGCGATATCTGTTTCTAAATTGACCTCCGTCCCAATATGGGCAGAACCTAAAATGGTTTCGCTCAATGTGTGAGGAATGATCGATACAGAAAAACTGCTGTCCGTTCGTCGCATAATAGTGAGGCTAATACCATCGATGGTTATGGATCCCTTATAGATAACATAATCCATAACAGATTTTGGAGCCTCTATTGTAAAGATAATGGCATTATCCGTTTGTTCACGGTTAATGATGCGGCCTGTGCCATCTACGTGACCTGCCACAATGTGACCACCAAATCTACCGTTAGCAAGCATAGCTCGCTCTAAATTGACTGGTTCATGAACTTTCAAATTTGTGAAAGTAGTCATCTTAATTGACTCAGGCATTACATCAGCTGTAAATACGCCATTACCAATTGAAGTAGCTGTCAAACATACACCGTTAACAGCTACGGAGTCACCAATTTTCAGATCACTAAAAATCTTTTTACCCCGAATTGTAATAGCTAAGGATTTAGGGCCTTTTTTAATGCTTTCTACACGGCCGATTTCTTCAACGATTCCCGTGAACATAAGCGCCCCTCCTTCCTTGACGATACGCTTCAATACGGATGTTATTATCTAATACAGTTGTTTTGGTAAAAGTTAATTGCGGCGAAGAGTCTAAACTTTCAAAACCACGACCACCTACGGCAGGCGTAGCCTCTGTACCACCGATTATTGTATTACCAATATAGGTAACAACCTTATCAAAGTTCATGGTTTCTACAAAAGAGCTGATAATAGCAGAACCGCCTTCAACTAAGACTGAAGTATAACCAAAATCGCCCAACTTTGTAAGAATATCATCTATAGATAATTTCTTAATATCTATGACGATATCTGTACTTTTACTTTTACGAGTAGACACTGATTCAACAACCGTTACAAGAGCGCCTACTTGTTCTAACGCCTGTATCCGTTCTTTAGGACAACCTTTAGATACAAATATATGCACCTTACGAGTATCTACTTCAAATACACGACTTGTGGTAGGCGTTCTACCAAGACTGTCTAATATGATGACATCTGGTTGATGAACTGAAATAGGCTCATTAAGAATGTTTCTATCCAATATAGCATCTGCTAATTCATCATCACTGAGACGACAGTTTAACTGTGGATTATCTGCTAAGATTGTACCAATGCCGACGAGCATGGCATCATGAGTAGCACGTAGTACATGTCCATCACGACGGGAGGATTCATTAGTAATCCATTGAGATTGACCTGTATAAGTGGCAATCTTACCATCAAGAGACATAGCGCTCTTAACAGTTACAAATGGCTTTCCCGTCTGTATATAGGTAAAGAAATGCTCATTTAGCTCAGCACATTCATCACTACAAACAGGAATGACAACTTCAATCCCCGCTTCTTTAAGAAGCTCAATACCTTTACCAGCAACAAGTGGGTTAGGATCTGTACTGCCAATGACTACCTTAGCTATCCCTGCTTCTATGATACGAAGTGCACAAGGCGGTGTTTTACCATAATGAGAGCAAGGCTCTAATGTTACATATAGAGTGGCACCTTTAGCATTTTTACCTGCCTGATTCAGTGCATGCACCTCAGCGTGAGCCGTACCAGCTTTGTGATGATAGCCTTCACCGATTATTGTATTGTCTTTCACCACTACGGCCCCCACCAAAGGATTTGGCGAAGTGTGACCTGTGGCCAATTTTGCCAGTGCAATGGCGCGTTTCATATATGCTACGTCATCCACCATATCACCTCAATAAAAAAAGGACTATATACATAGTCCTTGGGTAATCATAATTGCGCACAACAAATGTGCCTCGTCTTTTCTCATCCAGACTGTACTGTCGGTATCGGAATTGCACCGATTCATACCCATAGGGTTCGCGGACTATACCGCCGGTAAGGAATTTCACCTGTCCCCAAAGACTTATCTATTTTCTTTATGAATTAATAGTAACACTTTTATTAAGGTTATGCAAGAAGTATAGATTTATACTGAGAAATATTATTAAATAAATCATGATATTTATATTTACATATGTATTCTCTTTTTTTTATTTATGAATATGATTTAAATTTTTAAGATAAAGATTCTATAAACTATGTATACAAAAGTTGGTGATTTATATCACATATTTACAATATGAATAGGACTATCATGAAATATATAGCTTAAATAACTATATTATATTGATATTAATTATTAAATTAAGGTGATAATATGGCAAAAAAAAGAATTTCTGATGTACTCATAGATGTCTTAGCTAGCGCTGGCATTAAACGTATTTACGGTATCACAGGCGATAGTTTAAACTCTGTAAACGATAGTTTACGCCGCAATGGTAAGATTGCCTTTGAACATGTACGTCATGAAGAAACAGCAGCCTTTGCTGCAGGTGCAGAAGCATCCTTAACTCATAAATTAACTGTATGTGCTGGTAGCTCTGGCCCTGGCAACTTGCATTTGATTAATGGCCTCTTCGATTGCCATCGTAATCGTGTTCCAGTACTAGCTATTGCCTCCCACATTCCTCAATCTGAAGTAGGGTTAAATTATTTCCAAGAAACACATCCTGAAAACTTGTTTAAAGAATGTTCTTGTTTCTGTGAACTTGTATCTAATCCTAAACAAATGCCTGAAATCCTATTCCGTGCTATGAATGCTGCTGTAGGTAACCAAGACGTTGCAGTTATTGTTCTTCCTGGGGACGTTGCAGTAATGGAAATGGAAATTGATGAGTTACCTGTATGGAATCCACCTCGTTTACCTCATATCGTGCCACAACGGGAAGATATTGAAGAAATGGCTGCTCATTTAGAAACTGGTAAACGCATTACTCTCTTCTGTGGTGCAGGCTGTGAAGGTGCTCATGACGAAGTGGTAGAATTAGCAAAACGTTTACAAGCACCTGTAGTACATGCTTTCAGAGGCAAAGAATGGGTTGAATGGGATAACCCATATGATGTGGGTATGACAGGTCTTTTAGGCTATACCTCTGGTTATCGTGCAATTGAGCAATGCGATACACTCGTAATGCTTGGTACAGACTTCCCGTACCGTCCATTCTATCCAGAAAATGCAAAAGTAATTCAAGTAGATAGAGATCCTAGTGCTTTAGGTCGTCGTGTTCCTCTTACACAAGGTATTATTGGTACTGTAAAAGATACATTAAAAGAATTATTACCTCTTGTTGGTCAACGCGGTGATACTGAATTTATCGACACTGTACGTAAAGCATATGCTAAATTTAGAGGCGACTTAGATAGCTATGCGGTAGCTGAACCAGATGGTGTCGCAATTCACCCTCAATACTTTGTAAACCGTCTTAATAAATTGGCTGCTGAAGATGCTATCTTTACCTTCGACGTAGGTACACCAGTAATTTGGACCGCTCGTCATTTAAAAACAAATGGTAAACGTCGCATCTTAGGTTCTTATAATCACGGCTCCATGGCCAATGCTATGATGCATGCCATCGGTGCTCAAAATGCATGTCCTAATCGTCAAGTCATCTCCCTTTCCGGTGATGGTGGCTTCACAATGATGATGGGTGAAATGTTAACATTAAAACAACTTAACTTACCAATTAAAATCTTTGTGTTCAACAACGAAGAACTCAGCTTCATCGCCATGGAAATGAAAGCCTCTGGCTACCTAGACTATGCTACGGACTTTGTAAATCCAGACTTCGGTAAACTTGCAGAAGCAGCTGGTATTAAAGGTGTAAGCATTACAAACTCTAGCGAAGTAGACGAAAAAATTATGGAAGCCCTTAACCATAATGGTCCAGTCATCGTTAATGTTCGCGTAGATAAACAAGAACTTGCTATGCCGCCTAAAATTGCATACCAACAAGCTAAAGGCTTCAGCAAATACTTGATCAATGCAATCCTTGATGGCCGTGGTACAGAACTAAAAGAAATGGCCAAAACAAACTGGATGAAATATAAATCCTTATACTAAAAATCTGCCAAATTTACGAAACCTACCAAACTAAATAAACTGCAAAACTTTCAAAAAGAGGAGTCATCATTTGATGACTCCTCTTTTTTACTTAAAATTAATTATATACTGTTATAAAACCTTCAGTCCATCCTCTAAGATTAAGTGTAATAGGATCGATACCTAAACACTCTAATCCATATACTTTAAATATATCCCAGGTCTTATACCAAGCTAATGCCGCCTCTGCATATTCTAAAGTGCTAAATAATCCCACGTATCCAGAAGAAGTATAATTAGCATCTAAATCATAATCATACCAAACACCATAAATTTTGTTATTTACTATTTCATAGTTAATATCCTCACCTAAATGAGCACAGTCATTTAAATAGTGAGTTATTATAGAAAAGGAATCATCATCTAACTCAGAAAATCCAGACAATATTTTAGACTCAGCTAGAGCCGTTTCGGCTAAAGATAACTTAGAGAAAAAGCCTAAGCAAAAATACTCTGTATAAGGTAACTTCTCATTCCTTTTATAATGTGCTACAGCTTCATATATTGGAACTCTCATAATTCACCAACTTGCTATAATATAAACACAATAAATATCATACTTTAATTATTTTTATCTATAGTAATCGTCCTCGTAATCGTCTTTATAGCGTATCGCATCGACCTCTGATGGAGATAGCCTATTTCCCTCTTCATCAACATATTCTCGGAATTCGTTAAAATATACACCTGGAATATCGGATTCTTCTAACTCAGGCACATCCTCAGGCTCAATATCCCAAAATTCTATCTCCACAGATTGATTTTTGTTTTTATCTATCATTTCCTTACACTTCCTTTATAGAAACGTCTATTTAAATAAAAACCAATTTACTACAATATTAACTACTATCAGAAAAATAATTCGACTATATATACTAAGTCGACTAATAACATCAGTTAATTTATAAGGCAAATTCGTTTCTTTATTAATCACTTGATTTACAATTGTCTTCAAATAAACCAATTTAATCATTTCAGATATAGATACTAAGAATAAAACAATAGAAAATATCTTATTACTATAATCAGCAAAAATTAAACCTAAATAAATTACTAAAACTTGAAAGATTTGTATAAATAAAAAAGATTTATTTCTTTTAAAGGAAACAGATACAAAATATATTTCTTTTGATTTAACTAAAATTACTATTGTAATAACAGTCATTAATGTTATAAAAAGAAAAATCATGTTATCCTCTTACTGTCTTTTTGACAAGCAATAATATTATTAATTAAACACAGCAACACATATAAATCATTTATTTTTAAATTGTAACTTCATTTTAGCAAAATATACAAAAATAAGCACTATAGCCCATTTGGGATATAGTGCTTATTTTGTATTTAAGTTTTAACTTGTATTTTATTATGCTCCAAAGAGTGACATTTGTTCGTCTTCAGGTAGTTCACCACAGCATTTGAGTTCTTTCATAAGATCAATGATAGTGTTAGATACCTTACAACGACGTTGCAAGTCTTTTAGAGATGTAAACGGACGTTCTTCTCGTTCAGCTACGATAGCATCAGCTACAGTTTCACCTAAGGAGTCAATAGCTAAGAATGGCGGTAATAAGGCACCATCTTTAATGCTAAAGCGTCTAGCTTCGGAGTATTGAATGTCCACATTAACAAAACGATAGCCCCGTTGGTACATTTCCATAGATACTTCTAAAGCGCTCATAAGGTCTTTGTCTTTAGGACTGGCAGCGCGATCAAGAGCCTTAATACGGTTGAACTCAGTCATTTGAGTTTTAAGGTCTCCCGTCATAATGCGTAAGTCAAAGGCCTTTGCACGAATGGAGAAGTATGCCGCATAGAATGCCAATGGATGGTATACCTTAAACCACGCAATGCGGAATGCCATCATTACATAGGCAACCGCATGGGCCCGTGGGAATAGATAGGAAATCTTTTTACAAGATTCAATAAACCATTCAGGAATATTATTTTCTCGCATTTCTGCTTCAAATTCCGTAGTAGCTTGCCCTTGTTTATTCCGTTTTTCGATACCCTTCCCTTTACGCACGTTTTCCATTACGAAGAAACTATGCTTTCTATCCATGCCTCGATGGATCAAGAAGTTCATTACGTCATCACGGGTGGAAATGGCTTCGTTCAACTTACAAGTACCATTTTTAATGAGATCTTGGGCATTGTCGAGCCATACGTTGGTACCATGAGAGAAACCAGAGATACGAACTAAATCCGAGAATGTTTGCGGACGAGAGTCTTCAAGCATACCCCGTACGAACTTCGTACCACATTCTGGCACAGCCAAGCTGGCTACTTGGTCACCTTGTAATTGTTCAGGTGTTAAACCAATCCCCTCTGTAGAGGAGAATAAACTCAATGTTTTTGAATCATCAAACGGTATAGTTTTTGCATCTATACCAGTCAAATCCTCTAGCATACGAATGATGGTCGGATCATCATGGCCCAGAATATCAAGCTTAGTCATACGACCTTCAATAGAGTGGTAGTCAAAGTGTGTTGTTAATACGCCACTTTCCTTCTTATTCGCAGGATGCTGTATAGGTGTAAAGTGATGCACATCCATATCACGCGGACATACCATGATACCACCTGGATGTTGACCAGTCGTATTCTTTACATTCGTAAAGCCTTTTGCCAAATGTTCAAAGAAACCACTACGGGCTTGGATATCTCTAATTTCGGCGTACTTTTTAACATAACCAAATGCCGTTTTATCAGCTATTGTACCGATAGTGCCAGCTTTAAATACATTGTCACGACCAAATAGTTCTTCCGTATATTTGTGAGCTTTTGCTTGGTAATCACCAGAGAAGTTAAGGTCGATATCTGGAACCTTATCGCCTTCGAAACCAAGGAAGATAGCAAACGGAATATCATGACCATTCGTTTGTAGCGCATGACCGCACTCAGGGCAATCTTTACGAGGCAAGTCAAAACCACCTGCATATTCGCCCTTTTCAAAGAATTCTGAATATTTACAGTTAGGACATACATAATGCGGCGGTAATGGGTTTACCTCTGTAATTTCAGACATGGTAGCAGCAAAAGAAGACCCTACGGAACCACGAGAACCTACTAGATAGCCATCATCAAGAGATTTTTTTACTAGCTTATGAGCAATGTAATACAATACGCCGTAACCATTGGAAATAATACAGTCCAATTCATAGTCTAAACGTTCTTGTACAACGCGTGGCAATGGATCACCATAAATAGCCTTCGCATTTCTATAACACATTTCTGTGAAAGCTTCATCAGCGCCTTCAATTTTTGGAGAATATGTGCCGTCTGGAACTGGTTTGATATCTTCGATGCTATCATTAATAGCACGAGTATTAGTAACAACTACTTCATAGGCCTTTTCTTCACTTAAGTAAGGGAAGGATGCCAACATTTCATCAGTAGTACGCAAATGCAAATCAGGTTGTTCATCTGCATCTGGATACCCACATGCAGTTAACATGATTTCACGATATATCTTTTCTTCTGGTGTTAAATAATGAACATCACAGGTAGCACATACTGGCTTATTTAAAGCTTCCCCTAATTCGATAACTGTTTTATTCATATCGATAAGAGCTTGCTCATCAGGCATGAGTCCTTTACGAACCAAGAACATATTGTTTGTATGTGGTTGAATTTCAAGATAGTCGTAGAAGGAGGCTACCTCAAGTAACTCTTCCTTTGTAGCGCCGCGAACGATGGATTGCATAAGCTCACCAGCTTCACAAGCAGAACCAATGATGATACCTTCACGATGCTCTTCAATAACAGAACGAGGTAAACGAGGACGAACCTTATAATGTTCTAAGTGGGATATAGAAATCATCTTGTACAGATTACGTAAACCTACCATATTCTTAGCTAACAAGATAATATGGTACCGTTTGTCTTTTTCTTTTTTCTTCTTTTTATCTACTACAGGCTCTTCGTCACGCGTTACCGTTTCATCATCGATAAGGTAACCTTCTACGCCATAGATAACCTTAACACCCAACTCTTTACCAAGAGCTTGAGCCTCAGGGAAGGCTTGTACTACGCCATGGTCTGTAATCGCCACCGCAGGATGCCCCCATTTTTTTACTGTTTTGAATAGGTCCTTAACAGATACGAGAGCATCCTTATCACTCATTTTTGTATGTAAATGAAGCTCTACGCGGGAGTCTGGTCGGTTTTCTGTACGCTCTACACTCGTAGTTTCCATAGCCTCGATGCTTCGAATAGATAAGATATAATCCTTATCGAAACGATCATCATAGCTTACGCTACCTTGTACCCGAACACGCTGCAAGCCCTTTAGCTGTTTAAGTAACGCATCCCCCTCTTCAGGACTGTTTGTAAACTTAATAAATTTAATGCTATTTGTATCATCTACGATGCTGCCGTTAACGATACTTTTACCAGTCTTAGTATCCCGTTTATCTAAGCCTACAAATACACCTTCAAAGATGACGCTTGGCGTATCTAAGGTGCCCATGATCTTAGAGGTAACACCTTCAATTTTGGGCCCTAAAATCATGCCTTCATCAGTAGGCGCATCCTTCGGCGCACGACGAGGATATTTACTATCCCCTTCACTACCTTTAGACGTAGATTTTGTCGCACTTTTAGGTGCAAAACCTTTGCTTGCTTTAGGTGTACTGCTTACAGTTGCGACAGTATCACTACCACTAGATGCGGCAGCCGTTTGATTAGAACGAGACACAACAACTGGACTATTGTTGAAATAGCCTAACTCAACAGCCTCTACAAATGGAGCAAAATCATCTTCGTCAACATCATCATATTCATCTTGTTGATCATAACCTGCAAAGGACTTGCCTCTAGGGGCTTGATTTTTAGCCTCTTCAGCCTCACGTTGCGCCTCAGCAGCTTCAATCCATTCCCCAGCACCGCAGCCGCCACCATAATAATAGGTATCTAAACCTTCCCCAGTTTCAGTATCTACCTTCCAGGCGAAGCAACAAGCTGTATCGGTATTAGTTGGAATATCGTCAAAAGAGATATTTTTTTCCTTATACCATGCAGACAATCTTTCACGCAAACTAAGTAATGTGGAAAAAGCCGAGTCCGCCGCTTGAATCGTCACATGTTGGCTATGACAGTTTACATAGAAGGATGATTTCTTATTCTGTTTTGGTACAACACGATAACGTACTTTCATTTTTATCCCTTATACCCACAATAGGTAATACATAAATCTCTAAATCGCCAAATATCGCCCTTGCTGCTACGGCTATCCAAAATAATCTCATAGAGCCCTTTTAATAAAGCTCGTAACGCCTTAATTGAAATTCTAGGACTCGCCTCATAAGCTAACTTAATTGGATACGGTTTAAATGACGAATCATGATCCTTACATAAGTTTTGAATAGCTTGAACAGACATTCCCGCTTGGCGACATTCGCTAACCAGTAATTGTAAACGTAATTGCCCCTCAATATAGCTCATAGCACGGTCTAATTCTTTATAGCCGAACATAAAGGGAAATAGTTCAAGCAATGTATCAATATCTCGTTTTAACAGAGCCTCTTTAAAGGTGAAAATGTTTTTAGCCCCATAATCGCTACCATTTTCTTCGAGGAACTCTTTTGTAATGACTTTATCACCCGTAATTTGTAGAAAATAACGGTCAAATTCGGTTCTCATAAATGAAACTGGTACATCTTGCCACAAATCGATGAGATGAGCTACATATTCCTGTGCATCAGGGGTCATTTTAAAACCATTAGACGTACAATACTGACGTATCCACATCACAAGATCTGCTCCTTCAAGGCGCTTACATTGATGATTTGGGATTTTATCTAGAATTTCTTTATTCTGCTTAATGCGTTTATCAATCATATCATGATAAATCAACAGGATAGGATTATCCCCATTATATTCCATAATGAGTTCATATAATGGAACCCAAGCATCGCTATTTTTCCCGCTTTTACGAATAATAGGTAAATTCACTAAACAAAATACCTTTTGATCACCAAAAAGAGAGTCTTCACATAGCTTTTCACTTATCTTCTGTGGCCCAGCTTCATCATCTAATACTGTTACTGGAAGGTCAGGATAGGCACTTAAGAATTTACGTTTTTCTTCTTCAATTAATTGTGGCTCATCGCCATAAATGAGTTGAATATGTGCCATAGTTCCTCCTTTCATAGATAGATATCTTTAATGTAACTGTACCCCATTATATACATGTGTTCTGATGATGGATCCACATCGCGTAACGCACCATGAGGACTACTAAATAAAATAGTATTATCTGGTAATATGCGACCAATTTCGTTCATTATACTCGATCGACTCGTAATAAATAATGTATTAGTCTTATCATTTAATTTTAGATTTTTTTCTCCTCTTTGTCCATTATATACATCGATTTCTTTCATACTATTTTTATATATTGTTTTTGCAGATCCGTTACTATGAAAGTAACCTACTTTTACAACTTTTGGATTGACACCATATGCACGTATAGCTTGATTGATAAGCCTCTCATTAGGTGTTGTTTTAATATGGTCTGGCGCATCAATTAATACATATGCTCCTTCGTGATTTGGTTCAATGCAAAGTAATACATTACACTGCTTCATAGGAATATAGTGAACCAATGCATCCTTATGATACTGTGTAACATAATATGAAGCCCCAAAGGTTATGACCATAAAAAACAAACACAACACTACATAAATAGTATACTGTTTTCCATGTGTCAAAAAGTACGTAAATAAACCTAATAGGACAAAATACATATAAGCACAATAAGGATTCATCATGCCGAGCCAAAGTAAACTGCCACTACGACCTAACACATGATTTAAATATAAGGATATGCGTAATAGTGCATCTATCAATGACCATAGAAATGATATCGGCAATACATAGCTAATAACAGTACTTATAAAAATTAAAACGATAGATAAATCTAATAAAGGTGCCACTATACAAGCTGCTAATAAACTAGCAATACTGATATAGTGAAAGTAATATAGCTGTAGCGGCAAGATGAGTAACTGTGCTGACACACATAATACAAGGGGTGTTTTAATCCATTTAGGTACCCATTGAATACGTTCATATAATACCGTTCCCCATATGAGCAAGCCATAGGTCGCACCAAAAGAGAGCTGAAAACTTACATCAAATATAGAAAAAGGATCATATGCTAGACATAGTATGGCACATATACATAACGCCTGCTTAGCTTGATATAATCGTCCTTTTACGTAAGCCATGCACATGAGTATGCTCATCATCGTTGCCCGTACAACAGGCGCATCGCCACCAACGACACCACAATACATACAAGCCACTAAAATTCCCATAATCAAACTGGTTCGTTTTCTTAATTTAATGAGGCGTCCCAGTCCATATACCAGTGCTAATAAGAGAGCAATATGTGAACCTGATATAGATAAAATATGGATAAGTCCTGTATAGGAAAAATCCTTCATTGTATCTTCCCCTAGCTCACTATAATGGCCGCCTAAAGCTAATGATTGTGCTAATACATGTTGTGGACCCTCTAGATAATTAGAAATAGTTTTATCTATAGACTCACGTATTGAACCACAAATAAATAAAACTTTCCTATATAGTTTTTCAGAAAGGGGCTCTTTATAGTGAAATGCTTGTAAGTCTTTATGAGTAGCCACTCGGTATATACCATCATAGATACGACCTCGAGTATTGGAACTCATATAGCGTCCGCGAAGATTAATACGACCTTCCTCTTCGATAAGAAATAAGGACTTTGGTGTACCTTCTATAATTGCGTATTCTCCCAGTCGTATGGGATGTTTGGTAGTAGATGCCTTTGAATATACCTGTAACCTTCCCTGTGCATTAATATAGTCACTTTTGGCAGTATTTTTATAAGGATGTAAGCCATGAATTTCAATAGTATATTTGTAATACTCCTGTCCGTTCAAATTTACTCTTTCAGGAGCAGTTACAACCGTACCAAGATATTCTCCTTCTTGCTGCAAATAATATGATGTATAGCTATTAAAATGTATAATCCGTAAATCTGTTTGGTAATACGATAGTCCTATAAAAAGGGACACAAAAACTATTAACTTACCAAGTGAGCTCCACCAATTAAACGATTGTAAGGCTTTAAAAATACTCACACCTATAATGGCTACCCCTATAGCAAAGATGTAGTACATTTGATTAAGTACAGGAAAATAATTTCCATACCCTAGTATTGTTCCTATAATGATAGATCCTAATATAACATGTGCCCATTGACTATGGGTCAACACCATTTGTGTAGAACTTAACATATTTGCATCTAGGACCACTCTATCATCATTACTGTTCCTATGGTTAAATTGTAATTTTGTCTTTAATCTTTTTAAATACGCCGTCACCAATGCCCTTCACCCCCTTGAGGCCTTCAACAGATGTAAAGGGCCCTTTTTGTGAGCGATATTCCTCTATTCTTTTAGCCATAGCAGGACCTATCCCTGGTAGAGAATCTAATTCTTTTGCCGTTGCAGTATTGATATTTATCTTATTACCACGCAATAACACTTCAGGATTACCGTGAAAGTTAAATACTACATGGATATGATCGCCTGCTACAACTGGCTTAGCCATATTGATAGACTCTACATCTGCATAGGGTAATAGTCCTCCTGCTAGCTTAACAATATCACCTACAGTGACTGAGCTTTCAAGCTCATATAAACCAGGTGATACTACGGCACCTGTTATATAAGCGATAGGTTTATTAGGCTGTTGTTCTACGGTAGATATAGAAGAATTTCCATCTATAACTCCTTCAGCTAGGACAGAATCGCTTTCATCTGTTATAATAGGCCATAGGAAATAAATTCCTACTAAAACACATAGGATTAATATAATTATCATATAGGGCTTCAATTTACCTTTCATAGTGCACCTCCTACTGAAGGATTTCCCTATGAAAAATAAAACTCCTACCACTGACTCTATTAGTCACACTAGCAGGAGTTTAACAATTGATGTCGAATAAAAGGAGAATTTATGAATCAAGATATATTAAAAAAATATGCCCATACATTGCTAAAGTACGGCGTAAATTTACAACAGGATCAAACATTAGTTATTTCTGTTGATGTAGAAAATAAAGATTTTGCAGTAATCGTTACTGAAGAGGCATATGAACTGGGTGCTAAGGAGGTTGTTCTGAACTGGAGATGCTCCCCAATTGCCCGTCAACGTTTATTGCATGCGAATGAATCTGTTTTAGAAAAGCCTGCTAACTGGATTCCTGAATTCTACAAGCAGTACATCGATGATAAGGCAGCATTTTTATCTTTGATCAGTGCTAATCCTAAAGCATTAGAAGGTATCCCAACAGACCGTATTTCTTTACAATCTCGCAATTTAAACAAAGCCTTATCCTTCTATCACACAGCTATCATGAACTCTTCTGTTACATGGTGTGTTGCATCTGTACCGACAGTTCTATGGGCAGATTTACTTGGCTATGAAGGTACGGACGAAGAAAAAATCGACCAATTGTGGGCAACATTGTTAAAACTTTGTCGCATTGAAGGTATCGAACCTAGAGATACATATCGTCATCACATGGCAAGATTGCGTCGTCGCTGTGAAGCATTAAATAAATTAGACTTAAAGGCATTACGTTATACTTGTGAAAATGGTACTGACCTATTATTAGAATTACCAGAAGGTCATATTTGGTTAGGTGGTGAAGAATCCTCCAAAGATGGTACTATTTTCAACGCCAATATACCTACAGAAGAAGTTTTCTCTGCTCCACAATACAATGGCGTTAATGGTATTGTGTACAGTACAAAGCCTTTGATTTACCACGGTAACACTATTTCTGATTTCTCCTTTACGTTTAAAGAAGGTAAAATTGTTGAATATACAGCCAAAGAAGGTTATGAAGTATTAAAAGAATTAGTGGAAACTGATGAAGGTTCCCACTACCTTGGCGAAGTCGCTTTAGTTGATCACTTTAGCCCAATTAGTCAATCTAACCAAATCTTCTACGAAACATTGTTTGATGAAAATGCGTCCTGCCATTTAGCAATTGGTGCCTCTTATCCAACATGCCTCAAAGATAGCGATGGTTTATCTGACGAAGAATTAAAAGAACGTGGTTTAAATCATTCATTGACACATGTGGACTTTATGATTGGCCATGAACGTATGAACATCAAAGGCTATACTCGTGACGGTCAAGAAGTAGACATTATGATTGATGGTCGTTTACAAGTATAAACATAACTACAAAACATAACTACAAAACAATCATAAATTGGATGACAGCAAAGAACTGTATGTCTAGTCTAACGTCTCCAGTAGATATCAATTTATATTGGAAAACTACATATGAAACAGACCCTATATACGATGTATATAGGGTCTTTTGATAATAGTAAAAATTTATTCTATTACAATGTGATATTTAAAGTACGGCCTGTCGGCTTATATTCAATAATCTCTACACCTGCAGTTTTTAACATCCGCTTCGATGCTTTAACCTCTTTCGTATCTTTATAAAGGTCATCGCGGTAGATAACGGCCTTAATACCACTTTGAATGATTGCCTTAGCACATTCATTACAAGGGAATAATGTAACATAAATCTTGGAACCCTCTAGAGAGCCACCGCGATAATTTAGAATAGCATTGAGTTCACTATGTACAGTATAGAAGTATTTATTATCGTCCGCTGTATCGCGTTCCCATGTGAAATCATCATCACTACAGTTTAAAGGCATGCCATTATAGCCAATGGATAAGATTTTATTATCATTGCTAACGATACACGCACCAACTTGTGTATTAGGATCTTTTGAGCGTTGTGCTGCTAAGATGGCAACGCCCATGAAGTATTCATCCCAGGAAATATAATCGCTACGTTTTGCCATAATTACCTCACTATAAAATAAGCCCCCTTCTACCTATGTAGTTGGGGGCTTACTGTATTAAACGAATAGAATATCGTTATTTAACAACGATATTTACAAGTTTACCAGGTACATAAATAACTTTTACAATATTTTTACCTTCTGTAAACTCTTGAACACGACTAGATTCTTTAGCCAATGTTTCTAATTCTTCTTTTGTAATATTTACGGAAACAGTAAGTTTATCACGAACTTTACCATTTACTTGTAATACTACTTCTACTTCATCTACAACGAGAGCTGCCTCTTCGTATACAGGCCATTTTTCAGTGTGGATGGATGTAGTTTCACCTAATTCATGCCACAACTCTTCTGTCATATGAGGAACGAATGGTGCTAAAAGAAGTAATAAGGAATGAGTCAATTCATTAGCCAAAGCGCTATTGATTGTTTCAGCTTTATCCTTATGAGCGTACATAGCATTTACAAGTTCCATAATAGCAGAAATAGCAGTATTGAAGTTGAAGTTGTTATCGAGGTCTTCTGTTACCTTTTTAATAACACGGTGTAATTCACGACGCAATGCAAATTCGTCTTTTGTAAGTTCACCAGTTACATTTTTCTTAGCTTCTTCGTTGTATGCATCAACAATACGCCATACACGACCTAAGAAACGATAAGAACCTTCAACACCTTGGTCAGACCAATCAAGGTCACGATCAACAGGAGCCGCAAATAGAATGAACAAACGTGCAGTATCTGCACCATAGGTATTGATAATTTCTTCAGGGGAAACTACATTACCTTTAGATTTAGACATTTTGCTGCCTTCTTTAAGAACCATACCTTGTGTCAACAAGCCACGGAATGGCTCGTTAGCTTCAATAAGGCCTAAATCGTGAATAACTTTCACAAAGAATCGAGAGTACAACAAGTGCAAGATAGCATGTTCAATACCACCGATATATTGGTCAACATTCATCCAGTAGTTAGCGATTTTTTTTTCGAATGGAGCTTGGTCGTTTTTAGCGTCTGTATAGCGCAAGAAGTACCAAGAGGAATCGATAAATGTGTCCATTGTGTCTGTTTCACGACGTGCAGGGCCACCACATTTAGGACATGTAGTATTTAAGAAGCTTTCAGATGTAGCCAATGGAGATACGGCACCAGATTCAAATTGAACATCCTCTGGCAAGCGTACTGGCAACTCTTCTTCAGGAACGAGTTGTTCACCGCATTTTTCACAATATACTACAGGAATTGGCACGCCCCAGTAACGTTGACGAGAAATCAACCAGTCACGAAGGCGGAAGTTTACCTTACCTTCACCAATACCGCGTTCATTAAGAGTAGCTGTAATAGTTTTACGAGCCTCTTCAGATGTTTGACCGTTATAATCGCCAGAGTTAACTAGAATGCCATCTTCATGGTACCATTCTTGCCATTTTTCAAGGCTATATTCTTCGCCTTCCCGAGCTACAACTTGTTTAATTGGCAAATCATATTTATGAGCAAATTCCCAGTCACGTTCATCATGTGCAGGAGAACCCATTACAGCGCCAGTACCATAGTCTACTAATACATAATTAGCAATCCAAACTGGAACTTGTTCGCCAGACATAGGGTTTACTGCATAAGAACTAGTGAACATACCTTCTTTAGGTGCATCTGTAGATGTACGGTCAATATCGCTCATATTGCGCATACGCGTAATAAAAGCTTCTAATTCAGCTTTGTTAGGAGCATTTTCAATAAGACGTTCTACATATGGATGTTCAGGAGCCAATACTACATAGCTTACACCGTAAATAGTATCAACCCGTGTAGTATACACAGATACGCGTTCATTAATGGATGGAACTTCGAAGGAGAACTCTGTACCTTCAGAACGGCCAATCCAGTTCTTTTGCATCAATTTAACACGTTGTGGCCAGTGATCAAGAGTGTCTAAATCAGTTAATAAACGATCAGCATATTCTGTAATACGCAAGAACCATTGAGACAAATCTTTTTTCTCAACTGGGTTATCACAGCGCCAGCAAGCACCGTCGATAACTTGTTCGTTCGCCAATACAGTATGGCACGTTTCACACCAGTTTACTTTAGCTTCTTTTTTGTATGCTAAGCCTTTTTTATAAAATTGTTGGAAGAACCATTGAGTCCATTTGTAATAATCTTCTTTACATGTTGCAACTTCACGGTCCCAATCATAGGACAAGCCAAGTGCTTTTTGTTGCAATTTCATGTTCTCGATGTTGTCTAGTGTCCATGTTTTAGGTGCAATACCATGTTTGATAGCTGCGTTTTCTGCAGGCATACCAAAGGAGTCCCAGCCCATTGGATGTAATACGTTAAAGCCCTTCATTTTTTTGAAACGAGCTACTACGTCACCAATGGAATAGTTACGCACGTGACCCATATGTAAATTACCAGATGGGTACGGGAACATTTCTAATACATAATATTTTTCTTTAGATTCATCATATTCTGTTTTAAATGTATGGTTATCGTCCCAATACTTTTGCCACTTTTTCTCAATATCTTGGGCTACATATTTTTCATTCATGTAGGGGCCTCCTCATATAGTCAACCTCATTAGTTGCCGTTTTATAATCAATATTTTTATTTTACTACTTACTATGAAAGCAGTCAAACTCTAGCGTTTTACTACTTGTACAGATTTAGTTAATTCATTTTTAGTAGTTGTATTTTGAACAGATCCATGGCTCTTATAAGAAGCAATTTTATCCTTTGCCTCTTGTGCATCACGTTCCTTTTGAGCCTTAGCCTCTTCTTCTAAACGCTTTTTCTCCGCCTTGGCTTCCTCAGCTTGACGTTTTTTCTCCGCTTTAGCTTGTTCAGCTTCTTCCTTAGCTTTTCGTTTAGCTAATTCTTTTTCTTCTTTGGCCTTGCGTTTCGCTTCTGCCTTTGCGGCTTTTGCCTTTTCTTTTTCTTCTAAGCGCAATTTGTATTGTTCTAGCTTAGTTAATGGTTTTGTTTCTTCTACTACAGGTTCAGGAACAACGGCTGTAGGAGATTTAGGAATACCGCGTCCTAAGTCTTTGTCTTGTATCATAGCAATAGTGGATTCATCTTCAAAGCCTTTACGCCATGCAGCAAAACCACCAAGCTGTAATTCTTTTACAAGATCTAGTTTCAAACCTAAAGACGTATTATCTTCAAACCAAATACGATCGGAACCAGAACCAGTTGGGATAGATAAATAATATAATTTTAACCTATCATCCCATGTCATTTTATCCTTGTAGTTTGCAAAGTAACTACCTGTATTTTTCATAGCCAATGTTTCGCCCTTAGCATAGCCATTTGTATCATGCCATAAGCGCATATAGAATGGCACACCAAGTACTAGTTTTTGGGATGGCACTTCAGAAAGCATTTTTTCTGTATGATTGCGAACCCATGGATAACTTGCTACAGGACCTGCTGTGGTACTCTTAGCCCATGTTTCGTCATAAGCCATGAGAACTACATAATCTACGGAATTTGCAAAGGCGCCGCGGTTATATACTAAAGACCATTCTGGGCTATCAGAATAACCAGTTACATCAATGGATGTTTTAATATTGTATTGATGTAAATGGTTAGATAAATACGCTACAAAGGCTGTTAAACGATCACGGTCGGCATAATCAATATTTTCAAAGTCAAAGTTATACCCATCAAAGCCGTAAATATAAGCATATTGCACGAGGTTATGAGCATATTTTTTCCATACAGATTGATCTGCTAAGATACCACTAGTAAAGCCAGGGTCGAATCGATTCGTAATCAAAGGCCATACGTGGTAACCTTTACTCTTATAATCGTTAACATAATCAATACTTACATTAGGACTTGCTTCGAGGCCAAGGCTATGCAATTTAAACCAGCTTGGGGAAATGATATTATCGCCGCTAGCATTAAGTTTTGCTTGGTATGGAGTCCCCTGTGTTGGCCATGGATCAAAGGCCCAAGACAATGGTGTTTGCATTGTATACGGAGCTTTTACCGTAGAAGCTTGTGGTGCAGGACCTAATGTTAATTGTCCATTAGTTTTTGTATAGCTCACACCGAGCATAGCTGGATCAGACTCAATATCGACATAGGTCGTGCCATTTTTGCTAGTAGTTGGTAATTTTACAGGTTCCCCAACGGCAGCAGGGTCTAAAATGATAGTATTTCCTTGCAATACTGTTTGAGGTACATATACCGTATAGGATGTTTTATATTGATTAGCTTCGTAATGACGCGTAGTATTCGCCAAGAATTGGTCGAGCGGCACTAATACTTCTGCTTGTACGGCTGTACTAGATAAGGCAGACATTACCAAAGCTGTTAAAGATTTTATAATAGTAGATTTACGAATCATGAACTCTCCTAACTCTAGCCCCTTAAAGGGGATATAATTTCAATCTCTATATTATACCATATTATATAGAATTCCTCTCAGTTGTTGCATGAAGGGTACATGTAATTTATAATTTACCTTATACAATACAAGTTATTACATAAGGAGTTTTATATGCATCAATATCTATTTTTTATAGGTGACTTCCCTATTAGGGCTTATGGTGCCATGTTAGCCTTAGCTATCATCTGTGGTGCCTCTGTTGCCTATGTTTTATTAAAAAAAGACGGTCGAGGATGGCATGAACACATCATCGATTTTTCTATTACTGTTGCCGTAGCCGGTCTCATCGGTGCTAGATTATGGGACGTATTCTTCTTTGATTGGCACTACTATGGCAATCATTTATTGGAAATTCCCTTTGTATGGCAAGGTGGTATGGCTATCCAAGGTGGCGTCGTCTTAGGCACCATTGCAGGCTACTGGTATCTTCGTAAAAACAATATCGACTTCTGGGCCTTTGCAGATTTATTTGCCCCTGCCTTAATTTTGGCTCAATCTGTAGGGCGTATGGCAAACCTTTTAAATGGCGATGCTTTTGGACATCCTACGGGCGGTAATTTTGGCATTCTCTATCCTGAAAGCACGTTAGCACATCGCACTTATGGCAATCAACCATTATGGCCTGCCGAAATCTGGGAAGGTCAAATCGATATTCTTATATTTGTGGCCCTCCTATTATTTAGCTCCTTTAAACATGCTAAAGGGCAAGTATTCGTACTATATGCTATTCTCTACTCTACAGCTAGATTCTTCCTTGAATTCTTACGCGGTGACTATGTAGACTTAACACTAGGCTTAAAATCTGCTCAAATGACTAGTCTTATTGTTATTATCGTAGGCATTTGTCTATTTATCTATCTAGGCTACTTAGAAAAGAAAAATCAACCTGTACTTGAAACTACAGAAACAGCGCCTAAAACGAAAAAACGTAAATAATAACAAATAATATGAAACATATATTATGAATAAAAAAATCCTTCATTCATTGGTCTCCCTTTGAATGAAGGATTTTTCTTTATAAGTCTTAGAAACTCATATAGTATTGAGCAATTTATTTTATAAGACCAAAGCTTATAAATTTTCTTTAGCTTTTAATGCATCTAGATCTTCTAATGCACGATTAGCAATGAGTGCATTTTTCTCTTTTTTCTTGCGGATTTTTTGTGGCCATGGATCCATAATGCCAAAGTTGACATTCATAGGTTGGAAGTTAGAACCTTCATAGTTAGAAACATAATGGCTAAGAGAACCGATAGCTGTAGTTTTAGGGAAGTCTATAAATGAACGTTCTGCTAAATAACGGTCCACTTGTAGACCAACCATAAGACCACTAGCAGCAGATTCTAAATACCCTTCTACGCCTGTCATTTGGCCCGCAAAGAATAAACGCGGTTCTTTTTGAAGTTGGAATGCATGGTTCAACAACTCGGGGGAATTGATATACGTATTACGATGCATAACGCCATAACGAACGAATTCTGCATTTTCAAGGCCTGGGATCATACCAAATACACGCTTTTGTTCGCCCCACTTTAAGTGAGTTTGGAAGCCTACCAAGTTAAACATAGTGCCTTCCTTATTTTCCTTACGCAATTGAACAACTGCATAAGACTCCTCATTGGTACGCTTATCCACCAAACCAACTGGTTTTAATGGTCCATAGCGCAATGTATCTTCACCACGGCTAGCCATAATTTCTACAGGCATACAACCTTCGAAATAGATTTCTTTTTCAAAATCCTTTGGTTGTACCGCTTCAGCTGTTGTAAGCTCATGCCAGAATGCTTTGTATTCTTCCTCTGTCATAGGACAGTTAAGATAATCTGCATCCCCCTTATCATAACGAGAAGCGGCAAATACTTTATCATAATTCAAAGATTCTGCTGTAACAATAGGTGCTGCTGCATCGTAGAAGTAAAACCCTGTTTCACCAGTTAATTCTTTAATCTTATCACCTAATGCTTCAGATGTAAGAGGGCCAGAAGCGAAGATAACAGTACCTTCAGCAGGAATCTCTGTTACCTCTTCGTGGTGCACTGTAATATTAGGGTGGCCTTTTACCTTTTCAGTTACCATTTCACTAAATAGGTGACGATCAACGGCTAAGGCACCTCCAGCAGGTACAGCAGTCGCATCAGCACATTCCATAATAATGGAGCCTAAACGACGCATCTCTTCTTTCAAAAGACCTATTGCATTTTCAATATTGCCAGCTCGTAAGGAATTACTACATACGAGTTCTGCAAATTGATCTGTTTGGTGCGCAGGAGAGCTCTTAACGGGGCGCATTTCATATAAGTCTACATGAATACCACGGTTAGCGAGTTGCCAAGCCGCCTCAGAGCCAGCTAGTCCTGCGCCAATAACAATAACATTTTTATTATTCAACTGTTGTTTCCTCGTTAGCTTTGCTAGACTTCTTAGATTCTTTTACAGTTTCTTCACTAGCTTCGCTCTTTTTCTTTCTCGTTTTCTTTGGAGGTCGAGTTGGACATGCTTCATTGGAACAGAACTTTTTAGTCGTTCCATTTTTATATGTCTTTTCAACCATAATAGACCCACATGTTTCACAGAAATCATGGGTTGGTTTATCCCATAATGTGAAATCACATTGTGGATAACGGTTACAACCATAGAACAAACGTCCTCGACGAGACTTACGTTCTACGATTTCTCCTTCTTTACATTTAGGGCAAGTTACACCTGTCCCTACCGTAATAGGTTTAGTATTCTTACATTCTGGGAAGTTAGAACATGCAAGGAACTTACCATAGCGACCAAATTTATATACCATTGGGCTATGACAGAGTTCGCACGTTTCATCACTTTCCATAGATGCAATTTCGATGCGATCCACATCGCTCGCATCTTCTAGCTCTTTAGCGAATACTTCATAGAAGTCAGACAATACCTTTAGATATGTATCCTTACCTGATGCAATAGCATCAAGTTCTTCTTCTAGATCACGAGTAAAACCGGTATTGATGATTTTTTCAAAGTACGCAATCAAGAAATCTACCACTACAAAGCCTAGCTCCGTAGGAACGAATTGTTTATTTGTATTTTCTACATAGTTACGGCTTACGATTGTATCTAAAATTGGAGCGTATGTACTTGGGCGACCAATTCCGAGCTCTTCTAATGTTTTGATGAGGCTAGCTTCGGAATAACGTGGAGGTGGTTGCGTGAAATGTTGTTCAGGCAATACCTCTACCGTATGAGCAGCATCATTCTTTTTAAGCGCTGGCAATTGAGGAACATCCTCTTTTTTTGCGTCTTCATAAACAGCACTAAAACCAGGGAAAATCACACGAGAGCCTGTCGCTTTAAATGTATAATCGTCATGAACAGTTAACTCAATGGTAGTGGATTCATTTTGTTGTGGTGCCATTTGGCTCGCCATAAAACGATTCCAAATCAATGTATATAATTTAAGCTCATCACGACTCAAGAATGGCTCTACCATTTTTGGTGTTAACTCTAATGATGTAGGACGAATCGCTTCATGGGCGTCTTGAGCTGAACCTTTAGCGCCATACATATTTGGTTTAGATGGATAATAATCTTCACCATAGTTATGAAGAATATAATCCTTAGCCATAGCTTGCATCTCTTTAGAAATACGCGTAGAGTCTGTACGCATATAGGTAATCAAACCTACGTGCCCATAAGAACCGATTTCTAAACCTTCATACAAATGTTGAGCAATCATCATGGTACGCTTTGCACCAAAGTTCAACTTACGAACACCATCCTGTTGCAACGTAGATGTTGTAAATGGTGGTGCCGCTTTACGAGAGCGCTTGCGTTTTTCTACATTCGTTACTACTGCATCGGCACCGCCTATGGCATCGACAACGGCTTGTGCATCTTTTTCAGTAGTAATATCGATTTTCTCACCTTTAATATGAGTTAATTCGGCTTTGAAAGCCTCTTTTTTAGACGTTTCAAAATGGCCTTCAATAGTCCAGTACTCTTGTGGCACAAAGGCTTGAATTTCTCGTTCACGTTCACAGATGAGACGAACAGCAACGGACTGTACACGACCTGCACTAAGGCCCTTACAAACCTTTTTCCATAATAGTGGACTCAATTTATAACCTACGATACGGTCTAACACACGGCGTGCTTGTTGAGCATCTACCATGTTCATATCGATGGTACGTGGAGATTCTAAGGCCTCTGCAACGGCATTTTTAGTAATCTCGTTAAAGGTAATACGGCATGTAGACGTAGGATCTACATTAAGAATGTACGCCAAATGCCATGAAATAGCTTCCCCTTCGCGGTCAGGGTCAGTGGCGAGCAATACGGCACTACTTTCATCGGCATAGGAAACTAGTTCATCAATAACCTTTTTACGAGTTACTAGATTGCTATAGCGCGGTATAAAGCCATGCTCAATATCGATACCCATTTGAGATTTAGGCAAATCTCGTAAGTGGCCCATACTTGCTTTTACCACATAGTTTGGACCTAAGAATTTTTCAATTGTTTTAGATTTAGCAGGAGATTCTACGATAACCAATACTTTGCCATCTGGATTATATACGCGAGGTTCACGTTGCTCAGGTGGCACAGAGGTTTGTAATACAGACTTGTCCCGTACAATTCCCATAGGAGTAAGAGCCTCTTTGGCAACCTTACGTTTTATCGTAGTACTCTCTTTTGTAGTACTTTTCTTTTTTGTTTCTTTACTAGTACTAGCTGCTTTTGGCTCGCCAATAACGATAGATCGTTTAATGGACAAGTATATCACTCCTAGTCATATTAATATAGCCTCTCGGCGGTTGATGCTCTATAGCCCCTTCTAGCTCTAACTCTAGTAATAAGGGCTGCAATTGTTGCAATGGAATGTGAGTTACTTTCAAAATATCACTAACAGTAATACATCGATCATGAGGTATTTCACTCAATATTAAACTCTTATCCAAACTAAAGCTTAACATAGACGGCCCATGACTATCAACACCCTTACATGTATTACTCGATAAATCCCTCTCTTTTACATGACTATGTTCCTCTTTCTTTGACGTTGAAAGTTTCTTTTTTGCCGGTGAAAGTTTCTCTTCTGTGGCGAAAAAATCCCGCAATGTTAAATGATATTGTTCAACAATATCCTCATATCCAGTTAATACATAAGCACCATTGCGCATAAGAAACTTATTACCATCCGCTGTATGATCTAATAGGTTACACGGTACTACAAACACATCTCGCCCTTCACTGACCGCCATATCCGCCGTAATCAAGGATCCACTACTAGCCTTAGCCTCTACTACGATTACCCCTCGACTAAGACCACTAATAATACGGTTTCGTGCAGGAAAATGCTTTGCTGATGGCGGTGTGCCTGGAGGATATTCGGATAGGAGTAAGCCATTACTTGCCAGTATCCGGTCAAATAATTTTGAATTTTCTCTAGGATATACAATATCTAAACCACATCCCATAACAACAATGCCGTACCCTTGACTCGCGAGTAGTCCTTCATGGCCATGCGAGTCGATGCCGCGAGCACCACCACTCACAATTATAGTACTGTGTTTGCCTAGTTCTTTTCCCAACATTCTCGCCACATTCCGACCATATAACGAGCACCGTCGAGCCCCTACAATAGCAATACGGTTCAACCTTTTATCTAATAAAGCTCGATTACCTCTCATAAATAATATAGCTGGTGGATTATAGATTTGGTTTAACATAGATGGGAAATCTTTATCTAGAAAGGTAGTAACATCCATCTGATATTCGTCTAATTTTTGAATTATATAATCTAGTTTTTCATCCTTAGCCGATGCTGCAATAGCGCGTTTATCAGCTACAGAAATATATGTATACCCTTTTAAATTCTCTACATTTTTAACAGCTTTCCACGCTTCATAAGGAGAACCAAAGTCTTCTATAAATCGTCTTACATACGTAGCTCCTACATTATATAGACTCTGTAGGCCTGCAATATAAATGTTGTCGTCATATCTTGTCATATCATTACCTATTTACCAGTTCTAAATAACATTGCTTCGGAAATATGATGTGGTTCTACTTGTGGATTTCCCTCAAGGTCTGCTATGGTACGACCGACCTTTAATATGCGATCAAAAGCACGTCCACTTAAATGGAAATGGTCAAATATATTACCTAGTACACTCCAAGCCTTATCGGTAATATGGCAAAGCTCACTTATAGCCTTATGCGGTACGGCTCCATTAGAGCTAAAATCTAGGCCTTCATACCGTTTCTGTTGCATAGAGGTCGCCATAACAACTTGTTCTCTCATACTTTCACTAGTCATCGTTGAAGACGAAGTATCTAATAATTGCTCTAATGTGGGCCTTTCAACAGGTATGTGCAAATCGATACGATCCATAATAGGTCCAGATAATCGTTGCTGATAATTTTTAACCATTGTTTCCGTACATACGCACTCTTTATAGGGATCATGATAATAGCCACAAGGACAGGGATTAGCCGCTAAGATACAAATAAAATCGGCAGGATATATGTAATTACCTTGAGAGCGATTGATGGTAATTGTACGTGATTCTAAAGGTTGCCTAAGCGCATCGATAACTTGACGTTGAAATTCAGGTGCCTCATCCATAAATAGAACACCTCCGTGAGCAAGGGTTACCTCACCAGGTCGACCTTGGATACCGCCACCTACCATACTCGCTAAAGTAGCCGTATGATGAGGATGTCTAAAGGGGCGAGTTGTAACCAATCCTGTATCTCCTAATAATCCTATTACATCTTGTATACGACTCACTTCAATGATTTCATTCCATGTCATAGGTGGTAATATGGTCGGCAATCTCTCAGCCATCATCGTTTTACCACCACCTGGTGGACCTATCATAATACAATGATGATGGCCAGCAGCGCTGATGAGCATAGCCCGTTTACCAAGTTCTTGCCCCTGTACATCACTAAAATCGACTGTATATGTTTGATTGGAGTCTATATCTGCACAATTATTTTCATCAATATAATCTACAGGTTCATATGACTCTAACAATTCCACTGATTGATTATAATTTTGATTTTCTGAACTTGTAGATTGGCTAATAGTCCCTTTATTTCCTTTACCGGTCTTTGATTTAGCTAGTTTCTCTAAAATAGAAATAATATGTAGTAATGAAGATTCCCCATAAATGGTAAGCTTTGGTATGGCTTTTAAATTATGCCCATTTTCAACACTTGTAAATATAGTGGAATAATTAAAATCTAAGCCTGCAAGGGACATAGCCAAGGTTCCAAAGGTTGGTAATAGTGAACCATCTAAAGCTAGCTCTCCCATAAACAGACTGTTACTTAATAAAGCAGAAATATTAGCTTTGCGCCCCTTTATCTGTCCCGATGCAATGAGAACCCCTAAAGCAATGGCTAAATCGAGTCCTGCACTACTTTTACGAATCGTAGCAGGTGCTAGATTTACTACAATACGTCTCATAGGGAATTCATAGCCACTATTTTTAATAGCAGCTCGTACCCGTTCGCGCGCTTCCTTTACAGACTGATTCGGCAGTCCTACAATGTCAAAGACCGGTAAGCCTTGAGATATATCGACCTCAACCGTAATAATGCATCCATCTATGCCATGTAAGGTAGCGCCATATAGTTTTGCATACATAGGCAACCTCTCTAAAAGCACTGTGGCAAATAATGAATAGAACTTTGAAAGTCTTCATGTAAGTACACTTCGATTACATCAAAGGATATCTCTTTCCACCGCCGTCTTTTTTGATGAAGATCATATAAGAATAACATGGCTGCCCGTTTAATATGCTTTTGTTTCTTCTTTGTCACCGCTTCACGAGCCAATCCATGCTGCATTCCACGGCGGGCTTTAATTTCAATAAAATGATAGATTAAGTCTTTTTTAGCAATGATATCTATTTCGCCTAACCGAGTTCGATAATTTGTATCTACTACGGTAAGACCTATCTTTTCAATATATTTAATGGCCACCCGCTCGCCCCATTTACCAAGCTCTTTGGAATCTAGTTCATTAAATGCTTTACCTGTACTAATCGTTTTCATATATACCTCCAATTTAAGTGTAGTAACCACAATAACTTATAGAATATTTATCACTCAATCTACATCTAAACTTTCAACAGGTAATACTTACTTGTAGCGTAAAATATGGAGGCTCTGAAAGTAAATAGAAAAGAGGTTCCTAATAGTCACATCGGTGACCAATAGGAACCTCTTTACGGTTATAAACTATATACAATTTATATGATAAATCTACGTTAATATAATTACTCAGGTTTAACCCAACGAACGATAGATTTAATAGGTTCAAAGCTCTTGCGATGAAGTGGTGTTACACCTTGCTGTTCAATAGCTTCTTTATGTAACTCCGTATAATAGCCTTTATGAATACCAAATCCATAACCAGGATATTCATCATCGAGGCTCTTCATATATCGATCTCGCGTAACCTTTGCAATGATTGATGCAGCAGCAATATTAGCACTTTTACTATCGCCTTTAATAATAGACTCCACCGGAATCGTCAGATCAGGCAATTTCATAGCATCAGCCACTACTGCTTCTGCTGGAACGCTGAGCGTACGAATCGCCTCATACATTGCTTGTCGCGTTGCTTCATAGATATTGAGCTCATCAATCTTTTCTGGGCCGTAAGAAATGCAGCTAACTGCTACGGCTTCGTCCATGATGATATCGTAGAGGGCCTCACGCTTTTCTTCCGTTAGCTTTTTAGAGTCATTAAGGCCTGGAATTAATGTCATAGGCGGCAAGATAACGGCAGCTACCGTCACAGGCCCCGCAATAGGACCACGCCCTACCTCATCAACACCAGCCACATGATAGATACCTTGATCATAAAACATGCCTTCATAGTCATACATGCCCATGAGACGTTGCTGTTCTTTTAACTCTTTTTCTTGGCGCTTAATATAAGAAACAGCTAATTTTTGAACGGAACTGCGAGTATCCTCTTGAGCCAATGGCAAAATATCTAAAGCTTGTTCAGTTTCAAAGAGAGCCTTTATTTCTGCAACCTTTAATTTAGAAAAAACATCCTTATCCATTTTGTGTTTCCTCACCATCTTCAGGATAGTATGGTTCTTCATCTACTTGGTCCAATGTAATTGTACCAAGTTTAGTATTGCGATAGTCTTGCAAAATGATGCGGCGAGCTTTATCAAAGTCTACTACGCCACCACTTACGAGACAACCACGACGACGGCCGATACTTTCAAGAATCGTATCTACATCCGTCATTTCTTCTTCTTTCAATTTATATCGTTCCACCAAAATATTAGGTGTATTTGTCAATAAATGATTAATTAATTGTTTAATGACATGTTCTAAATCATACACATCATCAGAAACGGCACCCGTCATAGCAAGGCGAGCCGCTGCACGTTGGTCTTCTAGTTTAGGCCATAATACACCTGGCGTATCAAGCAACTCAAGGTTTTTACCGATTTTAACCCATTGTTGACCACGTGTATGACCAGCTTTGTTAGCTGTACGCGTTGCTGCAGAGCCAGCTAAGGAGTTAATCAACGTAGATTTACCAACGTTAGGAATACCTAAAATAATGGTACGCACAGAACGACTGCGAATGCCTTTTGCAACCCAACGATCAATGATAGGCTTACTCAAACGCTCTACAGTAGATACTAACTTCTTATTCCCCTTACCAGACTTAGAATCGATAGCCAATACCGTGATGCCTTGTTTAGTAAAGAATTCGGTCCATTCCTTTGTGGCTTTTGGATCTGCTAAATCAACTTTATTTAACAACACGATATGAGGTTTCTGACCAACCAGCTCAGTGATTACAGGATTAGCACTAGAACGAGGAATACGCGCATCGAGTAACTCGATAACTACGTCTACCTTTTTGATATACTCCGTAATCATACGTGTGGCTTTCGCCATATGTCCAGGGAACCAATGTACGATAGGTGAATCTGCCATAGTATTTCCTTTCTACATCTAAATTTTAGCAAAAATAAAAGGCTGCCAACGGCAGCCTTTTATGAACATTAGCGTTTTTCGCGAATACGAGCAGCTTTACCAGTAAGATTACGTAAGTAGTACAATTTAGCACGACGAACAACACCACGGCGCATAACTTCGATTTTAGCTAAGCGTGGGCTGTGAAGTGGGAATGTACGTTCTACACCTACACCGGATGCAATACGACGAACTGTGAAAGTTTCACGTACGCCACCGTTTTGACGTTTAATTACCAAACCTTCGAATACTTGGATACGTTCACGAGAACCTTCCACTACTTTTACGTGTACGCGAACTGTGTCACCAGCGCGGAAAGTAGGGATGTCTGTACGAAGTTGTTCTTGTTCAAGTACGTTAATAATGTTCATTGTTTCCTCCTGTTTGCAGACATTCAATACCTACACCTTATAGGCAGCGGACTGTCTCAAATTAACAGCAATATAGTATCATAAATCACGTACTGTTCGCAAGTATTTTCTATATAATTTTGAGAAACTAATTATTTACTTAAAATTGGGCGCTTTAACTTACCTAACAAGCGGTATAAATCATCTTTTTCATCGTCAGAAAAATCAGAAAATAGTACATTAAGAAATTGATCATACGAATGTAGTAATGATTTACCTAGTCGTTTCCCCTCTTCTGTAAGGCCTACTACAGAAATCCGTTTATCCATGAAATCAATATGCTTTGTTACATACCCTAATTCAATGAGTATATCCGTCTGCTCCGATACTGTAGCAGGACGCATATTAAGAGCATCTACTAATTGTTTTTGAGATGCTCCTTGAGATCGCATATATAATTCTATAATTATTTTATCACGAGACTTTTCTTTACCACTTGGCACCTTACATAAGGCTTTATATAATTCATCATGATTCATGACAGTTATCTCCTCATACAACTTTGTATATTATAAGATATTCGCCATGGTCTCAAAAATTCCTGCATAAAATATGTATATTCTTCGTAAAAGCAAAAAAGAGGTACCAAATGGTACCTCTTCTTTCATATATTTCTGTAAAAGTTTAATGTATCTAATACAAAATATATTATTTTAATGCACTAATATCGCCGATAATAGCCATTACGCTGTACGCTAAGCGAACGAGTTGTAGACGATTAGCTTTAATAGCTTCGTCTTTATCCATAACCATTACATCTTCAAAGAATTTGTTGATGGCTGGAACTAAAGTAGCTGGAACTGCTACAACTGCATCATAATCATTAGCATCCCATGCTGCAAGACTTGCTTCGGATGCTTTAGAAGCAGCTTCGAACAATGCTTTTTCAGCATCTTCTTTTAACAAATCGCTATTAACGCCTGTATATTCTACATCTTTTACGAGATTGTACATACGAGTATAAGCTTGAACAAGCTCAACATTTTCATCAATGCGGTTTGCTAACAATGCATTTACAAGACCTTCAGCATCAGCAACGGACAATTCATTGTTGGACAACAACAAGTCGATTACATGATGAGGAACTTCGCGATCAAGGAAGATATTTTTCAAACGAAGTGTGAAGAACTCTTCTACTTGGCCAAGTAATTCGTCTTGTTTTTCAGCTGGTACATTAAGCAATTCCATAGATGCTTTAAAGATTGGACGCAAGCTAATATTCCACTCACTACCAAGTAAGATGTTCAAGATACCAATTGTTTGACGACGCAATGCATATGGATCTTGAGAACCTGTAGGAATTAAACCACGGCTGAAAGTAGCTACGATATTATCTACTTTATCGATGATAGACAATACTTTACCTGCTTCAGTTTGAGGCAATACATCGCCTGCAAAACGTGGTAAATATTGTTCGAAAATAGCTTCTGCTACCTCAGGAGATTCACCATCAAGTAAAGCGTATTCTTTACCCATTACACCTTGTAATTCAGTGAACTCTGTAACCATACCTGTTGTAAGGTCAGTTTTAGCAAGCTCTGTAGCGCGTTCTAACACAACAGCTGCATCTTCGTGCAAACCACATTCCTCACCGAATACACGGCCCAATTTAAGCAAACGTTCAGTTTTATCAGCTAAGTTACCAAGACCTTCTTGGAATACGATTTTAGTCAAACCATCTTGACGATCGATAAGAGGTTTCTTGCGGTCTTCGTTGAAGAAGAATTTAGCATCATCTAAACGAGCGCGCAATACGCGTTCATTACCAGCTTGAACTACTTCGATAGAATGATCGGAGCCGTTTCGAACTGTTAAGAACATTGGCAACAATTTGCCCTCTTGGTCAACCAATGGGAAGTAGCGTTGATGATCTTTCATTGGTGTAATAATAGCTGCATCTGGAAGTGCCAAGTAAGACTCTTCAAAGCCACCACACAATGCTGTAGGCCATTCAACAAGATAGTTAATTTCTTCTAACAAATCATCATCCCAAACGATGGATGCATTTTTAGAAGCTGCAATATCATGTAATTGTTTGGAGATCAATTCACGACGTGCATCTTGATCAACCATAACAAAGTTTTCTTTTAATGTTTCTACATAAGATGCCGCATTTTTGATAGTGATTTCATCAGCACCTAAGAAGCGATGACCACGTGTTAAATTACCAGATTTTACTGTAGCAAATTCTACAGGAATTACTTCTTCATCAAGTAATGCTACAAGCCAACGTACAGGACGTACAAATTTAGCATCTAAATTGCCCCAATGCATAGATTTAGGGAAGTTAAGGCCTGTAATCAATTGTGGCAACATATCAGTTACAATATCTTTTGCAGGTACGCCTGCTGTTTTAGTTTCAGCGTAAATATAGCCGTCTTCTACAACGAGATCAGCTACATCAAGACCTTTACCACGAGCGAAACCGATAGCTGCTTTTGTAGCATTACCGTCAGCATCATAGGCGATAGACACAGAAGGACCTTTATGACGTTCGCTGATTTCAGCAGATGTGTCAGCAAGACCTTTTACAATAAGAGCCAAACGACGTGGTGTGCCGTATGTTGCGATGCTTTCAAAAGGAAGATGGGCATCATTTAATTTTGTTTCAGCCAATTGTTTCAATTGACCTAAGATATTTGGCATAAAGCCGGCAGGAATTTCTTCTGCACCGATTTCAAATAATAAATCCTTTGCCATCTTATTTATCTCCTTTCAAAAGTGGGAAACCTAATTCTTCGCGTTTAGCGAGGTATTGTTGTGCACAAATACGAGCTAATGCACGTACGCGGCCAATGAAAGCAGTACGTTCGCTGATGGAAATAGCACCACGAGAATCAAGCAAGTTGAATGTGTGGGAACATTTCAATACATAGTCGTAAGCTGGTAATACATAACCGGCTGCACAAACGCGTTTTGCTTCTGCTTCGTACATATCAAATAATTTGAAAAGCATATCTGTGTCTGCTAATTCAAAGTTATATACGGACTGTTCAACTTCGTTAGCATGCCAAACGTCACCGTATGTAATATTTTCATTCCATTTAAGGTCATATACGTTTTCTACGCCTTGAATGTACATAGCCAAACGTTCTAAACCGTATGTAATTTCTACGGAAACTGGTTTACAGTCGATGGAACCAACTTGTTGGAAATATGTGAACTGAGTTACTTCCATACCATCGAGCCATACTTCCCAGCCAAGGCCCCAAGCGCCCAATGTTGGAGACTCCCAGTTATCCTCTACGAAACGGATATCGTGATCTTCAGCATGAATACCAAGTGTTGCTAAGGATTGTAAGTACAATTCTTGGATATTATCTGGAGATGGTTTCACGATAACTTGGAATTGATGATGTTGGAACAAACGGTTAGGGTTATCACCATAACGACCGTCTGCTGGACGACGAGAAGGTTCTACATAACATACAGCCCATGGTTCAGGACCAATAGCGTGCAAGAATGTTGCAGGGTTCATTGTGCCTGCGCCCTTTTCGATGTCATATGGATTTTGAACGATACAACCTTGATCGCTCCAGAATTTTTGTAGATTTAAAATAATCTCTTGAAATGTCATTGCTGCCTCCACTTTACACAACCGACATAAAATCAACCATTTCGTTACAAACAAAAAAGTCCCTGTAACGAAAAACGTTACAGGGACGAGTATACCCGCGGTTCCACCCTATTTGGCTTACGCCCTCTTTTTTCTATGTTGGCCTTTACTAACAGATACCTGCGTTCCTGCCAATGCTCTACAGCGCCTTCAACCAAATGTGAGCTTACACCATCCTCACTCGCTAGAGAGGTTTACTACTCTGCTTCATCGCATATATTATACACAATATTGTAGCAATACAAAGAGAGAGATGTCAATATTAAGCTTAATTTAACTATATATTACTTTTAATACTCTATATATAGATAAAACAAGAGTGAATATAATTATCCAAATCGAGATATTATTTATATACATCCAACTAAGAATACTAACCGCTCCTAAAATGGAAATACATAAATTTACCCAACCAAACATACTTTTTTGTTTAATCGGTATTCCAACAAGTTTATTATGAAATCCTAAAACAAAATATAAACATACTATTAGTCTCGATTGATATTTATCCATGCTTTTTCTATAAATACGACTAACAATACGTCTTCTTCTAATTAGAGGCCATAACAATATTGTCCCCATTACTAATATTGGGATAATAAATCTGTAGTCTATATTTGGGGCAGTTGCTTCAATAGCATTGACTGTTATTGTAATTGATAAAAGAATTGTACCAATTATTCTAAATCTTATTAAATTTAAAAGCGTAACTATTCTAATCTTCATGTACTATTATCCAATTTATTTATAAGATTTACGTTCCTATATATTAGTATGATCTAGTAACCCAAGTATCACGATCATATCTTGGTTTGGAATCCTTTCTAGTTATCTCAGATATAATCTTTCTTTCATCTTCAGAAAATTGATCAATACTATCTAGAATTATAAGTTTATCACCATATGCTCTTTGCAAAGACTCTAAATTACTATCTTCTGCAGATACAAATATTTTACTAAAACCTTTATGATTTGGAATGATGCGTACTGTACCATAGGGTAATACATTAACAACAACTATTCCGAAATCTCCATTAGAATATATATAGGGAAAATCTGTAGCAAAACCAGTCATATTTTTATTGAGCCCTGTTTGTTTGCCATAATCTACAAGAGAGTTTATAAATATTTGATATTCGTATATTCTAATTCCAATAAAAATTAAAATAATAACCAGTAACGATAAAACTACAGTACAAATTATTTTTATAAACTTTCTAATGGGCATAAAAACTCCTTAATTCTTCTGAGGTAAATACAAAAGGTATATTAGTAACTTTATTATTATAAGGTTGCTTCAATACTAATTTACAAGTTTTGCTCTAAAGCTAATAAATCTACATCATTATAAACTAAAGTCAATAACTTATAGTTTTGATCTATTGAAAATTTTCCTTTAAGGCCACCTGCATCAACAAATGAGTAGGTATTATCATTAATTTTATAGAATTCACTTTCTAAGGGTACAAAATATTTATCTAATGCTAAGCCAACTTTCTCTGCCTCTTCTTCAGAGCACTGTAAAACATCCTGTATCCGTTTAAAGAATGGCTTATGAACGTTTTCTATTCTGTCTTTTATTATGTTATTAACTTTTTTATAAGTCTTATATCTATAAATTAGATGTAAATGATACTCTAAGAATGTACAAAAATGATGATATAAGAATGTACAATTTT
>UPXS01000015.1 GCA_900538355.1 uncultured Veillonella sp.
AAAATTGTACATTCTTATATCATCATTTTTGTACATTCTTAGAGTATCATTTACAAGTATCTTTTTGTTTTTGGTCAATTCTGTTTAGGTAATAAACCACTAAGCCGCCAAATAGAAGTTGTAAGATTGGTGTGATTACATTTATAAAGAATGTTAAGTCCAAATGGAGTATCTCCTCTTCTGAATAGTATTTTAATTCTCTAATAATATTATAACATCTGAAATATAAACTAAATATTAAAATATTTAATATTCTATTGCAAAAAAAATACGATTTAATATATAATTTACCTTATAAAGAAAGGAGAGGAATTAATGAGAGTTGTATGTATTGCAGCAGGTTGTGTTGGCTTGCTGACTATATTCGGTACGATGCCTAGTTTTGCGGCAGAAGTATCAAACCCATTTATACAACAAGAAGCGGCCCGAGCCGATGCTTCATTACGCCAACGTGCAGAAGCACCAATGACTGGGGCCGCTTTGCCGCGTTCAGAATCTGGCTATACAGGTTTAGATAAGGCGCCTATGAAGGCTTTACCTAAGGAAAGTGTATCGTTTCCTATTGAGCATATTGTAGTGACTTCTGCAGAACCAGTACTACAAAAGTACAAAAATCAATTGCAGGTCTATAATCATAATCGCATTGGGACAGAAGGCATTCAGTTTTTACAAAAGGAATTACAAGAACAACTGTTATCTGATGGGTATATTACGAGTCAAGTAGTTGTGCCAAATCAAGATTTACAGTCTGGTACACTTACGTTTGAGATTATGCCTGGTTATGTAGAGGATATTGTTCTTACAAATCCTAAAGCACGTACGAATTGGCGAAGTGCTTTTCCTGTGAGACCTGGTTACGTATTACGACGTCAAGCACTAGAGCAGGGGATTGACCAAATGCGTAGTGTACCTGGTCAAGATATTAAAATGACCATAGAGCCAGGTACAAAACCGTTACATTCTATTGTTAAGCTTACCGTTGAGCAAAAAGGATTTGTACACGGATCTTTGATGCTAGATAATTCTGGAAATAAATCAACAGGGACGTATCAAGGAGCTGTATTTTTATCTTTCAGTCAATTGGCAGGACTCAATGATGTATTAACTACTAGCTTTACAAAAGACATCAGCCATCATGATGATGGACATGGGTCAAAACAATATGCGGTTAGCTATTCCGTTCCCGACGGAAATCGTACGTATCGTATTTCAACGTACAAATATAGCTATAATCAATTAGTATTCATGCCAAATGCGTTTCGTTCTTCTGGCACTACGCAAGGTACAGAATTTGCAGTAGAGCAAGTATTAAATAGAACAAGTCGCTCTAAGACTTCGGCTGTAGCTAAAGTCATTCATAAGGAGCGTCATAATTATTTAGATGATGTGGAGCTTGGGGTACAAGAGCAACATACAACTGCGGTTGAAGTGGGGTTATCTCATCGTCAATATAGTGGCAATACTGTATCTGATGTATATCTATTCTATCGACAAGGTATTAATGGATTAGGTGCTCAGGTACGGAGTTGGGAAGGCTTATCAGATAATCCTACTACACTATATAAAATGGCAGGCTTAGAAGGCCAAGTTCAAACTGGTGTTCGTATGGGCCATAAGCAAGGTACGTATACAATGCGTTTTAGAAGCCAGTTTACAGATCAACGCTTATTTGGTACTGAACAATTTAGTATTGGTGGTCGTTATTCTGTACGAGGCTTTAGTGGAGAAGAAACCTTAAGAGGAGATTCTGGCTATTATGTACAAAATGAATGGGCATTACCATTTAGAAAACAACAAGTCACCCCTTATGTAGGTGTAGATATTGGCCATGTATGGGGACCATCTACAGAAACGCAAGTAGGTAATACCTTGGTTGGTGGCGTAGTCGGGGTTCGCGGAACAGTTGGTGATGCTGTAAATTACGATGTATCACTGGGAACCCCTATTAAGAAACCAGAAGGATTTGATACAGATACACGTGTGTGGGCCTTTAAAGGCAGCTATCAATTTTAAGTGTTGTAATCTAGTACAGCTAGGCCATTACATGATGAATGGTATGTACTAGAAGAGGAGAGTAATATGAATATAAGAAAGCATACAGCAGTAGCTATCTTTGCTGCATTGTTAGCGACTAACTCTGCACCATGGATTCCTATGGCCCTTGCTAATCCTGTTGTACCTGATCAAGGTAAATTAGGACCAAAAATAGAAGAAGCTAGAAATGGCATGACTGTCGTTAATATTAATACACCTAATGATAAAGGGTTATCACATAACCAATATAATGCATTCAATGTAGACGAAAAGGGCCTTATTTTAAATAATGCGAATCGCCCTGTAAATACAGAGCTCGCAGGCTATATTATGGGGAATCCTAATTTAGTAGGCCCTACAGCCAATACGATTTTAAATGAAGTAACGGGTACAAGCTCTACTTCTATGAATGGTGCTCTTGAAGTAGCCGGTAATAAGGCACATGTTATCGTTGCCAACCCTAATGGTATTTCTATTAATAATGGCACATTTATTAATGCAAGTAGCGCTACACTCACAACAGGTAATCCAATTATTAATAATGGTAGTGTTACAGGCTATAATGTTCAGCAAGGTGTTATTACTGTAGGTGAAAAGGGGCTTAATGCCTCTAAAACGGCACGGACAGATATGCTTGCTGAGGCTGTAAAGCTCAATGGTAAAGTTTGGGCACAAGATATTCAAGTTGTAACGGGGAAGAATGATATTTCCGTTGATGCTACTGGTAAAGTTACGAATACTCATAAAACTGGTGAATCAAGTCAAGTCGGCCTTGATGTAGCTGCTATTGGTGGGATGTATGCTAATAGTATGTACTTAGTGGGTACCAATGACGGCTTTGGGGTTAATAATCAAGGCGTATTGTCTGCACAAAACAAACTAACCATAGATAGTACTGGTAAGTTACAAAATACAGGTACGATAGCTGCTACAGATGCCAATATTACAACCCAAAGTCTAGAGCAGATGAATAAGGGTAAACTTTATGTAGATACAGCAAAGATTACTACTGACTCTGTAATACAAACTGGTAATGCTACGACTAAAGAAGCACCTGTTATGATTGCCCAAAAAGATTTGTCTATAGCAACAAAATCTATTGTTAATACAGATGGTAGTGTAATCAAAGCAGAAGATAAATTACAGCTTGGTAAAACGATGGATGAGAAAGGTACAGTATCCGGTAAAATGGATTCTGTAGTAAATACTGCATCTACCATTGAGTTTGGTCAAGGTGGAGCTTTACTTGCGAAATCTGTAGATAATAAAAATGGTGGCATTACCCTTAAGCGTGTAGCTGTAGAGGGTAAAGAGCATGTCAAAAACGAAGTAGCTCCATCCGGCAGTATTAAGCGTTATCAATTGTCTGAGGAACGAATTTATGGACATGATGATGAAATTCCAAAAGATAAAGTAGTTGTACACTCTTCTGAGAATCTACAACTTTCCATAAATGGTAAACATCATGATAGTTGGACTAAATATGAATATGACCGTACACGTGAGGAAGATGTAGTAGATACATCTAATCCTGGACGAATTATTTCTGGCGGTAATTTACATGTGGATGTAGATCATATGGTGAATGAAGCTAGTCAAATTAGTGCTGCTGGCGATATTACTGGTACTGTAGGTCATTATGAGCAAAGTAATCCTAAAGGTAATGAATATATTACTGAAGAGGGCACAGCTACAAGTTATAGCCGTCATCATAAAAAAGGGTGGGATACTACCAATATTCGTGAAGCGAAGTATAAGAATACTAAGGTGAATCCTAAAGATGTACCTGTTGCCGTATATGGCGGTCATGTAGAAAATAGTAAAAGTGATACCACAGTAGATGCATCTCTATTAAATAGTATGAGTCAGTTATCGACGAATCCTAATACTACCTATGTGATTGAAACCAATCCAAACTTTACAAATCGTCGCAACTTCTTATCTTCTGATTACGTATTATCTCGTCTTAAATTAGACCCTATGAATATACAAAAACGTTTGGGTGATGGATATTATGAGCAGCAACTCGTTATGCAAGAGATTATGCGTCAAACCGGTAAAAGAAGACTTCAATCTGGTCTTTCCGCAGAAGAACAATATCGACAATTGATGGATGCAGGGATTAGTGTAACTAAATCTCAATCTATTGTATTAGGACGAGGTTTAACCGAGGCTGAGCAAAAAAATCTTAAAGAAGATGTAGTGCTCCTAGTAAGTAAGTCTGTTGTATTACCAAATGGCAAAACGGAAACTGTGCTAGTACCGACTTTATATTTAGCACCAAACACAAAACGAGTAGAGGGTGGCGCTAACTTGCAAGCCCAATCAATTAACCTTTCTGTTGATACTATGCATAATAGCGGTAGTATTGTGGCGGATAAGAATGTGACTCTTACTGGTAATTCCATTCACAATGATAATGGTCTTATTAAAGGTAACACGGCTACGGTTACAGCGAATGACGAAGTTCGTAATACACAAGGCACTATTATGGGCAATGATACAGTCTCTGTGTATGCTAAGAAAGACATCATTAACGAAGGTGGCACCATTACACAAACTAATGCAGCTGGATCCACAAAGGTTAGTGCGGGACGCGATGTAATTAATAAAGGCGTACAGTATGAGGCTGGTAATAGTAAAGTTGAGTGGAATAGTAGCAATAACCGTCGTGAAACGATTACTGGTGTAGATCAAGGCCGTATTGGTGGTGCTGGTGAAACAACAGTAGTAGCAGGACGTGATGTATCTATGGAGGCAGGTGTTATCACGTCAGATGTGGATACAACTGTTACGGCAGGTCGTAATGTAACGATGAAAGCAATGAATACTAAACATGAGCTTGAAGAACATCGTTTTGATAAAGGTAAATCTGGTGGTGGACACTCTCAAACGACTCAGTCTCATGATCTTGTTAAAGCTCAATCATCTGTTGGTAGTAGTATTGAAGGCAAGAACGTTTCTGTTGTAGCCTCTGATACAGTACAACTGGAAGGTAGTCAAGTGTTAGCGGCAGATACAGTGAAAGTATCTGGTAATGCGGTTGCATTAAATACGGCGAAGGCTAATAGTACAGTTAATCATGTGTATTTAGATAAAAAGAAAAGCTTAGTAAAACGTGAAAGTACAAATGCAGTCGATGATGTAACAAGCACATCTGTAACTGGCTCTACAGTAAGTGGTAAAGATATAACTATTACAAGTGCTCAAGATGTAACAGGTCAATCTGCTCAAATTTTGGGCGAGAATACTGTATCTGTTACCGCTGGTGGTAAGGTAGACTTGGGCGCAGATAAAGCTATTACTGATGGCTCTAGTGTTTATCGTCATAAAAAATCTGGCTTGCTTGGGGGTGCCGGTATAGGTTTCTCTATTGGTAAAGAAAAACATAATATTGATGAAGCAAATCATGAAGAAGCTACTGTACGAAACACAATTGCTAGTACGAAAGGGACTGTAAATATCAAGGCTAATGATACAGTTCATCTTACAAGTGCAGATATTGTTGCTAAAGAAGGCGCAGTGTTAGACGGCTCTGCTGTTACATTAGATGGTAACGTAGACCATAATCATATGACACATGATGAACGTTACAAAAAAACTGGTCTTACCGTATCCTTAGGTGGTGCAATAGCAAATACACTTACAAATACTACGCGCACTATAAAACAAGCAGGTGGTCGTGATGACAAACGGTTAGCTGCACTTGAACTCAATGAAGCTCGTAAGCAATTGCAAGACGGATATGAAGCAGTAGATGCAGCTTTACATGGAGAAAAAATACGCGATGCCGTAACAGGTAAAGTTGATAAAGTAGACGGTAAAGCTAAACGAGGCGCTAAAAATATTGATGATGCTATTAACTTATCTGTAAGCATTGGTAGCACTTCTAGAAAACAAGGGCAAGTAGTAGATACAAACACATATCAAGGTGGCAGTCTTGTTAGTGATGGTAATGTACATATCAAAGCTCGTGATGCTCAGCAAAGTGGTATCGGGTTAACTGGTGAAACAGTAGAGGCTAAAAAGCTAGTATTAGATAGTGCTAGTGATATTAATCTTGAGGCTGGCAAGAATACTGTAGATGTTAATAATACCTATAAAAGTTCTGGCTGGAGCATTGGTGCTGGTATTAGCTTAACTGGTGGTGGACTCCTCGACATTAATGCGAGTGGTCATATGGCTCGTCAAAATGGAGATACCCATCAAGAAAGTTATGTATCTACTAAGATTAAAGCGGCTCAATTAGCACAGCTTAAAGCAAAACGAGATACAAATATTATTGGTTCTACCGTATCTGGCAAGAAGGTAGAAGTAGATACAGGCCGTGATTTACATATTAAAAGCTTACAAGATGTAGATAACTTTAAAGAACATAGTAAATCTGCGGGGTTCTCCGTTTCTTCTAAACCTAACTTCAAAAATCCAACTGGTAGTATCAATGCTAGTGTAGGACGAATAGATAGCAAATGGAAAAGCGTAACAGAACAAGCTGGCATTTATGCTGGAGAAGAGGGCTACGATGTTAATGTAGGTAATAATACTACATTAGAGGGTGCTGTTATTAAAAGTGAAGCTCCGAAAGCTAAGAATACATTGACTACAAAATCTCTAGAGATGAAGGACATCAAAAACGAAGCTGAGTATACATACAAGAATAACGGTATCGGCTATAACTACCATGGTAGTAAAAAGAAACTCGAAGAGATGAAAATTAAAGATAAAAAAGGCTATGATAAAATTTATAACAGTATCGGTCTAGTTCCAAACTTAGGTGTAGGAGCTAAAGGTAAAGAAAGCTCCACTACTCAATCTGCAATCTCTGATGGTATACTAACTGTAGATGGTAAAGAAATTGATACTAAAACCATCAATACGAATACCGAAAATACGTTGCATCAATTAGATAAGATTTTCAATAAAAAGAAAATTGAAGAACGTCAGGAGTTAGCTCGTCTATTCTCTAAAAATGCATTCGAACAACTACATAATTGGCAACCAACAACTAAGGATGGCAAAGTTGCTAAGTCCATTGCGCATGGTGTAGTAGGTGAATTGGCAGCTCGTATGGCGGGTAATGCACCTGGTAGTGGTTTTAAAGCTACTATGACTAATGAGATGTTAATTAGCGAAATTAATAAAGTGGCTAAACATAATCCAGCAGTAGCACAATGGTTGAGTGCCACAGTAGGTAGTGTGGTTAATAAAGTAAGTGGTGACTCTACTAATTCTGGTGCTGCAACTGCATCTTATGGTACTAAGTGGAATGATAACTTATTTAATACTGATAGAGTTGATCTTGATGGAATCCCAGAAGAATATAAAGATTTAGGATTAGCTTACATGAATTATCATTTATATGATAATAGTCGATTTGAATCGAATAAAGTAAAAACAAAGAAAAAGTACGTATTGAAGGGTCACTTATATTCTGAATCTAAAGGACTATCAGCAGGTATTCCTATAGTAGGGGGCATTGGGTTTTCAAGAGGTTATGGTTTAGATTCAGAAGGAGAAACATATTTAACAGACTCAGTTTCTTTGGGGTTTGGAGCTACTCCCATTCAAAATACAATAAGTGATACAAAGGTTTTAATGGGGGATAATGATTTTACTGGAGTTAATTTGGGGATGAATCTTAATACATTTGGTGGAAAAACTTATAGTGTTGGCCTAACGAATATAACTGAAAGTAAAACTTTAAATGTATCTCCAGAGGCTACAATATCGGCATCTCGCACAGTTCAACTTGTTGACCCTCCAAATAGTGTAGTTGAAGTTGAAAATACTACTGTAGATTTAGAGACTTATACACCAGTTCAATCTACTGGTATATTTTCACCTCCACCAAAAGAATATCCAGCTGAAATAAGAGAAACTAATCAAGAGGAAAGTACAGAGAATTACTTAAGAATGCTAATGGATCAATTTGAGTTTCCTGCGTAAATATAAATTTTTATTTTCTTCGGAAGACATTTTATTTTTAGTTTGTATTGTAGCTTATAGTGTATTGAAATCAGATTTTTATTAAATTGTTCTGAGTGTATAGCTTGGCAATTGTCTATTATTCATAATAAAATATTAAATAGAATTACATCTTTATTATCCCTATTTACTTATTTTATAATAATGAAAATTAAGATTAGTGGTGGAATATGAATAGAAATAAATTTAAAATGAATAGCATACCGTTGGTGGTAAAGGTATATATGGGTTTTGCTTTATTTGTATTTCTACTAATGGGGCTTACTTTTTTACATGCGTATATTAATAGACCTGAACAAATGAAAAGCCTTCAATTATATGAGCAAAAATTAGAAAGCATATCCTCGAAAAAAGTAAATGAAAAGTATTATACATCTGGTAGAAATGCTCAAAATAATAATCTTGAAATTACGTACGACTCTCTTACAATTGGAGATGTTAAAGGAGAACTTTCAAAACAAAATATAGGCTGGAATGAAATCAACAAAAATCGTATTGTTGGACATGATTATGAGACTAATGTTTATCTTGAATTGTTTAAAGAAGTAGGTTCCAATAAAGTAATTTTAATATTACAAAGAAGAAATTGAAACGAAGATATGTCTCTCGCATATTTTTAATTACCTAGCAGATAGCTGATTATCTTTAATCAGCTATCTGTTATTTTTTATATTGCATATATCGAATAATTCCTATTAAAATTACCAGAATTTTACGATTTTATGAGTGTTTTATGATAAAATAAAAGGTATGAATACTTCAACAACTAGGTCTATTACCTATAATGGCGACAGAATTGAATACGAGTTAACCATCAAGCGTGTGAAGAACATGAACATGCGCATTACAAAGGATGGTGTGATCCATGTATCGGCGAATGCCTATGTGCCGGATTATAGGGTGGACAAGTTTGTTATCGAGAATATGCCCTTCATTGAGCGGGCACGCTACAAGATTGATGCATTGAATGCCAAGCGCGTCGATGCGTTGCAGTATGTAAATGGTGAAAGTTTATCTATTCTCGGCATCCCTGTTACGTTGCGTCTCGTTGAGCAGGATGGAAAGCCACATATCGGCTTTGATGGAAAAGCCATTCTTACTATGGTGGTGCCTCGTGGTACGACTTATGAAGCAAAGCATAAATTAATGCAAAGTTATTGGCGTAATTTAGGGGAGAAGGTCTTTGTTCATTGGGCGAAGGTCGTGTATCAACGCTTTCACAAGCAAGGTATTGATGTGCCTATGCCAATCATAAAACAGCAACGTATGAAGAGTCGTTGGGGTTCTTGTACGCCTGCAAAGCAGCTCATCAAGATGAACACGCGCCTATTAGAAGGGCCACAGGCGTATATTGAGTACGTCATGGTTCATGAGTTTGCTCATTTTAAATATTTAGACCATTCCAAGAACTTTCACAATCTAGTGGCACAGTTTTTGCCAGATTGGAAGGCTCGTAAGAAGTCATTGAACGTGTATTTTGCTCATCGCCCTTAAAGGAGGTGTACCATGCAGCCATTTGTACATTTACATAGTCATACAGAGTTTAGTTTGCTGGACGGCATCAGTCGTTTGCCTGACATGGTACGTCGTGCGAAGGAGTTAAATCAGCCGGCCCTTGCCATTACAGACCACGGCAATATGTACGCAGCCATTTATTTTTATAAGGAATGTGTGGCCCAAGGCGTTAAACCGATTATCGGTTGTGAAGTATATGTAACGGAAAATAGCCGATTCGATCGTCCAGAAGGTCGTAGCCGTGAACGTTTGAAACATCTCATTCTGTTAGCTGAGACCATGGAAGGGTATCGTAATCTTGTAAAAATTGTGTCGAAAGCATCGACGGAGGGGATGTTGTATCGTCCTCGTGCAGACCGCGATTTATTGCGTCAATACAGTAAAGGCATAATTGCCCTTAGTGCTTGTATTCAAGGGGAAATCCCTCAGTATATTTTGCAAGATAATATAGAAGGCGCTAAGCGTTCCATTGAATGGTATATCGAGACCTACGGCAAGGATAATTTCTTCTTAGAAATCCAAAATCATGGCTTACCAGAGGAGGCAAAGGCCCAAGAGGAGCTTATTAAGCTCAGCAAGGAATACGGTCTTGGCATCGTAGCGTCTAATGACTTCCACTATGTTTTAAAAGAGGATGCGGATGCGCAGGATATTAAGGTATGTATTTCTACAGGTCGTCGTCGTGCTGAGGTAGATCGTTTAAAATTCCCAAATGATGAGTTCTATCTAAAATCTGGGGATGAGATGGCAGAGCTGTTTGGACATATTCCTGGGGCCATGGAAAACACGTTAAAAATTGCAGACCGCTGTAATGTAGAGTTTAATTTCGACGAACATCACTTGCCACACTTTGATGTGCCAGAAGGGGAAACGTCTAAGACTTATTTGCGTAAGGTTTGTGAACGAGAAATTCCACGACTCTATGGTGAGACCTCTGAAGAATTACAAAAACGTCTCGACTACGAGCTAGATGTTATTGGTACGATGGGTTTTGAGGATTACTTCCTTATCGTATGGGACTATGTACGCTATGCCCGTGAGCACGACATCTTAGTAGGTCCTGGTCGTGGTTCAGCGGCGGGTTCTGTAGTAGCCTATCTACTTGGCATTACAGGCCTTGACCCATTGAAGTACGATTTGCTCTTTGAACGGTTCTTAAATCCTGAGCGGGTAAGCATGCCCGATATCGATATTGACTTCTGTTATGAAAAGCGTGGTAAAGCCATCGAATATGTAACGCGAAAATACGGACAGGAGCGTGTATCTCAGATTATTACCTTTGGTACTGAGGCAGCGCGTGCCGTAATTCGTGACGTAGGTCGTGTGCTAGACTTACCACTGGCGGAAGTGAACCGCATTGCTAAGATGATTCCCAACGAATTAGGAATTACCTTAGATAAGGCTCTGCAAGGCAAAGAATTAAAGGCTTTGTACGAAGCTGATCCAAACGTTAAAGAATTATTTGATTTTGGTAAAAAGCTAGAAGGCATAGCGCGAAATTCATCTACTCATGCGGCGGGCGTCGTAATTTCCGCGGACCCTCTAGATGATCACGTACCAGTACAAAATGCCAACGATGAAGGCTTTGTAACACAGTACGATAAGGATAATATCGAGGAATTAGGCCTCTTAAAGATGGACTTCTTGGGCCTCCGTACTTTGACGGTTATGGGGGATGCTTTAAAGCTCATCAAAGCGAACCGTGGTATTGACCTCGATTTAGATGCAATACCGCTCGATGATAAGGAGGCTTGTGATATCCTCACAAAAGGCGACACCTCTGGTGTATTCCAGCTCGAATCGGAAGGTATCACCAAGCTCGTTATGGACCTTAAGCCTGAACATTTTGAGGACTTAATTCCATTGGTAGCCTTGTACCGTCCTGGCCCATTGGGGTCTGGCATGGTAGCGGACTTTATCGACCGCCGACACGGTAAAAAAGAAGTTACCTATTTACATCCTATATTGGAACCGATTTTAAAAGATACCTTTGGGGTAATCTTGTATCAAGAACAGGTTATGCAGATTGCATCCGCCATGGGCGGTTTCTCCCTTGGCCAAGCGGACTTAATGCGCCGCGCCATGGGTAAGAAAAAGGAATCCGTTCTGAAGGCGCAGCGCGAGTCCTTTATTCAAGGTTCCATAAATAATGGTATAGAAGAGTCCATTGCAAACGAAGTATTCGACTTGCTCGTATACTTTGCAGGCTATGGCTTTAATAAATCACATAGTGCGGCCTATGCGTATATCGCGTACCAAACGGCGTACTTGAAAGCCCACTATTTCCCTGAATTCATGGCCGCGACCATGACTAGCTTTATGCAAAACATGCAGAAATTGACGTACTACATCAATGCCTGCAAGAAGCATAATGTTAAGGTACTCGGTCCAGATATTAACTATTCTGAGCGCAGCTTCGCCGTGCAAGGTGATGCCATTCGCTTCGGCCTTGGCGGCATCAAGAACGTAGGGGACAATGCCATTGATCGCTTGATTCGCGAGCGCAATGAGCACGGCCTCTATACAGATATCGTAGATTTCTGTAAACGAGTGGACAACAAGGTTGTTAATAAACGACTTCTTGAAAGTCTCATTCGATGCGGTGCCATGGATGGTTTCAAGGAAAATCGAAACCAATTATTGCATATGTATGAAAGTGCCCAAGCCGTTGGTGCTAAAGAGCAAAAGGATGCCGCTATGGGCACCATGAGTCTCTTTGGCGATATAGAGGAGTCTGTAGATTTCATCCCTGTACCGAATGTGGAAGATTTATCGGAAGACGATAAATTAAAGGATGAAAAGGAATATACAGGCTTTTACATTACAGGCCATCCATTGCAAGGCTATGCGAAGGAGCTAGAGGGCCTATTTGAACTGGGGGCTCTCGTAGAAAATCCAGAGCAATATGACGGTCAAACCATTACCTTTGGCGGTTTGATTGAAAATAAGACGGACCGCATGACGAGACGAAATGAGGTTATGTCCATTCTTCGCATCGAAGATTATTCTGGTGCGGCCAATGTTGTGGCGTTCCCTAAGGTCTTTAGCCAAAGTCAACAGTTCCTTGCGGTCGATATGATTGTTAAGGTAAAAGGCCGCGTTGATGCGGATGAAAAGGGTGTGCAAATTATTGCAGACCGCATTATGCCGTTAAAGGTAAACTATAGTCAGGCTAAGCATGTGGCTATTCATATTTATAGCCAATATGACACGCCAGAAAATAGTGAAGCCTTAAAACGGTTGTTAACGAACACCGCAGGCTCTGTGCCAACATCACTATATTTGCACCGTCAACGGAAACGCATTAACTTGCCACCGAATATGTGCTTTGACCCTAACGATGAATCTATTAAGGCTATTGAAGCTATATTAGGTGATGGCTCCGTAGAGGTGCAATAATATATGCATAAGTAGATATTAAGGCACGAATAAATATATTTACTACTTAATAACTTATGTTGCGTGAAGCACAGCTAGCTTTCACCAGCATTACTATAATAATAAATGAAAGATTCAATATAGAAATTGCTTTCATAGGAGGAAAGATGAAACGTACAAAAATCGTATGTACTGTAGGTCCGGGAACGGATAAATTTGGTATTTTAGAAGATATGATGCGAGCGGGCATGAACGTGGCTCGTTTTAATTTCTCCCACGGATCTCATGAAGAGCAAGCAGAGCGTATGCAAATGGTGCGCGATGCGGCGATGATCGTTAATAAACCAATCGCCTTATTGCTTGATACGAAAGGTCCTGAGGTTCGTCTGGGCCTGTTTAAAGAGGGCAAAGTATTCCTCGAAGCAGGTCAACAATTTACATTAACTACAGATGATGTAGAAGGCACAAAAGAGATTAGCTCCGTGAACCACAAAGGTCTTGTAGGCGACGTGTCCGTTGGGGATAAAATCCTCTTGGCTGATGGTCTTGTAACACTTAACATCGATGCCATCGAAGGAAATAACATCATTACTACTGTTCAAAACAGTGGTGAAATCGGTAATCGTAAACGGGTGGCTGTGCCAGGTGTGGCGCTTAGTTTGCCACCTGTATCTGAACAGGACGAAGCGGATTTACGCTTTGGTTGCCAACAAGGGGTAGACTTTGTGGCCGCATCCTTTATGCAACGCGGTAAGGACATTGTAGCCATTCGTCGCATTCTTGAGTCTGAGAAAAAAGATATCAAGATTATTGCAAAAATTGAAAATGCTGAAGGCGTTAAAAATATCGATGAAATTTTGGAAGTAGCGGACGGCCTCATGGTTGCTCGCGGTGACCTCGGTGTAGAAATCCCTGCCGAAGAGGTACCAGTACTTCAAAAAATGATGATTGAAAAATGTAATGACTTGTGTAAACCAGTTATTACGGCAACTCAAATGCTAGAGTCCATGATTCAAAATCCACGTCCTACACGGGCTGAAGCAAGTGACGTAGCCAATGCCATCTTGGATGGTACGGATGCGATCATGTTGTCTGGTGAAACCGCAAATGGCGCTTATCCTGTAGAGGCGGTTACGACTATGACACGCATTGCTGAGGTAACAGAACAAGCTGCTATTTACGATAGTAAAAACCGTGCTCGTCAAGATGTGGATATGACGACTACCAGTGCTGTATGTTTAGCAAGCGTGCGCATCGCTCAAAACCTTAGGGCTGCTGCTATTTTGACATGTACTGAATCTGGTCATACGGCGATTAGCACTGCTCGGCATCGTCCGGCTTGCAAAATTATTGCTGTAACACCGCATGAAGAAACAATTCGCCGCATGCAATTATGCTGGGGCGTAGAGGCTATTAAAGGCCATGAAATCGTTAACTCTGATGAAATGGTTAAACAAGCTATTACATGTGCTTTGGGTACAGGTGCTATCGAGTCTGGTGATCTTGTAGTTGTTACAGCTGGTGTACCATCTGGTGCAACAGGTACTACAAATATGATTCGCGTTCATATTGCAGGCCAAGTACTTTTATCTGGTAATGGTATTTTGCGTAAATCCGTTACAGGCACTGTATTCATTGCTGCTAATCATAAGGGAAATTATGAAAGCTTCAAAGACGGCGACATCCTTGTGGTGGGCACAATGGAGCCTGAATTAATGGCTATTGCTAAACGTGCAGGTGGCATTATCGCTGTTGAAGACGGCTATACCTCTGACAGTGCTATTGCAGGTATTACCTATGGTATTCCTGTAATTTTAGGTGCTAAAAATGCTCATGACGTACTTTTAGAAGGTCAAGAAGTAACTATCGATGGTGAACGTGGTAAGGTGTTTGCAGGTATTGCAAATGCTCGATAATTTTTATTGAGTGATAATTAAATAAGGAGGGATAGTATGAATCCATATAATGTAACAGGTCCTACTGCAACTGAAGTTGCACAGGTTGAAAGTATCGTATCCCAACGATTAAAAGGCTCCTTCTTGTGGATGGTTGTAGGTTTACTTACTACTATCGGTGTTGGAGTGGCTGCGTTGGCAAATCCTAATTGGTTACGCTTTGCGTACCAAAACTTTAATATTATCCTACTCGTTGAACTAGGCGTAGTATTCCTATTTAGCGCTCGTGCATATAGTGCCAATGTTATGACTTTAAAAGGCATGTTTTTCCTCTATAGTGCCTTGAATGGTCTTACATTAACACTCATATCCTTGCGGTATAATGTGTTTGATGTAGTCATTCCTGCATTAGTAGGTACGTTGGCGTTCTTTATTGGCTTTGCCGTGGTAGGGGCTACTACAAAACGCAATCTATCATCTCTTACACCGTATGTAATGGCCGCTTTGTTAGGTATGATTATTGTATCTTTTGTGATGATAGGGGCTCGTTATTTTAACTGGGCTGTACTTAGTGGCTTTAGCGATACTGTTAGCTTAGTTCTAGGTTATGTAGGGGTTGTAGTATTCTCCATCTTTACCGCTATCGATGTGAACCGCATTAAAAATAATGTGACACAAGTAGCGCTCTTGGAGGATGAAACCATTTTAGACCGCATTGAAATCACAGGTGCTTTGAGCCTATACTTAGATTTCATTAACTTATTCTTATCCTTATTGCGCATCTTTGGGAATAAGCGATAAAAGGAGATTGTATGGACGATAGAGAATGGCAAACCTTTGTGACTGTTGTGGATGAAGGCAACATTTCAAGGGCTGCAGAAAAATTATTTTTATCGCAACCAGCATTGAGCTATCGGTTGCGTCATATGGAAAAAGCTTTGGGCCATTCTCTGTTGTTGCGTACTGCTGAAGGAATTGCCCTCACGGCACAAGGCGAAATTTTCTATGATTACTGTAAAAGAATGATGCAAGACCAAGAGGCGTTGGAGCATGCTATGAACTCAGCGTCTGGTAAGATTCAAGGAACCTTGAAAATTGCTTCATCTATTAACTTTGCAGACTATGAACTACCTGCGCTATTGCAATCCTTTAGGGAGCAATATCCTGATGTTCATATTCAAGTAAAAACTGCTTTCAGCCATCAAGTAGTAAAAATGTTTAATACTGGTGACTGTATGGTAGCCTTTGCACGTGGTGGCTATGACGTATCTGGTAAATCTGAGTTTCTCTTAGATGAACCGTATTGTTTGGTATATAAAGAGTTAGTGCCACCAGAGTCGTTAGAGAAGGTGCCTTTTATAAAGTACCAAACTGATGCATCCGTAGCCAATATCATTGAAACATGGTGCGCTGAACATTTTGAAGAACCACCGAGTGTTGCGATGGATGTCAATTCTATGAGTACATGTCGTCACTTTGTGCGCGCCGGTCTTGGATGGTCTATCTTAACCTATATGGGGCTTGGATCTTGTAAGGATAGAGATATTTATGTGAGCCCATTACGCAATAAAGACGGTGAGTATATCACTCGTGAGACGAACATGGTGTATACAAAGGATGCGGAAAATCTAGTAGTAGTAAAGACATTTATCGAGTATGTTCGTAATTACTACAAAGAACATACTGTAGTAGATCATAGTATTTTTAGAGAATATAACTCATAAGAATCCTTGAATTTAAACATATCTATGAGGTTTTATAGCTGTTTATCCATGCTATTTTAGTATTGGACTTTTTCGATATAATAACTCATAATAAAGATGTCTCGGAAGAGCAAGGCAGTACCATGTAAGTGCATGTATACCCCCTTTGGGGACGTATACATGCATTTTTTTCATTTGGGGCTGTAAAACTATGCTCAAAATGCATAAAAAGTATGAATGATAGATATAAAAGTTTTTATAACCCCTATAAAGGTAATCTATTATTCATAATTCTTTTAAGCATATATAATGAGTGTAGACAAAAACTCCTAGAGTTCAATAGTTGATAGTCGCGTATCACGAATTTCTGGGGTAGTGTTAGGATGAACAGTATATGCCTATGTTTATAAGAAAGGAAAAAACATGGAAAGACTAGTAAAATTAGCCGTTATTGTGCTAATTCCAATTATCCTCTGGTTTACAACTCCACCAGCAGGGCTTTCTGCGGAAGCGTGGCGCCTCTTAGGCTTCTACATTGCAGGTATCGTAGGTTTGATTTTAAAACCATACCCAATTCAAATTATTTTATTAGCTGTATTATCTGCTTCTGCATTATTCTTAGACAATGCAAAAGATATCTTGGTAGGTTATGGCTCCACAGCATTGTGGATGATCATCGCTGCGTTCTCCTTGAGTGTTGCCTTTGGTAAAACTGGCCTTGGTCACCGCGTTGCATACCATTTGATTAATGCATTCGGTTCTACTGTATTACGTCTTGGTTATGTAACAGCACTTCTTGATTTAGTATTATCTCCAGCGACACCTTCTAACACAGCACGTGCGGCTGGTATCGTATATCCAATTAACTTATCCATCGCTGAATCCATCGGTTCTTATCCTGGCGATACTGCCAAACGCGGTGGTTCCTTCATCTTGATGAATGGTTATTTCGTAACAAAAATTACATCCTTCATGTTCTTAACAGCAATGGCTCCTAACGTGTTGGCGTTGGACTTTGTTACTAAAATTACTGGTCTTACTATGAACTGGGTTGAATGGGCATTAGCATTGGCCTTACCTGGTCTTATTATGTTGGTTTTTGTACCACTTGTAGGTTACTGGATTGATCGCCCTGAAGCAGTAAAAATTGACAATAAGAAATTAGCTGCTGATGGCCTTGCCAAATTAGGACCTATGAAAATGTCTGAAAAAATCTTGGCTGTTGTATTCATTCTTGCTCTTCTTGGTTGGGCATGGCCTTCTATTGGATATTTTTTCCCAGCTATTGCTTTTGATTTGAGTCCTACAGCAGTAGCTTTAGTTGCTATGACTGTTGTGTTCTTTTCGGGTATCATCACTTGGGATGACATGGTTCAAACTAAAGCTGTTTGGAATACATTCATCTGGTTCGGTGCTATCCTTGGTTTATCCACTGCTTTAACAAAAGCTAAATTCTTTGCTTGGCTTGCAGCATTTATGCAAGCAAACTTGGCACTCGATGTATCTCCACTTGTAGTTGTATTAATTCTTTCTGCTATTAGCGTAGTCATTCGTTACTTATTCGCTTCCAGTACTGCATATATTGCATCTATGCTTCCAGTATTCTTAACTGTAGGTATGGCAGCTGGTGTTAACCCTGTTATGTTTGGTTTAGTATTGCTTGCAACAAATGCGTTTGGTGGTCTTGTAACTCACTACGGTGCATCTCCTGGTCCAATCATCTACTCTGCAGGTTACAATAACTTGAAAGATTGGTGGACTGCTGGTGCAATCTTAGCAGTATTGAGTTGGATTCTACTCTTTGTAGTAGGTATTCCTTGGTGGACTTTCATCGGTATGATTTAATCACCATGTAATTTTATAATCAACATTGTTTTAACGGCACGGACCAGACATTCGCGACACGTCTGGTCTTTGCCATTTGATATATTTTTAGTGAAAGGATGCAACATGGCACAATTAGTAAAAGCTGCACAAGCTGGCTTCGACGAAAAAAATGATGCATTAGTAACGGTTGAACCGATTGCTAGCGGTATCGAAATTGAATTAACATCCAAAGTTATCCGCCAATACGGAGATCAAATTAAATCCGTTGTTTTAAACACAGTTAAAGAAGCTGGTTTTGACGGCGTAAAAGTAATCGTACAAGATAAAAATGCTTGGGATTACACAATTAAAGCTCGCGTATTAGGCGCATTGGAAAGGGGGAGCAAAGCATAATGGCTAACGATAAAACATTCCCAGAAGTTAAGACAAATCCATTAACAGAGGCTGCTAAAAAACGCTTGTCTCGTTCCATGATGTTCGTACCTGGTAATACACCTAAAATGATTAACAGTGCTGACATTCACGGCGCTGACTCCATCATGATCGATATCGAAGATTCCGTGCCTATTACAGAAAAAGATACAGCTCGTCTTTTAACTGCAGAAGCATTGAAATCTCGTAAATTCCGTGCAGAAACTGTTGTTCGTATCAACCATCCTACACAAACTCCTTATGGCTATGACGATCTTGATGTAATCGTTCCAGCTAAACCTGATATGATTCGTTTACCTAAAACTGAAGACGTATCTGAAGTTGAAATCGTAGCGAAGAAAATTGAAGAAGTAGAAAAAGCTAATGGCTGGCCAGAAGGTACTATCAACATTATCGTAGCTATCGAATCCGTTCGTGGCTTGTACAATGTTCGCGAAATCTGCCATGGCCCTCGCGTAGTTGCTATCGCTCTTGGCGCTGAAGACTACCGTGCTGACCTTCGTACAGGTAAACATAAACCAGCTGTTGAATTATTGTTCGCTCGTCAAACAATCCTTCACGCAGCACGTGAAGCAGGTATCCGCGTAATTGATACTGTATTCTCCGACGTGAAAGACCCACAAGGCTTCCGCGAAGAAGTTGAATTCATTAAAGCTTTGGGTTACGATGGCAAATCTTGTATCCACCCAAGCCAAATCAAAATTATCCACGAAGTATTCACTCCTGACGAAAAAGAAATCGCTCACTCCGTTAAGGTATTGAACAGCTACGCAGATGCATTGCGCAACAATAAAGGCGTAATCTCCGTAGATGGCAAAATGATCGATGGTCCTATCGTAGTACGTGCACAACGCGTAGTTGATAAAGCACGTGCAGCAGGAATTAAAGTTGAATTAGAGGAAGGAGCAGAATACGATGTTAAATAAAGTAGGTCGCGATATCCCAACAAATATCCCAGCACTAGAAGGTCGCGAAGTATATCAAGGTGAATTCGCTATTGAACCTAAAGCTCATCGCGCAGGTAAACCTGTACATATGAGCCGTGTTGGTACTAATAAAGTACTTGCTTCCATCGATGAAGCAATCGAAAAAGCTGGCGTAAAAGATGGTATGACATTATCCTTCCATCATCACTTGCGCAATGGCGACTATGTAATGAAAATGGTTATGGAACGCGTTCAAGCAAAAGGCATTAAAGATATTACAATTGCGTCTTCTTCCTTGTCCCCATGCCATGAATTCTTGGTAGAAATGATTCAAGATGGTACTGTAACAGCTATTGAAACATCTGGCTTGCGCGATCGTCTTGGTAAATTCTTAACACAAAATCCAGGCGTATTGAAACGCCCTGTAGTGATTCGCTCCCACGGTGGCCGTGCTCGTGCTATCGAATCTGGCGAAGTACATATCGACGTAGCTTTCATGGCTGCTCCTACAGCTGATCCACGTGGTAATGCTACTGGTCGTATGGGTAAATCCGCATGTGGTGCGCTTGGCTATGCTAAAGTTGACTCCCATTATGCTGATACAACTGTTATTATCACAGATAACTTAGTTGACTATGTACACAACTATGCAATCCCTCAAACTGACGTAGATTATGTTGTTGAGGTTGAAAGCATTGGTGATCCAGAAGGTATTGCTTCTGGTGCGGTAGGTTTCACTAAAAACCCTATCCAAATTAAAATTGCTGAATTAGCTGGTGAATTCCTTGACCAAGCTGGCATCATTAAAGATGGTTTTGTATTCCAATTGGGCGCTGGTGGTGCTCCATTGACTGTGGCGAAATTCATCGCTGAAAAACTTCGCAAACGCGGTGAAGTAGGTGGCTTTGCTATCGGTGGTGCTACTGGTATCTTGACTGGTATGCTTGAAGAAGGTTTGATTCGTGCTATTTACGATACTCAAACATTCGATACAACTGCAGCAGCATCCTTGGATAAAAACCCTGCACACATCGAAATGTCTGCTTCCATGTACGCTAACCCATGGACAGACTGCACTACAAACTACTTAGACGTAGTATTCCTTGGTGCTACTGAAATCGACCTTGATTTCAACGTAAACGTAATGACTGACTCCAACGGTGTATTGATGGGCGCTTCTGGCGGTCACTCCGATACAGCAGCAGGTGCTAAATGCACAGTTATTACTTGCCCATTGATCCGTGGCCGCTTGCCAATGATCCGTGACAAAGTAGCAACTGTAATTACACCAGGCTCCTCTGTTGACGTACTTGTTACTGAATACGGTATCGCAATCAACCCAGCTCGCACTGATTTGATTGAACGCTTCAAAGATAGCAACTTGCCTATCTACACAATTGAAGAATTACAACAATTAGCATTCGACTTAGTTGGTAAACCACAAGATATCCCTGTATCTGACAAAGACGAAGACATCGTGGCAATTGTAGAATACCGCGATGGCTCTATTATCGACGTGGTTCGCAAACCTCTATAATTGAGTAGGGACTAGAGTTCGGTAGAAACCGTAACGGTTCCACCATCGTCTAAAGTCTCTCTCTGATTAGATAATATAAAGACCCTCTTCATAGTTCTCGGACTCATGGAGAGGGTCTTTTATATATAATGTTGCTTGAGTAACTGTAGTACATATGGACATCTGATATACTATAAGGTAACGAATGTATTTTATGTTACGTTTCAATTATAGGAGAGAGCATATGAGCCAAGTATTTAAACAGGATTTAACTGATACTTCCGTTCGTCCTGGCGGTTTGTTTTTCGTTGAGTTATTGATGCCAGAGCAGTGTGATATGCCTGATCGAGATACAATGGTAGAGGTATTCACAAAGCATTTAGGTCCTGTTGATTGCTTTAGTTATGGTGTTGAATCTGCTGGTTTTGCACCGCAGAATTATAAGGTTCATTATGAAGATAATGATGCCGATATTCCACCGACATTGATGGTGACGAATTGTGAGAAAATCGACAAACCTGTACTAGATGATTTTGAGCGTAGTCAGGTGTGGGATTGTCCAAATGTAGACGAGTTGCTAGATGAGTACCAATATAGAGTATTTGCTACCGATATGTTAGCTTCAGGCTTAGAGCCTAAAGAGCGAGCTGATATGTTAGTAAAATATGTAGATGCACTGCTAGAGCTATATCCATCTTGCAAGGCCGTTGTCTTTGGTCCTGCTCGAAAGTTCTTAAGTCGTGAAACAATTGAAAATCATTCAGATAAAGCAGTAACTCGGTTTATTTATTATGCTGTAAATGTGCGCTATTTTAGCATTCAAGGTACCGAAGACATGATAGTTGATTCTCTAGGTATGAGTACCTTATTCTTGCCTGATGTTCAGTATCACTTTCACGGTATGAATCCTGATGAGGTATTGAATCATGCATATAGTGTGTTGTATAATATTTTTGAGCACGACAATCCTATCGGTGATGGGGAAACGATTGCCGGCTTAGAAAATGGAGATATGAGTCCAGACATCCAATGGAAGGTTCAATACGAGGATTCTTTAATCCAGCCCGTTCGAGAGGTTCTAGACATTAATATGGGTGAATACGCATCTGGAACTCGGTAGTTGTTAATCAATGAAAGGTGTGAGCATTATGAGTGATCAACGTGTTTTTGATATGGAACTTGTGAAAGTTGAAAGTCTAGAGAAAGCTGTTAGAACACCATTTTATGAAACTGATTCCACAGGTGGTTCAGTATGGGTTATTAAACCTGGTCAAACCTTACCGAAACATTACCATCATAACTCTGATGATATATGGGTTATATTGCAAGGCAAGGGGGTATTTTATCCAACACCTGATACAGAGGTGCCTTTTACAAAAGGGCAAGTTATAGTATCTAAAAAGGGTGAATGTCATGGTGCAAAAAATACTGGGACAGAAGATATTATCTTTGTAAGTATCGTTGCTCCTGTGCCTGCTGATTATGATCCTGTTACTACAAATTAATATGAAAGCACTTTATAGTATTTTGTTATCTTATAATGGAGACAGCATTATACTATAAAGTGCTTTTTTATTTTATACAGTCACTCTTTGTGAATATACCTTTTCTATTTTCAGATGCTATCTTTTTGATTTCGCTATTCCTATTTGTTATTTCTATATTCTATATAATTCCATTGACAGAGGACTTTTGTTTTCTTAAGATAATAAGGTATGTAATATCTTAAGTAGTAGAAAGGAATTATATGAACTCATCTACACCAGAGCCTCAAAGTGGGGCCATCGATTTTAAGGACTTTACGACGCGGCGTATGCTCCATGTAGTCCTGCCATTATTTATTGTTTCTATTATTGCCTTTTTGGACCGTGTAAACATTGCCTATGCAGGCTTGACCATGAAGGAGAATTTACCATGGTTGACACCAGAGGTATTTGGTATGGGGGCTGGCATATTCTTTATTGGCTATGTTTTATTTGAAGTCCCTGCATCTCTAATCGCTGCGCGTTGTAATGCTATGCATTGGGTGGCGCGTATTATGTTTAGTTGGGGTCTCGTATGTATTCTTATGACAACGATGACTACAGAATTGGAGTTTTATATCTATCGCTTCCTCCTTGGTCTATGTGAAGCCTCTTTATATCCTGTAATTTATTCATTATTGATTCCAAATTGGTTCTTGCCAAAGGAACGTGCAAAGGCGATCTCCTTGATGTTAACATCTTTATTGTTCTCTAATATCATTGGCGGTCCATTGGCAGGTATCTTACTTGATACAACATTCTTTGGCCTTCATGGCTGGCGCACACTCTTTATCGTTGAAGCTATTCCTGCTGTAATTTTTGCGTTCATTTTCGCATTCTGGATGAAAGAACGTCCAGATCATGCGTCTTGGGTAACGGATGCAGAAAAAGCGTATATTAAGGCTGAACTTGAAAAAGAAGAGCAACAAAAGCAAGCTGTAAAGAAATATACTACATGGCAAGCTTTAAAAGATCCCAAAGTATTGCGTTTAGCGTTAATTTACTTCTTATGGGTTATTGGCTTCTGGGGCTTTAGCTTCTGGATGCCTCAAGTGCTTAAAAGCCTATCTGGTTGGCCACCAAGTGTTGTAGCATGGTCTATTGCGATTCCCATGTCTGCTGCATTACTGGTACAAGTATATTGTGGTTACTCCTCTGAAAAGCGCAATGAAAAACGTTGGCATGTTGCTACTACATTGTTCATTGGTACTATTGGCTTCTTAGCAACACCACATAGTCCGTCCCCAGAAATTAGCTTATTCTTTATCTGCTTAACTGCTGTAGGCGTTTACGGTGGTATGGGTGTATGGTGGACAATGCCAACAACCTTCTTATCCGGTGCTGCTGCGGCGGGTGCGATGGGTCTCATTAACTCCTCTGGTAACATGGGGGGCTGGGTAGGTCCTTACATGCTTGGTTTCATCAATGGTCATACAGGTAGCTTTACTTACGGTTACTATGTAATGGGTGCTTGTATGTTCCTTGCAGCGCTCTTGATTTTGACATTACCAAAATCTATGGAACACAAAGACGACTAAGTTAAATATTAAAATTACAAATTTAAAAGAGCTATATTTTTTATTCTTTTCTATGACGGATATTGAATAAATATATAGCTCTTTTTCTTTTAGTAAATATATTGTTTTATGTATAATAAGAGTAATGTAATCTACAGTAAATAGAGAGAGGATACTATGTATAGAACGTTATTATTAGCAACTGTATTAACAACTTTCACAATAGGTGTATCTGTAAGTGCCATATCATTACATGATCCGACGGGTGAAGGTAGAGCTGCCTTTGAGAAAATTGCAGTGTACAACCGTGACGTTGTTAAAGTTTCAGGTCCTTATGATTCATGGGAGTTAGCTGTTAAGAATTTAGGGCGCGCTAAATATATTAGTGATTTAGAACAACATAAGACGATAGATAAATTACAGAGTCAATTGAAGCCTATGTTAGGCAACTATTATGTATCAGCTTATTACGTAGATTCTAATATCCTTACTCATGACGAGGGTACTATTAAAATCAAATCGACTACTGATGCGGTAGGTGAAAGTAAATATATTGTAGAGTATAAAACACAAGAGCATTATATTGATTCAACCTTATGGAATCCCTTTGTGGAAAAAATTATTACAGTAGCAGATCCGATTATTTCCTATGAGAATCAGTATGGCTCAGGGAAACTTATAGCTGTGACGGCATTTGGATATCAAGAGGATGTTCAAGGTTTTCCGGATAAGGGCCTTATAGCCGCGAATAAAGCGTATAAGGCTGCAGAAGATGCATTGGTTAGTAGAGTAACGGAGTTAGGCTGGGTTGATACATCTCGTGAAGCAGAGTTGCGAGATTATTTACATACAAATGATGGTGTTCATAAGGGGTACACTTTGGATGCTATGGGCTTTGGTGTTATGGCTCAAAAAGATCTATTTCTTTATATAGATGATAAAGGTAATTTCCATCATAGGCACTATTCTGTTGTGAGTGAATGGGAAAAATCTTATAATAAAAACTTTACATTATATAAGTACATTCCCCTAGATAAAAAGATAAAATCTATTACTGTAGTTCAAACGGATTAAGACAGATATAATAAAAAGCCAGATACAAGGTAAATACTATTTAGTATTATTGTATCTGGCTTTTATTTATTTTGTTACATCAGGTACTTTCCCAGGATTCATATCGAGGTTTAGATCTGTGGATTTGAATGGGCGTGGGTTTGCCTCTGGTGGTTGTACTTTGAGTTCTGGATGTAACCATTGTAATTGTTTTAGTTCCCAGTCGTACTTGGCACCGTCATTTTCTAGCTGACGAATATCTTTTAGGATTTCGTCTAGTTGGTCGCTATGCTTATTAGCCATCCCTTCAAGGATGTAAAGGCGACCAGCCACACTGTCGACAGAGGCTCCATCATGGTCTTCATCGACGCGCCATTGTAATTCTGAAATTTGTATTTGCTGGAAGATTATGACAATGACCAGCACGATAATAACGCCCCACATGGGTGTTTCTTTAGCTTTCAAAAGGGCCCGCAATTTAGATGCGAGCCCAGATGGTTTATTCATTATTGACGATCCTCGAGTTGTAATCCAGGTAATGGTAATTTGGAATTTACAAAGTCTAACCACAAGCGAGAAGCGTGGGAGAGGTAATGACCTTTTTTCCAAATAACGTAAAGTGTATGAATGATTTCTGGTACGAGTGGACGTACAACGACCTTGGAACCAACCTCAGTGTTTTCACCAACCTCAGGGCAGAGGCGAGATGGCAACAATGCGATAGCAAGGTCTGCACTAACTGTTTGCAACATGAGATCACGTTGGCTTGTTTCAAATACGATATGAGGTTGGAAACCTGTATGTTTACAAGCTTTGATGATTTCGTCATGCAAGTTAAAGTCGTCTTTGTGCAATACGAAGGATTCATCAGCTAGCATTTCTAAACGAATTTCTTTTTCTTTCGCTAGAGGGCTAGATTTTGGAACGATAACAGAAAGTGGGTCACTAGTGAGGTAGAAGGACTCAAATTCTTTAGGATTTGGTTTCGTACAAATGATACCAATATCAATTAAGCCTTCTTGAACACTGATCTCAACTTTTTTAGAACCTTGTTCATAAAGTTCTAGTTCGATTTGTGGATATACTTTTTTGAACTCCCCTAAAAGCTGTGCAAAGATAGGTGCATCGGTAATTGGTGGAATACCAATTCGGATGGAACCTTGCTCCAAACGAAACTCGTTTTCAAAATCAGTTTTAAGATGTTCAAACATAAATACTACGCGTTTTGCGTGGGTTAAGAAGATGGTACCCCCATCAGTAAGTTCTACAGATTTAGCATTACGCATGAAGAGAACAACACCAAGTTCGTCTTCTAAAGCTTTAATAGTACGGCTGATAGCGGATTGGGAGATGTGCAAATTCCGCGCAGCTTTACTAAAGCTTTTTTGATCAGCTACTTCAACGAAGTATTTCAAATGATGAAAATCCATAATTAACCCCCTAAAAATAAAACTTGGTTATAGGAAGTGACCTAAACTAAATGAGAATAGTTATTACTATAACGCAATTAGCTATTACTTTATGTAAAGCATGGATAGCAATATTGGCAAAGCGACAGTCACTGTATGTGTTGCGTTGATAGGGCCCAGCACGTTATAATGTGCTTATAGGGCTATATCAAGTTATGATATTAGGAATTATGGTTGTGCCCACTACAAAAGTATGTTCACACATAATGCCATATTATATATAACATATATATTATTGCATTATTTTTTCATGTGCGCAAGTTTGTAATGGTTGTTATTCCTAAACATAATGATAGATTAAGCAAGTGTTCTATTTTTGCTAAATGCTTAAGGAGGCAATAATCACATGAGTCGTAAATTTAAAACTATGGACGGCAACCAAGCGGCTGCTCACGTTTCTTATGGTTTTACAGAAGTTGCTGCGATTTACCCAATCACTCCATCTTCCCCAATGCCAGAACACATTGACGAATGGGCTGCGTCTGGTCGTAAAAACATTTTCGGCAACACTGTTCAAGTTGTAGAAATGCAATCTGAAGCAGGTGCTGCTGCCGCAACTCACGGTTCTTTACAAGCTGGTGCATTAACAACAACTTTCACATCTTCCCAAGGTTTGTTATTGATGCTTCCTAACTTATACAAAGTAGCAGGCGAATTACTTCCAGGTGTATTCCAAGTAGCTGCTCGTGCATTGGCTGCACACGCTTTGGCTATCTTCGGTGACCATCAAGACGTAATGGCTGCTCGTGCAGCTGGCTGCGCTATGCTTGCTGAATCCTCCGTACAAGAAGTAATGGACTTATCCGCTGTAGCTCACTTGACAGCTATTAAAACTCGTGTACCTTTCATCAACTTCTTCGACGGTTTCCGTACATCCCACGAAATTCAAAAAATCGAAATCTGGGACTATGAAGATTTGAAACCATTGGTTGATATGGACGCTGTTAAAGCTTTCCGTAAAAATGCTTTGAACCCAGATGCTCCTGTAACTCGTGGTACTGCAGAAAACCCTGACGTTTACTTCCAACATCGTGAAGCATCCAACAAATTCTACTTGAACGTTCCTGACGTTGTAGAACACTACATGAACGAAGTTAACAAATTGGCTGGTACTAACTACCAATTGTTCAACTACCATGGTGCTCCTGATGCAACTGACGTAATCGTAACTATGGGTTCCTCCGCTCAAGTAGTTCAATCCACTGTTGACTACTTAAACAAATTGGGCCGTAAAGTTGGTTTCATCAACGTTCACTTGTTCCGTCCATTCGCAACAGATCGTTTGTTGAAAGCTCTTCCTCAAACAGTAGAACGCATTGCAGTTCTTGACCGTACTAAAGAACCAGGCGCTTTGGCTGAACCATTGTTCTTGGACGTACAAGCTGCTGTAATCGACGGTGGCCGTAACGTAAAAGTTATCGCTGGTCGTTATGGTTTGAGCTCCAAAGACGTTATCCCTGCAGACATCGTAGCTGTATTCGATAACTTGGCTGCTGAAAACGGCAAGAAATTCTTCACATTGGGTATCAATGATGATGTTACATTCTTGTCCTTAGATCGTGCTGAAGGCGTAGAAGTTGAAACTCCTGGTTTGACTGAATGTAAATTCTGGGGCTTCGGTTCTGACGGTACTGTAGGTGCGAATAAATCCGCTATCAAAATCATCGGTGACCACACTGACATGTATGCTCAAGCATACTTCGACTACGACTCCAAAAAATCTGGTGGCGTAACAATGTCTCACCTTCGTTTTGGTAAAAACCCAATCAACTTGCCTTACTTGATTACTGAACCTCAATTCGTAGCATGTCACCGTCAATCTTACGTACATGAATACGACTTGATCCGCGGCATCAAAAAAGGCGGTACATTCTTATTGAACTGTACTTGGTCTCCTGAAGAATTAGACGAACATTTACCTGCTAAATTACGTCGTCAAATCGCAGAAAAAGAATTGAACTTCTACATCATCAACGCTGCGAAAATCGCTTCCGAAATCGGTTTGGGCGGTCGTATCAACATGGTAACTCAAGCTGCGTTCTTCAAATTGACTGAAATCATCCCTGTAGATGATGCTGTTAAATACCTTAAAGAATCCGTAGTAACTTCTTACGGTAAAAAAGGTCAAAATATCGTTGACATGAACAATGCTGCTATCGATCAAGGCGTTAACGCTTTGGTAAAAGTAGATGTTCCTGCTAGCTGGAAAGATGCTGTTGATGACGGCAATCACGCAGTTAAACCTGGTTGCGAATCTTGCCCATCCTTCGTTCAAAACATTGCACAACCAATCAATGCACAAGCTGGTTATGATCTTCCTGTATCCACATTCGCTGGTTATGAAGATGGTACATTACCTGCTGGTACTGCTAAATACGAAAAACGCGGTCCTGCATTGTTCGTTCCAAAATGGTTACCTGAAAACTGTATCCAATGTAACCAATGTTCCTTCGTATGTCCACATGCTACAATTCGTCCAATCTTGGCAACTGAAGCAGAAGTGGCTGCAGCTCCAGAACATTTCGATACAATCCCTGCATTGGGCGCTAAAGACCTTCAATTCCGTATCGCTGTATCCCCATTAGATTGCTTGGGTTGCGGTAACTGTGTTGATATCTGTCCAGCTCCTAAAGGCAAAGCTATCGTAATGACTTCCATCGATTCCGAAATCGAACAAGCTGAAGCATGGAATTACGGTGTTAACCTTCCTGTAAAAGAAAACCCTATGAAGAAGGAAACTGTTAAAGGTTCCCAATTCGAACAACCATTGTTCGAGTTCTCCGGTGCTTGCGCAGGTTGTGGTGAAACTCCTTACGCTAAATTGTTAACTCAATTGTTCGGCGACCGTATGATGATTGCCAATGCAACTGGTTGTTCCTCCATCTGGGGTGCTTCCATGCCTGCATCTCCATACACAACTAACCAACAAGGTCAAGGTCCTTCCTGGGCAAACTCCTTGTTCGAAGACAATGCTGAGTATGGTTATGGTATGTACATCGGCGTTAAGAAAATTCGTCAACAATTAGTAGAATTGGCTTCTAAAGCTGTAGAAACTGCTACAGGCGAATTGAAAGAAGCTTTGGAACAATGGATCGAATTCGCTAACCTTGGTGCAGCAACTCGTCAACGTTCCGAACGTTTAGTAGCAGCTATCGAAGCTGAAGGTGCTACAACTCCAGAATTAAAAGAAATTCTTGAGAAAAAACAATTCTTGATCAAACGTTCCCACTGGATCTTCGGTGGTGACGGCTGGGCATACGATATCGGCTTCGGCGGTGTTGACCATGTATTAGCTTCTGGCGAAGACATTAACATCTTCGTATTCGATACTGAAGTATACTCCAACACTGGTGGTCAAGCTTCCAAATCCACTAACGTAGCAGCAGTTGCTCAATTCGCAGCTTCTGGTAAACGTACTAAGAAAAAAGACCTTGGCATGATGGCTATGTCTTATGGTTATGTATACGTAGCACAAGTAGCTATGGGTGCAGATAAAAACCAATTGATGAAAGCTGTTGCAGAAGCTGAAGCATATCCAGGTCCTTCCTTGATCATCGCTTACAGCCCATGTATCAACCATGGTATCAAAGCTGGTATGGGTAAAGCTCAAGAAGAACAACGTAAAGCAGTTGCAGCTGGTTACTGGGATCTTTACAGATACAACCCACAACTTAAAGAAGAAGGTAAAAATCCATTCTCCTTGGATTCCAAAGAACCAACTGAAAGCTTCCAAGACTTCCTTAAAGGTGAAGTTCGTTACGCTTCCTTGGCTAAAGCAGCTCCAGATGTTGCAGAAGAATTGTTCGCTAAAACTGAAAAAGACGCTAAAGAACGTCGCTTAAGCTATGTTCGCTTACAAAAAGGTTTCGAAGACGTAAAATAATTCGTTATTTAACGACTAAGAACTAATAAGAGGCACCCTCTCGAGGGTGCCTCTTTTGTGTATAAATAACAGTTTTCCATAGGTAATATACTAGGAATTTGATATAATATTAGATAGTTATGCAGTTATACGTAAGTATATTGTATTGATACATTGATAGATAACTAGGTAATTTAATCGTAATATAGAGGTGCTTATGGCTAAGGATAACCAACAGATCACAACAGATGATATGCAACAAACAATATATAAAGAGTTAGGCTATAAATCCTATCCATTTCCATTTACAACACCTGCGTATTTAGAAGCGTATGGTACACTTGTAGGACTTAATACTCCGCCCGCAAAGACAGCTCGTGTCCTTGAATTAGGCGCAACCTATGGTGGAAATATCATCTCTCAAGCTGTACATAATCCAGAAGCGACCTTTGTTGGTATTGAGCTTTCCCAAGATCAAGTAGAGAAGGGGAATAAAATTATTAGTGATGCTAAGTTGGATAATGTATCTCTAATTCAAGGGGATATTATGAACTTTGATGAGACTATAGGGACCTTTGATTACATCATCGCCCATGGTTTTTACTCTTGGATTAGCGATGAGATGAAGGATAAATTGCTTGATATTATATCCCATCATTTGGCTGATAATGGCATTGCCTATGTATCTTATAATACATATCCTGGCTGGCATACGATGGAAGAGGTACGTCAGCTCATGTTATTCGCTAATCGTGGTCATGATGAATTAACGCATAAAGAAAAGGTATTGCGCGGTAAAACTGTGGGCAGCTTAGTAGGCTCTCAAATTCTTAATTATGACAACCTTAAAGAGCGTAATAGTAAATTCTTAGGCGCTTTGCGTTCTGTTATGCAAAAGGATGATTATTATGTAGGTCACGACCATTTAGAACCTCATAATGACCCATGCTATTTTTACCAATTTAACGATCATTTGAAGGCCCACAATCTAGCATATGTATGTGATGCAGATTTAACATTGTCTATGGTTCGTACCTATGATGAAAGTATCGCCGATAAGCTTGAAAAACTAGCGCCTAATAGCCAAGCAGATCAAGAACAATATTTAGACTTTATGTTAGATACAACATTCCGTAAGTCTATTATTTGTAAAGCAGATGCTGCAAAGAATATTAGCTATGATGTAGCTAATCCTGAAAAGGTGAATACAGTACCTGTACGTACCATTGTGAATAGTTTTATATTCCAAATACTCTTTGATGAAGAAGCTTTAGAAATGTTTGAAAATGAGCTCGTAAGAGATACATTCCAAGCGCTTATTAAAGATGGTGGTACGTTCAATATGATTGAAGCTCTCGCTATTCTAAAAGCCGCTCACGATGCTGCTAAGGCATCTGAAGAAGATTTAGAACCAGCGGTGTGCGGCTTATATAAAGCTATTGTTGAACATATGGTACGCGGTGGTATTCGTTTCTACAAAACATTCCCTGATAAACAGGAATACATGGAAGGTCTATCCTATGTACCAGCACGTTTTACAAACTTTGTAAAAGCTATTGCTGACGGTGGTAGTGAATATATTTATGGCGCAAACATGTTCAATGATGCCATTGGTGATATTTCCGAAGAGGATTTATTCTTCATGGAATTATTGAATAAACCTAAAGCTAAATCTACATTGATCAAGAAGATTAAGGATTCTCTCTTTAGCGCTGATAAGGCCCAAACTGGTAAGCATCAAAATGCTATGGCGGAAGCCTTCTATAATGAATTAACCAAGCGTATGGAGCAATTAGGCTTTATTAGAAGTAAGAAAACTGATGGTCTTTCATAATCTATCGCTAGAATTCTAAGAACATATTTTAGGGTTCATATAACTTTCAGAATAAACATAAAACCCATTACACTTATAACATTTATGTGTATTAAGTAGTAATGGGTTTTTATTTTATATAATTTAATTTAATCTTTTTTAATAATTATTACATTTAGTTATTTGATATTGCTGAATAAGTATAGTAAATCGATAAAATTAATGAGAAATAAATGAACCATATATGAAAAGTATGATATACTATGTATGGGTATTTTTGTGAACATCATCCTGTGTGTTGTGGATGATATTATATATTGTATTAATTACAATGTTGTTTTTGTTGTATTATTTGTAAAAGGAGTCTTTTATGGCATCTAAGAAGGCCGTTCTAGTATATATACTAGAAATCCTGAAAAGTGAAACGGATGCTAATCATACTTTATCTCAAGAAGAGATTCGCAGTATATTAGCCGAGCGGTACGAGGTATCCGTCGATCGGAAGACCTTAGGCCGTCATTTAAATGATTTATATGAATCTGGTGATTTTGGTATTCAATGTGAAGAGTCTGCCGTAGGAGCAGATGGCACGATTCGCCGTACTGATTTCTATATGATTCATACCTTTGAAGATTCAGAATTGAGATTATTAATTGATGGTATTTTGGCTTCTCGCCATATTACAGCATCTCAACGTAAGGATTTGATTAGTCGTGTTGCTAAATTGGGGAGCTCTCATTTCAAGCCTCATGGTATTGATATTGAAAGTGCTACAGGTTACCTTCATAGAAGTCAGGACTTATTCCTTAACATTGATCTCATAGAAGAAGCAATACAAAAGGGGAGAAAAATTTCCTTGGCTTATTGCCAACCTGACGTGGATAAACGTTTACATATTAATCTTGGTCCAGATAATAAGGAGCGAAAGTATGTATTCAATCCATTCCAACTAGTTATGAATCGGGGACATTATTACCTAGTTGGGAACCACGAAAATTATGATGACATGTCTACATTACGTGTCGATCGAATTGCACATATTACGGTGCTTAGCGAACGTAGAAAACCTTTACGGGAGATAAAGGGCTATCATCAGCAACGCACCTTTAATGTGTCACAATATGTAAAAGAACATATTTACATGTTCGGCGGTGAGTCCGTTACTGTAAGCTTTAAGGCAAAGCGCTCCATTGTAAATCAAATTTTAGATTGGTTCGATGGGAATGTGGAATTCACTAACGTTACAGCTGATGATGTTGTATGCCGTGTACGTGTAAATCATGATGCCTTCAAGTATTGGGCCCTTCAATATATGCAAAGTGTGAAAGTACTTTCACCAGCATCCTTAGTAGCAGAAGTAAAAGAAGCTATTAAGGAAGGCCTAGAACAATACTCATAATAAAAGAGCTAGTTGATCGGTGAATCAACTAGCTCTATTTTTATATATGTAATTTTCAAATGTACGATTTCTAATTTATAGAACGTGCATTTTTTCTGCTTCTCGGTAATCCTTAAGGACTGGACGAGGCGGTAATTTGCCCATGATACTCACTACGTAGATTGCGATGGAAGAGAAGATGAAGCCTGGCACGATTTCGTAAAGGCCGAGGAATCCAAATTGTTTCCAAATGAGTACTGTTAAACCACCTACGACGATACCAGCAATACAACCATGACGTGTCATACGTTTCCAGAATAAGGAGAACAAGATGGCTGGACCAAAGGCGGCACCAAAGCCTGCCCATGCATAGGCAACCATTGTTAAGATGTAGCTATCAGGGTCCATTGCCATATAGATGGCAATCAATGCTACGATAAGTACTACGATACGACTTACGAGTACTAGTTCCTTATCACTTGCTTTAGGATGAATGATATTGGCATAGAAGTCATTAGAAATAGCAGAGGCTGTTACTAATAACTGTGCAGATGCGGTACTCATAATAGCTGCGAGTACTGCAGACCAGATGAGACCTGCTACAAATGGAGTAAAGAGACGTTCTGTCATGATGAGGAATACCGTTTCCGCATCAGTGCCTACTAAAACATCAGGCAACATGTATACGTGACCGATGAGGCCAACAGCAATGGCCGCCATAAGGGATAAGATAACCCAAACCATGGCGATATTTGTAGATTTTTTAAGCTCTTTCGCATCAGAGATAGCCATGAATCTTACGAGGATATGAGGTTGACCGAAGTAGCCAAGACCCCAACCAAGAGAAGAAATTAAGCCGATAGCCCATGTGAACCAATCAGATGGATCACCAAATAGGCTAAGTCCTTGCGGGAACTCATGTTGAATGAGCTGGAATGTTTCAATAGGGCCACCCATAAACATGGCAGCCGTAATTGGTACTGCTAAGATAGCAAAGAACATCAATGCCCCTTGTATACAGTCTGTCCAAGATACAGCGAGGAAGCCACCGAGGAATGTATAGAATACGACGATGCCTGCTGTAATAAAGAGGGATACTGTATAATCAAGACCAAAGATGGTATTGAACAACTTGCCACCTGCTACAAAGCCTGATGATGTATATATCAAGAAGAAAATCAAGATAAAGAAGGCGGAAATGACAGCTACCGAATGGGATTGGTCGTGGAAACGATTCTTCAAGTAATCCGGTAAGGTTAAACTGTCGCTGGCAACCTCTGTATGGTTACGCAAGCGTCTAGAAACGAATTTCCAGTTCGCCCATGTACCCAATGTGAGGCCTACGGCAATCCATACACCAGAAATCCCCGTAGTATATGCTAGGCCCGGCACACCCATGAGCATCCAACCACTCATATCTGATGCTTCCGCACTAAGTGCTGTAATCCATGGTCCTAGTTGTCGGCCACCGAGGATGTAATCACCAATGTTATTAGATTTCCTGTAATAGTAGACCCCGATATACATCATGAGTCCTAGGTATAAGGCAAAGGCGATTATAATCATTAAGTTGTCTTGTGTCATGCCTATATAAGACCTCCTTAGGTTGTAGTTCTATTCTATAGTATTATAAATAATTCCTATTGTACCATATATTAGCGCTTTAGAGTGTAAAAATTTCGTGATATTACGTAGTTTCTATACAAATTTTGAAGATTGGTTTTCTACATATGCATTAGACGTTAGACTGATAAATCGTTTATACTAATAAGCCCAATAGCATATGAAATATGTTAAAATAAAAGAATGGATAAACGAAATTTCGTATTTTGTATACGAAATTTCGTCATTGATAGTTGTAATTATGGTCTTGTATGTAATTTCTGGAACGTGAAAGGAGGTACCTATGGAACAACAGCCAGCTTCAAAACAAGCTATTGCATCACAGTCGGTTGATATGAAGCAACAAGCTATGATGAAACAACAGGCATTACGGATGTTGGAAACATACTTTGGGTATACCTCCTTTAGACCGGCTCAGGAGGCGCCTGTTGCTTCCTTGTTACGCAATGAAGATGTAATTGGTATCATGCCAACAGGGGCCGGCAAGTCTATCTGTTTCCAGATTCCTGCTCTTTGCAAGCCGGGCCTTACTATCGTGTTTTCGCCGCTCATTTCCCTTATGAAAGACCAAGTAGATGGTCTATTAGTACAGAACATTCCGGCAGCACTCATCAATAGTACCCTTACCCAAGCGGAGTTTAATAAGACTATGTACGAGGTGCGTAGTGGTAAGATTAAGCTCTTATATATTGCACCAGAGCGACTAGGCTCTAATTTCTTCTGTAATGTATTGCGAGCTTTGCCTATAGCTCAAGTTATCGTTGATGAGGCTCATTGTATCTCCGAGTGGGGACATGACTTTAGACCATCCTATCGTCTCATTGGTGAGTGGCTCAACTCGCTACCGAAGAGACCTATCGTAGGAGCTTTTACCGCGACGGCTACAAAATATGTAGAAAATGATATTAAGAAACTATTAGGCCTAGATAATGCGAATGTATATGTAACGGGTTTTGATCGACCTAATTTATCCTTCTCTGTCATCCGTACACCAAAGCGCATGGATTATGTAGTCCATTATGTGCGCCAACATGCTAATGAAAACGGTATTATCTATTGTGCGACACGCAAGGATGTAGATCGGGTGTATGAAAATCTAACCCGTGCAGGCATAAAAGTAGGTCATTATCACGGAGGTCTCAGCGATGAGGTGCGCCGTGAGATGCAAAACGCTTATGCAGATGATAAACTGCAGGTCATGGTGGCGACCAATGCCTTTGGCATGGGAATTGATAAGAGTAATGTGCGCTATGTGTTGCATTACCAAATGCCGCGCAACATGGAGTCCTACTATCAAGAGGCAGGACGTGCAGGTCGTGATGGAGCCCCTGCAGAATGTATTTTGCTCTATAGCGGGCAGGATGTACAGGTTCACAAGTATTTAATTGAACAGTCCATCGAAACTCCTGAGCGGCAAGAGGTGGAACTACGCAAGTTGCAGTCTATGATTGATTACTGTTTCTGCAGTAATTGTTTGCGTAAATATATGCTTAACTATTTTGGTGAAAGCACGGTTTGGACTACTTGCGACAATTGTAGTTCTTGTAAAGGTTCCGCTGATAAGGTAAATGTAACGAAGGAGGCGAAGGCCATCTTCCGTGCCATTATGGGCACCGATGAGCGCTACGGCGCATCTATGATTACCTCTATTGTGCGCGGTGAGCGAACGGATCGCATCATGCGGGCAGGCCACGATGCATTGCCTGTCTTTGGTTTACTAAGCAATGTAGACGAGAAATCGATTAAGGGCCTTATTCAACAATTTGTAGCCTCTGGCTACTTGCGTAGCTCTACAGGTAAGTATCCTGTGCTATCTTTGACAGCTGGTGCTGAGGAAGTCTTAGCGGGGCATAAAGAGGTAGAGGAAATCAGACAACATGTGTCTGTACCGTCTCGCACTAGTAGGTCTACCTCCACTGTGGCACGAGGAAAATCTAACTCCGGTGCAGGTGGTTTATTTGAACACTTGCGACAACATCGCAAACGCCTAGCTGAAGAAGCAGGTCTTCGACCATATCTTATCTTCCCTGATACAGTACTCATTGATCTAGCCAATTTACGACCTACTACATTAGGTGAGTTTGGCAATGTTAAGGGTGTAGGGGAAGCCAAATTGAAAAAGTATGGTCTTAGCTTTTTACAGGCCATTGCAGAATATAAGGGATAATAAATTTTACTGTATATATGGTAGTGCTATGTATTTTTTAGTATGATAGTACTATATATTGTAAGACAGAATGTTAGTATTATTCGACTTAGTATACATAGATTTAGGGGGATATATGAGTCTAGCAGATACACAATACCTCGGTATTATTGAAAATATTTTAGAACACGGTACATATGGTCAAAATCGTACGGGCATTGCGACCTATAAATTACCTCATCAAATCATGCAATTTGATTTGCAAGAGGAATTTCCAATTTTGACTACAAAGTTTGTAGCTTTCAAAACGGCCGTAAAAGAATTGTTGTGGATTTGGCAAATGCAATCTAACGATGTACGTAAATTACAAGAAATGAATGTACATGTATGGGACGAATGGATGCGCGAAGATGGTACCATTGGTAAGGCTTATGGTTATCAAATTGCAAAGTACAAACAATTAGACAATCTCATCAAAACTATCAAAGAAGATCCAGATAGCCGTCGTATGATTGTCACTTTATGGAATATTGAAGATTTAGATGATATGGCGTTGCAACCATGTGCGTATGAAACATTATGGGACGTAGCTGATGGATACTTGAACTGCATGCTCATCCAACGCAGTGGCGATATGGGCCTTGGTGTTCCATTTAACACGGCTCAATATGCAGCGTTACAATGCATGATTGCGCAGGTAACAGGTCTTAAACCTGGTAAATTTACTCATGTTATTAACAATGCTCATGTATATGAAAACCACGTAGAAGCATTGCGCGAGCAATTGGCACGCCGCGATCAAGCGTTGCCAGCGCCAAAAATTGTAGTAAATCCAGACGTGAAAGACTTCTACGACTTTACACCAGAGGACGTTACATTAGAAGGGTATGAGCACCTAGGTAAATTGTCCATGACTGTTGCTGTATAGCATAGTATTCATGACCCTTGTTAAATAGCATAATATGTATGGCTGTTGCCATATAGGTGTTCATAACAATTGCTAAATAGTATTACATTTATGACTGTTGCCATATAGTATGAATCGAAAGAGGGCAGTATGTTAGCATTAATCGTAGCCGTAGCACATAATCGTGTAATCGGTAAAGATAATACCTTGATTTGGCACTTGCCGAATGATTTGAAATTCTTTAAAGAAAAAACGACAGGTCATGTCATCATTATGGGCCGTAAGACCTTTGAAAGTTTGCCGTTCTTGTTGCCAAATCGTGAGCATTGGGTAATTACCCGCGATAAAGGCTTTGATGCGCCTGAAGGGGTTAGGATTTTCCATAGCCCTGAGGCGGCTGCAGAAGCGGCGCGTGCTCTTGATGCGGCCTATGTCATCGGTGGTGCTCAAGTATATGAGGCTTTCTTGCCTTACGTAGATACGATGTACATCACAGAAGTAGACCATGAATTTGAAGGGGATGCATTTTTCCCAGAGTTTCCGGAGGATGCTTTCACCATTGAATCCGTTGTAGACGGCATGGTGGATGAAAAGAATAAATATCCTCATCGTTTTGTAACCTATTGCAGAAAGGCATCTAAATGAGTGAAAGAATGTTTGCCATTATCGGCAGTGAATTAAATGTTAAGCCAAAGCAGGTGCAAGCTGCCGTAGAATTGTTGGACGAAGGCAATACGGTGCCATTTATTGCGCGTTACCGTAAAGAGGTAACAGGCGAATTACAAGATGAGCAATTGCGTACCATTGAAGAACGCATTAAATATTTGCGCAACTTGGAAACACGTCGTCAAGAAATCATTGCCTCTATTACAGAGCAAGAAAAGATGACCGACGAATTGATGAAAGCCTTAGAGGCTGCCACAAAGCTTCAAGAATTAGAAGATTTGTATTTACCATACCGTCCTAAGAAACGTACGCGCGCTATGATTGCCCGTGAACGAGGCTTAGAGCCGTTGGCGGAAATGATCCTTAACGATACGGTTACCTCTGGTGATCCATTAGAGATTGCCAAGGAGTTTGTAACAGAAGAGGTGCCAACCCCAGAAGATGCTATTCAAGGTGCATCTGATATCGTAGCGGAAATCGTTAGTGATAGTGCTGACTTCCGTGCGTACTTGCGCAAAAAGATGTGGAACGAAGGCTTTATTCAAGCTGAGTTGACTGGTGATGAAGAGGTACAGCAACAGTTCTTACAATATGCAGAATATGCCGAGCCTGTTCGTCAAATGCCGTCTCACCGCATCTTGGCGGTTAACCGTGGTGAAAAATTAGGGGCTTTAAAATTAGCCCTTACAGTACCAGGTGATACATATGTAGCGTACATGGTGCAAAAGTTAGAGAAAAATCCAAAATCTATCTTCGCAGACTATAAAGCAGCGGCGGTGGCAGATGCGTACAAACGTCTAATTTTCCCTGCTCTAGAACGCGATATCCGCAATGAGTTGACGGAAAATGCAGATGAACAAGCTATCAAGGTGTTTGGTGTAAACCTTAAAAACCTCTTGTTACAACCGCCTTTGGCAGGCCATGTTATTATGGGCCTTGACCCTGGGTACCGTACAGGTTGTAAGATGGCTATCATCGATCAACAAGGTAATGTGCTCGATTACGGTGCCTATTACTTAACAAATAGTGAAAAGCTCCGCAAGGAAGCACAAAAGGTATTGGCCGATAAAATCCGTAAGTTCAAAGTTACCCTCTTATCCATTGGTAATGGTACTGCATCTTACGAAACAGAGCAGTTTGCATCTACCATGATTGAAGAGGAAAAATTAGATTGTCACTACATCATCACCAATGAAGCTGGTGCGTCTGTGTACTCTGCATCTAAATTGGCTATCGATGAATTACCAGATTTAGACGTAACAATTCGCGGTGCCGTATCCATTGCACGTCGTGTACAAGATCCATTGGCTGAATCTGTTAAAATCGATCCTAAATCTATCGGTGTAGGTCAATACCAACATGACGTAAATCAAAAACAATTGACTCATACTTTAGATCAAGTGGTTGAAACCGTAGTAAACCATGTTGGGGTAGAGCTTAACACCGCATCTCCAGCTATTTTGCAACATATTGCAGGTATTTCTAGTACTGTGGCTAAGAATATCGTTGCGTATCGTCAAGAGAATGGCGTTTTTAAAAGCCGTAAAGAATTGTTGAAAGTACCTCGCTTAGGTCCTGCAGCGTTTACGCAATGTGCTGGTTTCCTTCGCTTGCAACACGGTAAAAATCCACTAGATAATACATCTGTCCATCCTGAGTCCTATGAATTGGCGGAACGCATTATCGGTGAATTAGGGTTTACCTTAAAAGATTTACAAGATAAGGCGCAACTAGAAGCGTTACAAGTGAAATTACCGCTTGTTGATGCAGAAAAAATGGCTGCCAAACTTGATGCAGGTGTACCAACTGTACGAGATATCTTAGCTGCTTTGGCGAAACCAGGTCGTGACCCTCGTGAAGATTTGCCAGCGCCACTTACAAGAAAACATGTAGTAAGTCTTGAAGATATCAAGGTAGGTACTGTAGTAAAAGGTACGGTTCATAACGTAGTTGACTTTGGTGCCTTCGTAGACTTTGGCCTTAAAACTAATGGTCTATTGCATCGCAGTGAATTATGTAATAGCCGTCAACATCCATCCGATGTATTGGCTGTAGGCGATATCATTGAAGCTCAAATCATTTCTGTTGATGTAAAACGTAATCGTATCGGTTTATCTGTAAAAGCATTACAACCAGAAAAATCAAAAAATAACGATAATAACCGCAATAGAAATAACAACGGTCAACGTCGAAACAACGATCGCAATAATAACCGTAACAATGGTGGTCGTCAAAATAATAGAAATAATGACAATCGTAAGTAAAAACTATTATTGACTTAAAGTCATCATATAGAAAACCGCATCCTCTATGGTGTTAGAGGGTGCGGTTTTTCTATATAGCTTAAAACTATGTATATTAATGCAGAAGTGATATATCGAAAATGATATATCTGATTGAAATATTTAGATATAAGGCGTATGATGAAATCATAGAGGAAATCTTCCTCAATCTATATTCCTACATAGGAGGTAATGCTATGAGCTTGAACCTTAAAGAACGATATGGACTTTTAATTAATAATGAATGGGTACCGGCATCTGACGGTGCTGAATTCAATGTATATAACCCTGCTAATGGCGAACAACTCGCTATTTGTGCAGAGGCTACGAAGGACGATGTTGATAAAGCGGTAGACGCTGCAACAGAAGCTTTCAAAACTTGGAAAAAAGTATCCCAAGTAGAACGGGCTGATTACTTGTTAAAAATTGCTGACGCTATCGATGCGCACAAAGAGTACTTGGCACAAGTTGAAACATATGACAATGGTAAACCAATTCGTGAAACTTTAAATGTAGATATTCCATTTGGTGCGGACCATTTCCGTTACTTCGCTGGCGTACTTCGCTCTGAAGAAGGCTCTGCACAAGTATTTGACGAAAATACATTGAGCCTCATCATTCGTGAACCAATTGGCGTTGTAGGTCAAGTGGTGCCTTGGAACTTCCCGTTCCTAATGGCAGCTTGGAAATTGGCACCAGCTCTTGCAGCAGGTTGTACAGTTGTTATTAAACCTTCTAGCCATACATCCCTTAGCCTTTTAGTATTAGGCGATATTTTGAAAGATATCTTGCCAGCAGGCGTTGTAAATATCGTAACTGGTAAAGGTTCTAAATCTGGTCAATATATCCTCGATCATCCAGGTTTCAGCAAACTTGCTTTCACAGGCTCTACAGAAGTCGGTCTTGATGTATATAAAGCGGCATCTGAACGCTTGATTCCTGCTACATTAGAATTAGGTGGTAAATCTGCGAATATCTTCTTTGAAGATGCAAACTGGAAACAAGCTCTTGATGGGGCAATGCTCGGTATCCTCTTCAACCAAGGCCAAGTATGCTGCGCAGGTTCCCGTATCTTCGTACAAGATACAATTTACGATAAATTCGTAGCTGAACTTTCCGCATTATTTGATAAGGTAAAAGTTGGTTTGCCTTGGGAAGAATCTACACAACTTGGTTCCTTGATTTACGAAGATCAAGTTAAGAAAGTACTTAGCTATGTAGAACTTGCTAAAGAAGAAGGCGCTCGTATAGCAGCTGGTGGTGTACGCGTTACTGACGGCGAACTTGGTAAAGGCTGCTTCATTAGACCTACACTTATCGTAGATGCTACAAACGATATGCGTGTAGCCCGCGAAGAAATCTTCGGTCCTGTAGCTGTTGTTATTAAATTCCACAGCGAAGAAGAAGTGATCGAACAAGCCAACGATAGCTTATATGGTCTTGGCGGCGGCGTATTCACTCAAAACCTTAACCGCGCTATCCGAGTGGCTCGAGCAATCGAAACAGGTCGTATGTGGGTTAACACTTATAACTCCATCCCAGCAGGCGCACCATTTGGTGGTTACAAACAATCTGGTATCGGCCGTGAAACTCACAAAGTTATCCTTGAACACTACACTCAAATGAAAAATATCATTATTAACTTGAGTGATAAACCATCTGGGTTCTACAATTTAGATTAATAATTGAATAGACTCTACCTATAATTACATAAAAGAGGCACCAATTTAATTATTGGTGCCTTTTGTGTTATTCATTATAATATTATTATAGATAAAATACACTTTTACGATAAAGAGGATTCGAATAATTGTTGTGTACGTATATGTGTAAAAATAAGGATAGGTGAAATAATGAGGTCTATTCCCATCAAAAAATTATATAATCCCCAATATGATCTCTTATCTATTAGTGATAAGGAGGAATTGTTAGATCAGATTGGAGAAATATATAATCTAGAATTAATATCCTTTAAACACTTTGCTGCATTTAGACAATCCACATATACGGCAGTATATCGTTCACATGATGGTATAGACTTTGTATTTGTTCCTGGAGATACTGTTACGTTAGGGCTTGATTTTAAAAATAAACCATTGCAGGATATTTTTAATGATGAAAATTTAGCGGAGCTTGCCTATCCATTTGTCGAAGGATATGAAGAGGAAATCTTTAGTGAAGACGATGTTCAAACTAAGATTCGCGAAACACTAGAAGATGAAGCAGTACTATCCAACATAGAAACGTATTTTAAACATAATTTCACTCAAGAAGATGAGTTTGTTATCCATCCATTATTGGTACAAAAAGAGTATAGTGAAACTTGTTGGACACCTATTTCAGATGAGGAACTCAGACAAAATAAAGAGTGGCAACAGATGATAGAAAAAGCCGAAAGGGAGGGTCTTTCTGAAACAATGATTCATAATACCATTTGTTTATATCAAACAGACGATAACAATTGGTATGGTAAACTTTATGGAGAAACTACATTTAAGAAATTGTTACAGAACATAATAAATCATGGGTACTCTTTACCGACACGAAGAGAGTGGGAGTATTTAGCTGGCAAGGGGTGTAGGACCATTTTTCCATGGGGGAACAATATAGATTTTTCTATGAACTTAAAACATATGGAATGGATGGATAATAATGGAGAGTATACATTAGAAAAGGAAAACTTTTTTGGCTTGATTATAGGTGATGATCCATATTGTAGAGAAATCGTATATGATGAAGATGAATTTTCCTATAAAGGTGGAGACGGTGGCCGCAATATATGTGGAGGCTTAGGCGTTATTTGGGGCTATTTACCTGTTTCACCATACTTTCAAGATAGTGAAATGGTAATTGGCAATAATATAAATGGCGGATATGATTTCTTTAGACGAGTTATAAGGATTAATGACAATATGAAATGATGTTACATATAATAATTCTAAAATATCAAATCATAACGTCGTCTCATACTTAAAAGAGGTACCCTAGACGGTACCTCTTTTATTAATATTGGGATAAGCGGAATATTTTTCTATACTCTTGCGGTGCATCAGAACCATCAGATGGTTTTATGATGACTCTAATATATATTTTTTCTTTGAAATCTGGATATGTTGCAGCATATTCTTTGCAGAATTGATCCATGCGATTGTAAAAGTTTATTACATCTTGATTTTGTATAGCCGAATAGGGGATAGGCATTTCAATATACAAAGAAGATGTATCATATGTGGCATAGGATAGTTCCTCTGCCGTTAGATAGTTTTTCATTAATGGGAATGCAGTTATCAGTGGAATGTTGGTTATCAGTATTCGATCAACTTGTGGTACAACAGGTGCAGAGGTGTGCATGACTTCAGATATTTCAATGGGCATTTGTGGATACTTGTCAAAGGTGACTTGCCATGTATTATTCCTTTGTGACTCCAAGTGATAGGTTAGATTAGGATAATTCTTACTTATATATTGTTGAACTTCTTCTTCACTGTAATGTGTGAGAAGATGACAACCCGTTGTTAGTATGAGGGACAGTACAATTAACGGTAGTAATACAAATCTTTTAAGAGTAAATGGTTTCATTGGTATTCCTTTTATAATGCTCTTGAAAGTTCAGTAAAATTGTAATAGCTTAAAAAGCATTGGTTAATTTATTGAGGTATTTTAGAGTAATTCATTCTAATTATATTATACCTAAATTATATTTTTACTCATATAGTTGATTAATACCACACAACTCTTCAATAAACTATAACAAGGAGGCATCTTATTTGAGGTGCCTTTTTGTACTTAACAAGTCTATTGTCTGTGAAAGTATGTAAATGTCAATATAAGAATGTACAATTTTGACGATGTACAATGTACAGTTATT
>UPXS01000016.1 GCA_900538355.1 uncultured Veillonella sp.
ACGCCGAAAGTACTTGGCTGGAGACGGCCTGGGAGGATAGGAAGCCGCTGATTAAGCTAAAGGCACACCTGAGGGTGTGTCTTTTTTTATATTTGGCTTCCTATCCTCCCAGGGTACCTGGTAAGCAGGGCAGTAGAAGATGGAGAAGCGAAGCGACGACAGATTCACTGCATCGCTTAGTTCGGAGCGTAAGATGGACATGTAGCGCAGCTACATAGGTCCATCCACAGCGACGAACACCCAGTATCCTGGAGGGAAGAACCGTACATAAGAACTCGCTGATTAAGTATCCTGCGGCTAGTGGTAGTATCCAACTCTATCCATACGGTAACGCGGCACAACGTGCCAATGTTACCGAACCGTGCCTTAGTTGAGTAGTTTTAAATTCATGTAAATAAACTACCTCTAACCGATACCGCGGTGCGTAGCACCAATGGTATCGCACCGTAAAGCAGTTGAGTTACTCTAAATTATGTAATTAAAACAAGCCCCGTGATCATAAAATCACAGGGCTTATTTATAACTTATATTATTAATTATATATATAAAAAAAGAGCTGCCTAAGCAGCTCTAGATTTATTATTCTATACCAACCATTACATTGGTAGCTTTGATAACAGCATATACTTCTTTGCCTACTGTTAAGCCCAATTCTTTAACAGATTGAACTGTAATGTCAGCAGTAATGATATTATCGTTACCTACATTAATTTTCACAATTGCATTTACGGCACCTTCTTGAATTTCTACGATAGTACCTTTTAATTGGTTTCTTGCGCTTAATTTCATATTTGGCTCCTTATAAGAATTATACAATATATTCAAATTTATATTTATTATATCATTATATATAAAAAAAGCCATGATGTATATCACATCATGGCTTTTTATACATGGAGCGGGCGAAGGGAATCGAACCCTCCTCTCAAGCTTGGGAAGCTCGCATTCTACCGATGAACTACGCCCGCAAGATGTACATATTGTATCATATATGTATCTATACATTCAAGTAAAGTTAGTCGTCATGAATATACCTATAGTGGTAGTTGTATTGTATTGTTATAACAATAGAGGTATAAAATAATAGAAAAGGAGGCATATGTATGTCAAAGATTTATAAAATCCATAAATGGTTATCTATAATATCTGTAGTGTTTTTCTTAATGTTTTGTATTACTGGGCTTATCCTTATGTTTAGGACTGAGTTAAATGCATGGGCTCAAGGAGGAACACACAATACTTCATCATCTATGGCTATGAGTCAACAAGAAATGTCAATTTTTAATTATGCTGATGAAGGAGCTTCATTAGTTAAGCAAACCTATCCATCTAAGGATATTTTGAATATTTCTCCTGCCATGGGGGCTGGACATATTTTACGTTATCGTATTATTGATTCAGCTGCTACCATAGCTCCTCCAGCACGTATGGGAATGGGTGGTGACTATGCATTATATAATCCTAATACGAAAGCTCTCATTACTACGCATCATGAAACATCTGCTCATCCTTGGGTGCGCAGTATATTACATACTCTTCATCAACTACATACGCGATTAGATCTCGGAAAAACTGGGATTTATATTGTAACAATTTTATCTTTTTTATGTGCTTTATCGATTATTTCTGGTATTTTCTTATATGGTCCATTTCGTAAAAGTTTTGCAAAATCTGCAGTATTGTCAAATCATATGAAATTAAGTTCATTGCATCGAGAGTTTGCAATGGTTGCTACTGTATGGGGATTTATCTTATGTATTACAGGTGTATGGATAGGTGGATTTTTTATTGCCAATGACAGCTATAATGCAGATGTACTACATACTGCAAAGCAAGAGCTTTCATCGGATCAATCCGAAATTTTACAACCATCCGAAGCTATTTCTCGCATTATGAAAGCTTATCCAGATCGTCAGCTTATATCTATTGATTATCCATCCAAATTTAATGACCATCACTATGCATTTTATTTAGGTGCTGAAAATGATGATGATCCTGCTATGTTTTTGGGACAGCCTGTCTATGCTAATTTACATACTGATTCTGCTAAGGATATGTATTCTACAAAAACAATACCATGGTATTTTACTGGTATGACTACAATGATTAATCTCCATATTCATAATCATAATACAATGGTGCTTAAAATATTATGGGCCATCTGGGATATAGTTCTTATTATAGGTATTATAACAGGCATTATGATGACTATTATAAAGAAATTTGTTAAATCTCGTGCTATGGAATCTAAAGCACCCGTTGAGATACAACATGTTTGGCGTAAACCTATCCTTTATAGTATTTTAGTTCTCCTAGGTTTTATTGTGACTCTTTGGTCTAATCCAATCACAAATAGTATAGCTGCCATTTGTTTAACCATTCCACTTATTGGATTCTTAATTTCTTTGATTAGAGGGAATAATTATTAATCAGTATTTTATTAGCTTACTCCATCAGTGTAAGTATGTCGCAAATGTTTGATTACTCTAGACTTAATCCGCATGGTTCATCATTAGTTTATTGATTATTTTCGAACTGAAATGATATAATAAATTTAAATAAATAGTTTTTATGTATAAAATTCTGTATTTATATTTATAATTGAGAAAGTGGTAGTTACTATGAATTATATAAAAGCATTTATTCAGTCTGAATCATCTGGCGGTATTATGCTCTTACTTGCCGCTATTCTTGGTGTTATTACAGCAAACTCTCCATTAGCAGAACAGTATTTTTCTTTAATGCACGTCTATTGGGGACCAATGGATATACTGGAATGGGTTAATGATGGGTTAATGGCACTCTTTTTCCTATATGTAGGGCTAGAGATTAAATCAGAAATGATTTCTGGTGAATTGAATACAAATTCAAAAAGAGTATTACCACTCTTAGCTGCTTTTGCAGGTGTTGTTACACCTGCTTTAGTATATTTCTTAATTGCTGGTTCTGTCCCTGAGTATACCCATGGATGGGGGATTCCAACAGCTACAGATATTGCCTTTGCCATAGGTGTTATTATGATGCTTGGTAAACGTGTATCTCAAGCTATGAAAGCTTTTCTTTCTGCCTTAGCTGTTATTGATGATTTAATTGCTATTATCGTTATAGCTATCTTCTACGGTGCCGGCGTAGACTTCCCGTATTTGATTGGTGCCGCTATCGTAACAGGCGCATTGTGGTATACTAATAAACAGGGGTATGTGAGACCTGTATTATATGGTGTATTGGGTGCAGTTCTTTGGTATTTTGTATTAAAGTCTGGCGTTCATGCAACTATTGCTGGGGTTGTCTTAGCTATGACGATTCCTGCAACAGGTAAACTTGATGGTGAAACAGTATATCCTATGAATAAATGGGCAGATAAACTGAAGCATTGGGTTAATTTTTTAATTATTCCTTTATTTAGTTTCTTAAATGCAGGGGTATCCTTTGCTGATGTTTCTGTAGATCATTTATTCCATCCTGTTGTACTAGGCGTTTCATTAGGCCTTATTTTAGGTAAACAGTTTGGTATTTTCTCTGCAGTTTTCGTTTTAGTTAAATCTAAGATTATCAAGATGCCTACTAATACAACATGGCCAGAGGTTTATGGTACTGCCATCGTTTGTGGTATTGGCTTTACTATGAGCTTATTTGTGGCTACATTGGCATTTCCACCTGGTGTCAATCAAGAAATGGCTAAAATTGGTATCTTTATGGGTTCTATTATTTCTGGTTTATTAGGTGCTATAGTCTTAATTTTGGCATATAAAATAAGAACTTTTAAGCATAAATAATGAACGTATTATATTAGGAAGGAATTATATGGAACGGATATTTGTATTTCTACGTTCTCCTGGTTCGGCTACAGCTGTTTTACTAGGAGCTACACTTATTGCATTAATCGTAGCAAATTCTCCATTGGCGACACAGTATATGTCACTAGTTAATTTGAAACTAGGTCCACTAACAACTATGGAGTGGGTAAATGATGCATTAATGGCGATTTTCTTCCTCTTTGTTGGGTTAGAAGTAAAGCGTGAATTGGTAAGTGGCGAGCTTAATACGAATGCAAAGCGTATTATGCCAGGTATTGCTGCATTATTTGGTGTGTTAGTACCGGCTATTATTTATTATCTTATTGCAGGCTCTAGTGAAGTGTATGTTCATGGTTGGGCTATTCCAACAGCGACAGACATTGCTTTTGCTATAGGTGTTATAACTGCATTAGGATCTAGAGTTCCTAACTCTATGAAGGTCTTTTTGACCGCCTTAGCTGTTATTGATGATTTGATTGCTATCATTGTTATTGCTATATTCTATGCATCAAATCTGAATCTTTTCTATTTATTTGGTGCCGTTGTTGTAACGGGTTTATTGATTTACTGTAATCGGTCTGGTTATGTTAGATCTTTATCCTATATCATTCTTGGTTTGATTCTATGGTATTGTATACTTCGCTCTGGATTACATGCTACTATGGCCGGTGTAATCTTGGCGATGACAATTCCAGAACGCGGTAAGATTGGTCGTAAATATGTTAGACCAATGCAACATTGGGAACATTATTTATCTAACTGGGTAAGCTTTGTGATTGTTCCTATTTTTGCTTTCTTTAATGCCGGTGTAAGTCTTGCTGGATTCGGTGTAGCAGATTTAACACATCCTGTTGTTTTAGGTGTTGCACTAGGCCTTATTTTAGGTAAACAAATTGGTATCTTTGGTGCTATGTTTGGGATGATTAAGTTAGGTATTGTACCTATGCCAGCAGAAGCTAACTGGAAATTTATTTATGGTACTTCCATTGTATGTGGTATTGGTTTTACTATGAGTATATTTGTTTCCGTTTTAGCTTTTGATCCAGGTCATGCTCAAGAGATGGCTAAGGGTGGCGTATTAATAGGTTCCATCATTTCTGCTGTTATTGGCTATACATACTTACGCATTATTGGTGCTAAGCGCAAGGAATGCCATATAGGTGTATATCATAACTGTTAAAATTAAATAGGTATTATAAAAGTCTCCATTATTGACTGTCTATATAATCAAAACGTAAAAACTTTACTTGATTGGGCAGAATATAATGGAGATTTTTCATTGCTATACTATATTTCTATGCTATATATGTAGTACTAGATTTGAGATATAGTTAAAAACGTGCATTATATATGCATTTTTTGTATTACTATCTCGATATGGTTTATAGATTATTTAAAACTGTATAGTATACTACTGATGTAAGGTGAGGTGTATATGGTTAAGAAAATAATTATCGCATGTACGCTTGTTTGTATGACTACAATGGTATCTTCCGTATCATTGGCAAAAACGATTGATCGGGGACAACGGGGGCACCATGTTAGCAAGGTGCAAACCATGTTAAAGCATCAAGGTTTTTTACATGATTCTGTAGATGGTATTTATGGTCATAATACGGAACAAGCTGTACGGAAATTTCAAAAGTCAAAGGGACTCGCTGTAGATGGTCGCGTTGGTCCTAGCACGATGAATGCTTTAGAAAAGATGGAGACTCGTTATGGTGGACATGGTACAGAATTAAGTCATAATGGTGTGCCAAATAAATACTCTCGAGTTTTAACTATGCAAGCTAGTGCTTATTCTGCTCAAGATCCTGGCAATGGCAATTATACGGCTACAGGTAGTCGCTTAAAGAAGGGCATCGTATCTGTAGATCCAAAATTAATTCCATTAGGTACGCGATTATACATTGAAGGTTATGGTTATGCTGTAGCTGATGATGTTGGTGGCGCTATCAAAGGTCATAGAATTGACTTAGCTTATGATTCTCGTTCTGAAGCATTGCAGTTTGGTCGTCAAACTGTGAAGGTTTACGTTTTATAATAAAAACTCTCTAGTACATATAATAGTGTAATAGACTATAAGGTCTAAACTTACAATATTATATGAGCACTAGAGAGTTTTTATTTTGCCGAATTATAGTGTTTCTACAACCTCGAATATTCGGAAATTATGGTATAATAAAAATAGATATATTTGAAATAACTCATGACATTTGTTACATGAGTGTAATCAATAGTTATATGATGAATGGTAAAGGAAATTCTATGGATAAAGTACGGCGCGTGGAACGCATGGTGGCAATGACAAAATTGTTAGTTGATTCACCGCAAAAATTGATTCCTTTAAATTATTTCTGTGATTTCTTTGGCATGGCAAAGTCTACGGTCAGTGAAGACTTAACCTGTGTGAGACAGTCTATGGAGCATTTTCAACTTGGTACATTAGAAACCGTAGCCGGTGTAGCAGGCGGTGTGCGTTTTATTCCTCATCGTAAGGGGACTCAGGCTAATGATATTCTACGAGATGTGCAAACTCGATTGATGGAGCCAGACCGTATCATTCCTGGTGGGTTTATTTACATGTCTGATATTTTATATGATTGGCATGTAATGACACGCCTTGGAGAAATCATTATGACCCGTTTTATGGACCGCAACCCTGATTATATTCTGACCGTTGAAACGAAGGGGATTCCTTTAGCTGTTATGGTAGCACGAGCTTTCAACAAACCTCTCGTCATTGCTCGTCGTGATAGTAAGGTGACAGAAGGGTCTGCTATTAGTATCAACTATGTAACAGGATCCTCTGGTCGTATTCAGACTATGACGCTAACAAAGAGAGCGATTCCTCCCAATGCTAGGGTTTTAATTATCGATGATTTTATGAAAGCAGGGGGCACTGCAAAAGGTCTTAAAGAACTTGTTTTAGAAATGAGTGGTGTCGTTGTTGGCACTGGAGTTCTTGTAGCAACGGCAGAGCCAAATCCAAAATTAATCGATGATTATGAATCACTATTTACGTTCTATGGTATTGATGAAAATACAAAGAAAATCAACATAGAACCAGTATTTGATGAAGAATAAATAATTAATATTAGATACATTATAGTTAGATATAATGACTTTATATCGCATATTGGACAATGGGCTAATATGATGTAAGTACTATTAAAAAGTCAGATATATGAGAGATAACAGATAGGAGATTACTATGAATATTGCAAGCCTTATTTTAGCTGCTGGTAAGGGTACGCGCATGAAGTCTAAATTGCCAAAGGTATTGCACAAGGTTGGCGGTAAGGCGATGGTAGAGCGCGTTCTTGAAACGGTTCAGTCTATCGGTACAAATCGCGATGTGGTTATCGTAGGCTTTGGCGGTGATGCGGTACAAAATTACTTGGGGGACCGCGCTGAATTTGTTCGTCAAGAAGAGCAAAATGGTACAGGTCATGCTGTAAAAATGGCTCAACCAGTACTTGGTGATTATGACGGAACTATCTTATTACTTTGTGGCGATACACCACTTGTTACGAAAGAAAGTTTAGAAGCACTGTTAGAAGAACATAAAAATTCTGGTGCAGCAGCGACAATTTTAACAGCTCATATGCCGGATCCAACAGGTTATGGCCGTATTATCCGCAATGAAGAAGGTTCTGTAGTTCGCATTGTAGAGCAAAAAGATGGTAAACCAGAGGAATTAGCTGTTCAAGAAGTTAATACAGGCATGTATGCTTTTGATAGTAAAAAATTATGGCCTTGCTTAGATCAATTATCTGATGATAATGCACAAGGTGAATTGTATATCACTGATGTAGTTGGTATTCTTGTAAATGGTGGCGACAAGGTAAGCGCGTATATGACGAAGGATTTTGAAGAGTCTCTAGGCGTAAACTCTCGCTTGCAATTAGCAGAAGCTGAATCTATTTTGAAACATCGTAAAAATGTTGAATTAATGACAGCTGGTGTTACTATTATTGATCCAGCTAATACTTATGTAGCTCCAGAGGTAACAGTAGGGCCTGATACAATCTTGCACCCTGGTACAATCCTCGAAGGAAATACTGTCATTGGTGAGCGCTGCGAAATCGGTCCACATACTCGTTTGACGAATGTAAAAGTTGGTAATGATACGATTATCCACTTTACTTATGGTCATGACTGCGAAGTAAAAGACGGTGTAGATGTAGGCCCATATGTTCACTTGCGCCCTAATACTGTGCTTGGTAATAAGGTTCATGTAGGTAACTTCGTAGAGGTTAAAAACTCTAACGTCGGTGAAGGCACTAAGCTCCCACATCTTTCCTACATTGGCGACAGCGATGTAGGCTCTGGTGTTAATATTGGCTGTGGTACGATTACTGTTAACTACGATGGTAAAGTTAAACATCGTACGACAATCGGCGATGGTGCTTTCGTTGGCTGTAATAGTAACTTAGTAGCTCCTGTAACAGTAGGTAATTATAGCTATGTAGGTGCCGGTTCTACCATTACTAAAAATGTACCAGATAAGGCGTTAGCCGTAGGCCGTAGCAAGCAAATTGTGAAAGAAAATTGGGTAACTGACGATACTTTCAAAAAGAAATAAAAAAATATTATAATTTTTTAACACAATTAGGGCAAAATAGTATACAATAAAAAGGCAATAGTGTGTATCTGTAATGGATGATTATGGATAAGTAACCAGTATAGGAACAAATGAAAGGGTAACAAAATGGCATTTGAAGACGGCAAAAAACTTAAAATTTTCACAGGTAATGCGAATCCTGCATTGGCAAAGGAAATTTGTGATTATTTAGGTTTGCCTTTAGGTGAAGCATTTGTAGGTCGCTTTAACAATGGCGAAGTACAAATTATGATTGATGAAAGCGTACGTGGCAAAGATGTATTTATCATTCAACCAACTAGCTATCCTGTAAACGACAATTTGATGGAATTAATGGTTATGGCTGATGCGTTGAAACGCGCTTCTGCACGCCATATCACAGCTGTAGTTCCTTACTATGGCTATGCTCGTCAAGACCGTAAGACTCGTGGTCGTGAACCAATTACTGCAAAATTAGTAGCTAATTTGATGCAAACTTCTGGTATTACACGTCTTGTAACAATCGACTTGCATGCAGGTCAAATTCAAGGCTTCTTCGATGTACCAGTAGATCATTTATATGGTGCTTCTATTTTGGCTAAATACATTAATGAAAAAAATCTTGAAGATGTGATTGTTGTATCTCCAGACCTTGGCGGTGTAACTCGTGCTCGTGATTTAGCTGACCGTATCGGTGCGCCAATCGCAATCATTGAGAAAAAACGTCCTGAACCAGGCGTAGCTAAAGTTATGAACCTTATTGGCGATGTAAAAGGTAAAAACTGTATCATCGTTGACGATATTGTAGATACAGCAGGTTCCCTTGTAGAAGGCGCTAAAGCATTAGAAGAATTTGGTGCAAAATCTGTTATGGCTGCTGTTACCCATGCTGTATTAACAGATCCAGCAAGTGAACGCATTGCAAACTCCAACATTAAAGAGCTTATCGTAACAAACACAATGCCATTACCAGAAAATTGCAAATTAGACAATGTAACGCAATTATCTGTAGCTCCATTATTGGGCGAAGCAATTATGCGTATCTTTCATGAAGTTTCAGTAAGTAATTTATTTGATAAATAATAGGTGATTCTTGAAATTAGTAGTAGGCCTTGGTAATCCAGGCAAGCAATATGAAGCGACAAAACATAATATTGGATTTATGGTTATTGATGCCATTGCCGATAGCGTACCTCACACGCCTTGGAAAGAGGAACAACGTGCAGAGGTGTGCAGTATTACTGTAGATGGTGAGAAGGTATTGCTTGTAAAGCCACAAACATTTATGAATGCCAGTGGTGAATCTGTAGGTCCGTTGATGCGGTATTATAAGATTGACCCATCTGACGTGTATTGCATTTATGATGATATGGATTTACCGGTAGGCAAATTACGTATTCGACCAAATGGTAGTTCTGGTGGTCATAATGGGATTAAATCCTTGATTTCCCATATAGGCACAGAAAACTTTCCACGTTTCCGCGTAGGCATTGGCCGTCCATTACCACAATGGACTGTTATTGATCATGTGTTAGCACCATTTAGTGAAGAATCACAAGAGAAGGTACAAAAGGGTATCAAGGATACTGTGAAAGCTGTATTAGGTACTTTAGAGGTGGGCATCGATAAAGGGATGAATCAGTTCAATCCTAAGCGTCGTCCGCAACGATAAATAACATGCATAAGGGCATGAGTCTCATTGAGATTCATGCCTTTTTTACGAGGTATATATGAGTAATCAAGAAAGAATGCCTTTTGTAGAGGCCTTAGAATCATATAAAAAACAACATTTTGTGCCTTTTCATACACCAGGCCATAAGATTGGTGTAGAAGCACCTCAACTACTAAAAGACTGGATGGGACCGGCATTACCATATGACCTAGGTGTTATGTATGCCTTAGATGATTTACATGAACCTGAAGGGGAATTAAAAGAGGCTCAGGACTTAACAGCCCAGTTATATGGAGCTGATCATTGTTGGTTCTCCATTAATGGTACCACTGCTTTGATTGAAGCGATGATTATGGGCACTGTAGGTCCTGATGAAACCATTATCATTCCTCGAGAAGCACATCGTTCCGTTATTAGTGGACTTGTGTTATCTGGTGCCAAGCCTGTCTATATGGATTGCCAATTCGATGAGCGCTGGGGCATTCCTTCAGGTGTATCGTTGGACGATGCCGTTAAAACCATGGATGCAAATCCAGAGGCAAAGGCGATTCTCTTAGTATATCCAAATTATTATGGTGTAGGTGTCGATATTGTAAATATTGTGAAAGAAGCGCATAAACGAGGCATGATTGTTCTTGTTGATGAAGCGCACGGTCCTCATTTACCATTTTCAAACATATTACCTATCGAGGCCATTGCAGCAGGTGCAGACTTAGTGGCACAGAGTACGCATAAATCGGTAGGCTCATTAACACAAACATCTTGGTTATTAGGGCAAGGTGAAAGAATTAATAAACGTCGCATTACACAAATGCATCAAATGTTACAAAGTACGAGTCCAAATTATATTTTTCTTGCTTCCTTAGATATGGCGCGTCATCAATTGGCCACAGTAGGTGAAGACCTAGTTCGTCGTACCATAGAATTGAGTCTGTATTTACGTAATGAATTACATAAAATCCCTGGTATTACTACTATGGAATACAGAGACATAGAAGATCGAGTGGTAAACTATGACTGTACCAAGGTACTCATCGATGCTAAAGAACTAGGGGTTACAGGTGTTGCGTTTGAACGGATGTTACGAGAACATCGTATTGAGGTAGAGTTAGTACAAGCTCATCATGTACTAGTCCTCATTACCATTGGCGATACAAAAGAATCAATAACGGCTCTTATTCAAGCAGTACAAGCTATTAGCGATACGGTGTTAAGTACATCTCATAAATCAAATGATACGAAGGATGAGAATTTGCAAAACCTTAGCAAAGGTTCAGCAGTATTGCCTGAGCCTATTGTACGTGTAACGCCTCGTAATGCTATGTATGCCAATCGGGATCAAGTACGGTTACAAGATGCACTTCATCGTATTGCAGGCGAGACAATTGCTTATTACCCTCCAGGGATTCCTTGTGTAGCAGTAGGTGAAGTGATTAGTGAGTCTGTGTTACAATATATAGAGAATCGTAAGGCTCTAGGTTATGTACCGAATGGGGCCGATGATATGACATTGGAAACAATTTGGGTGTTACAGGAGTAATTATGGGGACTTTAATCATACTAGAAGGTGGAGATGGCAGCGGTAAGGCTACGCAAACTAAACTATTAGTAGAGCGATTAACCAAGGAAGGTCATGCAGTTAAATCTGTAAGCTTTCCGAATTATGATAGCGGTGCTGCTATGCCTATAAAAATGTATCTAGCTGGAGAATTTGGCAAAGATGTGCATGATGTAAATCCTTATGTGGCAAGCTCCATGTACGCTATCGATCGCTTTGCTTCCTTTAGAACTGATTGGGAACAGTTCTATACAAATGGGGGCATCATCATTGCAGATCGTTATACGACATCTAATATGGTGCACCAAATGGTAAAATATGACGATCAGAAGGAACGTACTGCATTTTTAGATTGGCTTGAAGACTTTGAGTTTAATAAATTTGGCTTGCCTACACCTGATGCAGTATGTCTCTTAGATATGCCTCTTGAAGTGAGTGAAGCCCTTATGGCAGAGCGCACTGGTAAAACGGGAGGTAATACAGGGGATATTCATGAAGGAAATCATCAGTATTTAGTAGCTGTTCACGATGCTTATGAAGAGCTAGTAGAACGCTATCAATGGCACCGTATTCCTTGTGCTATTAAAGATGGTGATGGTCAATATGGGTTACGTACCATAGAAGATATTCATAACGATGTATATCAAGCAGTAGTAAATCTACTACCTTAGGATAGGGCGACTCTTTTAAAAGTCGCCTTTTTCTTATATAATATTAATATTGAGCATGTATTGATAGGAGGGGCTATGACATATTTTGATTCTATAATTGGTCAAGATTCGATCAAGGCACACCTATCGGAACTTGTAAGTCGTAATGCATTACCGCATAGCCTTTTGTTTTATGGTGAAGCAGGTCTTGGCAAGCTAGATATGGCCATAGGTCTTGCATCTCTATTGTTGGGGCGCCAAGTATTTTCTCAACCAAATGGAGAAGCGCATTTAGCAGATGTAAAAGAAGCACGTCTTGCCAATGGTGAGACGGAAAAACGCATCGAAGCAGAAGGTTTACCTATCTATATGGATAAGGGGGATGCCTTTTGGATTCGCCCTATGAAGACGACACTAAAGGTAGAGCAGTGGTATTCATTATTGCAAGATCATCTGTCAGTAGCGGGGAATGGTAACCGCGTTGTCATTGTGGAGGACTTTCACACGGCCAATGCAGTCATGGCAAATGCTATGCTAAAAACCATTGAAGAACCGCCTGAGCAGGTATATTTCATTATTATTACGAACAAGATTAATACTGTATTGCCAACTATCATATCTAGATGTATGGGTGTAGGCTTTAACAGTGTTGATATAGATACGATTCGCACGGCCCTCGTAGAGCGGGGCATCACAGGTGATATTGAGCAGGCTTTATTAGCCGGTCATGGTAATCCACAGTTAGTAGAAAAATTGGCTACGCAAGGTCGCATTGAAATGCTAGAGTTAGCCGTTAAGGTAATGGATATCCTCGCCTTTGAAACGCGATGGTTTTCTATGATTTCCTTAGCTTGTGAAAGTTTGCCTCGTGAAAGCCTAACAGAATTGATGCAATGGTTGCGCCTCGTAAGTAGAGATATGATGGCTCTGAAGATGGGTGCACAAGATGGACAATTACAAGTACCTATGTACACAACTCAATTATTACGATTGTTACCGCGCTGGTCTATGCAAGCATTGGCTAAGGTGATTACCGAAACATTGCAAGCAGAACGGGCTTTGCGTTTACATATAAAAACCGCTCTCGTGGTGGACGGTCTTTGTATCGCCCTTCATGATGCTCGGGAGGAGGACTAAATGCTAACCATAGTTGGCGTACGCTTTAAAAAGGCGGGGAAGATTTATTATTTTCTGCCTGAACAATTAGAACTATCCGTTGGTGATGGGGTTATCGTTGAGACTGCACGTGGCGTCGAATACGGTACTGTTGTTATCGGCCCTAAAGAGGTCTTTGAAGACACTGTTGTAGCTCCTGTTAAGCCTGTTATTAGAAAGGCAACACCAAAGGACTTAAAACAAATCGAGAAGAATAAAGAGCGCGAAGAAAAAGCCTTTGAAATTTGTCTCGAAAAAATTGGTAAACGTAAGTTGCCTATGAAACTCATCAATGTTGAATATACATTTGATATGAATAAAATTATATTCTTCTTTACTGCGGATGGTCGTATCGACTTCCGTGAGCTTGTTAAGGATTTAGCAACTGTATTTAGAACACGAATTGAGTTACGTCAAGTAGGCGTTCGTGATGAGGCTAAGGTCCTAAATGGTATCGGCGCTTGTGGTCGACCTTTATGCTGTTCTAATTTCTTAGGTGATTTCACACCGGTTTCTATTCGCATGGCTAAGGATCAAAATTTGAGCCTAAACCCTACGAAAATTTCTGGTGTATGTGGCCGCTTGATGTGTTGCCTTAACTATGAAGATGATTTATATAAAAAGGGTGGTGACCTATATGTTAAGAAGGAACGCCCTCAAGCTCCTCAAGATGTTGCACCTCCAGGGATTGGTAAAGAGGTCGTTACCGATGAAGGTATTGGTAAGGTCTTAAAAGTAAATCACCATAAACATACCGTGAAGGTACAGCTTGAAGCGGGGCGTACCATCGATTTAAAATGGTCCGAGGTGGCATTGCCTGATGAATGATCAAGAACGACTTGATGATTTAATTATAGATGGCTTACAGATTTATCAACGGACGGATATGTTTCGCTTTTCCTTTGATGCCATTGCGCTCATTCACTTTTGCCAGTTCAATGGTCGTCATTCCTATGTTGACCTTGGTACGGGAACAGGTGTTATGCCTCTCATAGGTACGTCCTTAGGGGCAGGCCACATAACGGGCATTGATATTAATAAAACTCTTATTGAGTTAGCTAAGCGCAGTGTAGCTCATAATCATAAACAAGATGTGGTAACTATGGTATGTGGCGATTATCGTCATATGTCGTATCGCGATGTACAGGACAAACCATTTGATGGTGTTATTGTAAATCCCCCTTTTTATGATTGTGAAAGTGGGGCAAAGCCCACTTCTGATGAAAGAACTGTAGCACTTCATGATGAACATACCACATTAGAAGATGTTTTGAAGGCTGTACAGTCCTTTATTAAATGTAAAGGGCGTTTGTGGATGATTTATAGCGCTTGTCGCCTCCAATATGTGCTACATAAACTGGAGATAGCTAACTTTCAAGCTAAGCGCATTCGGTTTATCCACGGCATGGTAGATAAGCCCGCAAAACTTGTACTTATAGAGGCTCTCTATCAAGGCCAGCCTGGCCTTGTATTAGAACCACCACTCATCGTTTATGAGAAACCAAATGTGTACACAAAGGAGGTGTCCTCTTGGTATGAACGATAACGAATGGGGCACCTTATACTTGGTGCCTACCCCGATTGGTAATTTAGAAGATATGACGTATCGCGCAGTTCGTATCTTGGGCGAAGTAGATGCTATCGCTGCTGAAGATACGCGTCATACGGGTATATTATTAAAACACTTTGATATTAAGAAGCCTTTGATTTCGTATCATGAACATAATAAGGAAGAAAAGGGTGCTTATATTATGGAGCTTTTAGTAGAAGGCCAGTCCATTGCCTGCGTTAGTGATGCGGGCATGCCTGCTATATCTGATCCAGGGGCTGACCTAGTAACGAAGGCTATTGAAAAAGGCATAACCGTAGTGCCCTTGCCTGGTGCTAATGCGGCACTGACGGCACTCATCGCATCTGGTTTAGATACTAAATCCTTTACCTTTGCAGGGTTCTTACCGAAGCGGGGGAAACATCGAGTTGAAGAATTACAACGACTTTCACAGGTAACGGGCACCTTGATGTTTTACGAAGCACCCCATCGATTGCAAGAGGTCTTACAAGATATGTATGAATCCTTTGGCAATCGGTCCATAACGGTGGCAAGGGAATTGACGAAGAAGTTTGAAACCTTTGTGCGCACCGATTTGGAGAGTCTTGTAAATGATTTAGAACAGCTTACCTATAAAGGGGAATTCGTCCTCATTGTAGGTGGAGCTGATACAGTGGAATCTGATAGTACTGAAGTATCAGATGAACCAGTATCGTATGTAGAGGCTGTACAAGCCCTTGTAGATACAGGGGTGCAAAAAAAAGAAGCAATTCGCCAGGTGGCAAAGCGTTTTAACGTTTCCCGCCGGGATGTATATAATATTGTAGAACGTTAAACCTTCCCATTCGAAGGTTAGAAGGAGGCTCATCATGGGAGACACAAAAAAAACGTATTATATTACGACACCAATTTATTATCCAAGTGCTAAGTTGCACATTGGTCATACCTATTGTACATCTGTAGCTGATACAATTGCGCGCTTTAAACGCTTAGCTGGTTATGATGTACGTTTCTTGACTGGTTCTGATGAACACGGTCAAAAAATTCAACGCGCTGCAGAAGCACAAGGTATTACACCTCTTGAATATACTACAAATATCGTAAACGGCTTTAAAGCATTGTGGGAAAAAATGCATATTTCCAACGATGACTTCATTCGTACTACAGATGAACGCCATGAGAAAGTAGTACAAGAGCTGTTCACTAAAGCGTATGAAAAAGGTGATATTTACAAGGCTGAGTATGAAGGTTGGTATTGTACACCTTGTGAAACATTCTGGACTGAGCAAAAGCTAGGTGAAAATCATACATGCCCAGATTGTGGCCGTCCTGTAGAGAAGGTTAAAGAAGAAAGTTACTTCTTTAAGCTCGCTAAATATACAGACCAATGGTTGAAATTTATTGAAGAGAACCCTGATTTTATTCAACCTGAATCTCGTCGTAATGAGATGATTCAATTCGTAAAACAAGGTCTTGAAGATTTAGCTGTATCTCGTACATCCTTTGACTGGGGTATTAAGGTACCATTTGATTCTAAACATGTCGTGTATGTTTGGTTTGATGCGTTAGTAAACTATATTAGTGCACTTTCTCCATTTGATGGTGATGGTGAATTATATAAAAAATACTGGCCAGCAGATCTTCACTTAGTAGGTAAAGAGATTGTACGTTTCCATACAATTATTTGGCCTATGATGCTCATGAGTCTTGAGTTGCCATTACCTAAAAAGGTATTTGGCCACGGTTGGATGATCGTTGATGGCACAAAAATGAGTAAATCCTTAGGCAATGTTATCGATCCTATTCCATTGATTGATACATATGGGGCAGACTCCTTGCGTTACTATTTATTGAGTGAAATTACACTTGGTAATGATGGTAACTTTACATTACCTAACTTTGTGACAAAAATTAATGCAGATTTATCTAACGATTTGGGTAACTTATTGAACCGTACCATTGCGATGATTGAAAAATACCATGGTGGTGTGATTACAAAATGTGATGATATGGACGATTTGGACCGCGATGTATCCACATTAGCTGTTCAAACTGCAAAAGATTTTGAAGCGGCTATGGAAAATATGGAGCTTAATAAAGCGATTAAATCCGTATGGGCCTTTATTGGTCGCATGAATAAATATATTGATGAAACAATGCCTTGGGTATTGGCTAAATCTGAAGATGCTCATGACAAAGCACGCTTGCAATCTGCTATGTATCATTTAGCAGAAGCATTGCGTATTATTGCAATCTTAGTAAGTCCTGTTATCCCTGTAGGTGCTCCAAAAATCTGGGACCAATTAGGCCTTGCAGGCTTTACAGATGCTACTCTTGAGGATGCAAAAGTTTGGGGCTTAATTCCAACAGGTACAAAGGTTGTAAAAGGTGATCCTATTTACCCACGCTTTGAAATTCCTGAAATGGTAGAAGTTGTTGTGGAAGAGACAGTTGAAGAATCTGTAGACACATCTAATATTCCACCATTAAAAGAAAACATTACGTACGATGATTTTGAAAAATTAGATCTTCGTGTAGCAAAAGTTGTAAGCTGTGAAAAGGTTCCTAAGTCCAAGAAATTATTGAAATTCGTATTGGATATCGGTATTGAAGAACGCACAGTATTAAGCGGTATCTCTCAATATTATGAACCAGAAATTATGGTTGGTAAAAAGGTAATTTACTTGGCTAACTTAGCTCCTAAGAAGATGATGGGCATCGAGTCTTATGGCATGATCTTGTCTGCATCTGACTGGGAAGAACATTTAGAGGTAACAAATATCGAATCTTTACCAGCAGGAAGTGTGGTTAAATAATGAAACTCTTTGATACACATGCTCATGTGAATGACGGCCGTTTCAGTAATGACCGTGATGAGATGTTACAAGCTTGCTTTGATGCAGGTGTAGAATACATTATGATTCCTGGTGTAGACCGCAGTACAGTTGAATCTGGGTTAGCCTTGGCAAAACAGTACGACCGTCTTTATGCTGCAGTAGGTACACATCCTCATGAGTCTAAAGATTTTACAGAGGAAGACTATGAGTTCTATAAGGAACAAGCACTCAATAACGATAAGGTACGCGCTATCGGTGAAATCGGTTTAGATTACTACTATGATTTCTCTGATCGTGAAACGCAAAGACGCGTATTCATTCGTCAGTTGGAGTTGGCTCGTGAAGTAGATTTGCCTATTATTATTCATGACCGCGATGCACATGGCGATATTATGAATATCTTGCGCAATGAGGGTAAGGATAATTGGGGTATTTTCCACTGTTATTCTGGTAGCTGGGAAATGGCAAAAGAAGCTATTAAATTAGGGTTCTACATATCCTTTGCTGGCCCTGTAGTATTCCCTAAATCTACAAACCTTAAAGAAGTGGCTAAACAAGTACCATTAGATCGAATTCTTATTGAAACAGACTCACCATATTTGACACCACCACCATTTAGAGGCCGTCGCAATGACCCAAGCAAGACTCAGTTTGTAGCAGAGGAAATTGCTGGCCTTAAAGGTATGGATGTAGATGAGTTCTGTGAGATTACCTATAATAATGGTAAACGTGTATTTGGTATTGAATAATTTTGATGTTAGTCAATATAAATGCTGATAAATAAAATATTGTAAACGTCTAATGGCATTGTTCTAATTCTTAGGATATCTATTCAGAATCATTAGAATCATACATTATGAAACGCGATTCTCCCTTAGCGGTGAGAATCGCGTTTTTCTATGGTATACTAAAGTATATTCATACTGAACTATAGTAAGTCGAGGTTAGTAGCATGAAACGTATTGCATTTATAGATTTAGGATCCAACTCCGTTCGTTTTGTTATCTATGAGATTTCTAAGACCGGTAGTTATCGTCTCATATATCAAGAAAAAGAGAGTGTCCGCTTAAGTGAAAATATGTGGGGCACTCATGAGTTAACAAAAGAGGCAATGGAGCGCTCTCTGCGTGCTCTAAAAGGCTTTGTTCATATGGCTGACGCTATGGAGGTAGATACCATAAAAGCTGTTGCTACGGCTGCAGTACGTCTAGCTAAAAATGGGAATGCTTTTATTAAAGCCGTAAAAGAACGAACAGGTCTAGATTTAGAATGTATTGCTGGAGAAGAAGAGGCTCGCCTTGGATTCCTTGGGGTTATCAATACGATTGGTCTTAAAGATTTTATTATCTTTGACCTCGGCGGTGCTAGTACGGAGGTAACGCTAGTAAAAAATAGACATATTGTGAAAGCTGTCAGTCTACCTATAGGGGCACTTACCTTAACAGGAACCTATCAAAAGGGAGATGAGTATACCCCTAAAGAACTAGAAAAAATGACGAAGGCCGTAAAGAAAACCATTAAGGAACATTCATGGCTTCATAATGTGAAACTTCCTCTATTAGGTATTGGCGGTACAGCTCGTAATATCGCGAAAATAGATCAACGTAAGCTATCATATCCAATTACAAAACTACATAACTATGAGTTACCATATCATAGATTTCATGAAATCTTAGAAGATGTAAAAGGTAAATCCTTAGAGGCCCGTAAAAAAATAAGTGGCCTATCATCTGAGCGTGCCGACATAATTATTGCAGGACTTACTATTGTGGATGAGCTTTTTAATTATGTTAATACAAAGACTCTTGTTGTGGGCGGTTGTGGATTGCGTGAAGGTTTGTTTTACGATTATTATGGAAATCATTATTTAGGTGGACAGAATATTATTGATGATATTCTAGTTCATTCTGCAGAGAATGTACTATTAGGTATGACAAAGCATGAGCTCGTGCATGCCAAGTATATTACAAAATTAGCCACTACTTTATATGATGCATTAGAACCACTCCATAAGGCAGATAAGAATTTTAGACGATGTTTGATTGCAGCGGGGTTGTTGCATGATATAGGTAAACGAGTTAATTATTATAGTCATGCTCGTCATGGCTGCTATATGCTCGTCAATAGTAATTTATATGGGATTTCTCATGTTGAACAGGCGTTTAGTGCATTCTTAGTCATGAATTCTCATGGGTTGACGCCAAAGGAATATAAGAATTTCTTATATGGTAAATTGTTAGATCAAGAACAACAAGTATTGGGTCAAAAGCTTTCTATTATTTTAGCGATTGCAGAGGCTCTTGATGAAAGCCATGAACAATTTATCAAACAGTTAGAGGTAAATATTAAATACACTAGTGTAGTCATAAAAGTGTTCTATTTAGAAGGACGCGATGTGAGTGTCACTAGAACGGCTGTAGAAAAACTTTCAAAATCATTCAAAAAAGAATTCAAGAAATCCTTAGAAATAGAATGGCATGAATCTCGTAAGGAGGCATAATGGCATTACCAAAAACATTACGATATGCAGTACTACATGTGGGATCCAGTAGCATGAGTATTACCATATTAGAATATAAAGGCATAGACGATGTACGTGTTATCGATTATGCGGCGAGAGAAGTAACCTTTGGGGAGGAATTATTTCAAACATCTCGCTTGAGCTTTAAAACAATTGAAGAAATCTGTCATATTTTAAAAGGTTATAAGCAATTAATGGCAGATTATGGCGTGAGTCGTTCTAAATTATATGGTACGACAGTAATAAGTGAAGCTGCTAATCGTCGTAGTATTCTAGATCAAATCTACATTCAAACGGGGATGCGCGTTGAGGTCATCGATATGCCGAAAGAGGTATATTACAAATATGCTTTGTTATATTACAAGATGACGCATCAATATAAACTGACCGATCCTTCTAAGGCAACATTATTCTTGGATATCACATCTGGAGGGGTAGGCTTAACAGTTTGGCGTGGTGAGAATTTGCTGTTCCAACGCAATATGCATAGCGGGTCTTTACGGGTTATGGAGTCATTTAATCGAAATCAACGATCTTCCATATCATTCCCAAGGGCTATTACAGAATACTTACACCGTATGATTGGTCCCCTTCGTGAAGAATTACAAACCTATAATATTGATAGTATCGTCTTATCTGGTGATGAGGCGCAATATATGACTCATTTAATGGGGCAAGAAAATAATAAAGAAGATATTATTACTATTGAGCCAGAACGATTTAAAGGGCTTATCAATTCCTTTGATGGTGTGACAGCTACTAAGTTGATGAATCGTTATAAATTACCTGAATATAAGGCGAATATTTTAATGCCTACCATGATTCTATTTAATGAAATCATTACGGCTATAGAGCCTAAATCATTAATTTTCAGTAGCTTTTCATTCTCTCAAGGCATTAGTTGGTTCTACGGTGTGGAAACCGAGAATAATCCATTTATGTATCAATTGCGCGAACAAAATGCACAGTTAGCACGTGCTGTTGCCGCAAGATATCATACTGACCGAATTCATGATGCGGAGGTAGAGAAATTTAGCTCTTTATTCTGTAAAGCATTGCGACATAAAGGATTACCAGAGCGGTGGGGCTATCTATGTCGTATCGCAGCTATCCTTTGCTCTGTCGGTAAGTTTGTGAATTTACGAAATCATGGGGAGCATGCGTATCATATTGTAATGGGGACCGATATATTTGGGCTTTCAGAAGAAGAAAAACAAGTAGTTGCTAATGTTGTATATTACCACTACAAGGGAACGCCAAATGATGACGATGCATATTTCAATGCATTAACAGAGTTACAAAAAATTCAAGTTACCAAGCTGGTAGCTATCATTAGGGTCGCTTGTGCACTAGATGCGGGGAGTAACCAAAAAATCTCTGAAGTAACATTAGAAGAACGAGATAATGTACTATATGTATTCTGTCGTACTAATGAGGACATTTCATTAGAATGGTGGACCTTTGACCGTGATTCGGAATACTTTACAGAGGTATTTGGTATGGAAATTGTACTAGTAAGGGGAGGGGATCGTCATGTTCAGTAATGCAAAGTATTATTTTAACCGTGAATTATCTTGGTTAAAGTTTAATCAACGCGTTTTATTAGAGTCTATTGATACCAATACTCCTTTATTAGAACGACTACGATTTATTGCTATTGCTAGCTCTAATTTAGATGAGTTCTTTATGATTCGTGTGGCTGGATTACGTCACCAAGTGGTCAATGGTATTGTTAAGTACGATGCGGCTCATATGGATGCTAAGGCGCAGTTAAAGGCTATTGATGAGTCTGTACAGCGCCTCGTATCGATGCAAAGTACATATCTAAAGAATGTATTGTGTGAATTAGAATCTTATGGATTCTATTTTACCTATCCTGATCAGTTAGACGTAAAATCTAAGGCTTGGCTACGGCACTATTTTGAAGAAAATATCTACCCTGTTGTAACGCCCCTAGCCGTTGACTCTGGTCATCCATTTCCATTTTTAACAAATCATACCATCAATGCTATTGTACGCATTTTTCAAGTATTGCCAGATGGTACAAAAGATTATAAAATCGCCATCTTACCAATTCCTTCTGTACTAAATCGTATCATTGAAATACCTAGCCGTAGTAATAAAGAGCATCGCTTTGTATATTTGGAAGACGTGATTACCTATTATGCTATCCAATTTTTCCAAGGTTATGGTATTGAAGATTTTATGGTATTCCGTATAACTCGTGATGCGGACTTGGAAATCGATGAAGAAGAAGCAACAGATTTGCTTTCTGAGGTAGAAGCATCTTTGCGTCGTCGACGTCGTGGTGATGCGGTACGATTAGAGGTTTGTGGTGATGTAAAGGATAATCTGTTAGACTTTGTACTCACCAGTGTTGAATTAGAGCCAAAGGATGTATATCGTATAGATGGTCATCTTGATTGTCGTATGTATTTTGATTTCTGTAACTATCCAGGTCTAGATCATCTTCGTTATGCTCCATTTGAACCTAAACTTCCTAGTGAATTAGTAGATCATGAAGGGGAAAGTCTATTCTCTGTCATTGGAAAGCAAGACTTATTTGTTCACCATCCCTTTGAATCTTTTACGGTTGTAGAACAATTTATAGCACAAGCAGCTACGGATCCAGATGTATTGGCTATTAAACAAACTTTATATCGCGTCAGCGGCGATTCGCCTATTATAGCTTCGCTCATAAAAGCGGCCGATAATGGCAAGCAAGTAACCGTACTTATGGAGGTTAAAGCGCGGTTTGATGAAGAAAATAATATTCATATGGCACGCCGCCTAGAAAAGGCTGGCTGTCATGTTATTTATGGTTTGAAAGGTCTTAAAACTCACTCCAAGATTACCATGGTTGTTCGTAGGGAAGATGCCGGTATTAGACGTTATGTTCACCTAGCTACAGGTAACTATAATGGCAAGACAGCACGAATGTATACGGACTGTGGTATATTCACATGTAATGACGAATATGGCGATGATGCATCTCGCTTCTTTAATTTAATTTCAGGCTATTCTGATCCTCCAATTTGGAATAAATTTATTGTGGCCCCTTTAAATTTGCGGGAAAAGATAATGGAATTGATTGACCGTGAAATCGAATTCGCAAAACAGGGAGAAGAGGCTTATATCATTGGCAAAATGAATTCCTTGCTTGATAAAGAAGTCATCGCTAAACTCTATGAAGCCTCTGCTGCAGGTGTTCGCATTGATCTCATCGTTCGTGGTATCTGTACACTACGACCTGGCATTGCAGGTGTTAGTGATAATATTACAGTTCGCTCCATAGTAGGTCGTTTCTTGGAACATCATCGCTTATTCTATTTCCGTAATGGTGGTAATGAAAGTCTGTATTTGTCTAGCGCAGACTGGATGCCACGGAATCTAAATGAACGTGTAGAACTTATGATTCCTATTGAAGATAAAAGTCATAAGGAGCGCGTTAAAGGTATTTTAGATTTATATTTAGAAGATACCTTAAAAGCTCATATTATGAGAGCAGATGGTTCGTATCGTAAAATTAATGATAGAGAACATCCAATTTCTGCTCAAGAGGAGCTTATGAAAGAAGCTATTGCTCGAGAGTACAAGGAATCGATGACCGTTATTGAGCGTTTACAGCCAATGTTTAAAATGAATAAATGATGAAATTCACACATAGTGTTGAATGATGAATTTTAATACATTTATATAATACTGAAAAAGCCTGTTTTTACAGGCTTTTTTACATGTATACATATTTAAAAATGAGATAAAAATGAAGTTTTCTGATATGTAGAAAATTTTGGTAACAATTGAAAAACACATAAAAATACAATTTATGTTATAAAAAATCCTCACATACTATATATGGTAGTGGTATCGTATATATGTACACAATTCGGAATATATTGTATAGTATTAAAAAATATAGATATGTACGTATACAGTGGACTTTTTATAAAAATATAGAAAATGATGTTAGCGAAAAAGCAGTATTTATATAGGTTTATCTCTTATTGTTAACCTTTGGTGTTTGACAGGTTATATCTATCTGTAGTAGAATAATTACATTACAGGAGGGATTACAATATGAGAATTCATAAGACACACAAACGATATATTTCGTCTGTTGTTGCTGGATTGATTGTAACAGCTGTAACTATGACAGGTTTTTCTTATAATGATAAAACCGTTACCGTTATGGTAGATGGTGCAGCACACACTGTTAGAACACATTTAAATTCTAACGAAGGTATCGTACGCGATGCCGGGGTTAAATTAAATCCAAATGATAAAGTTATTTCCAGCTCAACATCTGTTCAAAATGGTACAACATTAACTGTTGTACGTGCCATTCCAGTTTATGTAACTGTTAATGGTAAGACTAGAGCTGTTTTCACAACAGAAACAACTGCACAAGGCGTTGCTAATGAACTTGGTTTCAAAATGCCTAACTACGCTGTAGTAGGCGATGCAAATGGTTCTGTATTAAGTGGTACACATATTACAATTGCACAAGTAACAAGTCGTTCTTTATCCACAGTAGATCAAGAGATTCCTATTCAAGTGATTCGTCAAAAAGATGATACTATGGCTATGGGTGAAGAAGAGGTTGTTCAAGTTGGCCAACCTGGTTCAGAACGAGTGCAACGTGAAACATTATATAGTAATGGTACGGTTATTAAAACAAATGACGTATCTAAAGTAACACAACGCGAAATGGTACCTACTATTATTAAAGAAGGTACTCGTGAAGTGACTACATCTCGTAATATTGCTGGCCGTTCATCTCGTGCTATCGTGATGGAAGCATCTGCTTACCTTGCTGGCGATGGTGATGGTGCTGGTATTACGGCAACGGGTGTACCTGCAGTACGCGGTATTGCAGCGGTTGACCCAGATGTTATTCCATTGGGTACACGTTTATTTATCCCTGGTTACGGTGAAGCTATTGCTGCCGATACAGGCGGTGCCATTGTGGGTAACAAAATTGACCTTGTAATGGACTCTTATGGTGAGGCTATGGACTTTGGTCGCCAAGACGTTACAGTGTACGTATTGGACTAATATGATGATTTAGAGGATATATCTGTAAGATATATCCTCTTTTTTATTGGACCTTCTTAGCTCAGTAAGTAAGTAATCACAATAGATATAGTAAAAGGACGCCTTAATCATAAGGCATCCTTTTTTAGTCTTCGATATATGGAATTAGATATTCGTATTTTGTACCTTTTAATTCATCTTTAGGGATAAATCGTAAAGATGATCCATTGATACAGTAGCGAAGTGAACCATTAGGACCATCTTCAAATACATGGCCTAAATGTGCATTACCAATGCGGCTACGGACTTCGATCCGATTCATGCCATAAGAGTCATCTTGATAGTATTTAATAACATCCTTTGCGATTGGCTTTGTGAAGCTAGGCCAACCACAGTGAGACTCAAATTTATGGGCGGACACGAAGAGTGGTTCTCCCGTAGTGATATCTACATAAAGACCTGCTTTAAATTCATCAGTTAACTCATGACTGAACGGCGCATCCGTAGCAGAGTTCTGTGTAACTTCGAACTCTTGGGGAGATAAAGCCTTGAGATCTTCCTCGGAAGGTTTATTATAGGCGTTGTCATCTACAAGTGGCTCATCAGATAGGCCTAATGGAATGTGACAGTAACCGTTAGGGTTTTTATCTAAGTAATCTTGGTGATATTCCTCTGCAGAGTAGTAGTTAGATAGAGGTAATACTTCAATAGCAAATGGTTTACCTTCGAAGGATTGAGCACGAGCTAAGGTAGTTTCAATAATAGCCTTATCGGCTTTATCTATATAGTAAATACCGGTTCGATATTGAATGCCTACGTCGCCACCTTGTTTATTAACGCTGAATGGATCGATGGCGCGTAAGAAGTATTGAATTAAGTGATCTAAGGAGAGTACATCTGCATCGTATGTAACCTTTAGTGCTTCCACGTGACCACTATCATGACAAACATCTTCATAACTTGGATTTTCCGTAGGGCCATTGGCATAGCCTACTTCAGTGGAAATCACGCCAGAGATTTTTCTAATATACCCTTGAAGGCCCCAGAAACAACCGCCCCCTAAATATATTGTGTGTTCGTTCATTTAATCACCCCAAACTTCATGAGCTATTTCTTTAACTAATGCAAGTTTAGCCCATTGTTGCTCTTCGGTCAATTGGTTGCCGATTTCACAAGATGCGAAGCCACATTGAGGGGAGAGGCAAAGTCTTTCAAGAGGAATATATTTTGTAGCTTCTTTGATACGTTCTTTGATAACTTCTTTATCCTCCAATTCTGGGCGTTTAGATGTAATAAGACCTAATACGACTTTTTTATTAGGAGAAACTTCACGCAATGGTTCAAAGCCACCAGAGCGGTCATCATCAAATTCTAGATAGTATGCATCTATATTTTCTTTTGCGAATAGAATTGGTGCAACTGGTTCATAACCACCACTAGCAGCCCAAGTAGAGTTATAATTACCACGGCATACATGGGTTGTGAACGCCAAGTCATGAGGTCGCCCTTCGAGTGCTAAGTTATTTAAGCGTAGGTACTTAGCTGTTTCGCCTTCAATAGTAACGTTTTTATCTTTTTGGCGACCGGTCCAGTAAGCGTGGTCACAGCACATCCCCCAAGTGCAATCATCAAATTGGATGTTGCGGCAACCTGCTTCATAGAGGTCTTTAATTACTTGACGGTATGCAGCAGCAATGTCTTGAATTAATTCTTCTAAATCAGGGTAGAAGGAGCGTGTTGTAATACCATTATCCTCACGGAATAATTCAGCTAAGAATTGGGATGGAGCAGGAATTGTTTGACGAGCCGTAGTATGTTCATCTTCAAATTGTTTTACGAATTTGAAATGCTCTACAAATGGATGGTTAGTACCTGTAATTTTACCAGTAAGGGCGAGAGAGCCTGGCGCAGTTTCTTGACCTACAAATTTGTAACCGTGTTCAAGTTCAATTTCTTTTACGCCATTGAATCCCCACATGAAATCTAAGTGCCAGTATGCACGGCGGAATTCCCCATCAGTAATAACAGGAAGACCTGCTGCTTTTTGTTTTTGAATGAGGTCTGTAATAAGACGATCTTCAACAGCTGTTAGTTCTTCTCTCGTAATATTTCCTTTTGTAAAAGCTTCACGAGCTTCTTTTAATTCTGCTGGGCGTAGGAAGGAACCTACGATATCAAAATGAAATGGTGCTAATTGTTTGGACATAATCATAATCCTCCTTATATAAACGGTAAAACCGATAGATTCGATAGGTTTATTATAACTAAGGATGAGCATATATAAAAATATCAATATATTGATGTTGTATATAGTTTTAAGTTATATCAGTAGATTATTTTTTTGTTTCAGTTATATCGAGATATGAAAGTAATATAGTATCAACTCAATTGTAGAGTATCCTATACTTTTCTTCGGCGTATTTGATAGTAGTTAGATTTTCTACATATATTAAAAAGCACTCCCTAAATCAACTGTACCCCAAAAATTGGACACAATTTTTCGAGGTGCAGTTCAAAATCGAGAGTGCTTTTAGTTAAAGTTAAACTATTATGTAGAGCAGTTGAAATATAATCAAGAATCCTACAATATTATTCTTTTGTTTCAGGTAGTTTAATATGTCTACCATAGTTGCCTACATACTGTTCTAAGGCTTGAATATATTCTTGCCCTAAACGGCTGCGATGCATTTTGTTGTTGGTAATGTAACCGATGTGCATCAAACCTTCTTCGGCGAGAGGTACAGAAATAATATTCTCCCCATTTACTTCTTCATCGATAACACCACTTGATACGGTATATCCATCTAGACCAAGCAATAAACTAAAGAGGGATGCTCTATCGCGTACACGAATATGTTTTGGTCGTACAACAGTACTAAAGATTTCTTCAGAGAAATAGAAGGAGTTGTGATCGCCTTGCTCAAAGGAGATATATGGATATTCCTCTAATTCGTCCATAGACACAACCTTTTTATTAGCTAGTGGATGGTTTTTGCCTATGAAGATATGTGGGTGTGCGGTAAATAACTCTGTAAATGTTAATTCATTAGTGTGAATTAATTTCTCTAGTACAGGTCTGTTGAAATCATTATAGAAGAGTAAACCAATCTCACTCTTCATATGAGCTACGTCATCGATGATTTCATAGGTTTGAGTTTCCCTTAAGGATACATCATATTGATCGATGCCTGCGCCTTTTAAAAGCTCTACAAAGGCGTTAACGGCAAAGGAGTAATGTTGCGTAGAAACAGAGAATTGTTTTTTACCACCGCTTTGACTTTTATATTGCTCTTCTAATAAAGCGGCTTGTTCTAGTACTTGGCGTGCATAGCCGAGGAAACGTTCCCCTTCTTTAGAAACAGTAATCCCTTTATTAGTACGGTCGAAAATGGTAATGCCCATTTCCTTTTCCAATTCCTTAATAGCCTTTGTTAGACTTGGTTGCGAGACGAAGAGTCTCTTAGCAGCTTCACTAATACTGCCTATATTTGCAATTGTTGTGACATACTTTAATTGTTGTAAGGTCATAATGGCCTCCTTTTATATATTACACTACCTATACTACTCGATTATAAGTATTTAAGCAATGTTATATATATGTTACAATGTACTAATAGAATAAAGGAGGACCTATGCTTAAACAAGTCATCGTCGTAGAAGGAAAATCTGATATACAACGTATTGCACAAGCCGTGGAAGCAGACTGTATTGCTACAGAGGGTTTTACACTTCGTAAAGGTGTTATTGATATGATTCGTGTAGCTTATGAAAAGCGAGGTATTATCATATTAACCGATCCTGATACAGCAGGGGAGAGAATTCGTCGCGTATTAACCAAAAAATTCCCCAATGCACAGCATGCTTTTGTCCCTCGTGATGAAGCTTTTGCAAATGATGATATTGGCATAGAACAAGCATCTCCAGAATCCATTAGAAAGGCTTTATCTACATTACATGTAGAATCCTTGGAATCATCTAACGAATTTTCTATGGTAGATCTAGTTCGTCATGGGTTATCAGGTATGCCAGATAGTGCTGCTCGCCGTGCGGTTATTGGTGCTAAGTTAGGCATTGGTTATGGCAATGGGAAACAGTTTTTATACCGTTTAAATCACTACGGTATAAGTCGAGATGCTTTTGAAGAGGCTGTAAATAGTTAAAATAGGAGTTAAGATGTTAGAATCAGTAATTGCAAGCCCTGAAGTAGTACATTATATATGTAAACGCTTCGATATTAAAATGAGTAAGAAATTAGGGCAGAACTTTCTTATTAAGAGAGGTATTGTAGACGAAATTGTACATGCAGCGGAATTGACACCTGGTGAACCTGTACTAGAGGTAGGTCCTGGTATTGGGACATTGACACAAGGGTTAGCACAAAGTGGTGCCGATGTAACTGCCATTGAATTAGACCGTCGCTTATTAGAGGTTCTAGATACTACGTTGGCCTCTTATGACAATGTACGTATTGTCCATGGTAATGTGTTGAAACTCGATGTGCCAACCATTATGAACCATAAACCATTTAAAGTGGTTGCTAATTTGCCATACTATATTACAACACCTATTATTATGTCTCTATTGGAAAGTAAATTACCGATAGAACGCCTTGTTGTAATGGTGCAAAAAGAGGTGGCCTTACGTATGGTGGCTAAGCCAGGTACAAAGGATTATGGTGCACTATCTGTAGCCGTACAGTACTATACTGAGCCAGATATTGTACTTGATGTACCGCCTAAATCTTTCTTGCCGGCTCCAGCTGTAACAAGCTCTGTTATTCGCTGCGTATTGCGTGACAAGCCTCCTGTTGAGGTTATTGACGAGAAACTATTCTTCCGAGTTGTGAAAGCTGGTTTTGCGCAACGACGTAAAACCTTCGCCAATACAATGAAAACAACGGGCTTATCAAAAGACAGAATCGAAGAGCTATTAGCAAAAGCCAATATTGATGGGCAACGAAGAGGGGAGACTTTTACCCTTCAAGAGTTTGCTGATGTAGCCAATGCATGGGCTGCTTTAATTAAATAGAATAATGTAAAAAGAGCTCATTAGATTGATAACATATCATTCTAATGAGCTCTTTTCATGAAAAAAGGACCCAAATGGGTCCTTTTTATTTAGTAAAGAATGCCAGCCATTGTTGTAATTAGGAAAGCATTAGCAAAGTCGATTAAGAATGCACCTACCAAGGAAACTACGAGCCAAGCACGAGGGGATGGACCATGTTTACTTGCTAAGGATAACATATTAACCAATGCATTTGGTGTAGCACCTAAGCCGAAGCCGATGGCACCAGAACCAAGCATAACTGCATCGTAGTTGCGACCAAATAGGAAGTAGATAAGGTATGCAAATACACAGATAAGTACACATTGTGCTAGTAAAATTGTAATAAGTGGTAATGCAAGATCGATTAATTGAACGAGTTTCAAGCTGTTGATAGCCATTGTTACAAATAAGGACAATGCTACGTTAGATACTGCGTCAAGTGCAGAGTCATTGATTTTGTAAGCTTTAGTGTAGTCACCAACGTTACGAATTACAGCTGCACAAATCATTGCGCCGATGTATGCTGGTAGTGGAGTAAGAACGGATAAACCAGCACTTACGATAGTACCGATACCTAATGCAAGGCCAATCCACATACAGATTGTTAAAAGATCTTGGGAATTGAACTGTTTGCCACCACTTTCAACGTGATCCTCAATCATGTCAATGCCTTCATCTTCCATTAACTCTGGGTTTTCGTAAGGTGTTTTAACTTTGTGCATTTTGATAATGCGTTCACCTACAGGAGCACCGAGAACTGTACCTGCTACCATGCCGAATGTTGCGGCTGCAACCGCTGCGGATGCTGTACCAGGGATACCAAGCAATTGTTCGTAATATGGACCGAAGGCGCCAGCAGTACCAAGACCACCAATCATGGATACGGAACCAGCCATAATACCGATGATTGGTTCAATACCTAACGCTTTAGCAATCATAATACCTGCTGTGTTTTGTACAACAATCCATACTGCACAAGCGAGGAAGAAGAAGATAATGAAGATACCGCCTTTTTTGAGGACTTTCAAAGAAGCCATCAAACCGATAGTAGTAAAGAAGGCAAGCATTAAGAATGTTTGTAGGGAACCTTCAAAGGTAATGTTCAAAATCTTATAGTAAGAAAGAATAGCAGTTAAGAATGCAAATGGCAAAGCCCCTACAGCTGGTGCAGGCATACACATACGTTGTAAGAACTTGGAATGTTTGTTAATCCAAGTACCAATGAATAACGTGATTACAGCGAGGCCTACAGTTTGGATCATGGACAGTTTCAATGTCCATACATCGTTGACTAACGCTAAGTCAATAAGTGGCATAAAATCACTCCTTTAAAATAAAAAATAAAACTTATATTTTATGGTATCATGAATGGTCGAAAAAAACTATAGAATATATAAGGTATAATAATTATATATTATTTATTTTCAACACTCACAACAACAGTAAAACCATTAGATAATATATAACTATGTTATGTATATATCATTTTATAATACATTTATATTATATACAAAAATACGAGAAAGTAATAGTATAAATTACTTCCCTACATAATTATACTATATGTATTCGACTAAATTCTGTGATTTTCCTGCCTGTTATAAAAAAATAAACTGGAATATATTTCTAATTTTTATATATTAAGAAATATATTCCAGTTGTTATTATCAAGAGATTTATAGCGTGCTTAACTATTGAGATTTGCAGTTAAGCTCATGTCTGCTACATAGTACATCTCGCATTTAGAAGGGCGGAGTATAGATCTAGAAAGATAGGCTATAAGCGTCAATACTATAGTTCGTGATGAAGTTTTGGGGTTGTTAAGAATGTAACATCAGGATTACGCTCTTGAACCCAACCCATTTGCCATTCATTGGAGATAAGTACTACAGTACGATCGCGATTATCCTTAACAATCATCGCATTGTCTACACCTTTTAAAGACGCAATATCTACTTCACCATCAATCCAACGAGCAACACTGTATGGCAATGTATTATTTAATAAATCAACACCATATTCATTTTTTAAACGGTATTCTAAAACTTCAAATTGAAGCATACCTACGGCACCAACTACGAAGGAGTCGAGGGCACCTGGTTGTTCAAAGATTTGAACTGCACCTTCTTGGGCTAATTGAGTCATGCCTTTTTGGAATTGCTTACGCTTCATAGTATCTTTTGGAGATACGCGGGCGAAGAATTCTGGTGGGAACACAGGGAAGTCACCGAATGTAACCTTGTGTTTTTGTGCACACAGTGTATCGCCTACGCCCATTGTGCCAGCATCAAAGACACCGATAATATCGCCAGGATATGCATCTTCTACGATGGTACGCTCAGTAGCCAAAAATTGTTGCGGCTGAGACAAGCGAATCGTTTTGTTAGATTGGCGATGTAATACGGACATACCTTTTTCGAATTTACCAGAGCAGATACGCATAAATACGATGCGGTCGTGGTGATTAGGGTCCATATTCGCTTGAATTTTAAATACTAAAGCGGAGAAGTCTTCGCTTGTAGGTTGCACCATTTCTTCCACGGCTTGTCGTGGAGCAGGGGATGGAGCCAGTTCTAAGAATTTTTCCAAGAATGGTTTTACCCCAAAGTTAGTCATAGCGGAGCCGAAGAACATTGGCGTTAATTCACCAGCACGAACCTTATCAAAATCGAATGGATCGCCAGCAACGTCTAATAATTCAATATCATCAAGCAATGCTTGATATACGTCGTCACCTAATAATTCTTTCATGCGAGGATCCGTTAAAGCACCTTTTTCAGAGGCTAACTTTTCTTGACCATGTGTTTCGTCTTTTGCGAAGAGCTCAATAGTTTCGTGCTCTCTATCGTATACGCCTTTGTATTCACCGTTGATGCCAATTGGCCAGTTCATAGGGCAAGTACGAATGCCAAGAACGTTTTCGATTTCTTCCATCAAGTCAAATGGGCTGCGACCGAAATGGTCAATTTTGTTTACAAAGGTAAAGATAGGAATACCGCGTTCTTTAGATACGGCAAATAGTTTTTTCGTTTGTGCTTCGACACCTTTTGCAACGTCGATAAGCATGACAGCACTATCGGCAGCCATCAATGTACGGTATGTATCTTCAGAGAAGTCTTGGTGACCAGGGGTATCAAGTATATTGACACGACAGCCATCATAATCGAATTGCAATACAGAACTCGTTACGGAGATACCACGTTGCTTTTCGATTTCCATCCAGTCAGATACGGCGTGTTTTGCCGTTTTACGAGACTTAACTGACCCCGCCAAGTGAATGGCACCACCGTATAAAAGTAATTTTTCTGTTAATGTAGTTTTACCCGCATCCGGGTGAGATATGATAGCAAACGTACGACGACGTTGCACTTCTTCTAAAAATGTCATAGTTCACCTCTATTGTTTCGTTTGTGAAAGTCTTGTTTTAATATATCATCTTCACACCATTCATATCTTTAAAATTATACATGATTTTGGTAGTTATGACCACTAAATTGTAGTATAATGAGATTTCAAAGAGCGGCTTGGGGAATAGCCGTTATTTTATGTTAAGGAGGGGGACCATGAGGTTATTTATTGCGGAAAAGCCATCCATGGCTCGCGAAATTAGTAAATGCTTGCCAGAAAATAAGAATATCCAAAAACGGAATGGCTATTTTATCCAAGGTGATGATGTGGTGACTTGGGTTGTAGGTCACGTATTACATCAAGCAGAGCCTGGTGATTACGATGATAAATATATCCGCTGGCGCCCTCAAGATTTACCTATTGTGCCTGATGAGTGGAAATTACTCGTTACGGATAGTAGTCGTCAACAGTTTGAGACTGTAAAAGAATTAATCGGTAAAGCGGACATTATCGTCAACGCAGGTGACCCGGACAGGGAAGGGCAATTGTTGGTTGATGAAGTATTATATTATGTAGGAAATACAAAACCTGTACAACGTATCTTGCTAAATGCATTGGACGAAAAATCTGTTCGTGCCGCCTTAAATGATCTACGGGATAATAAAGACTTTCACAATCTATATCAATCTGCATTGGCTAGAGCACGTGCAGACTGGCTTATTGGCATGAATTTATCTCGTGCCTATACATTATCTGAACGATATAAAGGCAATAAAGTAACATTACCTATCGGTCGTGTTAAGACTCCAACGTTAGCCCTTGTTGTGCGCAGAGAGCGAGAACTAGCGGCATTTAAACCGGTCGATTATTTTACATTAAAGGTTTTATATAATCATCCGAATGGTGTATTCTGGGCTACGTGGCAGCCTACAGATGAACAAAAGGGGCTTGACCCAGATGGACGTCTCATTAATAAAGCTATAGCCGATGAATTAGTTGAGCGCTTACAGACTGGTCCCGATGGAGTTATTAAAGCTGTTACAAAATCTAAAAAGAAAGATGTACAGCGTTTACCATTGTCTCTATCATCTTTACAGGTATTAGCTGGTAAAGCTTTTTCCTATGATCCGCAAACTGTACTTGATACAGCACAGAAACTATACGAAAAGAAATTGACTACGTACCCTCGTTCTGATTGTGAATATTTACCACCAAATCAATATGGTGACCGCAATGCAATTCTTAATAATTTACAGAATGCAGGCGATGAAAGACTAGCACAGTGGGCTACCGATGCAGACCGCTCCATTAAGAGCCGCGCTTGGAATGAAAAGAAAATTACAGCCCATCATGCTATTATCCCTACGACTGTAGCGTGTAATATGAATAGCTTGTCTCGAGAGGAACGCAATATTTACTTCCTCATAAGTCAGGCCTATATTGCTCAATTTTATGGAGAGCACATTTATGAACAAACTAAAATCGTTGTGGAGCAATGTGAAGAAGACTTTGTTGCTAATGGCCGTGTAGTTATAGACGAAGGCTGGAAATTACTTTATAAACGGCAAAAGTCTAAATCGGTGACAGATAATGATGAACCTGATTTAACTGATGAACGTGGCGCAGAAACGGATTCTAAAAAAGAGGCTATTGAAGAAACAGATCATTTGCCTGCTGTTAAGAAGAATGATTCTGTGCTTTACACGGATTCCTCTGTAGAGGCGAAGCAAACTAAGCCGCCTTCTCGCTTTACACCGTCTACATTGTTACAAGCAATGAAGGAAATTCACAAGTTTGTAAAAAATGAAGACTTGAAAAAGCAATTAAAGGCGGTGTCTGGTATTGGTACAGAGGCGACTCGTGCTAATATTATTGATGAACTCATCAGTCGTGGATTTATGAAAACTTCAGGGAAAAAGCAAGTTCTATCACCGACGGAAACGGGCTATCTTTTAGTAGATGCCTTGCCTGATGAATTGTTATATCCTGATGAAACGGCTGTTTGGGAAGAACGTTTGGCTCTCATGAGCGAAGGGGAGGATACCTTAGATTCCTTCTTATCTGATCAAGTTAAGTTTTTACAGTTGTTGATTGATAAGCTTGGCTTTGATAAACAGGTAAATTCTGGTCAAATGATGCCCAATGTAGTTCGCACTATAACGAATCAAAACCGGAAACGTCCGATGGATAATTCTGATATAGATCTATCTTCTTTGCCGGTCTGTCCTAAGTGTAATAAGGGCAGAATGCAACAGCGTAATGGTAAATTTGGTGCTTTTTTAGGCGGTACCAATTATCCGGCCTGTAAACATACACAACCTGTTGAGGGGGATACTTCAAAGGGTGAAAGTAATATCACTGTGTCTGACGAAGATAAGCAATATAAATGTCCACGATGTAAAGAAGGGTATTTTGTTAAGCAAGAGGCGAGAGGACGTATTAACTGGATTTGCAGTAATCGATCTCAATGCAAGACACAATGCTCCGATGTGAATGGAGTACCAAGCATTTATGCTAATAAATAATAAGATGTATATTAGTTAAAATATAAATTGGTTAAGAATATAAAAAGACGCGTACAGATTTTTCTGTACGCGTCTTTATTTTATCTACGTTTACCGCGTCGTCCTGTTTGTGATGTAGACGTACGGCGTTGGCGTGTATTAGCGCCTTTATGGCCACGAGCTTTATGAGCTTTAGCCTTTGTAGATTGATAGGAACTTGTAATCTTAGGTTTGCCAGATGACTTTGCACGTTTAGGTGCCGCACTTGCATTACCTTTAGTCTTAATTTGTCCATCTTTAGTGTATTTAGTAAGGGTTGCTTGGATGGCGCGCTCAATACGACGTAACCAAGATTCATCTTGCGGAGTAGCAAATGTAACAGCTACGCCAGAGTTGCCTGCACGACCAGTACGGCCAATACGGTGGATATAGTAATCTACGTCACGTGGTACGTCGTAGTTATAAACATGTGTAATGCCTTCGATATCGATGCCGCGAGCTGCAATATCTGTTGCTACTAAGATTTGTGTTTTAGCTTTTGCGAAATCACGTAATATTTGAGTGCGTCGACCTTGTGTCAAATCGCCATGCATTTCAGCAATATTTAGGCCTGCTGCAGTTAACTCATAGGATAAACGAACAGCACCTTCACGCTTATTACAGAACACAATTGCTAAGAATGGGTTGTCTTCTTCAATCATTTTGATGAGACGTTGTGTTTTTTCTTCAGGGTTCATCATGTATACGCGTTGATCGATAGATTCAAGTGTAACATGTTTACCTTCAGCTGTTACAGAAGCAGGTTTAGACATATATGCTTTTGCAAGATTTCTAATTTTATCAGGAATCGTTGCAGAGAATAATAGAAGTTGTCTGTTTGCATCTGTTTGGCTAATGAGGTTTTCGATGTCCGGTAAGAATCCCATATGAAGCATTTGGTCAGCTTCATCGAGTACGACACGACGGATACAATCTAAGTGGAGTGAGCCCCGTTTTGCATGGTCCAATAGGCGCCCAGGAGTACCTAAGATAACTTGAGGACGGCGTCCCAATTGTTGTAACTGGGCTTCAATCGTTTTACCGCCGATAAGAGGGAGAATGTCTACATTTAAAATAGAACCTATTTCTTTTGCTTCATCGGAGATTTGTTTTACAAGCTCACGGGTAGGTGCAATAATGAGCACTTGTTCTTGATGCACATCGGTGTGAACACGTTGTAGAATCGGTAGTAAGAAGGCTAATGTTTTGCCTGTGCCTGTTTGAGCTTTTGCTATAACATCATTCCCTTTAAATACAACAGGAATGGCTTGTTCTTGAATTGGAGTTGGCTCCTTGATACCTTGTTTTTGAAGGGCTTGGATGAGTTCATCGCAAACGCCTAGAGATTTAAAAGATTTCATGGATCGTCCTTTCTATAATACATATTATATTAATTATACCTTATGCACATAGTAGGGGCAAATAAATTGAATCATTACATAGAGTACTAATTTTATATGGCTAATTTTACATGGCGCTATAGTAAATTTGTAAAACTAATGATGTGATTGTTGAAGATACTAATTGATAATAGATTGAGAAATGACGATTTGAATGAGTGTTTATGAGAATAAAAAACATTAAAATATTCATATTAAAATAAAATTTAAAAAACATAAATGAGAATGATTAAATTATCAATAATGATTATCTTAGTAGTGATTCTTATTTTTTAGGCATTCTTTTTTATTGGTGACAGCGCGAATGATACCATACTCTATAGGGGTTTGAGGAGGATTGATAAATCAATTCTCATATTTAATATGAGAAAAAAATATATATATGAGATATAAAATCACCATAAAAATGATAATAATTGTTGAAATTCCCGATTAGTTTGATATAATGATTTAAGATATTAATACGCATTATTATTTGGTGTGTTTAATATGAGGTTGTTAGGTACAATAATTAGGAGGTGTCGTATGGCTATCAAAAAGTTGAAAGACATGAAACCAGGTGAGTCTGGTCTTATTGTTGCTCTACATGGCAGCGGTAATGTTAAGCATCGTCTAATCGACATGGGTCTTGTAAATGGTACAAAAATCCATGTTATGAAGTTTGCCCCTTTGGGTGATCCGGTGGAAATCAAGGTAAAAAACTTTGAATTAGCACTTCGTACAAGCGAAGCTGGCATGATTGATGTAGATGTTCAATAGGAGGTTCACATGGCAGAAAACGGGCAAATTCGCATTGCCTTAGCAGGTAACCCTAACTGTGGTAAAACTACAATGTTTAACAATATCACAGGGGCGAAGCAACACGTTGGTAACTATGCTGGCGTTACAGTAGAAAAAAAGGAAGGCCATACGAAATTTGATGGCCAAGAGTTATTGTTTATTGACTTACCAGGTACATATAGTTTAACTGCACGTTCCTTGGATGAGTTAGTAGCGCGTAATGTTATCGTAAATGATAACCCAGATGTAATCGTTAATGTTCTTGATGCATCTAACTTAGAACGCAACTTATATTTAGCTGCACAATTATTGGAACTTGAAAAGCCAATGGTTATTGCTCTAAACATGTCTGACGTTGCGGAAGAAATGGGCATCAAATACGACCTAAAAAAAATGGCAGAAATGACAGGGGCTACAATTGTTAGCACCGTAGGTCGTACAAATATTGGTACAAAAGAGTTGTTAGAAGCAACAATTAGTGTAGCTGCTTCTCAAAAAGCTCCTGGTGTAACAATTAACTATGGCGATTTGCTAGAAGGTAAAATCGCTGAGCTTGTAGAAGAGCTTAAGAAATCTGGTACTGTTACATATCCACTTCGTTGGATTGCTGTGAAATTATTAGAAAAAGATGCTGACGTTATCGGCAAGGTGATGCGCTTTGATAATACAGAAGCTGTTATTCAAAAAGCTGAAGCAATTCGTGAAGAAATTAAAGATCAAGTCGATCTTGATATTGTCTTCCAAGAATATCGTCACCGTTTTGCTGTAGAAGTATACAATGCATGTTTAACACAAGCGCCAACTCAATTGGAAACACGCTCTGACCGTTATGACAAAATCTTAACACATCGAATTTGGGGCTTACCAATCTTTATGGTTGTTATGTACCTATTATTTGCGTTCGTTAACTTTGTAGGCGGAATACCTCAAGGTTGGATTGAAGACGGTTTTGCTGCATTGCAAGGCCTTGCTACTCAATATATTCCAGAAGGTCAATTACAATCCCTAGTATCTGACGGTATTATTGCCGGTGTAGGTGCCGTATTATCCTTCTTACCATTAATTCTTTTACTATTCCTTGGTATTTCCTTCTTGGAAGATACTGGCTATATGGCTCGTGCAGCCTTCGTTATTGACCGTGTAATGCGTGCATGTGGCTTGCATGGTAAATCCTTTATTCCTTTATTATTGGGTTTCGGTTGTTCCGTACCATCCGTAATGGGTGCTCGTATCCTTGATAATTATAAGGATCGAATGGTTACTATCTTAATTACACCATTCATGAGTTGTTCCGCACGTTTACCAGTATATATCTTATTTGCAAATGCGTTCTTCCCAAATGGTTGGGATAGTACTTTAGTTGTATTCTCTGTATACTTCTTGGGTATCATCTTTGGTATTATCTTTGCAAAAATCTTCCGTAAGTTCTTATTTGCTGGTGAAGCTGAACCATTTGTAATGGAATTACCTCCATATCATTTGCCTACATTGAAAGCTACATGGATGCACATGTACGAACGTGCTAAATTGTACATCATTAAAGCTGGTACTTTCATTATGGCCGCATCTATCTTGATTTGGTTCATCACTGCGTACCCAATGGATGTTGAATACTCCAAAGATTATGATGCAGTGAAAGAACAAGTTGCTCAAGAGTATGAAGTAAAAGATGCAGCTACATTAGCTCAATTTGGTATTACTACAGATGATCAAAAAGATGCAGTTGATAAAATTGTAGAAGATATGAAATCTACTGTAAAAGATGCTACAGATGCTGCTGAAGAAGCAGAAGAAGATGCACCGGAAGTGGCAGTAGAAGAGGACTCTGAAGCACCTGAATTATTTAACGATATTAAAGACGAAAATAAGGACTTGTTCCCTGCAGCATGGGCAATGTACAAAAACAGTGCTAACTTAGATGCTGAAAATGACAAACTTGATAAAGAACAAGCTTCTGAAAAAATTGAACAATCCTATGCAGCATCCTTTGGTAAAGCAATCAATCCAGTACTTGAACCATTGGGCTTCGACTGGAAAATGGGCTTATCTCTCGTAGCTGGTTTAGCGGCTAAAGAGGTAGTAATTTCTACATTGGGTACAGTATATGCAGTAGGTGGTGATGATAAAAATCCAGCTCCATTGACTGATTACTTACAAAATGATCCAAACTTCTCACCATTGATTGCATTAACAATGATGTTGTTCGTATTAATTTACCCACCTTGTTTGGCAACACTAGCTGTTATCAAACGTGAAACAGGTTCTTGGAAATGGGTTGCATTCATGTTCTTCTATGAAAATACATTTGCATGGATTGCATGTTTCATCTTCTATAACATTGGTCGCTCATTAGGATTCTAATCTAGAGTCGCTAAATAGGAGAGTTTAGCCACTTTTAGATTCTTTAAACAAAAATGAATAGAAAAAATGCGATTTTGTTATAAGTAATTTAAAAATAATACTTGATAATTATCAATATTCGTGGTTAAATGATAATGAGAAAAGGGAAATATCCTTTAGATATTGCTTTTATCTTGTTTATCACTAAGACACATATTGTAATTTAGTAGATATTGAGAAAGAGGCATAATAATGGATAATCTTGTTATAGGACTCATAGTTGTATTAGCAATAGCTTATATCGGCAATAAATTTTACAAACAAATGTCTGGTAAAGGTGGCTGCGGCTGTGGTGGCGGTGGTTCCGATTCTAGCTCTAAAAAATCCTCAGGTTGCGGTGGTAACTGTAGCTGTGATGGTTCTAATAAAGCGCTAGGCATTAAACGTACAGCTAAGTAAGCTAATACGAATTCTGATTTTGAAAGAGGGGTCTCTATAATGGGCTCCTCTTTTCAAATATAGTAAGTAATTTTTTTATATATTTAGTAGAAAGGAATATTATCATGTTCAACATCGATCAAAAAAATCTTAAAAACGCTAACTTATTCGCAGCAGGTCTTGCATTGGGTACTGTAGGTCTTAAAGTTTTAACTTCTAAAGACGCTAAAAAAGTATATGCTGGTATCGTAGCAGCTGGCCTTCGCGCTAAAGAAACTGTATTAGAAACAGCTGAAAAAGTACAAGCATCCGCATCTGACGTATTGGCAGAAGCTCAAGAAATCAACGAAGCACGCAACGAAGAAATCTTTGAAGAAAACAAATAATTAGAGGATTGCACATATGTTACAATTTTCTGTAGTAAAAAAACTCAGAAATCGCTTGCATGTTAAGGTTACAGGTCATCATTTTACAGAAGCTGAAGCAGCTTATGTAGAGGATACATTACTCCTTAACGATGCAATTGTAGATGTAACCTTCTACACTCGCAGCAGTCAAGTTGCCATTAAACATATTGGTGATGTTGACGCTGTGCGTGATGCAGTGCTAGGTCTACGCGATTTAGACTTGTCCGAAGCACCTGCTTTGAACGAATATTCTCCACGCTTGGTAAATAAAAAATACCGTGAAATGATGATCAACCGCACTGCAGTTTACTTAGGTAAAAAAGCAGTATTGCCTGCACCAATTGCAGCTGCATGGGCATGGTTTGATGGTATTAAATTTATCGGCAAAGCTATTAAAACATTGTGGCAACGTAAGTTAACTGTAGAAGTGCTTGATGGTGTAGCTATTGGTGCTGCATTACTTCAAAAAGATTACCCTACAGCTGGCGCTGTTATGTACCTATTAGGTATTGGCGATATCTTAGAAGAATGGACTCACCGTAAATCTGTATTAAATCTTGCTCAAAGCATGTCTTTGAATGTAGATAAGGTATGGGTTTTGGTTGATGACATTGAAGTGAGCAAGCCAGTTAACGAAGTTGTAGCAGGGGATCAAATTATCATTCGCCAAGGCGAAGTGATTCCATTGGATGGCGTCGTTATCGATGGTGTTGTTCTTGTTAATGAAAGCTCCATGACTGGTGAACCAGAAGCGGTTCGTCGCGATCAAGACAGTTCCGTATATGCTGGTACTGTTGTTGAAGACGGTAAAGCTATTGTAGAAGTACGTAGCACATCCAAAACATCTCGTTACGAAAAAATCGTTAACCTTATTGAAGAGTCTGAACAAATGAAATCCGGTATGGAACAACAAGCATACCGCATGGCTGATAAATTAGTTCCAATTAGCTTTATTGGTGCTGGTTTGACATACTTGTTGACTCGTAATGTAATGAAAGCATTGTCTTTCGTAATGGTTGACTTCTCTTGTGCTCTTAAATTATCTATTCCATTAGCAGTACTTTCCGCTATGCAAGAAGCATCTAAACGCGGTATCACTGTTAAAGGTGGTAAATTCTTAGAACAAATTGCACAAGCAGATATGATTGTATTCGACAAAACAGGTACACTTACAAAAGCAGAACCTGAGTTTGAACAAATCATTCCATTTAACGGTCACGATGCAGACGAAATGTTAAAATTAGCTGCATGTATTGAGGAACATTTCCCTCATTCCATGGCAAAAGCAATTGTACGTGCTGCTAAGGATCATTCCTTGCCTCACAAGGAAATGCACTCTGACGTAGAATACGTTGTAGCTCATGGTATTGCATCTAAAGTTGGTCGCTACCGTGTACGCATTGGTAGTGCTCACTACATCTTTGATGATGAAAAAACGAAGATTCCTGCAGATGAACAAGAAAAGTTCAATAATTTACCAAATTCATCTTCCCATATTTACCTCGCTATTGGAGGTACACTAGCAGCGGTTATTTGTATTAAAGACCCTGTTCGTGAGGAAGCAAAACAAGTTATAGCTGATTTACATACATTGGGCATTAAAAAGGTTGTCATGATGACTGGCGACTCTAAACGTAATGCACAACGCGTAGCTGACGAACTCGGTATTGATGAAGTGCATGCTGAAGTATTGCCAGAGGATAAAGCGGCTTATGTAAAACAAGCAAAAGCTGAAGGCTATACTGTTATGATGGTAGGGGATGGCATTAACGATTCCCCAGCAATTTCTGAGGCACACGTTGGTATCGCTATGAATGAAGGCGCTCCAATCGCTCAAAAAATTGCGAACGTTACTATTTCTTCCGATCATCTACAAGCTCTTGTAGACTTACGCCGCATTTCTATGGCATTGATGAAACGTATCAAAGCTAACTACAATGGTATCGTTGGTTTCAATGGTGCTCTTGTTGGTGGTGGCGTACTCGGTATTATGCCGCCAAGCCAAACAGCTTGGTTGCACAATCTATTCACATTGGGTATTGGCTTAGAAAGCATGACTCCATTGTTGAAAAAAGAAGAACCAAAGGACGCTGTTCCTACAATTG
>UPXS01000017.1 GCA_900538355.1 uncultured Veillonella sp.
TGGTAATAACCACCTTGGTGGCGATGACTTCGACCAACGCATTATGAACTACCTCATTGAAGAATTCAAAAAAGAAACTGGTATTGATTTATCCAATGATAAATTAGCTGACCAACGTTTAAAAGAAGCTGCTGAAAAAGCTAAAATTGAATTGTCTGGCGTAGCTAGCACAAATATCAACTTGCCATTCATCACAGCTGATGCTACAGGTCCTAAACACTTGGATGTAACATTGACTCGTGCTAAATTCGAAGAATTGACAGCTGATTTGGTACAAGCTACTATTGAACCTACTCGTAAAGCTATGAACGATGCTGGTTTATCTGCATCTGATATCGATAAAGTATTGTTAGTTGGTGGTTCTAGCCGTATTCCAGCTGTACAAGAAGCTATTAAAAAAGTATTAGGTAAAGAACCAACTAAAAACGTTAACCCTGATGAATGTGTAGCTATCGGTGCTGCTATTCAAGGTGGTGTATTAGTAGGTGAAGTAAAAGACGTATTGTTACTTGACGTAACTCCATTGTCTCTTGGTATCGAAACAATGGGTGGTGTATTCACACGTATTATCGATCGTAACACTACAATTCCTACATCTAAATCTCAAGTATTCTCCACTGCAGCAGATAACCAACCATCTGTAGATATCCATGTATTGCAAGGTGAACGTGAGTTCGCAGCAGATAATAAAACATTGGGTCGCTTCAACTTGGATGGTATTCCAGCAGCTCCTCGTGGGGTTCCTCAAATCGAAGTAACATTCGACATCGATGCTAACGGTATCGTACACGTAAAAGCTAAAGATTTGGGTACTCAAAAAGAACAAAAAATTACAATTACTTCTTCTAGCGGCTTGAAAGAAGACGAAATCGAACGCATGGTTAAAGAAGCTGAAGCTCATGCAGCAGAAGATAAAGCTAGAAAAGAAGAATTAGATGTTAAAAACAATGCAGATTCCTTGGTATACCAAGCTGAAAAAGCATTGAAAGAACTTGATGGCAAAGGCGATACTGCTTTATTGAAAGAAGTGGAAGAAGCAAAAGATAAATTGAAAAAATCTATCGAAGCTGGCAACATTGAAGACATCAAAAAAGATAGTGAAGCTTTGGAACAACCATTACATAAATTAGCAGAACAAATGTATGCAGCAGCACAACAAGCTCAACAAGCAGCTGGTGGTGCAGATCAAGGTCAACAACAAACAAAATCTGATGACAATGTAGTTGATGCTGATTACACAGTAGTGGATGACGACAAGAAATAAGAAGGGTTGGTAACTAATGGCACGTGATTATTATGACATCCTAGGGGTTAGTAAAAATGCCTCTCAAGATGAAATCAAAAAAGCCTTTCGTAAAAAGGCACGCCAATACCATCCAGATGTAAATAAAGATAATCCAAAGGAAGCGGAAGCAAAGTTTAAAGAAGCTAACGAAGCTTACGAAGTATTGTCTGACGAAACTAAAAAAGCTCAATATGACCAATTCGGCCACGACGCCTTCAAACAAGGAGGCGGCGCTGGCGCCGGTGGTTTCCAAGGTGGCTTTGGCGGTTTCGGTGGTCAAGCTGGCGGCTTTGGTGATATCTTTGGCGACATTTTTGGTGGCATGTTTGGCGGTGGACGCCAACAACAAGGCCCTCAAAAAGGCAATGACTTGCGCGAAGATATTGATATTTCCTTTGAAGATGCAGCCTTTGGTAAATCTATGGAAATAGAAGTGCATCGTCATGAAGAATGTGATCACTGTCATGGTACTGGTGGTGAGCCAGGATCTCGTGTCGATACTTGTCCAAACTGTCATGGTTCTGGTCAAGAAGCGGTTATTCAAAATACTCCGTTTGGACGTATGCAATCCGTTCGCACTTGTTCCCGCTGTCATGGTACTGGTAAAAGCATTGAAAAACCTTGTTCCAAATGTCGTGGAACAGGTGAAATGTTGGCAAAACGTAAAATCTCTATCAAAATTCCAGCAGGTGTAGATAGTGGTTCCCGCTTACGCGTTGCTAATGAAGGTGAACCTGGTATCTTAGGTGGACCAAAAGGCGATCTTTACGTATATATCTTCGTTCGTCCTCATAAGGAATTTGAACGAAATGGTAATGATGTTATTAGCCGTGTAAATATTAGCTTTGCTCAAGCTGCATTAGGTGCGACTATACAAGTTAACACCTTAGATGGTAAAGTAGAGTTAAAGATTCCGGAAGGTACTCAAACGGGAACGGCATTCCGCGTAAAGGGCAAAGGTATTCCATATTTGCGTAACCCTAAACAACGGGGGGACCAACATATTGTAGTAACTGTCCAAACGCCTAAGAAGTTGACAGACACTCAACGTGAGTTATTATTACGCTTTGCAAATGAAAGCAACGAAGATGTTAATAACTTACAAGTGAGCAAAAGTCTCTTTGAAAAAATTAAGGACTGTTTAACTAAATGAACAGCTCATGTGAAGGAATGGTTTGTTCCATCACATTCCCTATAAAGGAGCATATATGCAATGGATAGAAGTATCCATTGTCTGTGAAAGAGTAGCCACCGATGAGGTGACTACTCTTTTTGACGATTATGCAGACAATGGAATTATAGAAGAAGATGTAGAAAATCAACCAAATTTAATTAAATTAACAATGTATGCAGATCCATCTTTGGATTTAGATACAATTAAGTCAGATTTAGAAAATCGTCTTAAAGAGGCCAATATTAGTGTTACATCAATTGATACTACTATATTAGATGAATCTACATGGCTCAATTCTTGGCAGCAATATATTGAACCCACAGAAATTCTACCAAATTTAATTATTAAACCAGCTTGGCAAGAATACGATAATGTGGATCACAAAACTATTATTGAAATTGATTCAGATATTTCCTTTGGTATTGGATCCCATGAGACTACACGAACTTGTGCAGAGTTATTGAAATCTTATAGTGAATCTATGGATCTTAATACAGTTACTTGTTTAGATATTGGTACTGGTACTGGTATTCTTTTATTGATTGCAGCCCAGTTAGGCATCAAACATTTAGTTGGTATTGATATAGAAGAGTATGCTGCTAATCAAGCGCGTATTAACTGTGAGAATAATCATGTATCAGCTGAAATAATTTGTGGTAATTTGGATAGTGATTTCAATGGTACTGCTCAAATAATATTAGCGAACCTAACTGTAGATCCTCTTAAAATACTATTACCTGAAATTGGTAAGAAACTGGATGATCAAGGCATTTTAATCATTAGTGGTATTATAGATGATCGTTATGATGAAATTATGCCATATATTGAGGCTAATTGGCATATTATTGAGGAGCGCATTGCGGGGCCTTGGCATACATTTGCGCTAGAAAAGCGATGAAAAAGATTTTTATTCCTACACCATTAGATGAAACCATAGAATTACCGACAGATGTGACACATCATGTGTTACATGTATTTCGTCATAATATGGAGAAACCCATAACTGTTACCGGCAGTGACAATCGTTGTGGTACATATCAAATTACAGAAGAAATAGATGGTAAAGCTCAAGCAAAACTTATTGAATACGTAGAGTCAAATGTATCTTCTAATCGTACTATCCTTGTTCAATCATTATTAAAAGGTGAAAAGCTAGAATGGGTTATACAAAAGGCGACAGAGTTAAATGTAGATACAGTCTATCTTGTATCTACCGCTAATTGTGTTGCTAAATATGATGACAAGAAATTACAAACAAAGGCTACTCGTTGGGAGAAAATAATGCTAGAAGCAGCTCAACAATGTGGTCGAAATCAATTGCCAACACTTGTAGTCGGTGAAAAGCTTTCACAAGTATTAGAAATAGAATCTGATGCACTAAAATTGGTAGCCTATGAAAATGAAGATGGACATACTATTAAAGATATTCTTTCGCAGGTCAACTCTGATGAGTCTATTACAGACATACTAATCTGTATTGGTCCAGAAGGGGGCTATCAAGAGAAGGAAATCAATGCTATTATAGAGAGTGGTGGAAAATCAGTTTCCCTTGGTAATACTATTTTGCGAGCTGAAACGGCTGCTATTGGATCATTAGCGATGATTCAATATGAATTAGAACTATAAATTAAAGAAGAATAGAGAGGTGCAATGAAAACCGTTGCGTTTACAACCTTAGGGTGTCGTGTCAATCAATATGATACAGATGCTATGAAAGGTTTATTTTTACAAAATAACTACGAAGCTGTAGACTTCGATGAAAAAGCAGATATCTATGTAATTAATACATGTTCTGTAACGAATATGGGGGAAAAGAAATCCCGTCAATTGATTCGCAAAGCGAAGCGTCAAAACGAAGATGCCTATGTGATTGTAACTGGTTGTTATGCTCAGCTTGATCCAGATGCAATTGCTGCTATCGACGGTGTTAATCTCGTTATAGGTACTAATAATCGCTCTAAAATTGTTGAATTAGTAGAACAATTAGAATCTACAGAACGTCAAATTAATGCTGTTCGAGATATCATGAACGAATCCAACTTTGAAGAAATGCCATTATATGGTAATGAATCTGATAAAGCTCGTGCATTTATGAAAATTCAAGAAGGTTGTAATAACTACTGTGCCTTTTGTATCATTCCTTATACTCGAGGAAAATTAAAATCTCGTAAAGTTGATGATATTGTACAAGAAGCAAAACGATTAGTAGAACATGGATTCCATGAAATCGTATTAACGGGCATTCATTTGGGAAATTACGGCGTTGAATTGCCAGGTCGTCCTACATTAGCCGATGTAGTCAAAGCTTTATTAGAGATTCCTGATTTATACCGCATTCGTTTCGGGTCCATTGAATCAGTAGAGGTTTCTGATGAGTTAGTAGAATTAATGGCTACTAATAAACGTGTTTGTCCACATTTGCATTTACCTCTACAAGCCGGTTCTGATCATGTATTAAAGTTGATGAAACGCCATTATACATTGCAAGAATATAAAGATTTGATTGCAAGTTTACGTTCTCGTATTAAGGATTTATCAATTACCACTGATATCATTGCAGGATTCCCGCAAGAAACAGATGAAGACTTTGAAGAAACATTAAATACAGTTCGTGAAATTGGGTTTACCCATATTCACGCCTTCCCATATTCTATTCGTGAGGGCACACCTGCAGCTACTATGCCAGATCAAGTACCAGAAGCTGTAAAGAAAACCCGTGTGGCACTTTTAAATGGTCTTAGCCAATCAGGTTATGAAGCGTACGCAAAATCTCGCATTGGTAAGCCTGGTGAGATTCTCATCGAAAAAGAGGAGAATGGATACTACATGGGCTTAACAAATGAGTATGTAAATGGTAAAGTTAAATCAGATGGGACACATAAAATTGGTGATCTCATTGGTGGTACTGTTGTAGGTTTAGAAGATAATTATTTGATTATTGAATAAGGAGCTATAGTATGAGTGACTGCATTTTCTGTAAAATTATCAATGGTGAAATTCCTTCTAAAAAAGTATTAGAAAACGATAAATTCTATGCATTCCATGATATTGAGCCAGTAAAAAAAGTACATGTTTTAATCGTGCCTAAAAACCACGTTTCCAATATTGCTCATCTTAACGAAAATAATGAAGACTATGTAGAAGGTTTATTACCATTTGTTCGGGATGTAGCGAAAGAACTTGGCATTTCTAAAGATGGTTATCGTTTGATTTTTAATACTGGTAAAAAAGCTGGTCAAACTGTATTCCATATGCATGCTCATCTCTTAGGTGGCGAAGAAATGGGATGGCCAGAAGCTTAATATTAGGTATAATGTATTCTTTTTATAATACTTATTAAAATTCCTATAAAATATACCGGAAAATATTGACAACATCTATACCTATACATATAATATTATATGTGCGTATGTAAATTATCAGCACTTCCCGAGATTATTTTTGGAGGGAGGGATATAGATGTCTGAAATCAAAGTCGGTAAAAACGAAACGCTTGAAAGTGCTCTTCGTCGATTCAAACGCTCCTGCCAAAAAGCGGGTGTTTTGTCTGAAGTAAGAAAACGCGAACACTACGAAAAACCAAGCGTAAAAAGAAAGAAAAAATCTGAAGCAGCAAGAAAACGCAAATTCAGAGCATAAGATGATTACCCTAATTCTGCCTTTTCATGGCTTCATGAAATCCAGAATTAGGGTTTCTTTATATACATAGGAGGAACTATGAGCTTAAAAGATCAATTAAAAGAAGATATGAAAGCTGCTATGAAAGCACGTGAAGAAGGTAAAACTGCTCTTTCTGTAATTCGAATGGTTAATAGTGCTATTAAGAATACAGAAATCAATGATAAAGTTGAGCTTGATGATAATGGTATTCTTGGTATTTTAGCAAAAGAAATGAAAACTCGCCAAGACTCCTTAACTGAGTTTGAAAAAGCGGGCCGTGAAGATTTAATCGCTCATGTAAAAGAAGAAATGGCAGTACTACAAAAATATTTACCAGCTCAAATGAGTGAAGATGAAATCCGTACTGTTGTAAAAGAAGCTATTGCAGCATGTGGCGATGCCGTAAATATGGGTAATGTTATGAAACACGTTATGCCTAAAACTAAAGGCCGTGCGGATGGTAAGGTAGTTAATAATATCGTTAAAGAGTTACTTGGTTAATATATTGTAAAATAGTCAAGTAAATGCTTTATATAGTTAGTATGTTCAATTTATTAAAATAGAATTCTTAAACTTATAATTAAGAGAATTATGAAATTCTATAGAAAGTTATTGACATGTATTTTCACTATATGATATTATGAATTCAACAAAATAATTGGTCAACGAAGACTCCACGTTAGATATATAGAATATATATCTATTTGTTGGAGTCTTTTTATTTTTAGGAGGAACCATTATGGCAAATACTAAAGATTTATTGTATTACATTCCAGCAGGTCAATATGGTAAAGAAGGCGTTCTCGCATTATTAGAACAACACCCAGAAATTAAATTCGTATCTCTTGTAGGTATCGATTTAGCTGGTAATGATACAGATGAAAAAATCCCTATGGCAGCATTCTTTGATGATTATGAAGCATTCTTCGAAGGTCGTGCTGTTCAAACAGATGGTTCTTCTGTAGTACTTACAAATATTGCAACATTGAATAATGCACGTGTTGATATGTGGGGCGATCCAAGTGTAAACTGGTTCGTTGATTATAACTATGAAAATATAGATGAAGCAACAGGTTTACCAACTGGTACACTTCGTATTCCTGCATTCTTGATGCATAACTATCGTTATGTTGATTCTCGTTCTATCTTAAAAAATAGCTGTGACTATGTTCGTGCAGAATTATTATCTTTGATTAAAGAACATGGTCTACCTGGTATGCCTCATGTGAAGGCTGATGACGTTGTAGATATTATCTTCACATCTGCTACTGAATTGGAATTCTGGGTAAAAACTCCATCTAGAACAGTTACTAAAAAAGAATTATCCGTATCCCAAAAATTACAAGAACAATACTGGCAACGTACTCATGGTACAGTTCGTACTGCATTAGAACAAGCGGTAGAACGCCTTGATAAATATGGTATGGAAGCAGAAATGGGCCATAAAGAAGTAGGTGGCGTTAAAGCTAAACTTGATGAAGATGGTCATGAAGCAGTTGTATTAGAACAATTAGAAATCGACTGGAAATTCTCTGGCAACCCATTACAAACAGCAGATAACGAATTACAAGCTCGTATTATCGTTCGTGAAGTATTCCGTGAAAATGGTCTTGATGTAACATTTAATGCGAAACCTATTATTGGTGTAGCTGGTTCTGGCGAACATACACACTTTGGTGTTATGGCAAAATTAAAATCTGGCAAACTTGTTAACTTGTTCAGCCCAGAAGATATGCGTAAAGAATCTGCTAGCTCCTTAGGTATTGGTGCAATCATGGGTCTATTGAAACACTATGAAGCCATCAATCCATTCATCAGCTCTACTACAGATTCCTTAAATCGTTTGAAACCAGGTTTCGAAGCGCCAGTATGTATCGTTACATCCTTAGGTACTGATCCTTCTGAACCTAGCCGTAACCGTACAATCCTTTGTGGTTTGATTCGCGATATCGATAATCCTATGGCTACACGTTATGAATTGCGTTCTCCAAACCCTTATACAAATACATATACTGCATTGGCATTGATCTTCATCTCTGCATTTGATGGTATGAAATATGCTATTACATCTGGTAAAACACAAGCTCAATTGGAAGCAGAACTTTCTAAAGAAGTTGGTGAACCAGCTGAATACCTTGCTACAAACCGTGCATACCGTACAGAAAAAGACGTATTCGATGATTTCACTCAAGAAGAACGTAATCAAATGTTTGGTATTGCACCAGCTACTGTATGGGAAAATATTAAAGGTTACCAAAGCAATCCTGAATTAGTTGAAACATTGGCTCAAGGTAATGCGTTTGCTAAGGACTTGATGGATTCCTTCATTGCATCTATTTTGAAACGTTGGAAACTTGTATTAGCACATCGTTTAATTCCTAATAATCTTGATACTGTTCGTAAAATGGTAGCTATTCATACTGATAGCCGTAATAGTGTAGATGATAAACGTTTTGCAGAAGTTAACGATTTACGTTTCTATCTTGCTAAAGATAGTGATGATCGCAAATCTTTATTCACTCGATTAATCGACGCACTTAATGACGGTGAATATGACTTAGCATCTCAATTACAAATTGAAATGAACGATAAAATGGAAGAATTAGAAGCTAAATATGCTAATTATGCTAAAAATATTTTCTAATATTGGTTGATTTAATTGCTCAAAAAGGGCTCCTACATATGTAGGAGCCCTTTGTTTATATTAACTATTTATATCAGCTATTTTATAGTAAGTTATTTAAGAATTTACTCGTTATGACCAATAAATTTTTCAACTAGTACTAAGCTACATACGAGTACAAAAATAGCAACAGACCAGATTAAATTATCAAATGCAGATTCATGATCGATGATTAATAGTCTTACAATTGCTGTTATGCCAATATATAAAAAGAAGTTAAGAGGGAAGTGGAAGTTATTTTTAAAGTATTTAACGATGAGTGCAATAAACTCAAAGTATAGAAAGAAGGTAATTAATTCTTCGATCAACAAAGAGTATGTACTATACCCTTGAATGTTAGCCAATGTAATATAGCCGAGACTAATTAATGTATTGATAAGGGCAATACAAAGTGCAATGCCTACGCCTACAAGTGCAATATTTTTTATAGTTAATAATAGTTTAGAAATACGAATCCACATATATTAATCACCTACAATACAAATACTAACCACATAAAAAAGACCGTACACCGTACGGTCTTTTTATGATTACACAATAGTATAATCAAATGAATATCTACGAATTAGATATCAGCTTTAATTGCTTCTAATGCAGCATCGAAGTTAACTGCTTGAGTTACTTCAGGTACATATTCAACATATGTCACTTTGTCTTCTTTGTTGATTACTACTACGCCACGAGTTAAAAGACGAAGTTCTTCGATCAAGAAACCATAGTTTTCACCGAAGGAAGCATCTTTGTGGTCAGATAATGTAATAACTTTATCAACGCCAGCAGCGCCACACCAACGTTTTTGAGCGAAAGGCAAGTCCATAGAAATTGTCAATACTACAACATCATCAGAAAGTGCAGTAGCATCTTGGTTGAACCAACGAGTTTGAGCGTCACAAACGCCTGTATCAAGGGAAGGAACAACGGAGATAACTTTTACTTTACCTTCGAAATCTTTTAATGTTTTAGGTTGTAAGTCGTTGCTTAAAACTGTGAAGTCAGGAGCTTGTTGACCTACTTTAACTTCTGGACCAACCAATGTGATAGGGCCACCTGCAAATGTTACTACGCCAGTACGTTTTTCCATGTTGTATTCCTCCTAAGAGTTTTAATTCTAATGTTTATAAGGATACGTTTTGTATCTATGCATAGTATAACACTTACATTACTATTAGTAAACTAAAAAATTCGATATAGTGTTATTATAGATTATAAAAATTATATTATTGGTAGCTACTAATGAGAGAATATTGGAATAAACTACATTATATACGTATAGGTGTATTAAGATATATAAAAAAAATGTGTATACTATAAGGAGTATATTTAAATAATGATAATCCTGTAATATAGAAATTCAACTGAGAGGTCCTATGAAACCTATAGAGCTATTTATGCAGTTTTTCCGCCGAGAAGGCTGGGTTTATGCCATCGGCTTAACTATGCTAATTGCTATTGATATAGCATTTTTATTTGTGCCACAATTCATTGGTAATGCCATCGATACCCTAAGTCACAATAAAGAAGGCTTAGTCAATTATATTATTTACTTTATTCTATTATTTATTATCATAACGATTCTAAAAGTTATTTCACGACGTACCTTACTTGGTTCCATCCGTCGTATGGAGTACCTTTTTCGTGAAATTTTGTGTAGAAAAGCATTACAAATAAAAACAACATACTATGAGGCAAATGGACCTGGTAAAGTAATGGCGTTAATGACGAATGATGTTACATCTCTTCGTGTAGCGTTAGGTTTAGGTGTAATGATTGTGGTGGATATCATATTTTATTCCATTGTAGGATCAATTATTCTCATACAAAAGATAGATGGTCTATTAGCTTTCAAAATTATGACACCTGTATTTTTCATCATTGTAGCTATCTTTGTGTTAGGTCGGAAATTGCGTGCTAAACAGCGTAGTGCGCAGGCAACGTATAGTGACATGACAGAATTTGGGCAAGAATTATTTCAAGGTATAGATGTAATTAGAGCCTTTAATCGGGAACGTATTATTTCTGACTCTTTTGAAAAAATAAATAAATTGAACTACAAGAAAAATATGGATGTAGCTTTATTAGACTCTGTACTAACACCTTTAACAAGAATTGCACCATTTATTTGTATTAGTATTAGTATTTTCATATGTGGACATCTTGCCGTAGAAGGTCATATGACTATTGGCGAATTTGTAACTATAAATTCATTTATTATGTTAATAGTAGGACCATTAATTGGCTTTGGTGGACTCATTTCTATTGTCCAAAAAGGTTTGGCATCCTTAGATCGTATTACGGACTTCTTACGTCTACCAATCGAGTCAATTGATGACACTACGGAGGAATTACCACTTGAAGATATCAATATACGTTATTTAGATTTTAATTATGAAAACTCTAAAGGTCATGCATTATCACAAGTATCTACAACCATTCGTAAAGGATCTTTTATTGGTATTGTAGGTAAACCCGGTTCTGGTAAAAGTACACTCTTTAAACTACTTATTGGTCTACAAGAGTGTCCGCCGAAGTCTATATATATTGGAAATCAAGATATATCAGATATACCGTTATCTAAGCTTCGAAATTCAATCGCTTATGTGCCAACTCAATCTTATTTATTGAGTACTACCATCGAAGATAATATTAAATTTGGTAAAGACTTACCTATGCATGAATCGGTTGAGGTTGCCGCAAAAAAAGCTGACTTATATAGAGATTTAGGCGACCTTTTACATAATGATTTACATAATCTTGCAGAAGAAGGTCATGATTTGTCTGGTGGTCAAAAGCAACGTATTAATATAGCTCGAGGCTTTTACAAGAATGCACCATATTTATTATTAGACGATTGTTTTTCAGCTTTAGATGCAGTAACCGTTAATACTATTTTAGATACATTACATACGGTTCATAAACAAACTATATTATGTATTTCCCAACGATTAGAGGTCATTGAAAAGGCGGATAAAATTATTGTCTTTGATGAAGGGCATATAGTTGAAGAGGGTACACATGAAGAATTGTTAACTAGAAATGGTTTATATAAAACCTTCTATGAAGCACAGAAAGGGGAGAGTCATAATGAATAAGCATAACGTTAGAAATGATTGGGCTCTATTCTCCTATATAACTGCGTATATTAAACCTTATTTAGGCATCTTATTAATTGCTACAATCGCACTCGCTGGAAATCTGATATTATTGTTATTTAGACCGTATCTTACAAAACAAGTCATCGATCTGGGATTTGCTACTAATGATATTCATGTCATTGAATATTATGCTGTTTTATATGGCTTAACAATCATTGGCAGTGTATGTTTTATTTTCGTAGAAAATTACTTTTTAAAAAGCTTTGGTCAAAAAATTATCTATAATATTCGCCATATTGTGTTCCAAAAAATTCTACATAAACCACATGAGGAATTTTATAAATTGCCTATTGGCAATTGGGTAACCCGTATTACTAATGATGTGGAATCACTGCGTACCTTATATACCGATGTATTGTTAAACTTAGCTAGTAGCGGATTAATGATTATTGGTATATTAGCCTTCATGTATGCCATTAATATACCGTTAGCTATTATTATGACAATTTTAGTACCTATTATGGGCGGGATTATTTGGGTATATCAAAAGTTTTCCAGAAAGGCTTTTCGTCAAGTAAGACGGTCTGTAGCAGCCTCCAATGCGAGCATTAAGGAATTACTTAATTATATTGTTATAGTTAAAGCCTACGGTGGAGAAAAAGCAATAGAAGGTAGATATGAAACTGTTAACAAAGGTTTTTTAGAAGCTGGTCTATTTGAAGTTACAACATTTTCTATTTTCAGACCTCTCGTTGATGGCTTATTTTTCGTAGCTTTAATTGTCATATTTACTACTACTAATTTAGTAGATTCTGTAGCCGATGCAGGTACCGTATTTGCTTTCATTCAATATATGGATCGATTCTTTCAGCCATTAAAGGAAATTGCGGACAAATATAATTCATTGCAAAGTTCATTAGCTGGAGCTGAACGTTTAGTACCATTATTAGAAGAGAAAGAGCGGAATATGGTCGATGAAGTTCCGAAAGAACTGATTCCTGTAGAATCAATTGAATTTGATCATGTTTGGTTCTCTTATGAAAATAACGATACCTATGCATTACAAGATTTTACCTTACATATTAAGTCTGGTGATTTTACAGGCATTGTCGGTCCCTCTGGTAGCGGTAAATCCACACTGTTATCCTTATTAATGGGAATCTATAAACCTACAAAGGGTGCCATTTATATAAATGGTATTGATATTGCTAAATACGATAGTTCTGTACTTCGTCACTTAATGGGGTATGTATTCCAACAAGCATATTTGTTTAAAGGGTCTATTAAAGATAATCTTACGCTGTTTGATACCTCTATTAGTCATGATGAAATGGTAAAAGCAGCAAAACAAGTTAATTTAGATACCATGATTGCACAATTACCAGAAGGCTATAATACACCTGTAGGGTACTTAGGTTCACTATTATCAGATGGTCAAAAGCAACTACTAGCATTCGGACGTACGCTCATAAGAAATACGCCTATTCTATTATTAGATGAGGCAACTGCTAATGTAGATAGTCATACGGAAAAACAAATACAAGCGAGTATTGAAAATATCCGTGGTAGTAAAACAATCGTAAGTATTGCTCATCGATTATCGACAGTACAAGAAGCGAATGAAATTGTTTATATTGAATATGGTAAAATAATAGAAAAAGGTTCTTTCAAAGAATTAATTGAGTTAAAAGGGGCCTTTTATAATCTATGGATTCGTCAAAAAAGCGGGAGTTAGCATGGAATTTATCCAATCTAAAGATAATAAGACTATTAAACGTATAGTTTCTCTAGGACAACGTAAAAATCGTAATAAACATAGTGAATATATTGTTGAAGGCATCCGTTCTATCCGTGATATTTCATCTAATGGTGTAATAAAAACAATTGTTATACGAGAGTCTAAATGTAAAGATGATAATATCGAAGCGTTATTAGCTTTAGATTCTATGCAATCAATACCTACTTATATTGCTCAAGATCCAATATTTGATAAAATCGATAATACCGTGAATGGACAAGGTGTTATTGCCATTGTAGCTAAACCTAAACATAGTATGGAATCTATCTCTATTGAAGATGGTGTCTATATTACACTAGATGGCGTACAAGATCCGGGCAACATGGGGACGATTATACGTACTGCTGTAGCAGCAGGTGTGAAGGGTATATTTTTAATGAAAGGTACCGTAGATCCTTTTAATGATAAGACGGTACGTAGCACAATGAGTGCACTACATAAAATACCCGTCTATGAAGATGTGACATTATCAATGCTCAATGATCTGATTGCAGAATCTAATATGTCTACCTATGTAACAGCCTTAGAAAACTCAAAACCATATCATATGGTTACATACGATAAACGGTGTATGTTGATTTTAGGTAATGAAGGGAATGGCGTAACACCTGAAGTTATGAATCTATGTAAGCACCGAATCATGATTCCCATGTATGGTGACATGGAATCGTTAAATGTGAGTGTAGCAGCAGCTCTATGTATGTATAAAGTTCAAGAACAATTGATGTGATAATTAAAATACTTGAGAATCAAATCAAGTAGTTATGATAAAAATTTATAAGTATATCGAAAGTCCTCTACTAGTATACAAGTAGGGGGCTTTTGTATTGATTTTATAGTTCTGTATTTGATACAATAACATATATCCTTTGTGGGAGAACAAAGTTCTCCCCTTTTTTAATGAAAAGGAAGAAAACTATGTCCAAATTAATAGTAAATGCCGACGATTTTGGTCTTCATAGTGCAGTTAATGCTGCAGTTATTGATGGTCATCGTACAGGTATCATTACGAGCACCTCTCTATTAGCGGGAGGTGAAGCTTTTACAGAAGCTGTAAGTATGGCAAAAAATAACCCTAAGTTGGGCATTGGTGTTCATATCGCCTTAGTAGGTGGGCTAAAACCGGTATGTGATCCATCTGAAGTACCATCTCTACTTACATCCGAAGGCGTCTTTCCCGAAACATATATAGATTTTATGAAACGAATTTATACTGGGAAGATTAACTATAGTGAATTGCGTAAAGAAATTCACGCTCAAATGGAACGGATCATGGAGTCCGGTTTGCACGTAACGCATATTGATGGTCATCAACATATGCATGTATTACCAACAGTACTACCAATCGTTATTGAGCAAGCGAAACACTATGGTATTAATGCAATACGCATTCCAGATGAATCTTCTTTATTCGTCAATTATATGTACTCGCCAGTGCGATTACTAGGCAAGGTCGGTTTATCTACTGTAGCGGCAAAGGCAAGGCCTATAGTACGGGATAATGGTATGTATTCCACACAATATTTTTGGGGTATGGTAAACGGGGGACACATTAACCAGAAAACGTTAATGGGTATATTAAAATCTGTATCTAAAAAATCAGGTACTCATGAATTAATGATTCATCCAGGTTTAAATAATACGATTTTGGGAAATCAATATAAATGGGGCTATCATTGGGAGGATGAATTACAAGCTGTTTGTTCTAACCATACGCGTTTATATATTAGACAACATAATATTGAGCTAATTAATTATGGAGACTTGATATGAGTAAAATGATGAAGAGAGGCATTTTTATGTTTCTCTTACTATTGGCTGTGTCAATTGGTATCATTTACTACACTATTGATTTAGATGCATTAAAAACAATTTCATCATTTAATAGTATTTCGTTATTATTAGCTTTGATAGCTTTAGCAGCAGGCATGTATTTTGATGGCCTACGGTTACAAAGACTTGTAAAAATCGGTGGGTATAAGCTATCCATAAAGGCGGTACTTCGCGTAATTTTTAGTAATTATTTTATGGCTATGTTGACACCAGGTGCTAGTGGAGGTGCTGTAGCGCAAGTTCTAGTATTGAAAAGTTATGGAGTACCCATATCTAAAGGTACTCCAATCGTATTAATACGCACCGTATTTTCTATTATGTTCTTGGTTATCATGTTACCTTTAGTATTCTTACGTGATGCTATTGAAATTCCATATATCTCACGAGATATGCTATTAATTTTCGCTGTATTAGCTGTTATTGCAACGTTTTTAGGTACATATATCTTGCAGACTAAATATATGCGTCAATTTGTATATAATTTAGCACAACGGTTTAAAGCACATAAAACAAGAGATTGGCTCTCTAAATTAGAAACCTTAAACCAAGGTTTAGGATTACTATATAAACAGCCCATACAATCCTTTATTGTATTTATTGAGTCTGGCTTGAGTTTATTATGCTTATACTGTATTGCACCTGCATTGATGTATGCTTTCACACCAGATATTCCTATCATTGATATATTAGATCGAATGATTCTATTAAATCTAATTTTATATTTTGCACCAACACCAGGGGGAACGGGGATTGCAGAAGGACTATTTGTAGTATTGTTTAGTACCTTTGTACCTAATGGAACTGTTGGTATTGTGGCTGTAGCATGGCGAGTTATGGCAGAATATTTGCCATTTTTTATCGGTATGTATGCAGTATTAACATTATATGGGCGTCAATTTGTGGCCCAAGAAACTTCAAAAGAACAATAAGGGAGTGTGTGTTCTATGACTAAACCAAAAAAAGATAAGTTTTATCTGGTGCAAGAAGATATTTTACCAGAAGCGATAAAAAAGACGATCAAGGTAAAAGAAATTTTGAAGCTAGGTGAAGTTAAAACGATTAACGAAGCAGTTGAAAAAATGGATTTGAGTCGTTCTGCGTATTACAAGTACAAAGATTATGTATTCCCATTTTTTGAAATTGCGCAAGGAAAAATCGTTAGTATTTATGTTTCCATGTCTAATGAATCTGGCATGCTATCTAGTGTATTAAAAGCTATTGCAGAACGGAATGGTAGTATTTTGACAATCAATCAAGATATTCCTTTACAGGGTATTGCAAACAGTAGCATTTCCTTTGAAACGAAAGATTTACAAGGATCATTAGAAGATTTGTTATTAGATATTCGCTCTATGAAGGGCATTATTAAGGTAGAAATTTTAGGCCAAGCATAGGCTATTGAAGAGAGTAGGACAATTATGACCACTATAAAAATTGCGTTATTAGGTTTTGGTACTGTTGCACAAGGTACATTTAATTTATTGCAAGACAATGCTGAGTTAATTAGAAATCGTACAGGTGTTAATGTAGAAATTTCTAAAATCTTTGTGCGTAATCCTGATAAATATAGCCATATTACATTGCCTGAAACAGCTCAATATGTAACTGATATTGATGAAGTATTAAAAGATGATTCCATTCAAATGGTTGTAGAATTAATGGGTGGTACAACCTTTGCTAAAGACTGTGTAGAAGGCGCTTTAAAAGCCAAGAAAAATGTAGTAACAGCGAATAAAGATTTATTAGCTGAATCTGGCCCATACCTTTTGGATTTAGCTAGCAAAAATGGAGTGGATTTACGCTTTGAAGCATCTGTATTAGGTGGTATTCCTATCATCCGTACATTATATGAATCCTTAGCGGGCAATCGTATTACTGAGATCATCGGTATTATGAATGGTACAACAAACTTCATTTTAACGAAAATGTCTGAAGAAGGTTTAAGCTATCAAGATGTACTAAAGGAAGCACAAGATTTAGGTTATGCAGAGGCTGATCCTACAGCAGACGTTGAAGGTCTAGATGCGGCACGTAAATTGGCTATCCTTGCATCCATTAGTTTCAATCGTCGCATCTTCTTTGAAGATGTATCTGTAGAAGGTATTACAAGCATAGATACAGAAGACATCAAATTTGGTAAAGAGTTTGGCTACAATATTAAATTATTAGGTATTGCTAAGGAAACTAGCCAAGGTTTATCTCTAAACGTATACCCTGCATTTATTCCTACAACACATCCTTTAGCATCTGTTCGTGGCTCTTATAACGCAATTTATGTTAAAGGTAATGGTATTGATGACGTAATGTTATATGGTCGCGGTGCTGGTAGCTTGCCTACAGGTAGCTCTGTAGTATCCGATATTATGGAAGTAGCCAAAAATATTTCCTACAATGAAACAGGTCGTTTGAAACCATTCTATTACGATCAAAAGAACATTTACTCTCCTGGCAAGATTCAATCTAGCTACTACTTGCGTTTAGAAGTAGATAATAAAACAGGTGTATTAGCAAAAATTTCTGCAAAATTAGCAGAACAAAAGATTTCTGTATTATCTATTGTTCAACGTAATATGGACCCAGAAACTGCGGTTCTTGCAATTGTTACGTCCAAATGTCCTAGATCTTATATTTTAAATCTTATTGATTCCTTTAACAGCTTGCGTTCCGTTAAGTCTGTTAATAGTGTCATTCGTATTATGGAAGCTTAAACTATGAATACCATTCGCGTACAAGTGCCCGCTACTAGTGCCAACTGCGGGCCAGGTTTTGATTGCCTAGGATTAGCATTAAACCTTTACAATATCTTTAGCTTTACACCAGATCCAAATGCTACTGAATATACATATACCTTTGAAGGTTTCGGTGCCGATATTCTTCGCGCTGAAGATCCTAAAAAGAACCTTATTGGATTTGCCATGGATCAAGTTTTTGCTACTGCTCAAGAGCCGATTCAATACGGACATATTACGTCTGAAACCCTAATTCCACCTTCTCGTGGACTTGGAAGTAGTAGTACAGCCATCGTAGGTGGACTTTTACTAGCCAATGCACTAGTTAAACACCCCCTTACAAAAGAAGAACTATTGGTCATTGCAAATCGTATGGAAGGTCATCCAGATAATGTTGCTCCTGCTATTTATGGGAATCTTTGCTGTGCAACGGGTTTGAAAACAAAAGTGCTCAACACTGTTATTTCTGTACCTTCTGAATTGCATTTTGCTGTTGTAGTACCTGAAGTTATGGTATCTACTGAATATGCTCGTTCAGTTTTACCTAATCACGTACCATTTAAAGAGGCTGTCCAAAATGTGAGCCATGCCTCTTTATTTGTAACTAGTTTGATTACACATCAACCAAGCAATTTATCTGTTGCATTAGATGATAATTTACATGTGCCATATCGTAAAACATTGATTCCTCATTGTGATGAAGTATTTGAAGTTGCTAAAGCCGCTGGAGCATATGGTGCTACCATTAGTGGATCTGGTTCTACTTTGATTGCTTATGTCGATAAAGCACATGTACAAGCCGTAGCAGAAGCTATGGGTGCTGTATTTACGTCTAATGGAATTGAAAATAAAACATACTGTTTAGAAGCCGATAGTTCAGGAGCGTCAATTATATAGTTTGTGGTATAATTATAGTGTTAAGCATAGTCCATAACTATAATTGGAGGAAACTATGAACAATATGAAAACAACGCTTTTATTAGCGACTCTAACGGCCATTTTAGTGGTCTTAGGTGATATGATTGGCGGTAGAAGTGGTATGATGATTATGTTTGTTATATCCATGGGCATGAATTTTATGTCCTATTGGTATAGCGACAAAATCGTTTTAGCACAATATAATGCACAACAAGTTACTGCTCAATCTAACCCAAAACTATTTGGTATGGTAGAACGTTTGGCTAAGAATGGTAACTTACCAATGCCAAAGGTGTATATCATTCCAAGTGATGTACCTAATGCGTTTGCTACAGGTAGAAATCCAAGTCATGCAGCGGTAGCTGTTACAGAAGGTATTCAACGTCTACTAACTGATGATGAGCTAGAAGGTGTTCTGGGCCACGAATTAACACATGTTAAGAATCGTGATACCTTGATTAGCACCATTGCCGCTATGATGGCAGGGGCCATCTCCATGATTGCCCAAGTGCTTCAATTCTCTGCAATCTTTGGCCGCTCAGATGACCGTGAAGGCTCTAATCCTTTAGAACTAATAGGGGCAATTATTATTGCACCAATCGCGGCAGGTCTCATTCAAATGAGTATTTCTCGAGCACGTGAGTTCTTAGCTGATGAGGGGGGCGGAGAGATGTGCCGCAATCCTTTGGCTTTAGCATCTGCCCTTGCAAAAATTGACTACTATTCAAAACATGGTGCATTGCCAAATGCAAGTAATGCAACAGCCCATATGTTTATTATCAACCCTATGGTTGGTATTGGTGAAAGCTTGAGCAATCTTTTTAGTACACATCCTCGTACAGAGGAACGTATTGCAAAATTGAAACAACAAGCAATGAATCCTAAATATAAAGAGAAAGCATTATTTTAATTAATATCTACAGGAGGATATCATGCAAGAAACATTAGTTTTAATCAAACCAGATGCAGTTAAGCGTCAATTAAGTGGTGAAATTCTTAGCCGTTATGAACGTAAAGGTCTTGTAATTAAAGCATTAAAACTTCTACAAGTACCTCGTGAATTAGCTGAAGAACATTATGCTGAGCATAAAGAAAAACCTTTCTTTGGTGAGTTAGTTGATTTCATCACATCTGGTCCAGTTCTTGCTTTCGTATTGGCCGGAGATAATGCTATCGTATCCGTACGTGCGTTAAACGGTGCAACAAATCCTGTAGATGCTGCTCCTGGCAGTATTCGTGGTGACTATGCCTTAACAATGGATGCTAACGTAGTACATGCTTCTGATTCCCCAGAAGCTGCTGCTCGTGAAATCCATCTTTGGTTCCCAGAATATAAATAATCTCAAGGTTGAGATCCTGTAGCTTTTATTTCTACATTTATGTATATCTATAGGAGGTAATACATATGGCAAGTAGTGTTTACACAAAAACAGGTGATGCTGGTACAACTGGTTTATATACAGGTGAACGAGTACCAAAATCCTCTTTACGCGTAGAAGCTTATGGTACAATCGATGAATTACAAGCATTTTTAGGCTTAGCTCGTTCCTATGCTGAAAATCCACGTGTTGCCACTGAATTATATGATATTGAGCGCAACCTATGGACTTTAATGGCTGATATTGCCAGCTTAAATGCTGCACCAGTAATTACAGAACAACATGTTAAACATTTAGAAAAGGTGATTGATCGCTTTGATGAAAAGCTTGAACCTTTATCTAATTTCGTAATTCCTGGTGAGAAACAATCTTCAGCATACTTACATGTGGCTAGAACGATTACGCGTCGTGCTGAACGTGATTTATGGCGTGTATTAGATGCTGGTGAAAGTGTTCACGAATCTAATTTAAAATATTTAAACCGTCTATCCGACCTTTGCTTTATCATGTGTCGTGTAGAAGAGGAAATTGGAGCTGAATAAAAAAAAAAAGCTATGTATTTTACATAGCTTTTTGCTCGTTATAGACCTTATTCTGAAATTGTTTGATTTAACACATCATGAGGACTTGGATAGTAGAAGAAAATATGAGGAATTTCATAGCGGAATTTTTCTCTTAACAAATCAGAGAGAGTTGTTTCAAAGTTTATAATTTTATCAGCTCCGAAATCAAAATCTTCTACTAGAACCAATAATTGTGGCTCTACTTGTGGTGCATTTTCCGGTAACGCTTCTGGTGGTAGTGGAACATTGACTACTACACGGGCTGTACCGATATACTTGCCTTGTCCATCGTCGATGGCAACACGATAGGTATTATCCCATAAAGTAGCCATCATTTTAAGTTTCATATTCATAATTTCCATAGTATCGCTCCTTTGTTATACTTATAATGATACTGAAATTATAAATTCTTGTATAGGTGCATTATGAAATCCCAAATTATATTGTGTTCCGGTGGAGCACGCAGTGGAAAAAGTGAATTTGCAGAACGTTTAGCCCTTTCTACGGAGGGTCGTAAAGCTTATGTAGCAACAGGACAAGCGTTTGATGAAGAAATGGTTGATCGCATAAAAAAACACCAAGAACGACGTGGTGCGATATGGACAAATTTTGAAGTACCATTATATCTAGCTAAAGAATGGCAAAATATTAGCCAATCTGCTGATGTAATTCTTATAGATTGTTTAACTATGTTTACTACGAATCACATGATGGCACATGGTTCTATACAAGGGCAACAAGATGCTAATGACTTGGAAGAGGCTGTACTTTCAGAATTAGAATCATTACTAAGTTTAATTGCATCAAGTGATGGGAAAACAGTTATTTTTGTAACTAATGAAATTGGTCTTGGTATTGTACCCGACAATAAGCTAGCTAGATATTTTCGAGATATTGCCGGTCGCGTCAATCGGACAGTCGCAACTGTAGCTGATAAATTATACTTAACGATTAGTGGTGTTACCATTGAATTAAAATCCCAGGAGGTTCATATAAATGGCTAAGAAAATTATGTTCCAAGGAACGAGTTCCAATGTAGGTAAAAGTATTCTATGTACTGCATTATGCCGCATCTTTTACAGAAAAGGTTTTAAAACTGTTCCTTTTAAAGCTCAAAATATGGCCCTCAATTCATATGTCACTAAATGGGGTGATGAAATTGGTCGTGCTCAAGTAGCACAAGCTGAGGCTGCAGGCATAGATCCAATTGTTCAAATGAACCCTGTTTTATTAAAACCTACAGGTAATCAATCCTCTCAAGTGGTATTAATGGGCAAGCCAGTTGGCGTCTATAGTGCTAAGGAATACCATACAAAATATTCTTTAACAGCCCTTGATAAAGTAAAAGAATCTATCGACTTCTTAGATTCTAACTTTGATATGATGGTTATTGAAGGTGCCGGTAGTCCTGCAGAAGTAAATCTCAAAGCAAATGATATCGTAAATATGCGCATTGCTAAGATGACGCAAGCTCCTGTATATCTCATTGCTGATATCGACCGTGGTGGTGCTATCGCATCTATCGTTGGTACCTTAGAATTATTAGAACCAGAAGAGCGAGATCTTATTAAAGGTATTGTTATCAATAAATTCCGTGGTGATATTAAATTATTAGAACCTGCCCTTACATTTATCGAAGAAAAAACAGGTAAAAAGGTAGTAGGTGTTATCCCTGCTATTGAAAACCTCGATATCGATGAAGAGGACTCTGTGGCACTAGAAAATAAACGCAATAGCGGCGCTAAAGAGATTCAAGTAGTCGTTATGCAAACACCTAAAATTTCTAATTTCACCGACTTCGATGCATTAAATTATGAACCAGATGTATCTGTTCGTTTTGTAGGCCCTGGAGATGTTATTGGCAAGCCGGACCTAATCATTTTGCCTGGTTCCAAAAATACACTAGCAGACCTAACATATCTTCGTAATTCTGGCTTTGCTGATGAAATTAAGCAGCTTGCTGAACAAGGCACACCTGTTATCGGTGTATGTGGTGGCAATCAAATGCTCGGTAAAACAATATATGATCCGCATCATATGGAAGGGGATATTGAAGAGGTTGAAGGCCTTGGTTTAGTAGATTCTACCACCACAATGAAGGATAAAAAAACTACACACCAAGTAGAATTTAATGTATCTAACCTTCAGTTTTTAAATGGTATATTTACAGGTGAAAAATTAGTAGGCTATGAGATTCATATGGGGGATACTACGCCTTTAGTAGATACTGTGAGTCGTTGTTTTACTATTACGAGCCGCAGTGAAGAGGCGGTCAATGTAATTGATGGCTTTATCGATGGCAATCATCAAGTAATGGGCACATATATTCACGGTGTATTTGATAATGATGAATTTAGACGTTTTATTATCAATCAGTTACGCGAACGTAAGGGGTTAGAACCATTAGATGTAGTATTCCATTATTTTGAACACAAAAATGCAGCTTACAATCGATTAGCTGACATTGTAGAAGAACACTTAGATATGGATTATATTATGTCTACCTTGGGTTAGTAGGGGAGATATATGGAACATTTAACAATATTACATTGGTTTACAAAGTATAGCTTTGTATGTATTCCAATCTTAGCATTTATATTGGATTTGCTCATTGGAGATCCCAATAGCAAATACCATCCTGTGGCTATAATAGGCCGTATTATATCTTTTTTCGAGGCAGTCCTATATAAAGATACTGATAATGATACAAAAAAACTATGGTACGGCGGTATTGCAGTAGGTTTAATCCTTGTTTCTGTATATATTATAGTGTCTTTGATTCTTTGGCTTGGTGGCGTAGTTGATGAATGGGTGGAATTTGCTCTTGAAGTAATCATTCTGTACATTGCTATATCTCCACGCTCACTAGCAGGTGCGGGCTTTACTATTAGCCAATTAATTAAGCAAGATAATATTGAAGAAGCTCGCAAGCGATTATCTTGGATTGTAGGGCGCGATACAGAAGAATTAGATGAAAGCGAAATTACACGAGCTACTGTAGAGACCATTGCAGAAAATACAGTAGATGGCATTATTGCGCCTTTATTTTTCTTCATCATAGGCGGTCCAATGGGGGCAATTCTATATAGAACTGCCAATACTATGGACTCTATGCTGGGCTATAAAAATCAAAAGTATATGTACTTTGGTCGTGTAGCTGCCCGCTTTGATGATGTACTCAACTGGATTCCTGCACGAATTACCTTTATATTATTAATTATTTCTGCATTCTTTTTACGCTTTGACGCAAAGAAAGCTCTCCAAATTGGATTGCGTGATGCTAATAAGCATCCAAGTCCTAATGGCGGCTATGCAGAAGCACCAGTTGCAGGAGCTTTACATATTCGTTTAGGTGGTTACAATCAATATTTCAAGAAAATGACCTTCCGTGAATACATGGGGGATCCTATTGAAAAATTAAATCGCAACCATATTACACGCACAATTTATATGATGTATTTTACGACTATACTAATGGTTATTATTAGTACAGCCATTACTTATGGGATGAATGTATAATGACACCTTTTTTCATAGCATTACAGTTTTTAACACGTTTAAAGATCGTTAATCAAACAGAATGGTCTGTAGAGGATTTCGGTAAATCTGTTGTAGCCTTTCCTTATGTAGGGTTGATTATCGGCCTTATTTTAGCATTACTATATGGAATATTGTCACCATTTATACCATTAGTACCATTGATGTTAATCATCGTTGTAGCGGAATTCTTAATTACAGGTGGTCTCCACGCAGATGGTTTAATGGATACAAGTGATGGTCTATTTTCAGGACGTGAACGGGAACGTAAGCTGGAAATTATGAAAGATAGCCGTATAGGCTCTTTTGGTGTTGTTGCTTTTGTATTTGTTACACTTTTAAAATGGCAATTATTAACGGCGATTCCTACAGCAGAATTTATTCCTATGGCATTGATTATGATGCCATTAATGAGCCGTTGGTCCCTTGTATTGAGTATCAGATCTTATCCGTATGCGAGAAAAGAGGGAATGGGTGCTGCATTTGCTAATTTAGCACCTAAACATGTTATTACGTACAATACAATTTCAACATTCTTTATGCCTATTGTTATATTAATAATCGGTGCAATCCTGTACACCCTTTTATATGGTGCCTATTCTATATTCTCTGTAGCTGATGTTGGATATGTTGTAGGACTAGGTGTATTAGTCTATGCTACATTAGGTATTTTCCAAATCAATATTGTAAGCATGATAATTACCTATATTATCAATCATTTGCTTAATCGTTATATTGTTAAGCAACTTGGTGGTACTACTGGTGACACATATGGATTTGTTGTAGAGGTTACAGAGGTATTATTACTCTTTGTATATATCATTATCTTATCCATTTTATCTGCTACTGTCGCATCCAATACGACTATGTTTTAATAACGTTTTACCTAATGGCTTCTTATAAGTTACTGTTTTTATTTAATGTGAAAGGAGTTCAATGTGACCTATTATGTAAGAGCCCCAGGAACATGTGGGGAATTTCTACAAGGTTCTATTAATGGTCAGTCATTCTTAGTGACTTGTCCTATTAATCGATACTCCTACGCATTAAGTAATGTAACACATCCATTTTCACAGCACTATTGTGCATTACAGCCTAAGTCTGCGAAGGCAAGAGAATTAGTACAGCGATTATTACAAAAAAATAATAAAAACCAAGCTTGTCCACCTGTATATGTACGTTCTGACATTATACAAGGTAAGGGGATGGCCTCAAGTTCTGCAGATATTTCTGTGACGGCTATGGCAACAGCATTAGCTATGAATTATGATCTATCACTAAAGGAATTAGAGCAAATTTGCTTATCTGTAGAGCCTACAGATGCTTCATTTTATCAAGGTGTTACTCAGTTTGATTATATAAAAGGCACTATTTCCCAACCACTGGGCATGTGTCCTCCATTGAAAATCCTTGTATTTGATGAGGGTGGTAGTATAGATACGATTTCTTTTAATCAACAAGTAGATTTACAAACTAAGATTTTAGAAAAAGAATCAATCATAGAAGAGTCACTTGATCTATTCAAACGGGGATTGAATACACATGATATAAATTTAATAGGTCAAGCAGCTACATTAAGTGCCTTTGGTAATCAACGTATATTGTATAAACCGAATTTATATGATTTTCATGATATTGGTAATTACTACAATAGTGTTGGTACAATCATAGCTCATAGTGGTACCATTATGGGCCTTTTATTTCCCGTAGATTATGGGCGAATCGATGATTGTAAACAAGAGATTATGCGTAAATTACCACAGTTATCCTATGTGGATACTGTAGAAACAACCAATGAAGGATTGACCTATATCAAACGATAATATATTTAATAGAAAGAGAATCAAATGTCTAAGATACATGGGGGCAATATATTTCAGTTTGCCCATGAACAACGAATTGAACCATATGAGGTAATTGATTTTAGCGCTAATATTAATCCTCTTGGTCCTAGCCAACGTGGATTGGATGCATTAAATAATCAATTACGTTATATTTCTCATTATCCAGATGCAACAAATGATGATGTGTTAAATGCTATTGCTGATACATATGGAATGGATAAGAATCAAATTATAGTTGGCAATGGCGCAGCTGAATTATTGTATGCCATTTGTCGTTTACCTAGATATACTGGTGCTTTTGTACCAGCGCCTGGTTTTTCTGAGTATAAAGAAGCTCTTGAAGCCGGTAACATTCCTGTACGCGATATTTTTTATCGCCCTCGTGAAGATGATAATGGAAAACCTTATTTTGAGGTACCTTATTTAGCATTAGAAACATTTGCTGCTGAGCTTAAAGGTCAAGATGGTCGCATTATTGTATTTTTAGGTAATCCTAACAACCCAGATGGAACATTACTTGATAAAGCACATATTCGAACTGTAGCGACCATGTTAAAAGATGCTAATAGCTTACTTGTTATAGATGAGTCCTTTATTGATTTTGTAGGCAATGAACCATTACGTGATAATAATCAGTCTATGCGTTCTTTAATCAATGAATTCGATAATATCATCGTAGTTCATTCTTTCACGAAGTTTTACGCTGTACCAGGCCTTAGAATTGGTGCTGTTTTCGGTAACAAAAAATTAATTAGTCACTTACATCAATATATTCCTAGTTGGTCTGTAAATACATTAGCCCAAGCTTATACAGAGGCTGCTTTAAATGATGTTGATTATATAAAAAGAACAAAGCAAGAATTAAATGAGGAAAGAGCATTTATGTATAATGCATTAGATGCAATAGAAGGGATTACCGTATATCCACCGTCCGCTAATTTTATCTTGTTCAAAGTAAATCATGAAGGTATTACAGCTAATACCATTAATGAAAATTTAAAGAGAGATAACATGATTGTACGTAATTGTGACTCTTATGTAGGTCTTAATAATCACTGGATTCGCATTGCTATTAAAGATCATGATACTAATATCAAATTAGTAGAGAAACTAACAGATATTTTGAAAGTATAGGAAGATTATGAAGACATTATATATTGTGCGCCATGGCGAAACTGATTGGAATAAAATGGGGAAATATCAAGGCATTACAGATGTTCCTCTAAATGAAAACGGTTTGAATCAAGCTAAAGCCTGTGGTGAAGCTCTTAAAGACATTACCTTTGACCGTATATTATCCAGTGATTTAAGTCGTGCTTTAGTTACTGCCGAAACTATTCGAGGTAATCGCACTACACCTATTACAGTGGATAAACGATTACGAGAGCTTAATTTTGGCGACTGGGAAGCTATGCTATTCGCAGATATTGAAGCACGCTGGCCTGGACTAATTGATGAGATGTATTTGAGACCACATCTTGTAAAAGTTCCAAACGGAGAAAGCTTTAAAGATTTACAAGATCGAGCCTGGGCAGGTCTTGAAGAATTTCTCAATGTAAATGATGAAGAAGAAACACTTTTAATTGCATGTCACGGCGGAACAATTCGAACATTATTATGTAAATTATTAGATATTTCAATTAGTCATTGTTGGAATTTTAGCCAAGGTAATACGGCTATTAACCGTATTTTCTATAATGGTATGGGCGAATATGATCATAATATTTTGAATTTGCTCAATGATACGGCCCATGTTGAGTTACTACAAGGACATGTATAATGCGACTCGATAAATTATTAGCTAATAAAGCCTACGGTAGTCGAAAAGAGGTACATCAACTCATAAAGGATCAAAGGGTTACCATTAATGGTGAAGTAGCAAGAAAAAAAGATATTCATGTAGATATTGAGTCTGATGAAATTGCAGTTGATGGTCAAATTGTTAATACCAAACAACATTACTATGTTAAATTTCATAAGCCTAAAGGCTATGTTACTGCTGTAGAGGATGCAAGTCATCCTGTCGTAATGGATTTATTGCCCCCTGAATATATAAAAATGGGCGTGGTCCCTGTGGGAAGATTAGACAAAGATACAGAAGGCCTACTTTTACTTACCAATGATGGTGTTTGGGGACATTCTATTATCAATGGCAATAAGCACGTATCAAAGGTATATTACGTAGAATTCGAAGGTGAGTTAACCGAAGATGGAATTCAACGTATTAAGGAGGGTATCATCCTGGGCGATGGAACCCATTGTAAGCCCGCTTTAATTGATATTTTATCTTCCAAATCTGTACATATTACAATTGAAGAAGGCAAATATCATCAAGTAAAACGTATGATTGGCGCTGCTGGTGGCACTGTTACCTATTTAAAGCGTCTAACCATAGATCATATAGATTTAACCGATATTGAAGAGGTTGGTTCTGTACAGGACTTATCCCCAGATGATATAGAGGCTTTCAAAAAATAGCATAAAATTCTATTCAATATAGGTATTTTATGGTAAGATTAATTGTACTTTATAGACTAGGAGCATGATTATGAATGGTTTAAATCTGCTACAACAGTATATTAAAGAGCAAGAATTAACAGGCGTCATTTTGATAAGCCCTATAAATTTACATTATTTTGCTGGTTTTACTGGTACAACAGGCTTTGCTATCATTACTCAAGATAAGGCCTTTATGATTACCGATTTCAGATATACTGAACAAGCTACAAAACAATGTGAAGGGTATACAGTCATTCAATATGAATCCTCTGTTATGGATACTCTTGTAGACATATTCAATGAACATCATATTCACGAAGGTTTATTTGGTATTGAGGGCAAACAAATGCCTGTTGATACGTATGAAACCTTATGTGATACATTAGATGAACGCTTTAATTTTACATCTATCAACTTTGCTAAACTACGTGCGGTTAAGCGTGAAGATGAATTAGAATTATTGCGTAAAGCAGCTAACATAGGTGATGAAGCTTTCGCTGCATTGCTACCACAACTAAAGGTAGGGATGACTGAAAACGAAGCACGCATCATATTAGAATCAGAAATGTTAAAACGTGGTTCTGAGGAACCTTCATTTGCAACCATTGTAGCTTCTGGTAATCGGTCTAGTATGCCTCATGGTGTAGCTAGCGATAAGGTCATCGAAGCAGGTGATTTTGTTACCTTTGACTTTGGTTCCGTATATAAGGGTTATCATTCCGATATGACTAGAACTATTGTAATGGGGCCTGCCTCTGAATTACAAAAGAAGTTATATAGTATAGTTTTAGAAGCACAAAAACGTGGCGTAGCTGCAGTTCGAGCTGGTATAACTGGTAAAGAACTTGATGCAGTATGTCGTGATTATATTAAAGAACATGGATATACCAAGGAATTTAATCATGGTACTGGTCATGGCGTAGGTCTTGAGATTCACGAAGAACCAGTAGCGAATACTAAATCCGATACGGTATTTACAGAAAATATGATCATTACGGTAGAGCCTGGCATTTATATTACAGGTACTATCGGATTGAGAATAGAGGATAGTGTCATCGTCAAATCTGACGGCTATGAGGTGTTGACACATAGTCCAAAAGAGTTAATTGAAATAGGTATTTAGAAGGAGAAGAGTTAGATGATTTCCAGTAATGATTTTCGTCCAGGTGTAACCGTTGAAATCGACGGTAATGTATGGCAAGTAGTTGATTTCCAACACGTTAAACCAGGTAAAGGTGCTGCATTCGTACGTACTAAAATGAAAAATTTGCAAACTGGTTCTGTAGTAGAGCGTACTTTCAATGCAGGTGAAAAAGTGCCTAAAGCACATGTTGATCGTCGTCGTATGCAATATTTGTACGAGTCTGATGGCTCCTACACATTCATGGATAACGAAACATATGATCAAGTTGAACTTAACCTTGAACAATTAGGTGATGCTAAAAACTTCCTTCTTGAAAATATGGAAGTATCCATCATGTTCTTCCAAGGTATCGTAATCGGTATCGATTTACCTGTAGCTGTTGAACTTCGCGTAGTTGAAACAGATCCTGGTATCCGTGGCGATACTGCTACTGGTGGTAACAAACCAGCTGTATTGGAAACAGGCTACACTGTAAAAGTACCTCTCTTCATTGAAGTAGATGATGTACTTCGTATTGATACTCGTACAGGTCAATACATCGAACGTGCCTAATACGTATTGATATGTATTGGGGCAAGATCTTTTCATGGAATCTTATTCCCCATATATCCTAACATTTGCACTGTAAGCACTTGTCGTCTATGTAATTATATATAGGGACAAGTGCTTTTTTTGAAAGAGGCCAGTATGACCAAGAAAAATACTGAACTAGAGTCGGGTAAAATTAAGATTAGTGAAGATGTATATGCTACGATTGTCACCATGGCAGCACTTGAAACAAAGGGTATACATCATATGAGCTCCACCTTTAATGATGGTGTTAATACCTTCTTTAGACGTAAATCTGATCATGAAGGTGTAAAAATATCATTTAATGATGAAGGAGCTATTTCTGTTACATTATATGTGTGCATTCAATATGGATATCGTATTCCGGATGTGGCCTTACGTTTACAAGAACGTATAAAAACAGCTTTAGTTTCTTATACAGAAATTGAAGTGCAAACCATTGATGTTGTGGTACAAGACATTGTATTTGATGATTTAGTAACGCCATCACAGCCTTAGGAGGGTATCTATATGAGTTCAGACAATCAATTAAACTACGGATTAGATATGGATACCATAGATATTGCAGACTCTGTCATCATTGATGTAGCAACAAAAACATTGGCTACGATTCCAGGTATTCATTCTTTAAGCCCTCGCTTTTACGATGAATTAGTAGAGGGAATTACACATGCCTTTGGTCAACGCAGTTTACCAGGTATCAATGTTAAACATCGTAAAGGCTTTATTGAAATCAATATTTATATTAAAGCATTGTATGGGTACAATCTAATTGAGTTATCCAAACAATTGCAGTTAGAAATCAAACAAACCTTAAAAAATATGCTTGATCTTGACCATGTTAAGGTAGATGTTCATATTGAAGGTATTGTTAAAGAAAAGGAGCCAACTCTACATGGTAATTAAGCGAAATCGACGTGAAGCACGTCAATACGCATTTCAAATGTTATATGCTAATGAATTTCATACCGATCAAAATGATGTGCAGTTTCCAGAAGGGCACATGCATAAATCGATGGATAAAGCCTATGCTAATAGCATTATAAATGGTGTATTATCCGCTTCTGAAACAATCGATGCCACATTACAACCATTCTGTAAATCACGTAAAGTTGAAAACTTGGATAAAGTTGACCGTGCTATTTTACGTATTGCTCTATGGGAAATGACAAATGAAGCTGATCCTTTGGAACCATCTATAGCTATCAACGAAGCTATTCAGTTAGCTAAAGACTTTGGTTCTGATTCTTCCTATAAATTAATTAACGCAATTTTAGATGCATATAATAAGAGTAAATAATGAAACGATATTACTTGGGCATTGATACTAGTTGCTACACTACAAGTTGTGCCATTATAGATAGTGACTTTCACATAGTTGGTGAAGCTCGTAAAATCTTAGAGGTCAAACAAGGTGAACGAGGACTACAACAATCAAATATGGTCTTTCAACATACAAAGGCATTGCCTAAGTTGATATCTGAATTGCCACAACTACCAATCAGTGGTATTGGTGTTAGCGGTTTTCCTAGACGTGAGGAAAATTCCTATATGCCTGCTTTTATGGTTGGGCTAGGATACGGACAGTCTCTTAATCATTTGATGAATGTACCGCTACACGTTTTCGCACACCAAGAAAATCATATTTTAGCAGCACTACGAGAATTAAAAACAATTCCCAGTGAACCATTCTTAGCACTTCATTTATCAGGGGGTACTACGGAGCTCGTGTATTGTCATTATAAAGGTGAAGGCATATTTGACTCTCATATTATCGGGGGATCTAAGGATTTACAAGGTGGACAATATGTAGACCGTATCGGTGTTGCTATGGGCTTGCCATTTCCAGCCGGAAAACATCTAGAAGCATTAGCATTACAAACTACAGAATATGAACCGTTGCCATCTTCTGTAAAAGATGGTTGGATTAGCTTTGCTGGCCCATGTAGTGCGGCTATGCGACGTATAAGTGATTCTATGAATGATATAGAAAAATCCAATTTAGCGAGAGCTGTATTCACCTCCATAGGAAATGCATTAGAAAAAATGATTACCTATCATTTACAAAATAAACCGGTTCGAACATTAATTGCCGTTGGTGGTGTAATGAGCAATAGTTTACTTCGTCAACGTATGGAGCATTATTGTAGACGTAATCATCTTACATTACATGTAGCACAGCCACAATTTTCTGTTGATAATGCCACTGGCAATGCTTTTGGCGCTGCTTTTTTACAAGAAACTAGAGGGTAATCGTGAATGTATTAACCATTACACAATTAAACAATCTTATAAAGCGCACCTTAGACCGTGAATATCTACTTAAGAATGTCTATGTTAGCGGTACCATTATTAACGCAAAGCGCCATAGTAGTGGACATATGTATTTCTCGTTAAAAGACGAAGAATCCGCTATTGATGTTACCATGTGGTCTAGCACCGTAATGCAAAAGGGACTTGCTAATGCCATTCAAAATGGATTATTAGTGACTGTAAAAGCATCTGTTAATTTTTACAATAAAATGGGCCGTTTAAATCTTATTGCATCAGATATGCAAATAGGCTCTAAAAGTCCATTACAACTTGAATTTGACGCCTTAAAACGAGAGTTAACGGCGCTAGGATACTTTGATGACAGCCACAAACAAAGTCTTCCGTACATGGCAAGTTGCATAGGTATTGTTACATCTCAATCTGGCGCTGTATTACATGATATTTTACATGTTAGTGAGAGACGTAACCCACTAGTGCAATTTAAATTATTCTCGGTTCCTGTCCAAGGCAATACTGCGGGACCTGTTATTGCAAGAGGTATTGCCGCTGCCGATGCTGATCCCGATGTAGATGTTATCATCGTTGGTCGTGGTGGTGGATCTATGGAAGACCTATGGTGTTTCAATGATAGAACTGTTGTAGAGGCCATTTATAATGCTAATACGCCAATCATTTCAGCAGTAGGTCATGAAACAGATTATACATTATGTGATTATGTAGCAGATGCTCGTGGAGCAACACCTAGTCACGCTGCAGAAATGGCAGTACTTCCCATAACAACCTTACAGGATCAGCTAACAGAAAAAGAAGAGTATTTACATGAATTTATACGGTATACATTACAGCAAAAACGTACCGATTTAACATTGCTCTTTAATCGTAGATTAGGCATTCCTGCTCTACAATTTCTACATAAACAAAAAACACATTTGCAAGAGCTTTCACAGTCTTTAACCAATGCAACAAAAGAACGATGCAATACAGAGAAACATAGTCTAGCATTGTTAGCTCAACAATTAGAGTCTCTAAATCCATTACAAATGATGGTAAAGGGATTTGCAAAGGTTGAACATAAGGATAAACCTATTACGTCTGTTACGCAATTACATCCAAAGGATGATATACGAGTTACACTTGCTGATGGGTATGTTACTGCTACGGTAAAGGAGGCGCACAAAGATGGCCGCATCACTAAAAAGTTATGAGAAAAAATATAAAGCCTTAGAGGATATTGTTAAACAATTAGACGATGGTGATATGACTATCTCTGAACTTTTAACGCAATATAAGAAGGGCTTAACACTAGTAAAAGAATGTGCAGAAATGCTTGATTCTGTGGAAGATGAAGTACAACAAATTATCGAAGAGGTCCGCATCAGCGAATAAGGAGATTCTATGTTCAAAGACTATTTAGCGTCTAGCAAACAACATATTGAACAATGGTTAGGTGAGGTATTAAGTAGCCCAAATCAAGAATTTAAACCCCTTTATGAATCTATGAATTACAGTTTAATGCAAGGTGGCAAACGAATCCGACCAATCTTATCTAAAGCTGTTTTAGAAATGCTTCATAAAAATCCTGCTGATTATAAGGAATTTCTATGTGCTATGGAGTGTATCCATACATATTCTTTAGTACATGATGATTTACCAGCTATGGATAATGATGATTATCGTAGAGGTAATTTAACAAATCATAAAGTTTATGGTGAAGGTATGGCTATTCTAGCAGGTGACGGTTTATTGACCTATGCCTTTCAATTAATGACCGCTAATAAGACGGCTACAGCGCAGGAAAAACTTGATGCCATCCAATGTGTGGCTACGGCTGCAGGCCCTGAAGGGATGGTCGGAGGTCAAGCCTTCGATATGCTTAGTGAAGATAAACATATACCACTTGAGGAGTTAAAGGTTTTACACCGAGGAAAAACTGGGGCTTTATTTAATGCATCTGTAGAATTAGGGCTCATCTTAGGCAATGCAGATACAGCTACGAGAACAGCACTTATGGAATATGCAAATTGTTTAGGATTGTTATTCCAAATTACTGATGATATTCTAGATGTAACTGGTACAATTGAAGAATTAGGAAAAACACCTGGTAGTGATATTCGCCAACATAAATCAACCTATGTATCTTTACTAGGTTTAGATGAAGCTAAGAATCAAGCTGCCTTAGTTGGTAAACAAGCTCATGATGCACTAAATTCCGTTTCCTATGATACATCTATTCTGGCTGCTCTAATTGATTATCTTTTAGAACGCACTAATTAATTGTTACGACCTGTAGAAGGTATAAATAATGATTGATATATTACCACAAATAGCACACAACTACATAGCACAAGCCGCATTTTGGGGTTGGTTTACTGCTCAGGCTATCAAATTCGTATGGCAACTAGTTCGACATGGCAAATTTCGTCCAGAACGCCTAGTCGGATCTGGTGGTTTCCCTAGTTCGCATACATCCTTTGTAATCGCTACAACTACGGCTATATATCTGAAAAATGGAGCTTCTGATCTCTTTATCCTATCCTTAGTATTCTCTATTGTAGTCATGTATGATGCATCAGGCGTGCGATTAGAGGCTGGACGACAAGCTCAAATTTTAAACCAAATTGTAGATTATTTTACCAAGAAAAACATACCTGTTGTCATTACTCGTAAAGAGGCCTTAAAAGAGTTATTAGGCCATACACCAATAGAGGTATTTGGGGGATTAATTCTTGGCATTCTTGTAGCATGTATTCAATTTTATTATATTTACAATGGTGTGATATGAGTAGTAAAGAACGTTTAGACATACTCCTCGTTAATCGAGGACTTTTTGAAAGTAGAGAAAAAGCCAAAGCGGCAATCATGGCTGGCCAAATCTTTATGGACACAACGCGTATTGATAAGGCAGGTACAAAAATACCTGTAGATGCCAATATCGTAGTAAAGGGCAACACCTTACCTTATGTTAGTCGCGGTGGGCTAAAGCTGGAAAAGGCCATTCAAACGTATCCTATCGATTTACAAGACGCTGTTATGGTCGATATAGGTGCTAGCACTGGTGGTTTTACAGATTGTGCTCTACAAAATGGAGCAGCTAAAGTATTTGCTATCGATGTAGGCTATAATCAATTAGCTTGGAAGTTACGTCAAGACCCACGTGTTATCAATATGGAAAAGCAAAATATTCGCACTGTCACACCAGAACAATTAGGTGAACTGGTTGACTTTATTTCCATAGATGTAGCATTTATCTCTTTAGATAAAGTATTGCCTGTAGCTACTACATTGTTAAAAGATACAGGCTCCCTCGTTGCTTTAATTAAGCCACAATTTGAAGCTGGCAAAGAAAATGTTGGCAAAGGTGGTATTGTGCGCGACCCGGAAATCCATAAAGAGGTTTTACATCGTATCTTACATGTTGCTCATGATTGTGGATTATATGTTCATGGATTAACTTTCTCACCAATTAAAGGTATGGAAGGTAATATTGAGTTTTTAGGTTATTTTAAAAAGTACGAAGAAGGGGCTTTAACCATTGATGATATGTTAATCGATACAGTGGTTGCAGAGGCTCATTCATTATAGGAGATTACTATGCGTATCGGATTCTTCCCCAATTTGGGGAAAAGCAATATTATGGCAGTTTTAAAAATGGCTGCCCATATTTGTAAAGATGAAGGTATCGAAGTATTCTTGCCAGATGATCTCGAATCAGATGCACCTGCACGAGTACTTAAGATTCCCGAAACTCACATTTTAAGTCGTCCAGAAATCTTTAAACAAATAGATATTGCCTTTAGTTTTGGTGGTGATGGTACCATCATCCATTTGGCACGACAAATTTACCCATACAATGTACCTGTTTGTGGTATTAATCTTGGTGAGTTGGGTTTCTTAAACCAAATCGAAGTTCACCAAATGCAAAGTCATATTAAGCGTATTGCCAAGGGTGATTATAATATCGAGAAACGTGGACATTTATATGCGTATATTGACCGTAATAATGGTAATGAAGAAGAATTAGTGCCTATCATTAATGAAATTGTTATTACCCGTGCAGAACCAGCTAAAATGGCACGTATCAATATGTCCATCAATAATCAACATACGCAAATGTATCCTTCTGATGGCTTGATCATTTCTTCTGCCACAGGCTCTACAGGATATAATCTATCTGCAGGTGGTCCTATTATGAAGCCTGATAATAGATCAATTATTGTGACTCCTGTAGCACCACATCTTATTCAAGGCGTTTCTCTTGTATTGGAAGAGCATGATACAATTCAAATCACCATGCCAGAACGAGAGCCTCAATTACATATCTGTATAGACGGTACATTTGACTATACGTTTACCAATAAAGAAACATTACATATAAGCTCCAATCCAGTATATTGCTTATTCGTACGTTTTAAAGATCAATGTTTCTTTGGTACATTATTTAAAAAATTAGCCTCTCGTCGTGACGAGTTGTTATAATACTAAAATCTCAAGTGGGGTGATTTTGTGATTAACATTAACAATGCTGTTCAGTTTCAACATTTAATCTGGGATCGAGTAATGAAGCACGCTAATGTTGTAGTAGATGCGACATGTGGTAATGGCCATGATTTATTATATCTAGCAGAGCGGGCAAAAAAAGGCTGTCATTTATATGGCATCGATATTCAAATGAAAGCTATTAATAGTAGCCAAGAGTTATTACAGTCAAATGATATAGCTGAAGATGTGAGCCTAACATTTATCCATGACTCCCATGATCGTGCATTAGCTAATCAGTTAAAAGATGAAGTAATTGATTTAATGATTTTTAACCTAGGATATTTACCGGGTGGCGATCATCAAGTTATAACTAAACCGCATCAAACAATTGACGCTATAAAAGAGGGTTTAGAGAAATTATCTAAGTCTGGAGTTATCACAATTGTTGCTTACCCTGGAACAACAGAAGGGTTAGAAGAAATGCAGATCCTTAAATCGTATTTATCAGATTTAGAACAGAAATTGTATAATGTATGTCATTGGCATCCAATGAATCAAATAAATAATCCACCTGAGTTATTTATATTGCAAAAACGATAAAAAGAAATATATCTTTATTCATCATGAATAAAAATCATAAGAAACATGTAAAAGCCCCTTTATAGGGGCTTTTATTTATACATGCATATTATTCTAGTTTTAAATTATTAATTTCGTATAAATAGATGAAGCCTATAGGCTATGTGTTTGTACGCCCTCAATCTATAGAATGTTAACAATTTTTTAAATATAAATATAATATGCATAACTAGTATGAGATATGCGATTTATACCATATATTAATTATGAATATATGGTATAATAATAGCAGAAAGATACTATTCTCTTTTATGTGCAAGTTTTAAAAAAGGGAGTTCAAAATGAAACGCTATCGCTATAACAAAATTAAAGAAATCGTTCAGTCCAAGGCGATTGAAACTCAGGAGGAATTAGCAGCGGCCTTATTAGAAGAAGGTATTGAGGTAACGCAAGCTACTGTTTCTCGTGATATTAAGGAATTGATGTTAATCAAAATTCCTACAGGCGATGGACACTATCGATATGCATTATCTCCAGAAGAAAATGTAGTTCTATCTCGTAGTCGAATCAATCGATTATTCCAAGATTCTCTAATTAAGGTAGATCATAGCTTGAATCAAGTTGTATTACATACAATTCCTGGTTCAGCTCAATCCGTAGCATTTTCTATTGACCATGCAAAATGGTCTGAAATTATTGGTACATTAGCTGGTGATGATACAATTTTGTTAATTGCAAAATCAGAAGCTGAAGTTCCAGCAATTTTGGCGAAAATTCAAGATTTAATGAAGGACTAAATAGATGTTAACGCAAATGAGCATTCGCAACTTTGCGTTGATTGAGCAAATGAATATTTCATTTAATGATGGCATAACTATCTTTACCGGCGAAACTGGGGCAGGGAAATCCATTCTTATGGATGCCTTTAGTATCCTTTTAGGAGAGCGCGCAAGCAGCGAGTTCATTCGTCATGGTAAAGATAGTTTTGTTATAGATGGAATATTTGATATTGCCGATCACCAAAGTATACAAGAACTATTAGAATCTAAAAATATTATGGTTGAGGAAGGGGAGTTAATTCTCTCCCGGTCATTTAACCGCAATGGTAAATCTACCATCTTAGCTAATGATCAACCTATACCATTAAAAGCATTAAAAGAAATTGGTCAATATTTAGCTGATATTCATGGTCAATATAGTAATCAACGATTGTTAGATGCCGATACCCATCATGAATATTTAGATACCTATAATAAAGAGGGACAGAAGGCTTACAAGACCTATTTAGATGCCTATAAAGTATATAAGCAAGCCAAACAAGATGTAGATCATTTACAAGAAAATATGTCTGAACGAGCGCGAGAGCTCGATATGCTACGATACCAAATCGATGAGATTGAAGAAGCAGGACTTACAATCGGTGAAGATGTTTCTATTGCAGAGGAATTAAAACGACTCGATAGTTTTGAACATATTGATAAGGTATTAGGTTCTTGTTATGATGCCTTTTATAATGGTCGTCAACCATTACTAGACACTATAAACTCTATTAAGGTAGAGGTTAATGACCTTGTAAAATATGATGGTGAATTGAAAGAAGTATCTGAAATGGTTGATTCTGCTTATTTCCAACTGGAAGAGGCGGCTCAATCGTTAGATCGTTATAGAGATACTATTAGCTATGACGAAGAACGCTATAAGTATTGCCAAGATAGAGATACAACTATTTATGGCTTAAAGAAAAAATATGGTGAAACTGTAGAAGAAATTCTAGCATACGAAGAAAAGGCACAAGCTCGTTTAGAGGAACTAGAAGGCCTTGTATTTGCACAAGACGAATTAGAAGCTCGTCTTGAAGAGGCAAAAAAGGTAGCAGAAGAAGCTTTAACAGTTTTACGTGACATACGTCTTAAAAATGCAAAAATCATTGCTAATGCTCTACACCAGGAATTAGTAGGCCTAGGCATGCCAAAAGGGGAGATTCAGTTCCATATAGAGGATGGGGACGGCTTATCATCTTTAGGTGCAAAGTCCATTGAACTACTATTCTCTGCCAATAAGGGGGAACAATTGTTACCGCTACACAAGGTAGCCTCTGGTGGCGAATTAGCTCGGATTGCATTAGCCTTCAAATCTGTCTTCCGTAGTGATACGTTCAAGACAATGGTATTTGATGAAATTGATGTTGGTATTAGTGGAGATATAGCTTTAAAGGTTGCTGAAAAGATTCTACATCTCTCTAAAACAAATCAAGTATTCTGTATTACTCATTTACCTCAAACAGCAAGTATTGCAAAGCAACATTACCATTTGGCTAAAATTGAGCAAGATGACCGTACTGTGTCAACATTGTCGGTACTTAATGAAGAGGAACGAGTAACACAAATTGCTTCTATGATGTCTGGTCGAGGCATGTCTTCCACTGCATTAGCTGCAGCTAAAGAACTAATTGACCATTTTAATTGACTAAAATCGCATAATTACTTATACTAATAGTATTAAGTGAATATGTTGATAGAGGTGCGAGTATAAAGAGTAATCATGAGGAGTAGGCATGCATTGATCCATGATAAAAGGGATGCTTGCCGAAGTTCGGTGATTGCGACTCATCGTTCTGGTTGTCTATTTAATAGATGGACGACTGTCATCAATTTGAATTGGTGGAGTGCTATCATTGAGCTTTTAGTAACAGTTATAAGCTATATAAACTATAAGGCCAGTGGATGCATCCACTGGCTTTTTTGGAGGTATATATGATTCGAGTAATGGTAAATGGCGCTGGCGGTAAAATGGGCCGCGAAGTAGTCAAAGCAGTACATAATGATCCTGAATTAACATTAGTAGGTGGTATCGATCCTACTAAGGCAGGTCAAGATGTAGGCTCCGTAGCGGGCATCGAACAATTAGGAATTACAATGAATACCTCCATCGATGAGGTACTTGATACAAATAAACCTGATGTTATTGTGGATTTTACAAATCCTGCTGTCATCTATGAAAATGCTAAAAAGATGTTATCTGCAGGTATTCATGTAGTTATTGGTACTACTGGTTTAACAGCGGAACAACGCGACGAATTAGATGCTATTGGTCGTAAGAATAATGCCAATTGCCTTGTAGCACCTAATTTCTCTCTTGGTGCAGTTATGATGATGAAGGTTTCTGCTGAATTGGCTCCATATTTCCCTAATGTAGAAATTATTGAATTACATCATAACCATAAATATGATGCTCCATCTGGTACATCTATTTTAACAGCTAAATTAATTAACGAAGCTAAACAAGCTGCGAATGCAACTGCAGCAGAAGATTTAACTCGTGAAAGTTTACCAGGTGCTCGTGGTGCTAAGGTTGATGACGTAACCATTCACAGCGTTCGTTTACCTGGTTACGTAGCTCACCAAGAAGTACTATTTGGAGGCTATGATGAAACATTAACAATTCGTCACGATAGTTTAAGCCGTCTTTCCTTTATGCCAGGCGTAGTATTAGCATGTAAAAAAATTAGTGCTAAAACTGGCCTAACATACGGCTTAGAGCATTATTTATAATATAAGAGCAAGGAGATATAGTAATGAAAAAACCTAATGTTGCAATTCTTGGTGCTACTGGTGCAGTAGGAGCTGAATTTATTACACTTATTGAAGAGCGTAATTTCCCATATGAAAATCTAAAGTTGTTAGCATCTGCTCGTTCTGCAGGTACTGAACTTACCGTTAATGGTAAAACATATGTAGTAGAGGAAGCTAAACCTGAGTCCTTTGAAAATATTGATATCGCTCTATTTGCAGGTGGTTCTATTTCTAAAACATTGGCACCAGAAGCAGCTAAAAGAGGCGCTATCGTTATTGATAACTCTAGTGCATTCCGTATGGATCCTGAAGTACCTCTCGTAGTACCAGAAGTAAATCCAGAAGATATTTTAAAACATAAAGGTATCATTGCGAATCCTAACTGCTCCACTATTATTATGAGCTTAGGTTTGAAACCACTTCATGATATTTCTCCAATTAAACGTATTGTAGTAAGTACATATCAAGCAGTATCTGGTGCAGGTAAAGAAGGCATTGAAGAACTTGAAAACCAAGTAAAACAATATACAGCCGGCGAAGAAATGACTGCAAACTTATTACCAACAGGTTCTGCGCCTAAACATTATCCTGTAGCATTTAACCTTTTACCACAAATTGATGTGTTCTTGGACAATGATTACACAAAAGAAGAAATGAAAATGGTTCATGAAACTCAAAAAATTCTTCACGATGACACAATTCAAGTAGTACCAACTACTGTACGTGTTCCAGTGTATCGTTCCCACTCTGAATCTGTTTTAGTAGAAACAGCAGAACCAGTTTCTGTAGAAGCTTTCAAAGCAGCATGTGAAAAATTCCCTGGTTTACAAGTAAAAGATAATCCTGCAGAACAAATTTACCCAATGCCATTATATACATCTAATCAAAACGACTGTGAAATCGGCCGTATTCGTAAAGACTTATATAATGACAAAGGTATGAATTTCTGGATTGTAGGGGACCAAATTCGTAAAGGTGCAGCACTTAATGCATTGCAAATTGCTGAGTACTTGGTAGAAAAACAAGCATTTTAATCTATCAAGGGGAGGACAGATATGAAAACCTTTGGTCGAGTATTAACGGCTATGATTACATCATTTAATAATGATGGATCCTTAAACATAGAAAATAGTGTAGCTATTGCTAATCATTTGTTAGATAATGGCTCTGATGGCCTCGTTGTATGCGGTACAACAGGGGAAAACCCATCCATGTCTAAAGAGGATAAATTAGCATTATTTACAGCAATTGCAAAAGAATGTGGTCATAAAGGTTCTATTATTGCTAACGTAGGTTCAAATGACACAAAATCTTCTGTAGAATTTGTGAAAGAAGTTTCTAAAATTGATGGAATCGACGGTTTATTGGTTGTAGTACCTTACTACAATAAGCCAAACCAACAAGGCCAATACTTACACTTTAAAGCTATTGCAGAGGCTACTACACTTCCAATCATGGTATATAATGTACCAAGCCGTGTTGGAACAGGAATTTTTCCCACAACACTAGCACAATTACATAGTGAATATCCACATGTATGTGCTATTAAAGAAGCTAGTGGCAATCTTATGATTGCATCTGAAATCAAACGCTTAATGCCAGGAGAAGACTTCATGGTATACAGTGGTGATGATGGACTTACATTACCAATGTTATCAGTAGGTGCTTGTGGTGTAGTATCCGTTGTGTCCCATGTGGCTGGCAAAGATATGAATGCTATGATTCAAGCTTATGAATCGGGTCATAATCACGAAGCACTTCGTATTCATCAAAACTTAGCTGATATCATTAAAGCGATGTTTATCACTACAAACCCAATTCCTGTTAAATATGCAGCTCGTAAAATTGGCTTACCTGCTGGTGTATTAAATTTACCGATGTGTGAACCTAGTGCTGAAGAAGCAGCATATATTGATAAAGCTTTAGCTGAATATGTAAAATAAAATATACAGATACTAAAAACAGTAGCTATCATATGTAGCTACTGTTTTTTTGTATCTGTATATAGATTGTTAAAACTTAATAGAGAACTAATATAAAAATAAAACGGCTACAATTTGTAGCCGTTTTTTATTATTGTCTTTAGACTGGTTCGCGACGTAGTCGCGAATCATTAAACCACCCGCT
>UPXS01000018.1 GCA_900538355.1 uncultured Veillonella sp.
CATCACCAAGTTCAAGGATAGATACGTCGAATGTACCACCACCAAGGTCAAATACAAGTACTTTACCGTCTTCATCTTTATCTACACCATATGCAAGAGCAGCTGCTGTAGGTTCGTTGATGATACGAAGTACTTCAAGACCAGCAATCGCACCAGCGTCTTTAGTAGCTTGACGTTGAGCATCTGTAAAGTATGCAGGAACTGTAATAACAGCTTGTTTTACAGGTTCGCCCAAGTAAGCTTCTGCATCAGCTTTGATTTTTTGAAGAATCATAGCAGAAATTTCTTGTGGTGTATAAGATTTACCTTCTACAGTTACTTTGTAGTCAGTACCCATGTGACGTTTAATAGAAATGATTGTGTTTTCTGGGTTAGATACAGCTTGACGTTTAGCCAATTGACCAACTAGACGTTCGCCATTTTTTGCAAAACCAACAACGGAAGGAGTTGTACGCGCGCCTTCTTGGTTAGTAATAACCGTAGGTTCGCCGCCTTCCATAACCGCAACACAAGAGTTTGTAGTACCTAAATCAATACCAATTACCTTTGCCATAATATATGCCTCCTAAAACCTTTATAATCTATTCAACAACTTTTACCATTGCTGGACGAATACAACGACCATCAACAGTATAGCCAGTTTGCAATACTTCACATACCGTATCAGATTCATATTCATCTGACGGCACTCGCATAATTGCTTGATGGAAATTTGGATCAAATGGTTTACCAACCGCATCGATAACGGCTAAACCATGTTTAGATAACATAGCCATCAAGTTTTGATGAATCATGATAAATCCATCAAGGAATACCTTAGCATCACCTTCTGCGGGACTTTGAACAGCTCGTTCAAAGTTATCTAATACAGGAAGTAAATCTGTAAGTACATCCCCTTTAACATATCCTGCAAGTTGCTCTTTTTCTTGGTTAGTACGACGTTTGAAGTTTTCAAAGTCAGCTTGCAAACGCTTATACCGATTATCGAAATCCGCTTTAAGCTCATCTAATACGTGAGCAGCGTCAGCAACAACTTCTTCAGTTTCTTCCACAGCCGGTTCCTCTACATTAGTAGCCTTTGCTGTTTCGTCTACTGTTTCTTGTTTAATGTCTTGTTCTTCAGCCATTATATGCCCTTTCTATTTTTGTTCTTTTACCATAGATTCCATCATATGTTTCATATGAGACAACATTCCAATAATACGACCATATTCCATACGTGTCGGTCCTAGAATAGCAAGTGTACCAATAGGCTGATCTTGATTTGTAAAATCAGCTTGTACCACACTCATAGAATGTAGTGCTTCGGTATCATTTTCATCGCCAATCTTTACCTTCACAGGTGTAGGTGAATCATCCTTTAAAAGTTGTCCCAATTGATTTTGTTCTTCTACTAATGAAAGCAAGGGTTGTACCTTTTCAACAGACTTAAACTCTGGTAGATTTAACAACTCCGTGGTACCTACAGAATAGAACAACTTACGTTTATTAATTGCTCGTAATAATGTTTCTGAAAGGATCATCAAAATCCCTTGGGGCCCTTCCATATGAATCAAAAGTGTCCCTAACGCTTCAGCCGTTACATGACCAATACTTACATTCTGTAATGCATTGCTAAATTGCATAGCCAAACTTTGTAATACATCAGGCGAAACGCCTTCAGTAAAGTACATCAATTCATTATCAAGAGCTCCTGTCTCAGTAATGACAACCATAACTGCTTGATGTGAATCGAGGGGCAACACATGAATGTATTTGATTAATGCTCTATCATGAGCTGGAGCTAAGAATAAACTCATGCTATGGCTAACTTGAGATAATAATTTAGCCATATTTAAGAAAAGCTCACTCGTCGATCCATTGGAATGTTTCCATAACATTTCAATTTTTTCAGCATCCTGTAATGGAACAGGTTGTTGATTCAACATAGAATCAACATATAAGCGATAGCCTTTAGCTGAAGGAATACGTCCAGCCGATGTATGAGGTTGCTCCAAATAGCCTAATTCCTCTAAATCGGACATTTCATTTCGCACTGTTGCCGGACTAATACCAAGATTATAATTCTTGGCAATGGTTCTTGACCCTACCGGTTCAGCAGATTTAACGTAGTCTTCAATTATGGCTCGCAAGATGCGCTGTTTTCTTTCATCCATAATGACACCTCTTGTTAGCACTCATAAACTTTGAGTGCTAATCGCATGTATAATATTATCACATTGGAAAAAATTGTCAAGCAAAAAAATCCTTAAAAAGTCAAATAATACCTATTTAGTCAAAAAGACAATTCAATATTTTTGATTAATTAGTCAAAAAATCAAAGTATAACAATAAGAAAACACTTATACTATCTACGTTTATGTCATATCCTAAATTTTCAATCTTAGAATATGTTGGTCTAATAAAATTTATGTTATTAAAACCTGAAATAGTATAAGTGTTTATATTTGTAATAATTCTATTGTAATTTTGTTGTTAATGAACTCTTAGTTAGATTACTTTCTAGCCATGCACATTTATATATTAAGATCCATAAACCAGAACCATAAATCAATGAGAAGTATAAATATAATAATTTATAGTTCTACACCTTCTAATGGATTACCAAGTCGTTCTAACAGTTTTCCCATACGCTCACGTGGTTCCCCATGTTCCGCATACCAATCAATCAAAATATCTACAGCTTTTTTGGATTGCTCTACAGTAAGCTGTCTAGCCAAAATTTTGCCAGCTTCTGGCCTCATGCCTGTATTACCACCAACAGCTAGCATAAATCCTTGAGATGTACCAATAAAGGCGATATCCTTTACCATTGCATCTGGGCAGTTACGGCCACATCCACTGATGCCAATTTTGCACTTATGAGATGTTTTTCGGCCGTAATGTTTTCTCTCCACATAATCAGCCAATTCTTTAGTTTCCATTTGGCCATTTTTACAATAGCCTTTACCTACGCAAGCAATTAAAGAGTTTACACCTCTATGAACAACTGTAGTTACGCCTTCTGGTAATTCAGAAATAAGTTTTTCCTTATCGTCTTTTTCAATACCTGTAATTTGTATACCTGTTACAACATGACGGAAGGATCCTCCATATTTTTCAGCCAGTTCTATGCATGCTTTCATTTGATCTAAAGTAAATTCATTATGTAAACCGTGTAAAATAACAGATGTCTTCATCGTTCCTCCTCAAATCTAGCATGCTTATTCATCATCATCCTATTTATACTAACATATTAGATTTTGAGAAACTGTGAGAAATTACTCTCGAATAAATTGACTAAATACATAGTTACCATGCTTAGCCCCTTCAGAACTTAAATGATAACTACCATTTTGATACTCTAATAAGCCTTTAGTAACTAAATCTTCTAATATATTACCAAATAAATTATTAACAGATACGCCAAATCTATCCTCAAATTTTTGCTCATCAAGGCCCCACTTAGTACGAAGCGCTAAGAAGCAAAAGTCCTCTTGCGCTCGTTCTAAAGTAATCGTCTCCGTATCGATAGTGGGCATAATATATCGATCAACGGACTGTATATAAGGCATTACATTACGATTGTTACTACGGCGTATACCATCATAGAAGGAATGAGCTCCAGCACCAAAGCCTAAATAGTCTATATAGTGCCAATATTTTAAATTATGACGACTATAGGAATTACCCTTCGCGAAATTTGAAATCTCGTATCGCTCAAACCCTAGTTCTTTTAAACCAGCCATCATCATATCATACATTGACTCATCTATACTTTCACTAGGAATAGAGATCAAGTTCTTTTGTACTAAATGATATAAATAAGTGCCTACCTCAACTTGTAAACCATACGTAGAAATATGATTAATTGGTAAATCTTTTACAATATTTAAATTATGCTGAATATCCTCTAAGGTTTGTCGTGGCAAGCCATAGATTAAATCAATATTAATATCTGTAAATCCAGCTTCTTTAGCATCATATACGGCTTGTATGGCCTTTTCTCCATCATGACTACGATGCAACATAGTAAGCGCCTTATCATCAAAGGTTTGAACGCCAAAACTAATACGATTAAAGCCTAGTTTAACTAACTTAGTTAGATACTGTAAATCTACTTCCCCAGGATTAGATTCGATAGTCATATGACAGTTTTCATTGATAGTAAAAGTACTTTTTATTTTATCTACAATCATCTGTAGTTGTTGAATTGATAATTCAGTAGGCGTACCACCACCAAAGTAAATCGTATCAATGGACCGCTCTTTAGATTCAGGATGTTCAGAAACCCAAAGATCAATCTCTTGTACTAAGGCATATACATAGGTTTCATAATAATCTTGTAAATTTTGATAGGCAGGAAAATCACAGTAAATACATTTCTGTTTACAAAAAGGGATATGGACATACAAGCCCATATCCCCAAGTGTAGACAGATTCAAAGTATTAGAATCTGTTTTCATTATATTAGTCCTCAACCTTGAGAATAGCCATGAATGCTTCTTGTGGAATCTCTACAGAGCCCACTGACTTCATGCGTTTCTTACCGGCTTTTTGTTTTTCTAAGAGTTTACGTTTACGAGAAATATCGCCACCATAACATTTGGCTAAAACGTCTTTACGCCAAGCCTTTACGGTTTCACGAGCCACAATTTTCGTGCCCACCGCTGCTTGAATTGGAATTTCAAACATTTGACGAGGAATCAATTCTTTTAATTTTTCAGCTAACGCACGACCACGTGTAGCAGCACGGTCCTTATGTACGATAATAGACAATGCATCTACAGGATCACCATTTAACAGAATATCCATCTTAACCATTGGAGATTGTTTATACCCAATCAACTCATAGTCAAGAGATGCATAACCTTTTGTAGCGGATTTCAATTTATCAAAGTAGTCGTAAATAATTTCACTCAAAGGCAAGTGATACACAACAGATACACGTGTTTCATCCAAATATTCCATGGATTGATATTCACCACGTTTATCTTGAGATAACTCCATAATAGTACCAACAAAGTCTTTAGGCACAATTGTAGTAGCTTTTACATATGGTTCTTCAATGTAATCGATTTCTGTAGGAGGTGGTAATTTAGCAGGGTTATCCACTTCAAGCATTTCCCCATTCGTCTTATAAACCTTGTAGTTTACAGATGGAGCTGTTGTAATAAGGGATAAGTTATATTCACGCTCTAACCGTTCTTGAATTACATCCATATGTAAAAGTCCAAGGAAGCCACAACGGAAACCAAAACCCAATGCCAAAGATGTTTCAGCTTCATATTCTAAAGCAGCATCATTAAGCTGTAACTTTTCTAATGCATCCCGAAGATTTTCATAGTCCTTAGAATCTGTTGGATACAAGCCACAATATACCATGGATACGGCTTTGCGATAGCCTGGTAATGGTTCTGGTGCAGGATTATCAGCTAATGTTACCGTATCACCTACGTGACAGTCTGCTACATTCTTAATACTTGCCGCAATACAACCTACAGAACCACATGGTAATTCCTGAACAGGCACAAGATTTGGTGTAAAGATACCGAGCTCTGTTACATCAAAATCCTTATTATCATGCATCATGCGAATGGTATCTTTTGTTTTAATAGTACCTTCTTTTACGCGCACATAAGCAATAGCACCTTTATAAGCATCAAAGCGGCTATCAAAAATCAATGCTCTTGTTGGTTCATCAGATTTATCTGGTGGTGCAGGCACCTTATTTACAATGGCTTCTAAAATATCTGGAATGCCAATGCCAGATTTAGCAGAACATAATACTGCTTCTGATGCGTCTAAACCAATGATATCTTCAATTTCATGTTTAACCCGATCAGGATCGGCAGAAGGCAAATCTATTTTATTGATAACAGGAATAATTTCAAGATCATGTTCTAAAGCGAGATATACATTCGCCAACGTTTGAGCCTCTACACCTTGTGCAGCATCTACTACTAGTAATGCACCTTCACAAGCTGCAAGAGAACGAGATACTTCATAGCTGAAATCCACATGGCCAGGAGTATCGATAAGGTTTAAAGTATACTCTTCTCCATCTTGTGCTTTATACAAAATTCGAACAGATTGCGCTTTAATAGTAATACCACGTTCTCGTTCCAAATCCATGGAGTCTAGGACTTGCGCTTCCATTTCTCGTTTTTGTAATGTGCCAGTATATTCAATTAATCTGTCGGCGATGGTAGATTTACCATGGTCAATATGAGCTATAATACAGAAGTTTCTAATCTTTTTTGTTGACATACTATGTAAACAAGTTCAAGGAACTTGTATTCTCCTTTCTAACATACGCGATCGATAACAGCACCTCCTAATAGTTGAGTGCCATTATAAAAGGCTACGGACTGACCTGGTGTAATAGCCCGTTGTGGTTCTTCGAAGATAACTTCCATCGTATCATCATCTAAGATACGTGCAGTACAAGGTGAAGGATTTGCTGCATAGCGAATTTTACCTTCTGCTTTTAATTCTTTATGAATTGTATCATCCAGGAAATTATAGAACTTACAAATCATACGATTCGTAAAAAGTCGATCATTAGGACCTACAATGACTTCATTGCGTTCACCATTAAAACCAATTACATATAATGGATGCTTATATGCAATTCCAAGGCCCTTACGTTGGCCTATAGTGTAGTTAAATAAACCATTGTGTTTACCTAATACCTCACCATCTTCAGTAACGATATTACCAGACTTTGGTTTATCTTTCATTTCTTCTACTACAAGCTTTTGATAGTTCCCATGAGGCAAGAAGCAAATATCAACACTATCTGGTTTTTTAGCTACTGGCAAATCATATTCAGCAGCTAATTTACGTGTTTCAGTCTTACATTGGCCACCTAGTGGGAACATAAGGTGACTCAAAATGCGTTGGTTCATATTATACATAACATAGCTTTGGTCTTTAGTAGGATCAACGCCTTTATGTAATTCATATAAACCAGTTTCTTCATTATAATTAACCTGTGCATAATGGCCAGTAACCATATGTGTGGCACCAAGTTCAAGGGCTCGATTGAGCATCAAATCAAATTTGATATTTTTATTACAGAATACACAAGGATTTGGTGTACGACCATAGGCATATTCTTTTACGAAGTAATCTACTACATTATCGTAGAATACATCACGAGCATCAATAACATGATGCTCAATACCAAGAAAATCACACATCTTCTTAGCATCTGTTACAGCGAGAGGCACTGAATCATAAGGTGTACCACTCACCCACAACCATAGGGTAATACCAAATACTTTATAGCCTTGTTTTAGTAACATTGCAGCAGTTAAAGAACTATCTACGCCGCCACTCATAGCTACAGCGATAACTTTTTCCATACTTTCTCCTTTTAATGATCTCTTGATCATAAAACTAATCAGGGTGAAAGCCTGACGTGTAAAACACTAGTTCGGTGTAAAAGTCCGAGTAGTATTGCTATGAAATTATAGCAACTTATATTATAGCCTAGAATTAGGTACATTGAAAAGATTTGAAATAAAAAGAATCCCTTTCATCAAAAGAAAGAGATTCTAATTATTATCTATGTTTTAGTAATTCTTCTGCAGCACCTAAAATACCTAGCATAGAATGTTCAAATACAAGTCCACCTTGCATGAAAATCGTATACGGAGGACGAACAGGACCATCTGCACTCAATTCAATAGAAGATCCTTGTACAAAGGTTCCACCGGCCATGATGATTTTATCTTCGTACCCAGGCATATCACCAGGAATTGGATGTACGTGAGCATCTACAGGAGAATATGCTTGCATACCTACACAGAAATGCTCCATTTCTTCTCCATTTTTTAAATTAATAGCTTGAATTAAATCATAGCGATCAGCATTTACCTTAGGGAATACATCATATCCTAACAATTCACCTACTGCAGCTGTATATACAGCCCCTTTAAGAGCTTGTAATACTACATGAGGAGCCATAAACAAGCCTTGGAAAAATAAGCGGTAACCAGGCGCATAAGAGCCCATATGATCACCAAGTCCTGGAGCAGTCAGTTGGTACGCTGCATCTTCAACTAAGTCTTCACGACCTACGATGTAGCCACCTGTTGGTGCTAAGCCGCCCCCTGCATTTTTAATGAGCGAACCAGCCATAATATCTGCACCAGCTTCTAAAGGTTCTTGCAGTTCTGTAAACTCACCATAACAATTATCTACAAAACAAATAGTATTCGAGTTTTTAGCTTTTACAGCATCTACAATAATCTTAATATCTGCAATAGATAACGGTTCACGCGTACTATAACCACGAGAGCGTTGAATCACTACTACTCGCGTATTGTCATTAACAGCATTAGCGATGGCTTCTACATCATATGTATTATCTTTTAAAGGCACCTCAGTATAGGTAAACCCCTTTTCTACAAGAGATCCACGCACCTCACGAGATGCACCGATAACAGATTGCATCGTATCGTAAGGAGCCCCTACTGCATAGATAAACTCAGTGCCCTTAGATCCATTACCCATTAATGCAATAAGAGTTGTTGCTAGTGCATGAGTACCAGAAACAAAATGAGGACGAACGATGGCTTTTTCACCTTTAAATACATAAGCGAATACTTCGTCTAACTTCTCACGGCCCACATCGTTATAACCATAACCCGTAGTACCTGTAAAATGATAGTCAGATACTTGGCACTCTTTAAAGGCTTCTAATACCTTTTTTGTATTGGCTAATGCAATAGGTTCAAACTTTTTAAATTCAGGTTCAGCCATCTTAAGGGCTTTACTACGTATTTCTTCTAATGTCATGCTAATCCTTCTCTACGAATTAATTCCATAGCTTTATTAAATATAAAATCTTTAGATGTATTATTATCAATATGAATCCATTCAATATATGGCATGCGCTTATACCAAGTGATTTGTCGCTTTGCGAAGTGACGAGTATTTTTCTTGATCAAATCTCTACATTCATCAAGATTAATAGTGCCATTTATATAGTCTACAACCTCTTTATAACCTATCCCCTTAAAGGCTTGGCAATCAGGATTTACACCGGACTTAACAAGTTGCTCAACCTCTTCAATCAAACCTGCATCAAACATCATATCAACGCGTAAATTAATGCGTTCATATAACTGATCACGATCTCTCATAAGACCAATAACAGGCCCTTTATAAGATATGCCATCTTTAGTCTGATTACGTAACGAATCTATATCACCATGATTCAATATTTCAATAGCTCGATACAAACGATGCTTATCACTATATTGAATTTCTATATTATGTTCTTTTCCTAATGTGAAAGCATATTCTCGTAAACCATCAATACCTTTAGTATTAAATAGCTCATCTAGTTCTAATCGTAAATTTTCATCAGGCTTAACGTCATTAAAGTTATAGTTTTCTAATAACGATTGAACATATAACCCTGTACCACCAGACAGAATAGGTAGAATATTCCTATCATTTAGTCTACCAATTATCTCTTTAGCTTGATTTTGGAAAATAGACACTGAATATGAATCATTTGGTTCTAATATATCGATAAGATGATGTTTCACACGCTTAAGTTCATCCGCCGATGGTTTAGCGCTACCAATATTGAGTTGTTTATATACTTGATAAGCATCACCAGAAATAACCTCAGCATGTAGCTGTTCTGCTAAGTCCAAGGTAAGATCTGTTTTGCCTACTGCCGTTGGTCCAACGATGGTAATTAAGGGATTCACATTAACTCCTTCATATATACACCATAGCCTATACGACTATATTTTCCGCCCACCCATTGATGCGGTGGATAGTTTTGAAAGACCGAACTAAATGGTCGTTCTTTAATAATAACACCATACGTGGCAACACGCATAGCCTGTGCCATGATTTTATCATCTATATGACTTTCCACAGTATGCCCTCGAAGAGGTTTGAATTGAGGACTTTCCTCTACAGGAACTTCAAACATAGGATCAAAATAAATAATATCAATACTATTGTCAGGTAGGTTTGGTAAATAGTGCTCAAAGGTATCATGATTTACTTTAATACGTCGTAATACATTCGTTACACTATCCTCACTATGAATATAATGAGCTAAGCCATGACTAGTAGCAAGCCATATAGGTAAAGACCCTTCTAGGCCAGTTATTTGAGCCTGTGGGTAACCATAACTCACTACCATACTGTCACTACCAAGGCCAATTGTACAGTCTAAAAACGTAAATTTATCTCTATTAGATAATCCTTTTTTATCTAATATGACTTGTACCGCATTAACGAGATGATCGCCTTCACCGCGTTGTAAACGTAATATACGCAATTGAGCCATAGATAAATGAAATGTATGTTGTTGATTTTCTGGGAAATGAATAGTTAATCCAGAACCAGCAAGAACCGCAATATATTCGCATTGATACTTACTGAATAAGGCTGGTATCGATGTTTTACCTCGTTTAATATATGTCATATGCATAGAGGAAGCCAGTGCTTTGGCTTCCTCCTGAATGACCTCATTAGATTTTTGAGATGTGGTTAGTATATTCATATTAAGACCGTAAGAATAATTTACCTAATTCATCAGGTGTAAACTTGATTATCGTTGGACGGCCATGAGGACATACGTACGGTTTCTCAGTACTAAATAAATCCTCAATTAAGGTAGTCATTTGATACATATTTAAATTATGACCTGCCTTAATGGCCCCTCTACAAGATGCATACGCTAGCATTTCATGACGTAACTGAGCCTTAGTAGGCTGTTGATGTTCATGTAAGTAAGAGAATACATACTGGAGAATTTCAAAAGCCTTTGACTCTACTAAATCTACAGGCGCCCCTACTAATTTTATTTTCGTAGGACCACCTAACTCTACATCAAAGCCAAGATCTAGTAAGGTTTCTCGCTCTTCCTCTACCAAATTCATTTCATCATCTGTAGCCTCACTATATTGAGGCACAAGGATAGATTGCATAGGAATGGATTCAGAAGACTTACAAAGCTTATCATAACGCACACGTTCATGTGCAGCATGTTGATCTATAATATAGAGATCATCACCCTTTTTTGCCAAAATATAACAAGACGCAACTTGGCCCATTGGTAGGAATCCAGAGTTTTGAATTGTCCGTTCCTCCACATCTTGTTCACGGATGTCATGAGATAAAGATTTAAAACGATCTATATCCTCTTTGGTATAACTAGGGAATTCTTTAGGAACAGCGTCAAAACTTTCATCTACAAAGGATGATTGTTCATAAGTGGCCTTTGGTGTAGGTGGTGTATATCCCTTAGCTTTAAGGTTCTCCACAAACTGTGTAGTTTCACCACGCATAACTTCGTATCCTTTAGTACGGCGACCACCAAATACTTTATCATAATCTACCGCAGTAGCTATATGCTCAGCAGACTGCATCTCATCTTCTACCACAGAAGGTGTTCGATACGAATCATACGTACTATTGCCAGCGGAAAATGAACTACTATTACTATCCCTATTATTACTATTGAAGTCAACTCCATTAGTGACTGTACCATTCATATAAGAGGATGATTCTCGTTCATATCGCTCGTGGAGAGGATTATTTAAGGCGTTTAAAATACCATGATAAACAGCTTTAAATATAATCTTATCATCTGAGAATTTTACTTCACTTTTTCGTGGATGAACGTTAATATCAACCATACCAGCAGGTACAGTAATATTAAGTACCACTAAAGGATGACCGTTTTTAGGTAACAATGCATGGTAAGCATTATCGATAGCCTTCATTATTGTTTTATCGGCAATAACACGGTTATTAACGATAATAGTTTGCCAAATTCTTGTACTTTTAAGAAGGGTAGGTTTACTCACTACACCATCGATATAAATAGAGTCACTTTCATAAGCAACAGTGAAAATATCATCTTTCGTTTTATAGCCATATAATGCGGCTACCGTATCACCAATATTGCCGTTTCCAGGAGTAATAATAGCCACACGGTCATCTACGATGAGTTTAAAAGAAATATGTGGGTTACTAAGAGCCAGTTTGCCTACAATACCTTGAATTTTAGAAGATTCGGTACGCTCTGTTTTCAAGAACTTGCGACGGGCTGGCGTATTATAAAACAAGTCTCTAATTTCAATTGTCGTACCAGGTGCCGCACCATAAGGAATACAATCGGTGAAAGTACCACCATCTACGGTAATACGAGTACCCAAATCAGAGTCAGCTTTACGTGTAGTCAAAGAAAAATGAGACACTGAGGCAATACTAGCCAAAGCCTCGCCACGGAAGCCGAGGGATGCTATATCAAATAAATCTTCTACCTGTTGTATTTTAGAGGTAGCATGACGCAAAATTGCTAGGCGTGCATCTTCCTCTGTCATACCGATACCATTATCGGTAATGCGCATATAAGCTACACCGCCATCGCCGATTTCAACTTCAATATTAGTGGCAGACGCATCAATGGAGTTTTCGATAAGCTCTTTAATAACAGATGCGGGACGTTCCACAACTTCGCCAGCAGCTATTTTATTGATTGTGGTTTCATCCAATACATGAATGGTTGCCATTATTTCCCGCCTCCTTTACGAGCCTCCTCTTGTAGTTCATATAATTTATTTAATGCTTCAATCGGTGTCATACTCATTACATCCACTTCGAGTAAGCTATCGACTACAGAATGAGTAAATAAATTACCTAGTGGTAAATCACTCGCTTGTTTTGTAGTTATTTTAACCACATTAGTAGATTGTCCACCAATTACACGGTTATTTAAATCACTAGCATCATGACTTTGATCTTCCAATGATTCCAAAATTACCTCTGCACGTTTTAGCACAGAATTTGGTAATCCTGCCAATCTCGCTACATGAATACCATAGCTACGGTCTGCACCACCTCTGATGATGCGGCGCAAGAATGCAACATCCTTACCTTTTTCTTTTACAGCTACAGTGTAATTCTTTAATTTACTATAGCTTTCTTCTAAACAAATTAGCTCATGGTAATGGGTAGCAAATAATGTCTTGCCGTGAATATGCTTACAAATATGCTCAACTACGGCTTGGGCGATACTTAAACCATCAAATGTACTAGTGCCACGACCAATTTCATCTAAGATAATTAAGCTATTATGTGTAGCATTCTCTAAAATATAGGCTACCTCTTTCATTTCTACCATGAACGTACTTTGACCAGTAGAAATATCATCACTAGCACCTACACGTGTAAAGATGCGATCCACTGGAGAAATAGATGCTTCACGGGCAGGAATAAAGGATCCTATTTGAGCCATAATCATCAAAATAGCAGCTTGACGCATATATGTTGATTTACCGGCCATATTAGGGCCGGTAATGAGCAAGAATTCCTCATCATCATGATTTAGAACGATATCATTTGGTACAAAAACTTCACGTTTCAAGAATTTTTCAATGACAGGATGACGACCATCCCGAATATTGATTTGGCCATTCATTACGATTGTAGGGCAAATATAATTCTCTTCGTAACCTACTAGTGCCAAAGAACACATTACATCAAGCTCAGCAAGAGCACGAGCTGTTTCTTGTACATCTTTAATAACAAGTTTTATATCATTTCGTAATTGTTGATATAATTCATGTTCTAAAGCGATTATCTTGTCTTTAGCGCTAAGAATTTTGATTTCAAACTCTTTTAATTCCGGTGTAATATAACGTTCTGCATTAGCTAAGGTTTGTTTTCGAATGAAGTAATCCGGTACTTGCTCAGATTTACTGTGAGATACTTCAAAATAGTAACCAAACACCTTATTATAGCCAGTTTTAATTTTAGATAAACCTGTAGCTTCTTTAATATCAGCTTCCATCTTAGCCAGCCATTGCTCACTATTAGTAGCTAAAGAACGCAGTTCATCTAAATCTGGATTGAAACCATCTTTAATGACGCGGCCTTCTTTTAATGTCAATGCTGGTTGGTCAGCAATAGCACGGCATAATAAATCATATATATCTTTATGATCTTGGATACGGTCATTAATGGATGTTAATGCTAAACTTGAGCATGTACCTAATACATCTTTAATATTTGGCAATACTGCTAGAGATTCACGAAGAGCCGTTAAATCTCTAGGTGACACAGAACCTGTTTCTACACGACCTACGATGCGCTCAAAGTCATAAATACAATCTAATAAGCTACGGATATGAGACCGCTCTGCTCCACGTGTAATAAGTTCTGCTACGGCAGCTTGTCTACGTTGAATTTGATTTACATCAGTCAACGGACTTTCAAGCCATTGCTTTAATAGGCGCGCACCCATTGGTGTCAACGTACGATCTAGTACATCAAGTAATGTACCTTTTTGACCACCATCACGTAGATTATGGGTAATTTCAAGATGACGTAAGGAAGATGTATCTAAGATTAGGCGATTACCTACACTTAATTGATGAACATAGTTAATATGAGAAATTTCAGACTTAATAATATCCTCTAAATATAAAAGCATATACCCTAATGCTTCCCATACATCCTCTTCCATAAGGCCTAAATCGCCAAAGTGAGTAACTGCTTTTTCCGCTACCTCTCGTTGTGTATGATATGTACTAAATGGGGATAATACAATATTACTGAATTGATTATCCATAAAGTCTTTTATATCTTGCGGTAATACAGTTCCTTCAGGCAATATTATTTCACTTGGACGATACATACTGAGTGCATCAAACATATCACTTCGTTTTTCACAATCAGTAATACGATGCCAAATAACTTCCCCGGTAGATACATCTGAAAATACGAGTATCCATGCATCTTTTACCATATAAAATAATGATAAAAAATTATTTGACCGTGCATCATTACCATTTTCAGTCATTACAGTCCCCGGTGTAATAACTTTAATAACGTCACGCTTAACAATACCCTTAACTGCTTTAGGATCTTCTAATTGTTCACAAATAGCAACCTTATAACCTTTTTTTACCAATGTTTCTATATAACTTTCAGCAGCATGAAAAGGAACGCCACACATTGGTGTGCGTTCCTCATCTCCTGTTGGGCGACCGGTTAAGGTTATATTAAGTTCACGAGATGCAATTAATGCATCATCATTAAATAATTCATAAAAGTCACCTAATCGAAAGAATAGTAATTCTTCAGAATATCTAGCTTTAATATCTAAATACTGCTCCATCATAGGTGTTTGCTTTTTTGCCATACTTACCCCTTTTGTATTGTACCGTAGCAAACCCAAGTTTGTGCTTTATCAATATATGCAGGTACAGTTTCGCCAATTGATAAAGAATCGTCTTTCGGGAATAACACCATTTTATTGCCCGATGTCCGACCAAACCACATATCTTCATCACGAGGACTTGGCCCCTCTACAATAATATCAAACACTTGCCCTTCCATAGGTTTATTCAATTCATAAGAGATCTCGTTTTGTACATCCATCAATGTTTGTAAACGTACCCGTTTAACCTCTTCTGGAACTTGATCATCCATAGTCGCTGCTGGCGTTCCAGAACGTTTAGAATAAATGAATGTATAAGCCATATCATAACGTACATCTTTTAACAATTGTAATGTAGCTTGGAAGTCTTCCTCTGTTTCTCCTGGGAAACCTACGATAATATCTGTAGTAACTACTAGATCTTTAATTTTCTCACGACAGTAAGAAAGTAATTCTTTGTAATGTTCTACTGTATAATGACGGTTCATTTTCTTCAAAATACGGTCTGAACCGGATTGAATAGGTAAATGTAAATGGGTAACGATATTAGAGGAACGCCCAAGTGCATCTATCATAGATTTTGTCATATCTTGAGGATGACTTGTCATATAACGTATACGTTCAATACCTGGAATACCATCGAGAGCGTCCACTAATATACCAAAATCGGTACCATCTTTAAAATCTAAGCCATAAGAGTTTACATTTTGCCCCAATAAAGTGATCTCTTTAAACCCTTTTGCTCCTAGTTCGGTTACCTCTTTTACGATGGCCTCTACAGGACGACTAATTTCTCTACCACGAACGTGAGGAACGATACAATAGGTACAGAACTTATTGCATCCATTCATAATAGGTACCCATGCATAAAAGGTACCATTAGGTTTTGCTTCCAATTCAGGTAACACGGAGTTATCCATGTCTACATTGATTTGATGTGTATGACCTCGTTGTACCTCTTCAATCATTTCATTAATATGTTGAATATTATGAGTACCTAAAACAATATCAATATGTGGAGCGCGCTTAAACATTTCTGCTTGATTCTTCTGTGCCATGCATCCTGTAACAGCAAGAATTAAGTTTTTATTTTTTCTCTTCAGTCTCATTAGCTCACCTATGCGGCCATAGACTTTAGTTTCTGCATTCTCACGCACTGCACAAGTATTTAATAATATTAAATCTGCAGTTTCCACGTCCTCTGTTGGCGTATACCCAACAGATTCCAGCTGATGCGATAAGCGCTCAGAATCAGCAGTATTCATTTGACAACCATAGGTGTAAATATAATAAGACTTCATTCTAACTCCTATACTTTAACAATCTTACGTTTTGTTTCTATAATATTTTTAACTTTTATGGACATCCGTTCAATAGACATGCCTGTAATATATTCGATTTCATTACGAACAGACTTTTGCACTTGTTGCATTAATGATTTAACAGGATAACCATGTTCAATAACAACAGCCATATCTACAACTAGACCATTTTGGCCTTTATCGCTTTTTTTGAAAGAAATGACACTTGATTCATCAACACCGACAACTTTTTTTAAGCCATTGCGAATCAATTTAATAATTACATCATCATCAAAGGTGAGTCGTCCATAATAGCTGAAGGCAGGGCGTACTACAGAACGTTCAAAGCCTTCTGACCCAATTTGCCCCAATGTATCTTGGTCTTGTTTTTTTAATGTACGTCGACGCCACATAGTTTTGATTGGATCAATTAAGTACCCTCTAAAGTGAGGTTTCAATTCCATCGTTGGAACTGGAATAATATGTTTACCTTCTTTTAGACGAGCATGTTGTGCTTTTTCAATTTCTTTAGGTGTAGCAACGTCCTCAATGCGAATATATCGATCAGGATCTTGCAAGCCTAATGCTTTCGTAATTTTTTTAACCATATTATCGGATGTACCAATAATCATAAGTTTATTAGGATTGATTTTATCTAATTGCTCACGTACTGATTTTACTTGCACTTCATCTTGGAAAATGGCACGACGAACAGCTTTTAATCGGCTAGATTCCTTCTTTGCAGAAAAGCCAGCTACAATCTTATTATCGTGAATTAAAATGCCATCATCGATAATACATTCAATATTATTTTCATGAGCAACTACGAGCGCACGATGGCTTTTACCAGTGCCACTACTACCTACAAATGCAATGACTTCCATAGTCAACCTCATTATTTATAACAAACTAATAAATTCTGATACATTCTCTGCGGATACCAAGTAATCTCCAAATTGATCTGGTGCTTTACCTGGAATACCATGATAATCAGAACCACCTGTAATAAACAAGTTATGTTCTTTAGCTAATGCTTTATATCGTTTCACATCATCATCGTTATGTTTAGTATGGTAAACCTCCATACCATCAAAATTATAGGCTAACATTTCTACTACATATTCATCACTAGTTACTAGTTTAGGATGGGCCATAACGGCAAGGCCACCAGCTTTATGAATAATATCAATAATATGCGGAACCTCAACCTTTACCTTAGGTACATAGCATGGACTATCTTTTCGAAGAATACCTTTGAATACCTCATTAATATCCTTAGCATAACCACCATCAATTAATAACTGTCCAATATGTGGACGCCCATAAGCTTGCGTCTTAGGGAATTTTTTAAGTAGGTCATCTTTTGATATAACATATCCAGCATTATTACAACGTTTGATAATCTCATCAATCCGTTCTTCTCGTTTTGCTTTAAAAAATTGAATAAAGTCTTTTAATTCTTGATTTGTTTCATCAAAACGATAGCCCAGAATATGAATAGATTTATCTTTATAGTCAGCACTAAATTCACAACCATCAATAATTTTAATAGTTTTGCCCGGATCTAATTGCTTTTGAGCGGCACGCAATGCTTTTATGCCATCAATTTCGTCATGATCAGTTAACGCCATCATAGATAGTTTACATTCTAAAGCATGACGTAATAATTCTTCTGGACTTTTAACACCATCAGAATAGATAGAATGCATATGAAAATCAACAAGCATAGAGCACCTCCCATTACAATTATCCTATCTTTTAATTATGACTGATTTAGCTAATTTATTCAAGCTGAGATAGAAAAATTGCGACCCTAATGAGTATTCACTAGAATCGCAATTTAATTATAAATCTTGAAGTAATTCAGTAACCTTAGTCGCTACAGAATCAATTGCACATGTAATCGCTTCACAAGACTTACGGATTTGAATTTCTACTTCATTATTTTCAAGTGTATTTTTACTTACTGTAATACGAAGTGGATAGCCAATTAAATCAGCATCTTTGAATTTTACACCAGCTCGATCCTTACGATCATCAAGTAACACATCTACACCTGCATCTTGTAATGCAGTATAAATTGTTTGACTTGTAGACATCAAAGCTTCATCTTTTGCATTAATAGGTACAATAACAGCTTCAAATGGAGCAATAGAACGTGGCCAAATAATACCATTTTCATCGTGGTACTGCTCAATAGCTGCAGCTAATGTACGAGATACACCAATACCATAACAACCCATAATCATTGGATTAGGACGACCATTTTGATCTAAGAATGTAGCTTGTAAAGCTTCAGAGTATTTTGTACCCAATTTAAATACTTGACCTACTTCAATACCTTTAGCATGTTCTAATGCACCACCACAAGTTGGACAAACATCGTCATCTGTTATTAAACGAATTGGTGCAACAATGATATCTTCTACATTAAAGTCACGTTTAGGGTTAATGTTAATATAGTGTGCATCTTTCTTGTTTGCACCACCACAAACATTGTACGTTTCCATAACAGATTCATCCACAACAATAGCAAACTCTTCTGTTTGTTTTAACCCAACAGGACTAATAAAGCCAGCTGTTAAGCCTACTTTTTCTAATTCCTCTGGCGTAGCCATTTCTGGTTCTACAGAACCAAGCACAGCATGTTGTACAGCTACTTCATTTACTTCATGATCACCACGAACAATGGCTAATACAACTTTACCATCAATAGAAAATACTACGGCTTTAATGGTTTTATGTAATGGAAGATTTAGCATTTCTGCAACAGCTTCAATAGTACTTGCATTAGGAGTATCTACAATAGATAACTCTTGAAGTGCTTCTTCTTCCTGTTTCATAATACCAGGTTTACCAATCTCAATATTGGCAGCATAGTCACATTTTGTGCAGTACACAATATCTGCTTCACCAGCTTCTGCGATTGCCATAAACTCGTGTGTACCACTACCACCGATGGCACCGCTATCAGCCTCTACCGGACGGAATGTAAGGCCACAGCGCGTAAAAATACGTGTATATGCATCATACATAGATTTATAAGATTCATCTAAACCAGCTTCATCTACATCAAAGGAGTATGCATCTTTCATAATGAATTCACGACTACGCATTAAACCATAACGCGGACGACGTTCATCACGGAATTTACTTTGAATTTGATATAAATTTACTGGTAGTTGACGATATGAATTGATCTCATTTTTAACAAGTGTAGTAATCATCTCTTCATGAGTTGGTCCTAAGCAGAATTCATTATCATGACGATCATTAATACGCATCATTTCAGCGCCATATGCATTCCAACGGCCAGATTCTTTCCAAATTTCAGCAGGTTGTAAGATAGGCATCATGATTTCTTGAGCACTAGCACGATCCATTTCTTCACGTACAATAGCTTCGATTTTTTTGATACTTCTCCAACCTAATGGTAAAAAGCTATATAAACCATTTGCAGTTTTGCGCATAAAACCAGCGCGAAGCATAAGCTGTTGGCTAACTACATCAGCGTCAGATGGAACCTCACGCAATGTAGGTGCATATAATTTAGTGGCTAACATAAAGACTCCTCATCTAAGTTTTCTAAATATTGATCAATTTCTCTAAATAATGTATCTACTAATTCAGCTTCTGGCACAGTCTTGATAACTTCACCTTTACGGAAGACAATACCTTGTCCATTACCACCAGCAATGCCAAAATCAGCCTCACGAGCCTCGCCAGGCCCATTTACGACACAACCCATAACAGCTACTTTAATAGGTGCTTTAATGGATGCTAAACGCTCCTCTACAATCCCTGCCATATCAAATAAGTTCACTTGGCATCGACCGCATGTAGGACAGGAAATCATTGTAGCTCCAAAGTTTCGTAATCCTAAATTACTCAAAATACTTCGACCTACTTCAATTTCATGTATTGGATCACCTGTTAAGGATACCCGTAAAGTATCACCGATACCGTCTAATAATAAAGCACCAATGCCCATAGCAGACTTAATAGTACCTTGTTTTATCGTACCAGCTTCAGTAACACCTAAATGCAATGGATAAGGAATCTTATCGGATAACTTACGATATGCTTCTACCATTAAAGGAACTTCCGTTGCTTTAATAGATAATTTCATTTGACGGTAGTCGAGCTTCTCAAGAATTCGCACATGTTCTAATGCAGTTTCCACCATGCCATCAGCTGTGGGATGACCTCCATGTGCATCAAGGATATGCTTTGGTAAAGACCCTGCATTAACGCCAATACGAATCGGGATTTGTTTAGGTTTAGCTTTTTCTATAACAGCTAATACCTTATCCTCACCGCCGATGTTTCCTGGGTTAATACGCAATCCATCAACATTATTCTCGATAGCTTCTAACGCTAATTTATAGTCGAAATGAATATCAGCAATTAAAGGAATATCAATACCAGCACGAACTGCTTTTAAAGCTTTTGCAGATTCCATTGTAGGCACTGCAACACGTACTAGTTCACAACCAGCCTCAGCTAAACGATTTATTTCAGCTATAGCCTTTTCCGTATGAACCGGATCTGTAGTAATCATTGATTGAATGCTTACCGGTGCATAATCACCAATTTTAACTGTACCTACATAGATACCATTTGTTGGTTTACGTACAATCATTGTAATCTCCCATCTATCTTATAGTAATCGGAATATATCCTGAGTTGTTACATATAAGAATAATGCTACCATTAAAGCAACACCAACCATTTGAATATACATTAGTGCCTTAGCAGGTAATTTACGACCTGTAATAGCTTCAGCCAAAATAATAATTAAATGACCACCATCTAATACAGGTAATGGTAAAAGATTGATAACCCCTAAGTTAATACTTAAGAATGCGGCAAAGCTCAAAAGTGGTGCAAAGCCAGATTGTGCAATAGTGCCAGCCATTTGTGAAATACCTACTGGACCCGATAATTCTGCAGCTTGTGTACCGCGAATCATATCATATAAGCCACTTAGCATAGCAACAATTGTTTGACCAGTACGAGTAACAGCTAAACTCAAAGACTCGCCTATACTATAACTTTCTCGTGTAAAACTAGGATAAATACCAATTTTAGGACTATCTTGTTCCATTTTGGGAATCACTGTAGTTTCTACAGTTTCTCCATCTCGATCTACCACAACGGTAACACCGTGATTGGCAGTACCTTGTAAGCTAGGACGAATTTCATCCCACGTAGAAATCTTTTTACCATCAATATTAAGAATTCTATCATTTGTTTGTAAATGAGCTTGTTCGGCGGCACTACCAGGGATGATATTACCAATAACAGGATCATTTGTATAGGTAAGATTACCTACTGTTGCATTGAGGCCAAAGAATAAAACAATGGCCAATAAAAAATTGAATACTGCCCCTGCAGAAATAACAATAAATTTCTTCCATGCAGGTTTAGTATAAAATGACCGTTCATTTAACGGCTCGTCAGGTGTCATGCCAGCAATACGATTAAAGCCACCAAGAGGAATGATACGAATAGAATATAACGTCTCCCCTTGTTGTACCTTAAATATGGCAGGACCAAAACCTATGGCGAATTCGTCTACTTGCATACCCGACATTTTTGCTGTAATAAAATGGCCTAACTCATGTATAAACACGATTAAACCAAATACAAATATTGTGGCTAATGCCGTTATCATATATACTCCTATACCATCAATGATGTAGCCTTTTCACGAGCCCAACTATCGATAGCTAATAAATTGTCTAACGTAAAGTCATCTTCAGGTCCCATAGATTCTAGAACTGATGTAACGACTTTGTAAATATCACCAAAGGCGATTTTATCATCTAAAAATGCATAAACTGCTGTTTCGTTTGCAGCATTAAATACGGCTGGTTTAAAGCCACTTGCTCGTCCTACTTCATAAGCAAGACGAAGAGCAGGAAAATCATCATATCGTGGTGGTAAAAACTCTAATTGTAAGGCTTTAGTAAAATCAAGATGATTCATACTTAACACTTCACGTTTTGGATATGTCAAAGCATATTGAATAGGCTCGCGCATATCTGGATTACCCATCTGAGCTAATATAGCCCCATCTTTCATGCGTATCATTGAATGAACGATACTCTGAGGATGTACCACAACATCAATATGATCAAAATCAAAACCAAATAGCCAATGAGCTTCGATTACCTCTAAGCCCTTGTTAAATAGAGATGCAGAGTCGATAGTAATCTTATTGCCCATATTCCAAGTTGGATGTCGCAAGCAATCTGCAGCTGTGGCTGTTTGAATCTTATCAGAGTCCCAAGTACGTAAAGGTCCACCAGAAGCTGTAACGATTAAAGAATCAACATTATCGCGATTTTGTCCTTCTAAGCATTGGAAAATAGCACTGTGTTCACTATCAATAGGTAAAATTTGTACGCCATACTCTTTCGCTAAGGATGTAATCAATGGGCCACCAGCTACTAATGTTTCTTTATTAGCAAGACCAATGGTCTTACCTTTTTTGATGGCCTCCACCGTAGGTTCAATACCAGCAGCACCTACAATAGCAGTTACAACCATAGTAGCTTCTTGAATCGTTGCTGCCGCAATGAGCGCTTCCTTGCCACCTACAAGTTTTGTAGGTCCTGTATAGCGGCCTTGTAGCTCTTTAAAAGCATTTTCATCAACTAGTCCGGCTACTAATGGCTGATATTCTTTAATTTGTTGTTCTAAGAGGTCAATATTATGATGTGCCACTAAGGCAACCACCTTGAATTGATCTGGATGTTGGGACACTACATCTAGTGTCTGTGTACCGATTGAGCCAGTACTGCCAATAATACTTAGGTATTTCATAAGCTTACCTCTATTAGATTAGTACGAAAAGAGTAATATATATATCAATGTAATAGGAGCCGCAAATAATAAGCTATCAAAACGATCCAATACACCGCCATGACCTGGTAGTAAAGTACCAGAATCTTTCACATTACATAATCGTTTAATCTTTGATTCAAATAAATCACCTAATGGTGCAAGTATACCGCTAATCATACCAACATGAATGCCCATCCACCATGGAATGCCTACGATATACGAAAATACAGCGCCTGTAATAATACAGCCGATAAAGCCACCAATAAAACCTTCTAGCGTTTTATTGGGACTAATGGATGGAACAATTTTACGTTTCCCAAAGGCACGACCAGCAAAATAAGCAAAAGTATCACTAGCCCATGTTGTAAACAATACTAGCCAAAGAGTAATTGTTCCCCAATTATATAATTCAAATGGCATTGATAGGGACATGTATATAGAGTCATGACGAATCATGAGCAAAGAAATCATGCCAATACCAACATATAATAAGCCAAACACACTAAATGAAACACTAGCTAAAGAGTATTTGTTTTCACCAAATGTACATAACATATAATTAGCTGATAAACTCAATACTAATATAGCTATTGCTAGAATATACTGATGACATGCAAAAGCAATCATCAATAATAAAATACTAATATAGCCCCATACAATGGACATACGCACATGTTTAGCTTTACCTAGTAAAACAAACTCACGCCAGCCCAATAGAGCTAATAATGTAATAAGAATATCATATACAGGTCCGCCTACTGTAATGGCCCCTAAGGCAATAATAAAACCTATAACAGCGGTTATAACACGTGTTTTTAACATTTTTTATTCCTCATCACGTAAGCCACCAAACCGGCGTTCTCGTTTTTGATATGCTGCAACAGCCTCTAATAATGTTTCCTTAGTAAAATCTGGCCAATGTAAATCAGTAAACCAGAATTCTGCGTAAGCTAGCTGCCACAATAAAAAGTTACTAATTCTAAAATCATTACTTGGACGAATTAACAAGTCTACATCGCTAAACTCTTTAGTGAAAAGCTTGGAGCTAACATAGTCTTCTGTAATCTCGTCTGTAGTAATAGTTCCATCCACAACAGAATTTGTAATATCGCGGATAGTTCTTACTATTTCATCACGCCCACCATAGTTTATTGCTAACTGTAAGGTAAGGCCTGTATTATTCTGAGTTAATAATTCGGCATCGCGAATAATCTTTTGAAGCTCATCTGAAAGAGCACCGATATATCCAATAAAGCGAATACGCACATTATGTTCATGCATATACTTAACATTATTATTTAAGTATTCTTTTATGAGAGCCATAAGTAAAGAAACTTCCTGTTCAGGACGCTTCCAGTTCTCTGTGGAGAAGCCATATACCGTAAGAGCTCTAATTCCAATCTCATCTGCAGCAATAACAATCTGCTTTAATACGTCGGCCCCTGCTCGGTGCCCCATGGATCGTGGCATGCCTCTTCGTTTTGCCCAACGACCATTGCCATCCATAATAATAGCAACATGTTTTGGTATCACATTACTATCAATAACAGGCGTATCAGATGGTTTACGGTTAAATAATTTCTTTAGCATAGTCTACCTCGATAGAATTTCCGAAGTCGCTGACAATCATTGGTCTATACACTAGTATATGTAAACACTCATCAACCTTGGTAATACGTGCTACATAAAATCCTTTATCAGCAATATCAAAAAAGCGATTAAAGGATCCCCCAATCATTACCTTAAAAGGAATATGGGCAGCCTGCAAACGAGACTTTGCAAGCTGCCATGGCATTCCAATAAGGTTATTAGAATCTAACATTATACTTCTAATACGTCCTTTTCTTTTACTGCTTTTAACTCATCAATCTGCTTAATTTTAGCATCTGTAAGTTTTTGAATTTCATCTAAACCGTCTTTAGCATCATCTTCAGTGATTGTTTTAGCTTTCTCTTCTTTTTTCAATGCTTCATTTACATCACGACGAATATTTCGTACTGCAACTTTAGCATCTTCAGCTTTTTTATGAACAACTTTAACGATTTCTTTACGACGTTCCTCAGTCAATTGAGGAATAGTCAATCGAATTTGAGCACCATCATTACCAGGATTTAAACCAAGATCAGATTGTAAGATAGCTTTTTCAATAGCACCAATCATAGTTTTATCCCAAGGTGCAATAACAATCATACGAGGCTCAGGCACGGAGATATTTGCAACTTGGTTAATTGGAGATGGGCTACCATAATAGTCAACCATTACTTTGTCAAGCAATGCTACACTAGCACGGCCTGTACGAATAGATGCAAATTCATGTTTTAAAGCCTCAATAGACTTATTCATGCGTTCTTCTGCTTGCTGTAACAATTCTTTAATTTCCATTTGAATTATTCTCCTCGAACAATAGTCCCGATTTCTTCGCCTTTAGCGGCTTTTGTAATGTTACCAGGAATGTCCATGCTAAATACAATAATAGGGATATTATTATCTTTACATAAAGTTGTGGATGTTGCATCCATAACCTTTAATTCTTTTGTGATGATATCATTATATGTTAATTCATCAAATTTAACGGCATTAGGATTCGTTTTAGGATCAGAATCATATACACCGTCAGCAAACTTCTTCGCCATCAAAATTGCATCTGCTTCAATTTCAGCAGCGCGCAATGCTGCAGTTGTGTCTGTAGAGAAGTATGGTTTACCAAGGCCTGCACCGAAGATAACAATACGTTTTTTCTCTAAGTGACGAATTGCACGACGACGAATATAAGGTTCTGCAATTTCTTGCATTTCGATAGCAGTTTGAACGCGAGTGTCTACGCCTGCTTGTTCTAATGCATCTTGCAATGCTAAGGAGTTCATTACTGTTGCTAGCATACCCATATAGTCAGCTGTAGCACGATCCATACCTTGGTTACTACCAGCTAACCCTCTCCACAAGTTACCGCCACCAACAACAATTGCGATTTCTAAATCAGTGGATTTTGCTAAAGCAGCAATTTCTTTTGCAAATTCTTCAACAACATCAGGGTTAATACCAAAACCTTGTTCACCCGCTAATGCTTCACCACTCAACTTCAAAACAATACGTCTAAAGTTTCTTTTTGCCATGTGTTTACTCCTCTATTGCAAAATAAGAGAACACTGTACGGTGTTCTCTTATTATTTCTTAATTATTTACCAACAGATGCCATTACTTCAGCTACGAAGTCATCTTGGCGTTTTTCAATGCCTTCGCCCAAACCGTAGCGAACAAAACGACGTACGTTGATGTTTTCACCGATTTTTGCAATATTTTCATTAATGATGTCTGTAACAGTTTTGTCGCCATCTTTAATGAATACTTGTTCTAATAGGCAGTTTTCTTTATAGAATTTTTCAATACGACCAGCAACCATTTTTTCCAAAACAGCTTCAGGTTTTGGTTTACGGCCAGCTTTAACGTCTTCTTCAGCTTCTACTTTAGCTTGTTCCAACAATACTTGTTTTTCGTGTTCGATTACTTCAGCAGGAACTTCTTCACGGTTCAAGTATGTAGGGTTTACAGCTGCGATTTGCATAGCGATATCGCGTGCCAAGTTTTGGAAATCATCAGTTTTAGCAACGAAGTCAGTTTCGCAGTTAACTTCTACCAATACACCGATACGGCCACCAGCGTGGATGTAAGATTGTACTACACCTTCAGCTGCGATACGACCAGCTTTTTTAGCTGCAGCAGCCAAACCTTTTTCACGAAGAAGGTCAACCGCTTTTTCGATATTACCGTCAGTTTCAACCAATGCTTTTTTAGCGTCCATCATACCTGCGCCAGTCATGTCGCGCAATTCTTTTACCAAAGCAGCAGTAATTGCCATTATTTTGTTCCTCCTAGTACTAATTAAGGTAAGGATATAGTCCTTACCCTAATTATATATGTTATAGATTTATCTTTCAAATGCTAATCAGAAATGATTAAGTGCTTAGCAGAATTATTCTGCAGCTTCAGCACCGTCTAAAGATTCGCCTTGACGACCTTCAAGAACAGCGTCTGCCATTTTACCAGCCAACAATTTTACAGCGCGGATAGCGTCATCATTTGCTGGGATTGGGAATTCTACTTCATCAGGATCGCAGTTAGTGTCAACTGTTGCAACAACTGGAATACCCAATTTTTTAGCTTCTGCAATAGCGATTTTTTCTTTTTTAGGATCAACTACGAAAAGAGCACCTGGCATTTTAGGCATATCTTTGATACCGCCAAGGTATTTTTCCAATTTTTCCATTTCATGACGAAGACCGATAACTTCTTTTTTAGGCAATACTTCGAAAGTACCATCTTCTGCCATAGCTTCCAATTGTTTTAAACGTTTAATACGAGTTTCAATTGTTTTGAAGTTAGTCAACATACCGCCCAACCAACGTTCGTTAACGAAGAACATGTTAGCACGGATAGCTTCTTCTTTAATAGCTTCTTGAGCTTGTTTTTTAGTACCTACGAACAAGATTACTTCGCCTTGGGAAGCAACTTCACGCAAGAAATTGTAAGCTTCTTCTACTTTTTTAACTGTTTTGGACAAGTCAATGATATAAATACCATTGCGTTCAGTGAAGATGAATTTCGCCATTTTAGGGTTCCATCTTCTAGTCTGATGACCAAAGTGTACACCAGCCTCTAATAATTGTTTCATTGATACTACTGCCATTGTGGCACCTCCTGTTAATTAACCTCCGCCGCTTCATCCTTCGGGTCACCCAAAATTAGGCACAGTACCGAAGTCCACCGACGTGCATATTTTTCATACCCAATAATTTTAACAAATAATTATTGTAAAAGCAAGCAAGGAGTGAGGATTTATTTAAGAAATCCTCACTCCTTCTATTTGATTATAAAATTATTTTTCTAGAAGCTATTATTTCCAAACATAGTACTGTTTAGATACTACTCATATTATTGAGATAGTAAACTCAAAACAACAATTATTATAACTAGTTATTTCGAATAGCCTCAATCATTTGTGCTCGATCATCAGCGCCAAACACAGCGGAACCAGCAACTAGAATTGTAGCACCTGCTCGTTTAATAGGTACACAAGTAATATCATTAATACCGCCATCTACTTCAATAACTGCAGTTGTGTTGTCCACTTCTTCTAATAGCATTTTAGCTTGTTTAACTTTTTTAATAGCGTTTGGAATAAAGGATTGACCACCAAAGCCAGGATTTACGGACATAATTAAAATCATATCAAGATCGGCTGCTACATCCTCCAATAAAGATACTGGTGTACCTGGATTAAGTGATACCCCTGCTTTCATACCACATTGTTTGATCTGTTGAATCAATCGATGCATATGAGGCACTGTTTCTTGATGGAATGTAAAATACTCTACACCAATCTTTGCAAACTCTTCTACGTAATCACCAGGATTAGTAACCATTAAATGAACATCAAATGGTAGTTGTGTATAAGGACGGATTGCTTTTACTATAGGTGCACCAAAGGTTAAGTTTGGTACAAAATGACCATCCATAATATCAATATGCAATAAGTCCGCTCCTGCTAATTCAATGGATTTTATTTCTTCACTTAATGTTGCAAAATTTGCAGAGAGCATAGATGGTGCAATTTTAATCATTTTAAAACCTCTTTCGTTGACTTTCTATGTCATTACGTATAGACATATATGCATCATATCGTCCTTGATGAATATGGCCAGCCTCTAAAGCATCTTTTATGCCACAAATAGGTTCATGTTCATGATAACAAGGATTAAATTTACATGTATCAACATAATCACTAAATTCAGGGAATAACGTAGGTAACCGTTCTAATGATACATCATTGAACTCAATGGCGCTAAAGCCAGGTGTATCCATGATAAAGGAATTTGAATCCAAACTATATAAGGAAGCATGACGAGTAGTATGTTTACCACGCTTAATTTTGTCACTAACCTCTCCCGTTTGGAATGCAAACTTAGGGTCCACTGCATTTAATAAACTACTTTTACCAACACCAGAAGGACCTGCAAAAGCAGTTACCTTATGTTCTAAGACATGACGTAAGTCATCAATACCAGTCATATTATATGTTGATGTCATCAATACTTCATAGCCGATAGATTGATAAAGTTTTACCATATCTTCCGTATCTGAATCCATCAAATCACATTTGTTGATACATAATACAATAGGAATATCTGCATGCTCAATCATAACCAGCATTTTATTGAGCAATAACTCATTAATATCTGGCTCATGGGCAGCTACAACCAACACAACTTGATCAATATTGGCTACCGCAGGTCTTACCATAGCATTATGACGATCATGGATGGACTCAACGAATCCATCCTCTGAAATCGTAACACGGTCACCAACTAGTAAACTGTAGCGACCTTTCTTCAATCTGCCTCGAACTTTACATTCATGAACAGTACCATTATCGTCTTGTACGTAAAAGTAACCATTCATATTTTTGACAACAATGCCTGTAATCATAATTCCCCTTATAATGCTGTTTCTTGTACTAATGCACCATTGAGATAAACCTCAATACGTACATTACCTACACCAGACACTTTTTTAACGATACGATCACCAGGTTTATTTGTATCATCATAAATAACAGCAGAACCTTCATCATCCTTTACGACAATTTTAAGTTCTTGATTTTTAGACCCCGCTGGAACTGTAATATCTACAGTACCAGTTGTTTTATTACTGCTACTATCCGACTTTTTATCAGATTTCTTTTTATCATCTTTGTATTCAGTCGTTAAGTTTACTGTAGACCCTTCATCAATTTCATCCCCAGCTTTAATGCTTTGCTCTGTAACGATAGATTTTTCTTCTACTGAACCAGCTACTTGATTAACACCAAGATGAGCATTGCTCAATGTATCTCGCGCATCTTTTAAGGTCATACCAATAACATTTGGCATTTGAATCTTTTTAGCTTTCGCTTTATTTACAACGAGATCAATTGTAGTGCCTTTAGAAACTTTAGAATCACCAGATGGACTTTGAGCAATAATAACGCCATCAGGTTTATTATCAACAGATTGTTGAGTTACTTTACCAACAACTAAACCTACATCTTTGAGACGTTGTCGTGCTTGTTCTACAGTTAAACCGGATAAGTCTGGTACTGTAATATCACCAACACCTTTAGAAACGACAAGGTGTATTGTTCGTTGTTCTTTAACCTTTTCCCCAGCCCCTGGAGTCTGAGAAATAACTTGACCTGCTGGTACATCAGGGTTTGTAACTTCACTTGTAGATACGCGCAAATGTTTATCTTCTAAAATATTTTTAGCTACAGATACTTGCTTACCTACAACATTAGGTACATCCACTGTTGTATTGCTCCAGAAGTTACCATAACTCAAGAAGGCACCTAAGAATGCTACTAAGAAAATAACAGCAGCACCTAGAACAATATATTTTTGTGGAATCGATGCTATTTTACTTAACATACTCTTCTTTTTACCCTCATCTTTTTGCTCTTCTTCAATGGTGCTGAAATCCTCCATAGCTTCAGGATCGACAGCTGGAATCATTTGTGTAGCAAAGTCATATGGTTCATGACGTTGTGTTTTCCCCATTGTAAACCCTTGGGACAATCGTAAATCACTAATCATATCAGAAATAGAATCAAAACGATCCGCAGGATTTTTAGATAGAGCCTTCATCACAACTGCTTCTAAAAGCGGTGGAATGGACGGATTATATCGGGTTGGAGGAGCTACTTTTTCACGCACATGTTTTAATGCTACTGCGATTGGTGTTTCCCCTTCAAAAGGAACCCTTCCAGTAAGCATTTCATATAAAACTACCCCTAAAGAGTAAATATCAGTATTTCCATCCACAGGTTTACCGCTAGCTTGTTCTGGTGATAAATAGTGGGCTGACCCTAAAATAGAGTTCGTATACATCACTGTATTGGTAGCATTCATGGCTCGAGCGATACCAAAGTCAGTAACTTTTACACGACCAGTACGAGTAATAATAACATTATGTGGTTTAATATCACAATGTACTATTCCCATTGTATGTGCGTGCTCTAAGCCCTCAGCAATAGCAATTGTGAACTTAACAGCCTCATCTATGGATAGTCTGCCATGACGAGTAATATATTCTTTTAGTGTTTCACCATCTACATATTCCATAATGATATAGTGTAAGTCTTGATCAAACCCTACATCATACATGTTTACAATATTAGGATGATTTAGTTTGCCTGCCGCTTGTGCTTCTCGTTTAAAACGCGTAACAAACTCATCATCATTGGCAAAGTTAGCATGCAATACTTTAATTGCTACTTGTCTACCTAGTAAGGTATCTTCTCCAAGGTATACGTCAGCCATTCCGCCAACGCCAATTTTATCAACTATTCGGTAGCGGTTATCTAGAAGTAAACCTTTTATATTCATAGTACTCATTATTTCTCCATTTCTAGATTAGATTGTTCCCACCACAATGGTCACATTATCTCCTGCTCCGACATCATATACGGATTCCATTAATGATTCTATAACTTTCATATCATCATCAGTAGATTGTAAAGCACTAGCTATTACATCATCTGATACATAACCGCATAGTCCATCAGTGCAAAGTAAAATACGATCACCTGGAAGAATGGATTCTATACCACTATCTACCTCTAAAGTATCATCAACACCGACTGCACGGGTTAATAAGTTTCTTTGAGGATGATTTAGCATTTCATCCTTTGTAATCTCTCCAGCAGCTAATAATTCTTGTACCATAGAATGATCTGTAGTAATTTGTCGTAAAAGACCATCTCTATATACATACAAACGACTATCACCAACACTTGCCCAGTATAATTGGTTACCATTAATAGCAGTAACAACAGCAGTAGTGCCCATACCAGCAAGACGTTCTTCATGAGCTACACGATTGGCTATACGTTCATTTGCATGAATAATAGCATCACATAAGTCTTGTTGACCAACCGTTTGAAGGGAGGCCAAATATTCTTTTATTTCATCAACAGCATAGGTACTAGCAATTTCACCACCACTATAGCCACCCATGCCATCAGTGACAGCACAAATAGGACCGTCTATAAAAAATCGATCTTCATTGCGCTGACGCACAAGTCCAATTTTACTTAAACCAACAAAATTATTCATGATTCTCCTTTTTCCGACCGTGAGCTGCTTTTAGCTGTCCACATGCGGCTTGGATCGCATCGCCCATCTCTTTACGTACCGTTACAGATACGCCATAGGAAGCAACGATGTCTTTAAATGTATTCATATTCGTAATAGATGGTTTATATAATTCAATATGTTCATTGCCATTAACAGGAATTAAATTAACATGGCAATTAGGGAAATCCTTACAGATTTCTCCCAAAGCATGAGCCTCCTCCATAGATGCGTTTATAGAATCTATAAGGATATACTCAAAGGTAATACGACGTTGAGTCGTATTATAATAATATTTTACCGCATCTAAGACTTCCGTCAATTCATAACGAGCCCCAACAGGCATAATACTACGACGCACTTCATTATTTGTAGCATGTAATGAGAGTGCTAATGTTATAGGCAATCCTTCATCAGCTAGCTTATAGATGTTAGGAACCCATCCACAGGTAGAAATAGTCATCTTACGATAACTAATATTACAAATTACAGGATCATGTAACAGTTGTAAAGCTTGTAACACATTATCATAGTTTTGTAACGGCTCTCCTGCGCCCATAACGACAACAGAATGAATTTGCTCTTTAGTAAGAGCCCCGAAAATAACAACTTGACCTATGATTTCAGCCACTGTCAAATCACGGTATAAACCGCCTTGTGTTGAAGCACAGAATACACATCCCATAGCGCAGCCCACTTGAGAAGAAACACATACAGAATATCCATAATGTTGTTCCATCAAAACGGCTTCTACTCGGCTTTGATCTGTCATTTCAACGAGTATTTTACGAGTCTTCCCATCTGGAGAAACAGACTCTGTAATTAATGTAGGTAAAGAAATAATACAGTTATCACTTAACCATTGACGCAATTCTTTTGGAAATTGTGTCATGTCTTGAAAATCAAACACATATCTATGATAGATATAGTCGATTAACTGTTTCGCTCGAAACTTTTGTATATTATGGGTCTTAAAGATAGATTGTAATTCTTCTAAAGACTTACCCAATAATTCTATCATGGTACTCCATTTCTATTATTATGATATGCGCTTCATACGAGCCATGAAGAATCCATCCATATGATCTCGCGGTGGATATGTTGTAATCATACCATCGGTAGATGGTGGTAATCCTTCATAGGATACAGGGTCGATAACAAAGTTCTTATGAGTTGCTAAGAATTTTTCCAATACATCCTCGTTTTCACCGCTATTGATCGTACATGTGGAATATACTAAATATCCGTTAACTTTCACCATTTCAGCGGCTTTTTCTAATATTTCAAGCTGTAATGGAGGTAATTCAGTAAGTAAGAATTCTGTTTTTCTCCAACGCATATCTAATTTTTTTTGTAAAATGCCCAGTCCAGAACAGGGTGCATCAACTAAGACACGATCGAATTGTTCCTTCCAATTATCAGGTAAATAACGACCATCTTGTAATTTAGTAGAAACAATGGATACGCCTAATCGCTGAGCATTGTGATTCATGAGATCTAATTTATGTTCGTATATATCACAACTCATAATAGCGCCTGTATTATTCATGAGGCTTGCCATATGCATAGACTTACCACCTGGCGCAGCACAACAATCTAATATGCGCTCTCCTGGCTGCGGATCTACTACATGAGCCACTAACATAGATGCTTTATCCATAAAGGTAATGTGCCCGTCGATAACAGGTTTTGCTTTTTCTAAATGGCCTTGATGCGCATTAATATATACTACTTCTGGAATATATGTATCCTGTTCAACGGTCCAACCTAAATCTTGTAGTTCTTTTAGGCAATCCTTAATGGATACTTTTATCGTATTGATACGTGCCGTCAATCTAGGTTGTTCATTAAACCAAGCGCAAAGATCTATAGTCTTATCTTTACCCATTTCATTCATCCATAAATTAACAAGCCATAATGATTGATTATAAATGAAAGAAATTTCTTCAGCCTCAGATTTAGCAAGCTCACCAATAGAAATGCTATCACTTTCACGCAAAACGGAACGTAACACAGCATTTACAAAACCAGATAAACCTCTAGTTAACTTTTTAGCCAACTTAACAGATTCATTGACAGCTGCACTTTCAGGTACCTTATCCATATAGATAATTTGGTAAATACCTAGTCTAAGAATTTCTACAACCATTGAAGATAATTTCTTTAGGGGTCGTTTTGCAAAGTGAATGATAATGGCATCAAGATAATTTTTTCTACGAATGACACCATATACCAACTCAGTAAAAAATCGTCTGTCTAAATCGGATAAATGATATTTCTGTAAATACTCCTGTAACTTGATATTCGCATAAGCACCATTACGATTAATATCACTCAAAGCTTTCACTGCGAGCAATCGAATATTTTGTTGTTCATAACTTTTTACTTCAGTCATCGTTTTTCCTACCAATTAATTGTTCAACTGCTGCACGAACTCGTTCAGGATCCACTGTAGTATTGCAACATGGTCCATTAGGTCTTTCATTTAAAACACCAATGACAGGTATAGGAAATACATCAGCCATACCACTTGCTAAATCACGTTCACAAGCAATGGCTACAATAGCCTTAGGCCTTGCTTCTTTTACCTTCATTCGCGCTAATGTACCACCTGTTACAACTATAAATTGACAGCCATAATCTTTGGCAACTTGTAATAAACTTCCAACCTGGCATCTACCACACTGCTTACAATTATATACATCATGTGTAACCTTATGAACACAAGAGCTTTCCTGTAAACAATGCGGTGTTAATAACAATATGCGTTTTGGATCAACCGTATACATATCTAGCATCACGAGATGATTAATCAAATCAATCATAGATTGACGCAATTGATCCTTAGTAACCCCTCTCACTTTACCAATCAATAAGGATAATGGAAATAATCCATATATAAACTGATTGGCTAGTCTTAAAACAATAGGATGTAACCGTATTATACCGAAACTAGCAATAATCAAGGATAAGCACAATAACCATATGACACAAATACATACAGAAAAAACAACTGTAATAATTATGGGTGCAATAGGATGTAATTGTGTAAGCCCCGGTTCTAACACATACATTAGAAAGCCGATTATTGCTGTAATTAAAGTACATGTAATTGATGATAATATCAGGTATAACGGATACGTTTCGTACTGCTTATATTGAGTGTCCAAAAACGATACCTTCCTTTATCTGATGTCCATTAATAAAATCAATTGCAGAAATACGTTTTTTATTTTCTGGTTGGACTTCTGTTAATAGAATTATATTTCCATCACCACAAAATACACCTAAACCGGCTATTTTAGATACGATTGTACCAGGCACAGTTGTGGCTGATATAGCAATTGGTACATGTTTACCATGAATATCTATCAAACAGTGAGTCGTATCACTGGGAACCACTTCTCCAGACCATACTTTTAAACGTTTTCCATCGAGATATGTATAACATCCAGGAGCTGGATTAAGTCCTCTAATGAGATTTACAATTTCATTAGCAGGCTTAGACCAGTCGATCTGCCCCATTTCTTTTGTAATTTTGGCAGTATGTGTAGCCATTGTATCATCTTGTGGAGTTGCCACAATTTCCCCATTAACCCAACGAGTTAATACGGGAACAATGGTTTCGCCACCAAGTACAGCCATACGTTCAAATAATTGACCTGTCGTTTCACCAGGTAAAATATCGGTCTCCACGATATCAATAATGTCACCAGTATCAAGACCATCATCCATATGCATAATGGTGACACCTGTTTTAGTATCCCCATTTAAAATGGCATAATGAATAGGTGCAGCCCCTCTATACTTAGGTAAGATAGATGCATGGACGTTAATACATCCATATTGAGGTAAGCGAATAAGCCATGGCGGTAAAATTTTACCGTATGCAATAACCACTACCACATCAGGTTGTAACGCTTCAAGTTCCGCTTGTACTTGTTCATCACGTAATGTGACAGGTTGGAACACAGGTAAATTATGTTCCAGAGCTGCCACTTTTACGGGTGGCATTTGAACTTGTTTACCGCGACCTTTTTGTTTATCAGGCTGGCAGTATACACCAACTATAGAGTGCCCAGCCTTAATTAATGCTTCTAAAGTAGGGACGGAAAAGTCTGGTGTCCCCATAAATACGACGCGCAATTGTTTTTGATTAGACAATTTCTTTCTCCTCTGGATGATCTGCAATCAATCGTAAGTTAGTCGCTTTTTCTATGAATAAATGACCTTCTAAATGATCGATTTCATGTTGGAAAATACGTGCCAAGAATCCTTCAGCTTTAATTGTTACTTTTTTATTATGAGGGTCAATACCTTTAACTGTGATTTTATCGAATCTTTCTACATCGCCAAAATAACCAGGTACACTCAAACATCCTTCTGGGCCCACTTGGGAACCTTCAGCATGAGTAATTTCAGGATTAATTAAGGCAATGAGACCACTACCAGCATGATCATCTACAACGATAATTCGTTTAGATACTGCTACTTGAGGTGCAGCCAGTCCAACGCCTTCGGTTTCATACATTGTTTCAGCCATATCATCGATAAGGGCTCTAAGTTTTTTATTAACATGTTCTACAGGTTCCGCAATTTGTTTTAAAACGGGATGACCTGCTTTCACAACATCTAATACTGCCATTTATACTCCTATACTAAACTGGATCTACATCAATCAAAAGTCCTTCTTGTGTGAAGATCCACGAATTATATATATATTCTTTTAAATTTGATAAATCGGTACCGCGAATCATAATCGCTAAACGATACATATCCCGTACCTTTTTAATACTTGCTTCATAAGGTCCATTGATGAGAATATCGCTATTACCTTTATGAGCCTCTAAATCGCTTACAATGTGATTAGCAATGGTCTCCAAGGTGTCCATATTCTGATGACGCACTACCATATGTATCATCTCTCTAAATGGAGGATATCCTAAGGCTTTACGATTTTGAATTTCTTCATTGTAAAAGCCTACATAATCATGAGCCTTACTCTTTATTATAGCATAATTTAAAGGATTATATGTTTG
>UPXS01000019.1 GCA_900538355.1 uncultured Veillonella sp.
ATACATCACCTCATGACTTTCTGTACCTTATGGATACGCTTGATTTATCAAATCAAATTTATATTAATTACTACTACGCATCAATTACGATGGATCCTAGTAGAGGAATACCAACCTGAGTTAGTCGTTTCTTAGCTTCTATTAAATCTTTAGGGCTTGCTACTTCATTTTTAACAACAAGCATAACGCCATCAGATTTTTCAGCTAATACAATAGCATCCGTAACATCTAATACAGGTGGTGTATCAATGATAACCACATCGTATTCATCGCGAATATACTCCCAAATTGTAGACAACTTACTAGAATCTACTACCTCAGAAGGGTGTTCAACTATCTCGCCGGCAGTAAGCACATCCAAATGAGGAACTATATTACGATGAATCGTTAAATCTTCATCCATAATAACTGCATTGGTGAGACCTTTATTTTGTACATTGAATGCTACATGCTGTACTGGGTTGCGTAAATTACCATCTACTAAAAGAACTTTATTATTATTCTTTGATAGAGCTATTGCCGTATTGGCCGCTACCTCAGAGGTACCTTCTCCACTAGTAGCCGCTGTAATACAAATTATCTTACTTTTATGTTGATTGCATACGTATTGTAAATTGCTGCGCAATGTACGATATGCCTCTACAAGCGGTGTATCACCACGTTCATTAGAAATTAGTCTAATCATATTAACCTCTCACTTTGCGCCATAATGCTACGATACGATTACTAGGTTCTTCATATTCCTTTTCTTCATGATTTGGAATGACACCTAAGTTTTCAATACCAAGAATCTCATTGATTTCTTGTACGGATTGAACCTTGCGATTACAGAAGAACTGACCCAATGTGTAAAGGCAACCAAGAATAAGTCCTAAAATTGCAGAGCCTAATAAAACAAGTACTTTACGAGGAGCAATAGCTTTTTCTGGCAATGTAGGGGCATCTACGATTTGCACTTCATTTGGCACCATTACTTCTGCTACCTTAGCTTCTTCTAAGCGTTTTGATAGCATTTCGTAAATATCTTGTGCTACATCTACATCACGTTTGGCTTGAATATAACCACGTTCTTTTTCTGGTAAGTTTTTCATAGCCTCTTCGTTTTCTTTATCAAGTTCAGCCAATGTAGACTCTTTGCCTTGTGCTACGGCTAAAGCTGCTTCATTTCTAAACTTATCGGCCAACAAACCTTGTTGAGCAGAATTGCTAGATGGTGATTGTTGGGTTGCAATAGCATTAATCTCAGCATTTAAGCCACTTTTTGCTTCTTCAATTTGTTGGTTAAGTTCTTTCATCGCTGGATGCTCATCAGTATATTTGCCAACATAGGAAGCCCTACGAGATTCTAAATCGGCTAGTTGACCTTTATAAGCCTGAACGGTAGCACTGTCAGCAATACTTTTGCCCGCAGAACCCAATTGCTCATTAATACTACCCAACGCTGCTTGCGCTGTTTCTAAATCAAGTTGATTTTGAGCTTTCTCACGATCGATAAGGGTAATCTTATCAGTTAATCCCTTCATTTGATCTGCGGTGGAGTAAACCTTGTTATCCACTTGGAATTGTTGCAATTTCTTTTCTGCTTGCTCCAATTCTTCTTTTGCAGTTACTACGCGTTTTTGCAGGAACTCGCGTGTCGTCCGTTGCTCAACATGTGAAATGTCTGCTAAGCGCTTTAAGAATGTATCAATTAATAATTGATTTGCCTCTTGAGCTTGTTCTGGACTTTTACCTGTGACACTAACTTGTAATAATTCAGTTTCTTTATATGGTTTTGTTTCGATACGCGTTTTAACAAACTCTTCGTATGTAGGTGCTTTACCTGTGCCTTCAGGATCTTCAATCGCTGAAATAACAGGTTCTACAACATTACGACTCTTTAAAATTTCTGCATCTGTATTCATCAATTGACGTGCCATAGAATCAGAATAGCCATTAGCACTTGATAAAACAGAGTTACTTAAACCTTGAGATTGTTTAATGCGCAACATAGATGTAGATTGATAGGTAGATGGTGCTAACAGGCTATATGCACCACCTAATACAATACAAGCAACCGTTACATTGATAATTTTACGGCGCCGTTTAACGAGGACTCTACCGACCTCTTTTAAATCAATAATTTGTTCCACCCATATACCCCTTTCTGTGAAAGTATACAAACAACAGGGTCTCTCCCTTTTAGGAATATGTACTGTATATCTCCCTCTCACGTAGATTACAGTTTTAAATAAATGATTTTAATTAAATTGTTATACATTATGATTTGGATGATATGTTGGAACGATATCTTGTAATACATTGATTACATCCAAATCCGATTTGCACGTTTCAAAGCGCTCGATTTCACCACTTAACCATTCTTGGTCTACATCTTCTAATGCAGCTTCAAAAATCTTCTTATGTGTAGTTGTGTTAGTACCTTCTTCAGCAGTTAATAATTCTTCATATAGCTTTTCACCTGGACGTAAGCCAGTAAATTCAATACGAATATCTTTATCAGGCTCATATCCAGAAAGACGAATCATATTCTTCGCTAAATCAACAATTTTCACTGGTTCACCCATATCTAATAAGAACACTTCACCACCATTCCCCATCGCACCAGCTTGTAATACAAGTTGGCTTGCTTCTGGAATAGTCATAAAGTAACGAGTCATTTCGGGATCCGTAACAGTTACAGGTCCGCCAGCTTCAATTTGTTTACGGAATAATGGAATAACAGAACCTCGACTACCAAGAACATTACCAAAGCGAACGGTAATAAACTTAGTATCGTACTTATGATTCATACCAAGTACAACTTTTTCTGCCACTCGCTTCGTAGCCCCCATAACACTTGTTGGATTTACCGCTTTGTCTGTGGAAATCATAACAAACCGTTCCACACCATGTGCCCCTGCTACATCTGCCACATTACGAGTACCATAAATATTATTTAGCACCGCTGCAATTGGTTGGATTTCCATAAGTGGTACATGTTTGTGAGCTGCTGCATGGAATACCACATCTGGTTCATAGTCAGTAAAAATTTGGTCTAACTGATTTTTATCTCGAATATCAGCAATAATGGGAACCAAAGTCCCATCAGGTACAATGGATCTTAACTCTTGATGAATAAGATAAATACTATTTTCACCGTGTCCCAATAACAATAGTTTTTTAGGTTTTACCCGCAGTACTTGACGACAGATTTCAGAACCAATAGAACCACCTGCACCAGTAACAAGAACTACTTTATCCTTAAGATATGGTTCCACCTTAGATGTATCGAGATGAATTTCATCACGCTCTAATAAATCCTCAATAGAAACAGGATGAAGATGAGATACAAGGACTTCGTCATCTAGTAACTGGTACATCCCCGGCAATGTATTAATCTTACATTTAAGAGGAGAACAGATTTCCATAATCTCACGAATGACATCGCGCTTTACAGATGGCATAGCAATGATAATTTCTTCAACCTTATATCTTGCTACAAGCATTGGAATATCTTCACGATTCCCTAAAATTCTAAAGCCATTCATAAGACGATTATGTTTAAACATATCATCATCAACAAAACCGATGATTCTTCGAGACCGCTTATGATAACGTTCGATTTCACGAGCTATCGTTGCACCGGCATCACCAGCACCTATAATGAGTGTATTTACTTGGCCACTTTCACCATCGTCCCCATTACTATAATGAAGTGCCACATAATGAAGTAACATACGTCCCATACCAACAGTACCGGTAGTTAAAAACCATGTAATAAAATAGATAGAACGTGGTAAAGATTTGCCAAAAGCAAACATGGAGGAATAAAAGATTGCTGTACCAATAGTTGTAGCTACAAAAACAGCTAGAACCTCTCTCATCCCTGCATAACGCCATATGCGCGTATATAGGTGCATAACCAAGAACATCAACATATATGAAACCAATAACAATGGCAATGCGTCTACCATTTGATTAATATATCGAGGTTCTATATAACCATCAAATCTAATAAATAAACTGATAAATGCAACAATAACAATCGTCGCAATATCGGCAATAAACAGTATGGCTGGTAATAAATATGAACGCAAAAGAACGCCCCCTTATATGTGAGATAAACCCTATCCTTAATCTTTGCCGATTCGAGATACCATGTATGCGCCGGTCAAGATTGGAGCAATATCACGAGCAAAGTTGATGCGGCTATTTTTAGTCAAGTAAAGAACATCCCCTTCACGCATAATATAGTTTTCGGACATATCTCCAGTTTGTAACATACGATTTAAATTGATAGGAATTGGTTTTTCAGGATTATCTTGATGAATCAAATAAATTTTCTTTTTAGCTGTATCCCAGTTAAAGCTACCAGCAGCACCAATAGCATCGATAACAGTACTAGACTTAGTCAATGTATAGGCACCAGGTTTATTAATCTCACCGAATACATACACACGAACACCACCAAGTTTCGTAACATTCACAGTAATATCTGGATTAATAATGTAACGAGATAGACCTTGCTGTAATTGAGCCGTAAACTCATCGACGGTTAATCCATCCGCTTTTACTGGTCCCACCATAGGGAATGATACATATCCATCAGGACGGACAGTATACATAATATCGTTTCCATTACGTGTACCAAGATCGGCTTGTTGTACAACTTGAATGGTCAATTCATCCCCTTGATGCAAGCGATACTCTTTATCAGAGCTCACAACGGATGCACTCGTTTCTAGTGGTGCATGGCCTTCTGTTTGTAATGCTTTAGCATTGTAAGACTGTTCTGTTGTTACATTAGCAGGTGCAGCCATAGATGTTGTTGTGGCACATAAGAATGCTGCAATCATCATATACTGTTTTTTATTCATACTTTACCTCTTTGATTTACATACAACCCACTCAATACATCACTTATTTTTTAAGATTATTAATCCTAAAAAATCGGTTAAGTCATTTTATCATTATTTTAAATTTTCTTCCATAAACGCAGACCATTCTGAGCCAACTTCATCAAATCTTTAAGAAGAAATCCCGTAAATATAAGGATTTCACTATCTATTCATGGGTATTTTCTTACTCATTTCACTCACATTTCACCCGATTTTTTCATTTGTTTTCGATAAATAAATTAAATATATATAAACTCAATTCACCATCGCTTCACAAAATCATCAAAGCCTCATCAAATTTATTGATGAAATAAAAAAAATAAGGTGTATATACTAGCTTTCTAGTATATACACCTTATTCAAAATTTTAGATAAGTGCTACCGACTTAAGGTATTAATTATTCAACACGACCGCCTAAATATGCTTCCATAACGCGAGGATCATGACGTACTTCTTCAGCTGGACCAGATAATACCATTTTACCTGTTTCCAATACATACGCGTAATCAGCAATTTTCAATGCTTGTCGTACATTTTGTTCTACCAAAAGAACAGTAGTTCCTTCAGCACTAATTTCTTTGATAGTTTCAAAGATTTCGTTTACTACTAATGGTGCAAGACCCATTGATGGTTCATCCAATAGTAAGAGCTTTGGACGCGCCATAAGTGCACGACCAATAGCTAACATTTGCTGTTGACCACCAGATAGAGTACCACCTAATTGGTAACTACGTTCGTCAAGAATTGGGAAGCGTTTAAATACTTTTTTAATATCTGCTTCAATCTCATTATCGTTACGAATATAAGCACCCATTTCTAGGTTTTCATAAACGCTCATATCTTGAAGAATTTGACGACCTTCAGGAACCAAGGAAATACCACCATGTACAATTTGATGTGTTTTATGACCAGTAATATCTTGGCCTTCAAATAATACTTTACCAGATGTTGGTTTTACAAGACCCATGATGGTTTTCATAGTTGTAGATTTACCGGCACCATTGGCACCAATCAAGGATACAATAGAGCCTTGAGGTACTTCTAAACTAATATCTTTTAAGGCTGTAATATGTCCATAACCAGCCACGATGTTTTCTAGCTTTAACATATTACGCCTCCTCTTTACCTAAGTAAGCTTCAATTACAGCCTCATTGTTTTGAATTTCTTGAGGTGTACCTTCAGCAATCTTTTTACCAAAGTTGAATACTACCAAACGGTCACAAATATTCATCATCAATTCCATAGCATGTTCAATTACGACAACAGTAATACCAAGATCGCGAATCTTACCAATTAATTGGCGCAATGCTTCTGTTTCACTATCGTTCATACCTGCTGCTGGCTCATCGAGCAAAATTAATTGAGGATGCGTTGCCAAGGCACGTGCAATTTCAAGGCGACGTTGTTTACCATATGGCAAAGATGTAGCTACCTCTTCAGCATCTTCTTCAAGACCTACGAGCTTTAAGAACTCATAAGCAATACCACGACAACGTTCTTCTTCAATGCGTTGGCGTTTAGTTTTTAAGAAACTAGCAAGGAAGCCAGAACCTGTTCGGCAATGCATACCTGTTAAAACTGTTTCCAAAGCTGTCATATTGCCAAAGAGGCGAATATTTTGGAATGTACGGGCTATGCCCATTTCTACTGTTCTATGAGGTTTAATGCCTACAACAGACATGCCATCAAATACGATTTCACCAGAACTTACAGGGAATACACCAGTAATCAAGTTAAAGAGTGTAGTCTTACCAGCACCGTTTGGACCAATAACACCAAACACTTCACCTTGTTTTACACCAAAGGATATACCGGTGAGAGCTGCAACGCCACCAAAGCTTTTACTTACGTCATTTAATTCTAATAGCATTCAGTTCCCTCCTATCCTTGTTTTTCTTCTTGTTGTTTGCGTTTATACGCTTCAAAACGTTCTGTTAATACTTGTGATTCAGGAATATATGGAGCTTTTTTAAAGCCTAATTTACGACTAATTTTGTCTACCATAGATTCTGTTAAAATACCATCTGGGCGAACTGCCATCAAGATAACGAGTAATGCACCGTAGATGATGTCCCGATAATCGGATAAGAAGCGCAATACTTCTGGCAATAATGTAAGAATAAAGGAACCTAATACGGAGCCCCATACGACATTAGAACCACCGAATACAGGGAATAATAAGATTTGTACTACCTTATGGTAGCTAAAGTCTGTAGGATTGATAAAGTTTGTAATATGAGCATACAAACCACCGCCAATACCAGCGATAAAAGCTCCAATGATAAAAGCCATCATCTTGTAGTATACAACGTTAATCCCCATTAATTCTGCTGCATGATCATCAGCCTTAATTGCTGCAAAGGCACGACCAACACGGCTATTATTAATGCGTACACAGAAGGCAATAATCAATACTAAAATGGCTAGCAAAATAATAATAGCCATTAAGTTGCCCCATGCAACAGCATCAATGCCCATTAAACCGTCGATATCAAGTTCATAGGCTAAGTTTGTTAATTCTTGAGGAATAGATGGAATACCAGAAAGGCCTAATGCACCATTAGTAATATCCAAGTTCAAGAAAATAACACGTACAACCTCGCCAAAACCAAGAGTAGCAATGGCAAGATATAAACCGCGAAGACGTGTTGTTGGTAAACCGATAATAACGGCTACAAGACTGGCAACTAGACCACCAATGATAATGCCTACAACGATAGGCAAATCAGCTTTCAAAGAAAGGATAGCGCCTACGTATGCACCAACGCTCATAAAGCCAGCAGCCCCTAAAGAAAGCTGACCACTTGCAAGTGTAAAGTAAATAGAGATACCCATGATGGCATTGATGATGAAGAACATCACGATCTGTAGATAATACGGGTTCAATAAATCCATTATGGTCTCCCCCCTTTATCTTTAGAACCAAACAAGCCTTGTGGGCGCCAGAATAATAATAGGATGATGAGGCCAAAGGCCACAGCATCACGGAATGTAGATGCGCCATAGGCAACAGAGAAGATTTCTGCTACGCCTAAAATGAAGCCGCCAACCATGGCGCCTGTAATATTACCAAGACCACCTAAAATAAGTACTGCAAGGCCTTTAAAGCCAATAATAACACCCATTGTAGGCTCAATAGCATTAAAGGACAAACCTACCAATACGCCTGCAGCAGCACCTAAGGCAGATGCAATCATAACGGTAACAGATATAATCATGGTTGGATTAATACCCAATAGAGCTGCCGTTTCTGTACTCATGGATACAGCTCGGATAGCCTTACCAATTTTAGTTTTCTTAATAACTACATTAAGAATTAACATTAACACAACAGAAACGCCTAAGCCAATAATTTGTACCATGGAAATTTTGAAAGCTCCAAAGTCGATTAGGCCACCAATATAATCTGGTGGGAAAGATCTTGTTTGAGGGCCCCAAAGCAATAATGCCAAACTTTCAAGGAAAATAGAAACACCAATGGTACTGATAAGTGGTGCCAAGTGAGACACCTTTTTCTTACGTAGTGGACGAAGCGCCACAAATTCTAGAAGATAACCGAGGATAGCACCGACAGCCATAGCTACGATAAGGGCTACAAAAATGTTAACGTCAAAAACAGTTACCATAAAAAGACCAACGAAGGCACCTATCATAAAGATGCCTCCGTGTGCCATGTTGATGATATTTAAAACGCCAAACACAAGTGTTAAGCCAATAGCGAGTACAGCATATAAGCTACCGAGGGTTAACCCGTTAACTAATTGTTGTAAAAACACTATATTACCTCAACTTTTATTTTTTTAATGCGTCAAATTGACCGTTTTTAATTTGTAAAACTTGAACTTCCATGGAAGGGTCACGTTTTTCGTTGAACTTGAATTGACCAGTTACACCAACGAAGTCAGCAATATTTTTCAAAGCTTCGCGGAATTTTTCACGATCTGTAGTAGAACCTGCTTTTTTCAAAGCTGCTTCATAGAGGTATACCGCATCATAAGCTTGAGCTGCGAATTGGTCTGGTTCTTTACCGTATTTATCTTTGTAAGCTTTACGGAAATCTTTTACCTTTTGATCGTCTTTATTAGGGAACCAAGGTGTACCTACGATAACACCATCAGCTGCAGCACCTGCAATTTTAATGAATTCAGGGCTGTTGAAGCCATTGGAACCAATTACAGGTTGATTCATACCCATTTCACGCATTTTTTTCATGATCAATGCGCCTTCTTGGTAAAGAGAAGCAACTACGATAACATCAGGTTTTGCTTGTTGAATCTTAGTTAATTGTGCAGAGAAATCAGTATCTTTATCTGCAAATGTTTCAGTATCAACGATTTGTACGCCTTCAGATTCCAATGCTTTACGAGCTGTATTATTTACAGATACCATTTGGTCATTGTTGTTGGAGTACATAATAGCTGCAGTTTTGAAGCCTAAAGTTTTATGTGCTTCTTTAATTGCAGTATCTACTGCCAAGGATTCAGGTACAGCATTACGGAAAATGTAATCGCCGATATCTGTAATACCTTCAGCTGTTGTAGATGTACCAAGAGCTACGATTTTGCTTTTGTTTGCTACAGGACCAGCTGCCATCATTTCACCAGATAACATTGGGCCGATAACTGCTACAACTTTATCCTTAGAAATTACTTTATTCATTGCATTGATTGCTTCGTTTTTATCACCTTTAGTATCTTCTACTAATAAGTTGATTTTTACAGCATTTGCATCAGCGTTGATTTCGCTTACTGCCAATTCTGCACCAGCTTTAATGGACTCACCATATGCTGCTGCACCACCAGTTGTTGTTGTTAACAATGCAATTTTAGCTTCATTGCTATTTGCATTACCTGCATCTTTATTGCTACCACAACCAGCAGCAACTGCCATTACACCAGCAAGACCAAAAATGGCTGCTTTTTTTAACATGGATTTATTCATGCTACACCCTTCCTTTGAAACATAAAACTTTAAATCTATATCTATATTATTAGAGTTCTTAATTTTTTGTCAATTAAAATAACTCTATAATAATATATACTATTATAAGTTATTCAGATAATCGTTCCCATTTCTCATACAATGTATCTAACTCCCTTTGTGTAGATTCAATTTGTATGGAAATTTTGGACATTTCATCTAAATCTTGCTGTACTATAGGATTAGCCAACTGTACTTCATACATCTTCATGGTTGCTTCTAAACGAGCAATTTCAGATTCTACCTCAGCTAATTGTTTTTCCACCATATATGCATTCGGTTTCTTCTGAGGTTCCTCTGTCGGTTCTGATGTTGAAAGTACTGGTTCAACAACTGAAACAACTTTATTTTCAACTTTATCACTCTCTGAGTTCTGTTCATTAGCTAATGCTAATAAATCTTCTTGTTCTTTCAGCTTTTCTTTATAGTACGAGTAATTACCAAGATATTCAGTAATTTTTCCATCATCTAAAACAATAGTTTTTGTAGAAACTTGATCTAAGAAATATCTGTCATGGGAAATAATAAAACATGTACCTTCAAATTGTTGCAAGGCTTGTTCCACAATTTCGCGCGTTGGAATATCTAAATGGTTCGTCGGTTCGTCTAAGATAAGGAAATTATCACCTTGAAGGAATAATTTTAATAATGCTAAACGCGCTCTCTCACCACCAGATAAGTCACCTACAAGCTTAAATACATCATCCCCTTTAAATAGGAATGAACCTAATACATTACGGGCCTTCTCTTCAGTGTAGTTAAAGTGATTCATAACCTCTTCTACTACCTGCCAAGAATCATGTAGTTCTTCATGCTCTTGCGAGAAGTATCCCACTTGTACGCGATTACCGATATCTACGTGACCATTCTCAGGAAATAATTCACCTACAATAGTTTTTACGAGTGTTGATTTGCCCGCCCCATTAGGACCAATAAGAGCTACTGATTCACCTCGTCGAACTACAAGTGATATATCATCAATGATAGGACTTTCACCATACCCTACTGATAAATGATCTAACACAAGAACCTTATCAGCACTCATCGCTGCAGGAGGGAAAGAAAATTGTAAATGATGTGAGGTTACCGGTGCATCAAGTCGTTCTAAACGGTTAAGTTGAGACTGCCGTCCACGAGCCATTTTAGATTTTATACCTGCACGGTATTTATCTATATAGGCCTCGGTCTTCTTGATGTACTCCTGTTGTTTCTCATAGGCCACCATATCTGCTTTCAAACGTTCATCCCGTTGTTGAATATAGCGGCTATAATTACCACGATAGATTGTAGCCTTATGGTTATCTAGTTCTACAACACCAGTGACAATACGATCCAAGAAATAGCGGTCATGGCTGACGATGAGAATACCGCCATGATAGGCAGATAAATATCCCTCTAGCCACTCTAACATGTCCATATCTAAATGGTTGGTTGGTTCGTCTAAGAACAAAAAGTCTGGACGGCGTACCAAGGCTTTAGCTAAATTAATACGAGTCTTTTGACCACCAGAAAAAGCACTGGCTGGCTTATCTAAATCCTCATCAGTAAAACCAAGTCCATAAATAATACGCTTAGTCTTTTGCTCATAGTCATAGCCGCCTAGCCATTCTAAACGATTTTGCAAATAATCTAATCTCTGTAAACCCGATTCACTAGCTTCTTCAATCTCCAAACGCGTGGTAAGTTCTTTTAGCTGCTCCTCTAGTACATGAACGTCGGCCCAAGCTTTTTCAATTTCTGTAGCTAAACTATCATCTCCTAGATTTACATCTTGTTGTAAGTAACCAATACTGGCTACAGGAGATTTAACTACATTGCCTTCATCTAGTTCTTCATAGCCTAATATGCATTTTAACAAGGTGGATTTCCCAGCCCCATTAGGTCCTACCAAAGCTAGTCGATCACCTTCTTTTATCTCAAAGGACACATTGGAAAATACTTGGCGCACCCCAAATGATTTTCCAAGGCCTATCATTCGAATGCGTTCCATTCACAACCTCCTAATCATTACCCCTTATTATACCACAATTGCCCGAACTAATATTAGCATTTCTATAGAATCTTTTGTTTTTCTACTATGTCGGAATAATTTACCTAGTAAAGGAATATCTCCTAAAATAGGTACTTTTTGAATTTGATGTTGATCACGATTATCCATAAGTCCACCTATAACGAGTACCTCTCCAGGTTGTAAACGCACCCGTGTATGTGCTTGCCGCGTACTAATTTTATAAGCTTTCATTTCGGATACCATAATGGGAGTGCTTACTTCAGCGTGAATTTTTGCATCTACACCTCCATCTCCAGTAATAATAGGCGTGTAATTTAACTTAATCCCCACCTCTTCATAACGTGTAGAACGCTTACGTTCGCCATTCACTTCGGACTCTTCTATAACAGGGATACGTTCACCGATCAAGATATGTGCTGTTTCACCATTTAAGGCCATAATAGATGGCTTAGCAATTAGCGCGGCTTTACCGGAACTTTCCATAAGACTCAACTCAGGTTTCACAAAAAATTTATATGCTTCACCACCGGGTGTTTTACCAAAGGTTACGGCACCATAAGAATTAGTTTTATCTTCACCATGTCCTGTCAAGCTAAGCCACGACCACCGAAGACCTTGCTCCTTTGCATAGGATTGTTCCATAGCAATGACCGTCGCTTCTAATTGTACTTGCTTAGGCTCCTTATCTATAGCTTTAACCAGTGTTTCTACACGCCGTTTCTCTCCACTGGTCAAATGCATAATCACTTCGTTTTGTTCTGAAAGTACCGCCATTTTATCATGTTTCACAACTGTGCCCATTATATTTTTTAAAGACTCTGCTGGCAAATGCTCCGGTGTTATAACATATAATTCTCTATTTTCAAGCGCTTTGTCATCTGGCTCAATAAGAATCGTATTATATTGTTTTGAAACGGAAAAATGATATAGCCTTCCTAATTCTTTTATAAGATCCTCTGGTGTTTCACCTTGCACAGTAGCCGTAATGTTACCTGTTAAAGATTCTACACCCATAACAGATATACGATAACTCCGACAAATCCCTAATACTGTTTCTTTTAGAGAAGCATTACGAACGGATATCGTAATTGGTTCATTACTAGTTACTGCTGGCCCTGTGTTATTTGCTAATACTACAGAAGATTCCACTAATGATACATATAAAAACAGAACCACTATTATAATTATTTTTAGTAATATGTTAGCTTTGAATAATTTTTCTCTTACTATGGTCACTCTACTACGTAAGCAATCCTTACCTAATTGATTCTTAACCACCGTGATGAACCTCCTTCAACGATTTCTATACCACTTGCACTTATGTTAGAGACAGTAATGCCATGCCAAACCGTCCCAACAGTAACCATTTGTTCCTCTGTACCTTTTCGTAGAATAGCAATAATCTCATTGCCTTCAACAATACCAACAAGTTCAACAGGCTGTTCCACGGTCGAAGAATTTAACCTACTATGAGACTTCGAATTAATCTGATTATTAGTTAAATCATCGCTACTATCACTAATGGTGTTACCCCCTATGTGTTTATTCTTATGCTGTGTTGTCCTTTTTTTATACCTATTAGTCCGTCCTTTATATGTATCCCTGCCTGAGTACTTACTATTATTAAACCCTTTCATATCATTAATGCTATCAGCCACTTCATCTACATCCTTAGTATCTTCATATCTAACATGTACATCATTATCTGGTAAATCTTTAAAAACCTCTTTCCAAGGATGCCCACGTTCTACGCTACTCACATCATATAACAAACGGCCCTCACTTTTAGTTTTTAGATTGTCATCTTTTCTCGTTTCTATAGCATCACTGTTATGATGTTTCTGTCTATTATGTGATATTTCTTCTGATAATTCTTTTGATCTTAATCGTGTCTGATTATTTTCTCCACTATTAACATACTCAGGTTGTACATGAACACGTTCTTCTTCGTGAGGATATAAAACACCAACGATTAATACGCCAACTATAATTACAAGAAAAACAGAAATAATAATTTTATAGTGACGAATAATAAAATACTGTTTATCAATCCATAATTTAATGCGTTGTAAATACTCTTGTAAGTTCATATTCCACCTCCTGCTGACATATTCTAGGAGGTCCTTTTAAATTCCTACAAAAAAATGACTCTACCAGTCACCGAGGTGACTAATAGAGTCATTCATTATATTGACAAATCAAAAGAATTTGTTCTTAATTTATTTACTGTTATAACCATCAGGATGAGATGTATGCCATTTCCAAGCATCTTTGATAACATCAGCTACATTACTGAATTTAGGATCCCAACCAAGTAATTCTTTAATTTTTTCAGAGGACGCAATCAATGTACCTGGGTCACCAGCACGACGATCACCATATCGAACAGGAATATCGATACCAGTAACTTCTTTCGCAGTTTCTATAATTTCTTTAACAGAAAAGCCATTACCACTGCCAAGATTAAACACTTGAGATTCACCACCATTACGCAAATAATCCATTGCTAACACATGGGCTGTAGCCAAATCATTAACATGAATATAATCGCGTACACATGTACCATCAGCTGTATTATAATCAGTACCAAAAACAGTTATGTGCTCTCTTTTACCACGTGCTGCATCTAGCACAAGTGGGATCAAATGTGTTTCTGGGTGATGATCTTCTCCAATCATACCAGACGGATCTGCACCAGCCGCATTGAAGTAACGCAATGCAACATACGTAGAACCATAAATAGAACTATAGTCAGATAACATTTCTTCAATCATCAGTTTAGTACGACCATATACATTAGTTGGATGCAATGGCGCATCTTCACGAATTGGCACTACCTCTGGTTCCCCATAAACAGCAGCCGTACTAGAAAACACAAAATGTTTTACACCAGCATTGCGTGCAGACTCAATAAGATGATAAGAGCCAACTACATTATTTTCATAATAAATAGCTGGATTTACCATAGATTCACCGACCTGTGAATGAGCTGCAAAATGCATAACACCAATGATATTATGTTCTTTCATAATATCTACTAATTTTGGATCTGCTATATCCATATTGTAGAACTGTACCCCTTCAGGAATTGATTCTACATGACCACGCGATAAATTATCTACAATAATAGGTGTATAACCCGATTGTTGTAAGGCACGTACTGTGTGACTCCCAATATAACCAGCCCCACCTGTTACTAAAATATTCATAGTTCCCCCTTATGAATTCTCTCCATCCTTTACATGAGCCAATTTTGGACCGATGAGACGTTTATAAACTTCAACACCTGGTTGATCAAAAGCGTCTACGCCTGCAAAAATAGATTCAAAGTAAACAGCCCAACAATGCATAAACATGATTTCCCCTAAATGGAATGCATTTAATGTTGGTACAGTTATAGTCATATTAAAGCGATTGTCACTAGATAAAGCCTCTCTATTAGCATCTAATGCAATATTAAGAATATCACAAATGCCTACATTACCAAGTGCTTGCAATCGTTCATATTGACTATGTGTATTAGGCACTACAAGATTATGTTGCCACTCTTTAACCTTAATAAATTGAACGACCTTATTAAGGCGACCTTCTTGATGCTCCTGTACTTGAGCATGCATATCCATAGTTCCTACTGCCGCAACTGGTGTACGCCCATAAGGTAAGCATGTATTACTCATCTTACCTAAAGATTCGGACAGTAGTTGTACATACCAATCAGATAAGGAATGAAGGGCTTCCCCATAAGGCATAAATACCTCAATAATACGACCATAACGTTCGGACGCAATATATTTTAGCAATGCACTTAATAAAGCTGGGTTTTTAAAAATATCCTCTTCTTGGCAAGCAGCATCCATTGAAGCAGCACCAGCCAAGAAACCTTCAATATCAAAGCCTACAAGAGCAGCTGTAACAAAGCCAACCTCTGTAAATACAGAGAAACGGCCACCTACACCATAGGGAATACTATAGGTTTTCCAATGATTTTCTAGTGCCATAGAACGTAGAACTGTAGGATGTTCATCATCAGACGTATCGGTAACAGCTACTACTTCATAATTTATATTCCGATCTTGCAATGCTTTTTCCAAAATCATGAAATTAGCCATTGGTTCGATAGTAGAGCCAGACTTAGAGGTGATAACGAGCATCACCTTATAGTCAGGCCCCTTTTTCTGAGCTTGGTACTCTAAGGTACGAATAAGGCCTGATAAATAATCACCATCTACGTTAAATCCAGCAAAATACATCCGTGGATATCCGTTGCGTTCTTCCGTACTAAGATTATTCCAAAATGCACCACATTGAACATCAAAAATAACCTTACTACCTAAATAAGAACCACCAATACCTACAGATACAACTGTATCAATATTATGGCGAGCATAGTCCCTCAATTCATAAAGACGTTTTAACATTGTAGGTGTATTAATACCATCTTCAGAAATATAAGGAAGTTGGTAAAACAATACCGGTTCAGGCAAGCCGTCCTTGGAAACATGGCCTTCTTCAAAGCCTGTAGAGCGTAAAATATTGGTATGGCGCCAAACATTTTGTATAGCACGCTCAAAGTTTTTTACGTCTCGTTCTTGTATGCAACTTTCATTATATATGTTAGCGTAATCTAACTCGAACCCCGATTGTAATCGTAACATCAAATATCTCCTTCATTGACATTTTATGTACAATATTCTACTCATTATACCATAAAACAATGAATAAAATATTAGTTTATGCAATCAATTCACCCACAAACCATAACCAAACCCCACTGCATAAACAGACCATAACAATGCAATAGGGATAGCTAGTTTAAACTTAAGTTTTAAAGTCTTATGACGCCAAATAACCATGCCCAATAAGGCCCCAAGGCCACCAAAGGCAAATGCTAAAAATAATAATGTGAACTCTGAAATCCGATTATACCCCTTAATAGCACATAGCTTATCATATCCATACATGCTAAATACAATTAGATTCCATACCCCTACAGTAACCCAGAATTGTGTATCACTCATGTCCCCAAACCTTATATACCTTACTTATGATGAGCTTTAAAATATTCTAATGTTTTTTGTAAGCCCTCATCTAATGTTGTGGAAGCTACAAATCCAAAATCACGTTCTGCCTTTGCATTACTTAAACGTGAATGTTTGATATCCCCTATGCGTTCGTCTTCATAATGAACCATAAAATCAGCACCACTAATAGATCTAAATCGCGTAATCAACTCATTAACAGATGTTCCCGTATTGGTAGACACGTTATAAATACCTGTACAGCTAGTATTGCCCATAGCCTTAATATTAGCTTCTACCACATCTTCTACATAAATGAAGTCTCTTGTTTGTTCCCCATCACCATATACGGTTAAAGGCTTACCTTCAACGATTAAACGATTGAAAATACTAATAACGCCACCTTCGCCACCATCACCTTGACGTGGACCATATACATTGGCATATCTAAAGCATACTGTATTTAACCCGAAAGCTTCACGATAAATACGTAAATACCCTTCTGCAGTAAGCTTAGTCAAACCATAGAAGGATGATGGCATACCACTTAGTTCTTCTGTCAATGGCAATACTGCTAAGTCCCCATACACAGCAGCCGAAGAAGGCATTAAAAATTGTTCAACTTTCACCTTACGACAGGCATCAAGTACATTAATAAGCCCTAACAAATTAACATCACAGTCATAACTTGGATTCTCCATAGAGGATTGAACCATAGTTTGAGCAGCCTCATGAAATACAATAGAGGGCTTAAACTCTTCAAAGACAGATAATAATTTTGGATCTCGTACATCCATCTCAATAAATTGAGCAGAATCATGTACAAAAGAACGCATACCTGTAGATAGATTATCTATAACGAGCACATTGTGCCCCAATTCAATTAATCGATCAACGAGATGGGAACCAATAAAACCGGCCCCTCCTGTAACACATATATTCATAGCACCCTCCTTTCTGAGAAAGTTAAATTCCCGCGCCTTGTTTGGCTAGTACATCAGCCATTTCATTATATGTATCGCCCGTATGTGCAGCTACCTTGTGAAAGTGTACGCGCACACGGTCTTTTATTGAGTCATAAAAAGCAGCATAATGTTGAGTGAGTGCATTATTGCGTTTCCATCGTTTGGTAGCCCACATTTCAATCCCCATATAATCATAATATAGGGAACATTCTGGAATACCATGGTCAACGGCATATTTCATAACATACATAGCAGCTAGTAGCTCACCAGCTACATTCCAAAATGATGTATATCGTTCATCATTAGAAGGAAATGAAAAAGTCTCCTTAGACCCATTCAAGAAAATAATGCCACCAGCGCCAACTGTATTGGTACCTTTATTATAACTACCATCAATATAAGCAATAACATGGTTGGCCCTAGTAAAATCTGGTTTCACCACATTTGGAGATACCTTATTTTGAACTTTAGAACTAAAGCCTGTAGGTCTAGAATTCATAGATTTAGACTTAACCTCTTGTGACGATTTAGATTCGCTCCGTTTAGCACTCATAAAATCACTCAAAGATAATCCTGAATCATCTACAAAGGCACGTGCTTCTGCTTCTGTAGGGAAAGATTTGTAGATAGCACCACCAAAACCCTTTACCTGTTTCTCACAATCTGCCCATGTAGTATAAACTCCTGGCACACGTCCTTGCCGAACTGCATAAAACTTCTTTGCCATACGTACCTCTTAATGATCCATGGTAAGTGCTACAAATTCAGCATTTACAACAGAGGCCAAATCCTTTGGATTTACCTTCATCTGCATCCCTCGTAGACCAGCGCTTACATATACAAACTCTTGAGGCTCCATTGTAGCATCAAAATAGGTAGGAAATGATTTTTTCATCCCCACTGGAGAACATCCGCCCCGTAAATATCCTGTAATACCTAGTAAGTCCTTAACATGAACCAGTTCTACAGACTTATTATGACTGACACGAGCCGCTTGTTTCATATCTAACTCTTCAGCCACTGGAATACAGAATACTACAAACCCTGTTTTATCGCCCTTACCAACAAGTGTTTTAAAGACTTGTTTTTCATCGAGTCCTAAGGCTTCTACTACATGAAGGCCTGCAGCACGCTCTTCAGACCATTCATATTCGCTAATACTATAAGGTATCTTATGAGTATCTAAAATACGTAATGCATTTGTTTTTTTATGTTTCTCTTTACCCACTATAACCTCCATATACTAGCATAACAAATAAATTTAATCGTACCATAATATATTTCTATCTATAAATATATTTTTTCATTACTATTTATTTACGATTTTATTAATATTTTTTAATTCAATGCGCAAGGTTCCATCATCATTTGTTTTTATCTCAATGAACTTGCGATTTTTCATATACTCTACAGGAAAAGAAATTTCAATGCCTGTATCGGTTTTAATCTTGTGATGTTCTCCAACCTTCGTAGCAAACTCACGGTTTACAGGTAGAGGCCTCATCATATCCGCATCGGCTAATTCTTTCTTAGCCGCCTCTTGTTGAATAGGATTTGCTTTAAATACCTCTTCTACAATGCGAACAGGATCTACTGTGTCAGATACTTCTGCATTTTTAGCAATCATAGACTTTGCAGTCGTCAATTCAACGACCCCATCCGACTCATGAGCTTGAGCCACCTTGTCTACGATAGCTTTTACCTTTTTCACCGTATCTCTAGAAGATTGGTTAGTGCCTAATTGCAATACCTTATCTGCTAAGATATAGGATACTTCACCATCAAATTCACCTTTAGGTTCAAAAATTCGAACGCTAAAATCATGCAAATTAATAGATGCAAAGGCGCGTAACTTTTGTGAAGGCATAGGTAACACAGCCTTATGAGAAACAAGTTCTGTGGCTAAGCTGCCATCGTCTTCACTAAATAGTTGATGGGTAAAAGCATCATGAGCTTGGCACAAAAGAATACAAATATAAGATGCATCCGTAACAGCTTCACAAATAATCGTATCGATAACAACGGAGTCCGTCGCTTGCTTCATATAGGTAAACAAGCTTTCACCTAAATTCTTAGATAAATCTATAAACTTGAGGTCTCCATTTTTATAATCAACTAGTTGTTTACCAAATGGACTTGCATCATGCAAGGTACCTGTTCTAGCACCGGGATCTTTGAATGCCTTAACTACATGATTAGCAATATAATCATGAATGGCTTGATCGCCAACCTTTAATTCATGTTCAGAGTATACGGCTAAAGAGGATGTAAAATCGAAAATCTCTAGCGCCGCTTTATTAATCTGCATGATGCCTCCTTATAATAGTAAAAACGATTACCCTTTATTATACCACTCTTTTAGCTTTCGTTTATCAACTTTTGAGCATTCCGTAAGAGGTAACATAGGAATAGAGTAAATCGATTTTGGCCATTCTATGGAAGGTCTATGATGCCGAATTATTTCCATAACATCAGCTACGAGAACATTATCCTCTAACACCATATACGCCACAAAATCTTCCCCTTTTACATCATCTATGATATCGATAATAGCTACTTCTGAGACACCATCTATAGATTGCAAATAGGCTTCCATGGAGGGAATGGATATTTTATAGCCTCCCTTGTTTACCACATCGCCTTGGCGCCCAGTAAACATAAGATACCCCTCTGCATCTATATAACCACAATCATTAACGGTATATTTATCGGATATACCTTCAATATGATATTTTGTAGTCACATAAATAATGCCTTTATCCTCTTCAATTTGAACAGACGGAAATGGTCTTCCTACCGTACCTTCACGTTCAAGCCACTCTCGGCCTGTGCAATATGTAATATAGTTAAGCTCTGTGGCTCCATAATACAATATAAATTCCATATTAGGGCATATCGACTGTAACTGTTCCATCAGATGACGATCAAGCACTTGAGATCCAGCAATAATATAATTAATAGAAAATAGTTTACCTTTACACTGTCTTACAAGTAATCTAAGTTTTGTAGGAAGAGCATAAACATGATCTACTTCATATCGTTCTAGCAGCTCAATCCAACGATTAGGACGCAAAAAACTAGTAGTAACAATGGTTCCTCCTGCCCATAAAACAGCGATAACCATATTACTAACACCAGTAAAACTAAAACTGCCTTGCAAAAAGATTTTTGTATTATCGTTGATATGAAAGATATTATTTTGAATATCAAAAAACTCTCGCCACGATTCCTCTTTTCTCCACAACGGTTTTGGACGCCCCGTAGTACCTGATGTAAGCACACCAAAATCAGCTAGTGGTGGGACCCCTTCAGATGCTATAACGAGTCCTAATTCCTCTACATAGTCTATATCCATCTCATTATGACATACCATAGGAATGTAACATCTATACAATGCACCTAACCATTGTACAAGTTGTTCTAGAAAGGATTGACTCTGAATTAAAAGAACTTTATTTTTTACTGATTCTTTAGATTCAGTGAGATTTACTATATGACTACTATCATCAATATCGATTGATAGAATGGCATCATATAGTTCACTATATGTATACTTTGTATCATCTATAATGAGAGCAATCTTATGAGGCTCTAATTCTTTATATTGTCGTAACCGTTCAATAATTGTCATTTTACATTCGTTCCATAATCAAAGCAGTTCCTGTACCGCCTGCACCGGCAATAGCACACAAACCATAGCGACCATTACAAGATTCTAAAGCAGCCATACAATGAAGAACTAATATAGCACCAGAACAGCCATAAGGATGTCCATACGCTAAAGCACCACCTAATTTATTATATTTCTCTAAATGCTTAGGATAGGCTTTATTGAAGAGCACATCAATGATAGCAAAGGCTTCGTTCCACTCTACTACATCAATATCATCCATCGTTAGACCAGTGCGTTTTAAAATCACTTCTGTGCTTTCTAAAGCTCCTTCTGGACTAAACTGAGGATTTCCCGCCCAAGGCATAACACCATGAATTCTAAAGGGCCCTTTTTTATTAGATACGCATACAAAAGCCGCGCCATCATGAGTTAAACAAGCATTACCTGCATTTGTAATGGAATTAGGTCCTAATAAAGGTTTCATCCGTGATAGTAGTTTCTCATTCATCTTAGGCCGAATACATTCATCTACACATGCTTTGCCATCGATGGTAATAGGCATAATATAAGATTGCAAATGCGGATTATTTAAAGCTTCAGAAGCGCGTTTATGACTACCAATAATGTAGGGATATAAATTTTCCTTTACTATATTATGTTTTTGAATCGTCCTCTCTGCCCCTTCTAACATAGCTAGCGGAGAACAATCTTGAGGGCTAAACTGAGCAACCTTATATAGGCCTTCACGATCATCACCAGCCGCATACCTTCTATCCGGTTGTAATGAAGAACTTTCAATACCACCAGCAATAGCTGAATCCATAATACCTGATGCAATATGTGTATAGGCCATCTCAATACTCATCAATGCTGATGCACATTGCATATCTACGGTAATCGCAGGAACAGAATTTGGTAAATTAGTCATGAGCCCCATAAGACGACCAATATTCCCACCTGTACCAACTGCATTACCACAAAAGATTCCATCCACTTGTGAAATATCATAACGCTTGATTAATTCATCAATGAGTTGAGCTCCTAACATTTCAGGTCTCATAATTCTATATTGTCCATTTAATACGCCTATAGGGGTTCTAAGCCCACCATGAATATATACTGACATATTAGCTCCTATAAGAAAATGCAGAAAAGAGGCATCCCAAGGAATGCCTCTTTTCATTATTACATTCTAAATTTTAATTTTAGTTGCTAACCAAGAAGCAACGAGACATTTTACAATGTCCCCAGGAATGAATGGGAACATAACCACTGGCAATGCTGCCCAAAGTTCTGTTTTTGTAACAATCATAAAGCCTGCTACACCAAATAGATATACTACAGGAATAGTAATTACAAGAGAACGCCATGCATAAGAGAAAAAGCTCTTCTTAGAACCTTTGAATACGCTTAATAATGTATAAGCTACTGGCCAAGAGAAGATAAAGCCCCCTGTTGGTCCTAATAATTTGCCAAGACCTGCTGTGCCACCAACGAATACTGGTAAACCTACAGCACCAAGTAAAACGTAAATGATAAATACAATAAATGCATCCTTTGGTTGCAATAATAGACCTGTTAATGTAGCCACCAAAGTCAATGCAGTTACCATGGCCGGACTAAATGGCAATGGGAAAGAAATATATGCTGAAATACATAATAAGGCTGTTAATAAAGCCATTTTTGTTAAACGTCTTGCTTCCATAATTACCTCTAACTAATACATCTTTGTTTTAAAGATGTTAAATCTTCATTTTCACCAAAAAAAGTAGCCGAAAAAGCTAATGTATCACCGATATACCCTTCTACTTGAGCATCTTCAGAATTTTCCACCAAAGTTACCTGATCATCCGCAATAACGGGTGCATGAAAATAAATAGCCATCTGCTGCGCAGATTTACTAATGTTCCAATAATTCCATAAATTTTCAAGAATCATACAACCCGGTACTACATAGGGTGCTTCACGATGAATATCATTAGTATCATTAATATCGTTTACAAATCGTATTATATCATCCTTAGAAAAAGATATAGTACGGTCGTTTTTCTCTTGATGAATTGTAGAACGGATACGAAAATGTTTCGGCACCGGTCGTAAATCAACAATTAAAAAGCCTGATTTATCTAGAATACCAACCGTAGTGGTTTTAGCAACTTGATATAAAATACCACAGATAGATTGATCACTACCCGAGACATCATAATGCATATGCTTAATAACACTATGCCCTGGTAATCCAAAATCATTATTACACAATGTTGTAAAGAGCGATCTCATATAATCACAGTCCTTTATTTATTCAATAAATTGATTATAATCAACATTATTTTATTAGTCAACAAAATCACCTTTGTTTTGTTGACAATAATACAAAAATATCGCTACCACTTAAAAGAACCTATGGTAACATCCACAGGTTCTTTTGATATACATATATAGACTTACTATTTAAGATCTAGTTCTTTCAAATAAGCTTTGAAACTTTCGCCTAACTCTTCATTACGAAGGGCATACTCAACAGTAGCTTTCAAATAACCTAATTTATCGCCTGTATCATAACGAATACCTTCATAAGCTAAAGCATACGTATCGGTTTTAGATGCTGCTAGAGCATCTGTTAATTGAACTTCATTACCTACGCCTGGTTTTGTATTTTCCAAAATATTGAAAATATCTGGTGTTAAAATATAGCGACCTAATACAGCAAGTCTGGATGGTGCATCTTCTTTTTTTGGTTTTTCTACCAAATTATGAACACGATATAAATTATCGGCTAATGCTTCACCAGATACTATGCCATAAGAGCTAACTTTATCCTCTGGTACAAATTGAGCTCCTAAGATAATGCCAGGATGTTCATTGTAACACTCAATTAACTGCTTAAGGCATGGATTTTCAGGATTATATACAATATCATCACCGAGCAATACAGCAAATGGTTCATCACCAATAAAAGCTTTTGCACATAGCACAGCATCGCCAAGTCCACGAGGAGCTTTTTGACGAATAAAGTGAACTTTAATATCTGCTAAATCCTTAATCATAGCCAATTGTTTATTTTTACCTTGGCTTTGTAAAAGTAATTCTAGTTCCACACTACTATCAAAATGATCTTCAATAGCGCGTTTATTACGACCTGTAATGATTAGGATTTCTTCAATACCAGAATCTAATGCTTCTTTTACAATATATTGGATAGCTGGTGTATCCACAATAGGAAGCATTTCCTTTGGTTGTGCTTTAGTAGCTGGTAAGAAGCGTGTACCAAAGCCAGCTGCTGGAATAACGGCTTTTCTAATACGTTGCATAATTATCTCCTACTTAAAAGTCTTTGCCAACAAACTTGATTTTCCATTGATCATTATTACTTCTATGAGCATCCTTATAAGTCAAATACATATCAAAGGAATGCAAGTCACGATGCCATGTATAGTATACAGAATCAATATCACCACTCATCATATTTGTTTTTACGCTTACAGAAACATCATCTAAACGAGTTAATTGATAGCTGCCACCATAGATAAGTTCTTTCGGAAGTTCTGTAGTATCAAATCGATATGGAGAGTTATTATAAGAAATATTACGTTGATTATAGCTAACCCATACATTAGCACGATTTCCTACTTTAGAGCGGAATCTAGCGCCCCAGTAAGGCATGCTACGAATCGTACCATCGTAACCATAGTAGTCGCGTTGATAACCGCCCAAGAAGCGTAAATCGGCATTTTTACCAAGCTTAATTGGATCATGAGATATTTCTGTATAGTATTCCTTATGAGAACCTTTTACAGAACCTTCTTTCCAATAACCAGCATTAACGCCACCGCGTACAGTTACTGGTGATTTACCCACATGATACGTATGAGTATCTAAACGGACCTCACCAATCTTTTCAACCCATACTGTTTCATCGTTATACTCATTAGATTCTTTACTGTACCCAATTGACGCAGTAGCCCAAGGCAAGTAGTGTCTATAACCAACTTTTGGTTTAAAGCCTGATTTTGAATACCAGCGATAATCGATATAAGCTTCACCATGCTTACCAATTGGATAATCAGTACTACCATGCAAGCCAAGTCCATCATCACTACTATATGTAGGCTTTGGAACTAATGAGAATATACTGAATTTTCCTTCTTTATCATGGCGCAAGGACGCTGTATAAGAAGGTAAAGATAAAACCTTAAAGTTTTTAATGTAGAAAGACGGTTTTTTAATAATGACTTTATCGCCAGGATACACCTTGATATCTTGACCTTCTACACGATAATCAGGTGTATGTTTAAAGGCCATCGCATGTTTTGTGGTAACCATGCCTTTATCCATATGACCAGTTTCACCATCAAATGTAGCATTTTGCCCCTTCACATAGTAAGGATCATTCCAACCAAACGCTTGGTCAGCTGTAAAATGACGGTCACTAGTCCGATATGTCATATTTTGACCTGTAATATCCTTTGTTTTACCGCCATTTTCCAAAAAGTGATACCCACCAACAGTACGGTATTCTGTAGTTTTTGTATTACCTTCTATACGTGGTGCCATCAAGGTTTGATTACCTTGAGTCACTACTACATCACCTTGTGCATATACATCACCAGTGGACCCAGTATAGGACATTTTATCTGCATCAATACGAGTCGGCAATTGTTCTGTAGGTTGATCAGACTTTGCCTTTTCACCACGACGTACAACACGGATATTACTATTTTCAGGTGTAGATGCTTTGGAGATTTCTCCAAGATAGGATTGATCAACGCTATCCAATTGATCTTGATATACCGTGGTTGACTCCGTAGCGGCCCATACTGGTTGTGCTAAACAAAACACACAAGCCGCTGCCAGCCATTGTACTTTACGTTTCCTCATGGTTACTAGAACTCCTCTTGCTTTAAGAATTTGTTAATTATTGATTACGCTTTACAACTACGATAGGTTGAGAAACATTTTCTACCGGTTCTTCTTGTTCTTCTACTGCTGCTGGTTCCTCTGTTGTTGTTTCATTTTCATCAACAGCTGCTTCATTAGTGTCTACAGTCTCTTCAGATTCATCGGACGTATTAGGTACAGTTACTGCTTCAGCCAATTCATCATCACTGTGAGCCAAACCATCACCACCAATTACAAGACCTTGAATGGTAACAGAATCTTGAGGTTGTACATAAATAGTTGCACCAGCAGGGTATTCAATATTTTTACCCTTAACAAAGGCACCACCTACTAAGCCTACTGGTCCAAGTAAAACAGCACCAGCTACGGATGCACCAGCTGCTTTAACTTCACTGCGAGTTTTATCCTTAGCTTCTTTACCTTGTACTGCAGTAAATTCAGTACCATCAATAGCAGGGATTGTGTCAAATGTGATGTCTAATACACCATTACGACCAAAGGAACGAGCCTTTTTCAAGGATGTAATTGTACCAGATCCTACTGTACCTGCAGGTACCAATAACACATTGCCATCCATTACATTTTCAGCTACTGTGAAAGCAACAGTGTCGCCTTCGTGACTAGTTTTAGAAGAAACAGCGTCATTCAAGGTAACTTTGAAGACTTGGTTGCCAGCTAATGTACCAACTTGGTTAGTAAGCGTTACATTGCTACCATATACTTTTGTTTTCAAAGAAATGATACGTTTTTGTAAAGAGCCACTACCAATACGACCATTAACGCTACGTTCCATCTTTTCTACGCGATCTACAAGAGAACCTGCGTTAATGCTATTTTGATATGTATATTCAAGTGCGTCCATTTCTTCGCGCAAAGAAATGTTTGTGCCACTACCTTCTACGGAGTTATAGAGGGAATCGACACGTTTGCTCAATGTCGCAGAATTGCCATTGAAACCAGTACCATACACGGTTTCGTCAAGTTGATTAATGCGGTCCACTACAGCACCATCTTGTACTGCGCCATATACAGTAGTTTCCAAAACATTTGTTTTCTCTGTAACTGTGCCAGGAGCAGCAAATGCAGTGCCTGAAATCAAGGATGCCATTAAAAGTGTAAGTACTTGCTTCTTCATAAATTCCTCCACAACGTATCTAATGTATAACTGTTATACAACAGAATAAGCACGGGCCTAAGACCGTGCTTATTCCCTGAGTCTACTATTTTATATGCTCAGTGGCCATTAAATTTTCAAATCGATAATCGCAGATACACCTACGCCTTGAACACGAGATGCACCAACTGGGTTTGTGCTATCAACAGGTACTAAACCTTTAACACGAACCATGCCGTTAAAGCTACCTTCTACTTGAGCAACGGCTTTAACTTGTTCAATGCTAGATGCAGGACCAGTAACTTGAGCAGCACCGATATAACCTTTTGTACCAATACTAATGATAGGTACAACTTTAGTTGTATATTCTGTGCTTAAGTTATTTTGTTTCAATAATTTATTCAAGAAAGAGTCAATTTGTGGACCGAATTTGTTGATAACAATACCGATACCACCAATTTTAGCTGCACCGCCAAGAATACTGCTAAGGCCGCCAGCTTGAGTAGTCAAGATACCGCCAAATGCAGTTGTAGTTAAACAAATCCCTAGAACAGCTGTAATAATCTTCTTTTTCATAATAAGCCTCCTATAGATACTTATATTTTAACAAATTCTATACATAGATTCTAGTGAAAGTATAAGAACTTACACATAAAGATACTAGCATTGTATAAAAGTCCGATGAACAACCAATGAATTTTACACAACTTAATTTAATGCTACCATCATAAAGAATTAGTGTCAATATCAAGTCTAACTCATACTCTATAGGCATAAAACAGTTCATATCTTTACATATCTTTACGACTTAAAGAAACTCAATTATATAATTAGCAGATACGAGGAACTTGATCTTCACCTAACAAATCGATTAAGCGAACACCACCAATAGCCGTTTGCAAACCAACCTTACCAATATTCTTATCTAATGTTTTGCCAATTAATACAGATTCTTTACCTTCTTCAAATCTGTGAAGAATAGATAGAACTTCATCTGTAACGGATGGATCTACTACGAGTACAACCTTACCTTCATTGGCTAAATATAACGGATCATATCCCAAAATATCACAAACAGATTGTACTTCGGCGTGAATTGGTATAGCCGCTTCTTCTACCTTAATACCCACTTGGCTTTGATCTGCAATTTCTTTTAAAACAGTCCCTAAGCCACCTCGTGTAGGATCTCGCAATAGAGCCACTTGAGGTCCCACTTTATCAAGTACAGCATGAACCATATTATTTAAAGGGGCGCAGTCAGTTCGTAAAGAATCAGATAAATCTAATCCAAATCGTTGTCCCATTACGGCAATAGAATGATCGCCAATAGCACCAGACAAGATAATATCCATACCAGGCTTTACACGATGTGGGCCAATATCAATACCTTCTGGAATCATACCAATTCCTGCAGTATTTATGTAGATTTTATCTACCTCACCCTTTTTAACAACCTTAGTGTCGCCTGTAACAATTTGTACATTCGCAGCTTTAGCCATGTCGGACATGGTATGAAGAATTTCATCTAACTCATCAAAAGCCAATCCTTCTTCTAAGATGAGGCCACAACTTAAATATTGTGGAATAGCACCATTCATAGCTAAATCATTCACAGTACCACAGACAGCTAATTTACCAATATTACCGCCAGGGAAAAACGTTGGTTGTACTACATAGGAATCTGTAGAGAACGCCATACGTCCTGCTGTAACAGGAAATTGAGCACCATCATGTAAAGGAGCCAATAAATCATTTGTAAAGTATTTCAAAATAAAACGCTCGGTCAATTCATGACTAAATCGACCGCCATTCCCATGGACTAAGCGAACTCGTTCCATATTAATCCTCCCACGTCGATCCACCACTAGAATAACCGTATTTATACCATGCTGCACAACTACCTTCTACAGATACCATGCAAGCACCAACAGGGTGGTCTGCAGTACAACTTTTACCAAATAATGGACATTCACTCGGCTTAATAAGGCCTTGCAATACACGGCCACATTGGCAGCCCTTCGGATCAAGAGATGGCTTTTCAAGCTGGATAGGTAATGCACGCTCCACATCATAGGCTGCATATTCAGCCTTTAATCTTAAACCAGAGTTTGGAATAACACCGATACCGCGCCACGCATCATCACATACATCATATACTTCTTTGATCATCGCTTGCGCTACCGGATTCCCTTGCTGCATAACTACAGAATGATAGGTATTACCTACAACAAAATTACCGGTTTTACGTTGCTCTAAAATATTTGCTATAGCAGATAAAATTTCAAGTCCATCAAAGCCAGCAATACAAGACGGTATGTGATATTCGTCAGGTAAGAATTGATATGGTTCTTCACCAATAATAACGCTTACATGACCTGGCAAAATAAATCCGTCGATATGCCCTTCTTGTTTATCCAGTAAAGCTCGTAATGCAGGGGGCACTAATTTATGAGATACAAGGAAGAAAACGTTTTTCAGGCCTGCTGCGTGAACTGCTTTTACTGTTGCACAAATTACAGCAATAGTCGTTTCAAATCCTATAGCCAGAAATACTATTTTCTTATCTGGATATTTTTTACTAAGTTCTACCACCTCTAAAGGGGTATAAATGACATGAATATGGGCGCCCTTTGTTTGAGCCTCACTAAGACTGCTATAGCTACCAGGAACCTTTAACATATCCCCAAAGGTAGCAATAATAACATCATCCCGTTCAGCATAGGCTAACGCCTTATCCATATACGTTTGATCTGTTACACATACAGGACATCCTGGTCCACTGACAAGTTCAATGCCACTTGGCAATAATTGACGAAGACCTTCACGGAAAATCGATACAGTATGTGTACCACAAACCTCCATAAGCCTTACGGTTTCTCCAGGCTTATGAAGGGCTTTGATACGTTTTAACAACGCATCAGCACTGTTCTGCTTTTCCTGCAAAGTAAGCTTCTTCAAGTTCTTCTAGCTCCCTAAAGGCCTCTAATGTCTTTTGTGCCTCTTCTTCATCAACAATTTGTACAGCAAAACCCGCATGGACTAACAACCAGTCCCCTACCTTTGCTTCTGGTACGAGGAGTAAGCTGCAGTCACGGGTGGCACCTGTTAATTCAACAGTGCCAATAACATCATTCACAGCTACTAACTGTGCTGGTACAGCTAAGCACATACTATCTCCTTATATATTACTTAATAACAAATTCTATGTGATTTCTTTTATGAAAGTAAAGTCACAATATATAAATATTTCTAATATCATTGTATCACAATTGTATTAATTATTAAGTGATACTAGCTACAAGAATATATAACTATTTCTGATTACCAATCCATAGTTGACCAAATGCTAATCCACCATCATTGGAAGGAACAGCTTCATTCATATACAAATTGCCTACATGCCAAGCGCGATATATCAGATCTACTAATTTGCGATTTTGAAATACACCGCCAGAAATAGCCGCATCACTAACATTATAGCGCTCCATTAAATCCGCTGCGGTTTCACATAATGCGATAGCAACGGTTTTATGGAAGGATGCAGCAAGATGAGCCCTAGATTCACCATTAACTACACCATCCATAATGGATTGAACGGTAGGTGTAAAATCAAGAGTTCGCCCATCATAGTTATAATCAAGCAATATTCCTTTTTCATCACCACATAGAGCCTCTAAGGCTATAGCAATTTGTGCATCATAGGTGTGGACCATACCAAGTCCTAAAAGAGAGCCAACCGCATCAAACAAACGACCACAACTCGTTGCTTGAACCATAGGCATCGTGGATTGTAATGCTTTATCTAATATGTCCCAACCTTTAGGCAATTCTTTCATCCAATCTTGGTAGATAGGTGGAACATCATCACCATAGTAATTTCGAATATACCATAAGGCTTGGCGCCATGGCTCGGAAACGGCTTTCTCTCCCCCCGGTAATGGCGCTTCATGGATATGAGCTAATCGTTGATATTTATCTCCCTTGCAAAGGAGAAATTCACCACCCCATATCGTTCCATCTGGTCCATATCCGGTACCATCCATAGCAATCCCTAGCACTGGACCTTCAAGATTGTGCTCTGCCATAACTGATGCAATATGAGCGTGATGATGTTGAACGGATATAACAGGAATCTGTGCGCTTTTACCAATGCGCTCGCCTAAGTGGGACGAGAAAAATTGAGGATGACTATCTACAATAATTTTCTCGGGCTTTATAGAAAACAATTCCTCATATCGGTCAATAGTCCACTCCAATGTGGCATGAGTAGATGCATTTTGTAGATCACCAATATGTGGACCTACAAGGACTTCCGAGCCTTTATTCATAGCAAATGCATTTTTCAGATCACTACCCATAGCTAGTATCGGATTTTGCCCTGAAAGTTCACAATGAATAGGTTCTGGTACGTAACCACGACTACGACGAATCAATCGAGGTTTATTATGGATGACCGTCACAACAGAGTCATCGAGAGGTGCATAAATTTGACGATTGTGCACCAAGAAATAATCGGCAACCGATTCTAACTCTTCAAAGGCTTGATCATCATCATATAAAACTGGATCACCGCTGCGATTACCACTTGTCATAACCCATGCCGCATCTGATGGTAATAGTACCTCATGCATCGGTGTATATGGCAACATTACGCCAAGCATATGATTATCCGGAGCTACATGAGGACTCAAACGCACTAAACTATCAGTATTTCTTTTTAATAATACGATAGGGCGTTCCATTCCCGTCAAAACATCAAGTTCTTCATCACTAAGATGAACAAGCTCGATTGCTGTATCTAGGGACCCTACCATAATTGCTAAGGGTTTATGTGGTCGATTCTTACGCTTACGCAAGCGTTGGACCGCCGCATCATTTCGAGCATCACAAACTAGGTGGTATCCACCTATCCCTTTTATAGCGATAATACTACCTTCATTGATTAATTCACGAGTAGTGTTCCATACATTTACAGTATCCACAACCGTACGATTAGGTTTATATAAAGTATAATGAGGACCACATTGAACACAAGCGTTTGGTTCAGCACGATAACGGCGCCCCTCTATATCTTCGTATTCAGCCTTACAAGCTTCGCACATAGGAAACTCGTCCATCGTCGTTCGTTCACGATCATAGGGAAGTGATTTAATAATCGTATATCGTGGGCCACAATTTGTACAATTAATAAAAGGATATTCTTTTCTACGCTTGTCCTGTTGTAGTTCTTTAAGACAATCAGCACATGGCGCTGTATCGGCACTAATAAAGGTGCTAACTGCTTCCCCTAATGGAGATGGATTCACAGAAAACTCAACTTCATTATTTTTTATAGTAAGATGTTGTACGGTTTGACTTGTAATACGGCACAGTCTAGGTCGGTCATCTTGAATAGCATCTAAAAATAGCTGTAAATCACCGACACAACCTTGTACCTCAACGTAAACACCTTGGCTATCATTATAAACAAAACCAGTTAACCCCAGAGAATGTGCCCACATAGAAACAAGGGGCCGGAATCCGACCCCTTGAACTATACCGGTATAGCGAATTCCCCAGCGTTCTATAGTTTGATTACTATTTTCTTTCATACAAACTCCTACTATACTCGGAGAATAATTGATAATTAACCTAATGCGACAGGAATGCTACCATCGATGCCCGCTTGTTCCAATTCAGCTTGGATCATAATGGCACATTCAATGCGTTTCTTTTGTAGACGACAACCAAATTCATATGGTGTTTCTAAGTCGCCACCTAATGTAATATTGTTAGCATGGCAACCACCAGAACAGAAGAATTTAGCCCAACATTCAGCACATGTTGGTTTTGAGAATACGTGGGTATTGCGGAAATCTTTAGGGATTTCTGTATTTTGTAATCCCTCATACACATTGCCAATTACGAATCCGTCTTTACCAACGAATTGATGACATGGATAAATATCGCCATTTGGCACAATTGCCATATATTCATGACCCGCGCCACAACCACGAAGGCGTTTTGCCATACATGGGCCACGGTATAAATCCATACGGAAGTGGAAGAAATTAAACTTCTCACCCCAACCTTCTATTTGACGTTCCAAATAGATATCCGCCAACTTTTCATATTCTTTTTCAAGAGCCGGCCAATCCTCTTCACGAAGAACATAGTCCCCTTCTTTACCTACTACAGGCTCCATGGACAAATGCTCAAAACCGAGATCAGACATAGCCATAACGTCTTTAGTAAAATCTAAGTTTTTATGCGTATACGTACCTCGTACATAGTATTCAAGACCGTTACGTTGTTTTACAGCATTAATAAGGTTTTTAGCAATATATTTATAAGACTCAGCACCGCTACCAGCTACTGGACGCATTGCATTATGTACGGATTCACGGCCGTCCAAGGACAATACAAGACTCATCTTATGCTCGTTGACATAGTCGATTTTATCTTGTGTTAAAAGCATACCATTTGTAGTTAATGTGAGCTTAAAGATTTTATTGTGCTTTTCTTGGATGGATTCGATATATTCAACGGTTTGTTTAACAACATCCCAGTTCAACAGCGGTTCGCCACCAAAGAAGTCAATTTCACAATGTTGACGAGGACCACTCATTTTAATGAGGAAGTCTACCGCCCGTTTCGCTACATCAAAACTCATTAACTCACGTTTGACACCGCCGTAATCGCCTTGGCTAGCAAAGCAGTATTTACATGCTAAGTTACAATCATGAGCAATATTAAGACATAATGCCTTAACGATAGGCTTTTCACCTACTACAAGTTTAAATTCTGTACTCATTGGAGCAAATAACTGCTCAGCTTTAATGAGCTCATCTAACTCGTCCATAATCTCATCGAGTTCTACTGCATCCTCTTTAGCATCTAATGCAGCATGTACAGCATCGCGATTTGTGCCATCATATATGTCAAGAACTCTATCGATGAGTTCATCGATAACGTGAATAATACCGCTATTTACATCTAAGCAATAGTAGTTATCCTTCATCCGAAACTTATGGATCATTGGTTTTAATTCTAACATGGTACCTCCAAATAATATGTATGGTAAAAGTTCTAGTATATAGAACTTTCTAGATAATTGTACCACATTTCTAACGTAAAGGTTATGAAAAGAGTCATAAAGATATACCATACAAGGTATGTATTAAAAACATAAATAAAAAAGGCCCGCTAAGCGAGCCTCTTTATTATTTTTGTTTGCAAACTTGGTTACCAACTGTGCAGCTTGTTTTACAAGCGGATTGGCAAGATGTTTGACATTCCCCACAACCACCAGTTTTAGCAGTTTTTTGTAAGGATTCAGTGTTGATAGTACGAATGCGTTTAGCCATGGTTATCCTCCTCAATACTTATCGAATGATATTTATTTTATCATATTTATGAAAAGCCTGTAAAATACTATTTAGTTATGTTTTCTTCTACAGGTTTTGTTTCATTTACTTCTACTGTTGCAGATTTATTTGTATTTGCTGCACCTGTTGTTGCTGTAGTAGTAACATCCTCAGATTTTGATTTCTTTGGCGTATCCTTACGTAATACCTTTCTCAATGCCATTGCAACTGGTGTCACAATAACAGCAGCAAACACTGCTTCTGGAATACCATGTGTAACAGATAAGAATACAATAGACCCTAATACTTGATCTGGGCTAAGATTCATTTTAACAGCAAACATATCTGCGTAAAGTAAGAAAATAAGTCCCATAACCATAATTGTATGGAATACGGTACCCATGAAAGCAGATACGATGATGCGTGGACCTTGCGGTGCTTTCCATAATAGTAAATATACTAAATATGCTAATACTGGGAACAATATACGTGGTAGCACAGAAATAATTGGATTAATAAATAGAGGGGATAAAATATTAGGTGCTGTAATATTTTGCCACAAGCTATAGCAACCAAAGATGAAGCCTACAAAAGCACCCACTTTAGGACCCTCTACGATAGCACCAATAAGTGTCGGTACATGCAAGGTAGTTACATTAAGCGGGCCTAATGGAATAATACCATAGCCAGAAACACCTAATGCAATAGTAATCCCCGCTAATAGACCAATAATTGTTAATTCGCGAATCGTAATGCCACTCTTCTTCTGCTTTTTGGTCTCTTTACGTTCAACTTGCTTCAGTTTTTCATTGTCTTGGATTGATACAGTTGAGTTATCATCCACTGGACGTTCAATGTTGTTCATAGATCCTCCTTCGCTCTCATTCCTTACGGATATAAGTCGAAACTAGAAATTAAATACGTTCACGGCGTCGTGAAATTATACCACGTTCTACCAATGCGCCTATAATCACTGCTACACCTATCATGCCAGCTTCTAATAAAGTGGGAGTAACAAACACGAGCGGATTACCTTGATACGTTGGGAAAACGGTGGGAACTAAAGATACAATAAATTCTGGAATATAACCACCGTATAAAATATGGGCATTCATAGCAAGCCATAAAGCAGCGGTTAAAACAATGCGAAATAATCGTATGCCTCTATATGCTATATCTCTTGGATATAAATAAAATACAAATACCAATAAAGATATAAGCAATAACACAAATTCTGCAAACAGTATATTTACATTCATTGATGATGCATACATGAAGTATACCATCGGATCCTGTAAATCAATATACAGAAGCGAACCAATATATAAAAATGGGATTGGTATAGTATACCCGATTATATCAAGGGCTTCATCTACCATGCCCCATCGATGATTTCGATTGAAAAACTTAGTTGCTAACAGACCACAAAGTTCAATGAGTACTTGAACGATAAAATACACCACGAAAAGAAGGAATGCTGTTACAATTCCATTCTCTGTAGTAAAGCTAAAGGGCGTATGAAGAAATGAAAATACTGTCCACCAAGCCCAACTATATGCATGATAGCCCATGCTCAATGGTAGGTCGTCGTTAAATTTAGCATTCTTAAGTCTACGCACCATGAGCGGTATTACAAGGGACAATACAGGGAATACTAATATAGGTAACGCTAATGCTCCACTCAAAGTAAGAACTGTCGTTACAGCACTTACAAATAAAGCACAAACAATAGTAAATAACCAGAAACTCTTATTCATTACGGCCTCCCACTAAGAGAGTAAGACCATATGCTAAGATCAAGCTAATAGTGACACCAATATACATAGCTACTAAGAAAGCTACATCTCGGCCTGCTGTAGGCCAGCCCCATAACATCGATAAATCTACACCGAGAAAAATACCTTTATAGCTAATGCCGTGGATTATAATCCAACTTACAACATAGGCAATACGGCTAATCGATTTACCATCTCCAAAGGTACTACTTTTAAATGATAAATATGCCCAAGGCATAATTAGGGATAAAAGCAAATACCATACAAGTGCTACCGTCGCACTCGATCCATTATGAATCATATACGCAATAATAGGAATTACTACGATAAATAGATTCAAGTAGATGGATCTTTTACAAATATCCATTAATGTGTTCATAAAGATCTCCTATGATATGTAATCTCTTTGTATTTTACAATAATCATAGATAAATGTCATCAAAAAAGAAAAACCTCCATATAGGTAAATGAATACCTTATATGGAGGTTTCTAATTAAGCTACTACAGAGTCAGCTGTTACATCAATTGTAGGAACAGCGTCCTTTGGTTCTTCTTTTTTCAACAATGGAGTCATGCAGATCGGAAGAGCACACGTCTGAACTCCAGTCACATCACGA
>UPXS01000020.1 GCA_900538355.1 uncultured Veillonella sp.
CTAGCTACGAAAAAATATATCTCTCCTTGATGTAGTGAGGTAGATACTATATACTTAAATTTATACAATGATGGGAGGAATATTATGCTTGAAATTATATCTGCTTTAATACCGTTTTTCTTACTTGGCATAGCTGCCGCTGGTTTGTCCCGTGTATCTGGGGTAGCCTTATCGATGATTATCGTACCAACGCTATTGATTTGGGGAGCTAATGCTATTGATGTTATTGCCTTTATGCTACTTTTTGTAGTGTATAACAACTTTACAATGGAGACGCAAGACGTTCGATTAGATTATAAAGATCTTGTATTATTCCCTAAATGGCGCTTATGTATTCCATTTATTTTGAGCTTAGTTGCGGCGTTCTTTGTACCAGCGGCAGGGATTGCTATCTTTATGGCCTGCTTTGTACTAGAATTGTTAGCTACTGTATACAAACGCATTCCTGAAAATAAGCGACCTCGCTTGTATCGCGTTATTGTTACATCCGTTTTAAGTGCTGTTGTAACTGCTGTAGGTGCTTATGCGGGCCCTAAAATTCCTAGTGAATACTATTTCATCTGTGCTGGTTTAGCTATCTTAATTATTACAGGTTTTGCGTGGTATGTAGGCAATCATCGAGATGCTTTTAGAAGTGCATGGGAAACAATTTGGGCTGACTTCAACTTGTTCTTGGGTATGTTTGGCGTAGAAGCCTCTTATTATCCAGCAGCGCTTACGCGTTCCATTCCAAATCCTATGGACCGCATGTTACCAATGATTACTGTAGTTGGTGGATACGCTGGTCTTATGGTGGTATTTGGTTTTTACAATATCTTCTCCATACCATCTTTAATTACCGCTATTGGTGCGGCTATTGGTATTCGTCTCTTTGGAATGTATGAGTTTCCACGTCATGGCAGCTTCTCCTACTTAGCGATTGGCTTTGCTGTAGCAGCTGTTGTATGCTTGTATCTCGTATCTCCTACACCAGTAGGATTTGATCATATTAATACATTAGTATCTCAACCAATCGGCCAATAAAGACTGTATATGATTAGTACGTGACTACTGATGTAATGATTAGTCTGTTAGTTAATGGATTTGGATATGTGATTTAGTTCATATATTATGCTGAAAGTTGAGTTCATACTAGATTGTGAAAGGGGTTGATGCTCTGTGGCAGAAACAATTGAAACTAGACCATTTCCACCGTTCTTACCAAAGAATACGACGGTAATGATGATGGGTACATTCCCACCAACTTCCGAAAAGCGATCTATGGAATTTCATTATCCTAACTTTCAAAATGATATGTGGCGCGTATATGGCTTAGTATTCTTTGACGATAAGGAACACTTTAGAAAAGGGGAGGAAAAAGCCTTTGATGCGGATAAGATTAAAGCGTTCTTATCTGAAGCGGGGATTGCTTCTTGTCCTACTGTATTAAAAGCTATACGCGAAAAGGGGAATGCATCAGATGCATTTCTTAAGGTTGTTGAACCTGTACCATTGGCAGAAGTGTTGGAACAAATTCCAGACTGTAAACACATTGGTACTACAGGTGGTAAGGCCACAGAAATTCTGTTGAGTCTTTTACCTGAAAAGGTTAAACTACCTAAAACAGGGGAGACAATTCCTTTTGTGTTTAATGGTCGTGAATTGACGTTAACACGATTACCATCTACATCTCGTGCGTATCCGTTGAGCCTTGCTAAAAAGGCTGAAGCCTATAAAAACTTCTTTAAGGCTTGTGGATTACAGACAAAGTAATCTGTATAGATATGTAGAGTATATGGATATACCTGCTATATAGAAAAGTCATTAACTAAATAGTTATAAATAACACCTTTGATGTTATATCGTATCTTCGGGGATACAATATAAACGATCAAAGGTGTTTTTATTATCAAAAATTAATGTGAGTTTTAAAGATGGATATATCTATATTATGATTGATTACACATATCTTGTTATAAATAAAAGTAATGAGATATATAACATTTTAGTTCTTGATTTCTAGAATGAGAGGTTTATAATTAATCGTTGTCGCAAATGGTTGACAATAGTTTAAGAAAATGGAGTTGATATTATGGATAAGGCTAAAGAGGCCTTATGGACAAGATCCTTTGTCCTCGATACTTTGATTAATTTCTTAGTATTTTTGATTTATTACTTATTAATCGTTATTATTGCGGTAGTAGCAAAGGATAATCTTCATGCTACAGCAAGTCAAGCTGGCTTGGCCGTTGGTATTTATATTATTGGTACCGTTGTTGCTCGTTTGTTAGCGGGACGGTTTATTAGCATCTTAGGCTGTCGTAAGATGCTATACCTAGGTTTGTTAATTTATTTGGTTTCAACAGCCATGTACTTCTATACACCTAACTTATTGATACTCGACAGTGTTCGTTTCTTAAATGGTTTTGCGTACGGTATTACATCCACTGCTACAAGTACAATTGTAGCGGCTATTATTCCAATGTCACGTCGTGGTGAGGGCATTAACTACTATGGCTTGTCTACATCTCTTGCCGCTGCAGTAGGCCCATTCTTAGGGATTTTAATGCTTCATAGCCTTGGTTATGATTTCATCATTGCATTCTGCGTTGCTCTTATCATCCTTTGTGGTATTGGTTCCGTTCTTATGAAATTTGAGGAACCTAAGCTCGATATTGATTCTGAAGAACATAAAGGCATTAAAATTTCCGATTATATTGAACCACGTATGAATTCTATTAGTCTTGTTTCTATACTAGTAGGTTTTGCATATTCTGGTGTTATCGGTTTTATGGCAGCCTATACAAAAGATTTAAATCTTATCTTAGCAGGTACATTCTTCTTCGTTGTGTATGCTGTAGTTATTACTATAACAAGACCATTACTTGGTATTGTATTTGATATGAAAGGGGAAAACTTTGTTCTTTACCCTTGCTTCATATCTTTAGCACTTGGTATTTTCTTATTATCCATCGCTCACTCTACATGGCTTATTCTCTTATCTGCTGTGTTTGTTGGTCTTGGTTACGGTACATTTATGTCAAACGGTCAAGCCGTAACAGTTAAAATCGTACCTGTTCACCGTATCGGTGTTGCTACATCTACATACTTCATTGCCTTAGATATGGGGTTAGGCTTTGGTCCATACATCTTAGGTGCTATTAAAGAGGTAGTAGGCTATACAAGCATGTTCCATGTTACTGTTGTAGTAGCACTTCTTGCATTTGTTGCTTACTATTTCTTATATGGTCGTTATGTAGGTACTGAAAAAGATCTTTCTTTGAAAGCTCGTGCTGAAGAAGAACAAATTAGAAATCGTAAACGCAATGGTAAAATTGCGTAGAATATAATCTACCAATACAGATGAATTTAGAGTTATTCTAGTTCACAGATTTTATAACTTCATAGATTTCTCTAACTAAATAAAAGGACTATACGAAAGATTTCGTATAGTCCTTTTTTATTATTCATGTATTAAGTGTTCCATGTTCTGGAATGCTAGTTTGGTATTTAAATACTGTTCAAATACCATCTAATAGTATAGATACATGAGTAGTTATATCATAAGCTATTATTTTCCAATATTAACAATGTTTACAATAACTTCTACAGCTTTTTTCATGTCATCAATACATGCAAATTCATGACGGCCATGTAAGTTTTCTACGCCTGTAAAGATATTAGGAGTAGGGATGCCCATGAAGGAAATTTTAGAACCGTCTGTGCCGCCACGAATAGGGTCACAAATAGGCGTGATGCCAGCTTTTTCCATAGCAGCTTTAGCTACGTTAACGCATTCCATATTGTCTTTAATGATATCGTACATGTTGTAATATTGATCTTTTACAGATACTTCACATACTTCACGGCCGTAGATTTCATTTAATGTTTGGCCAGCTTGTAAGAAGAATGCTTTTTTCGCCTCGAACAATTCTTTGTCATGGTCGCGGATGATATAGTTCATTTTACCAGTATCTACTTGTGTTTCCATGCTCATAAGCATAAAGAAGCCTTGGCGACCACATGTGTGTTCAGGAACAGCAGCACCTGGTAACAGAGAATCGAATTGCATTGCTAATTTAGCACAGTTGATCATAATGCCCTTTGCAGTGCCTGTATGAACAGATACACCTTTGAGGGTTACTGTACCGCCTGCAGCATTGAATGTTTCATATTCAAGTTGCCCGAGGCTTTCACCATCGATTGTATAAGCAAAATCAACAGGGAATTGTTTTACATCAAAGTGATCGGCGCCAGTGCCGATTTCTTCGTCTGGACCGAAAGCGCACATGATTTTACCATGCTTGATTTCTGGATGAGCTACGAGGTAGGCGAGGGCTTCCATAATTTCACAGATGCCAGCCTTGTCGTCGCCGCCGAGGAGAGTAAGACCATCTGTGACAACTAAGGATTTACCGATGTAATTTTTTAGATTAGGGAAATCTGCACGACGTGTGAAGATTTGATGTTCTTCGTTAAGGCATATATCGCCGCCATCGTAGTTTTCAACGATGCGAGGCTTAATATTTTCTGCGTTGTAGTCTGCTGTATCCATGTGAGCGATGAAGCCGATAGCAGGTGCTTTTTCATCTGTATTAGCATTTAATGTGCCGATGACAAAACCATTTTCACGGTTGTAAATAACTTCATCTAAACCGATTGCTTTTAAATCAGGTACGAGCACATTAGTAGCGAAGTCTACTTGAGTTTGAGTACTAGGAATTGTAGTACTTTCCTCATTAGACCGTGTATTTATGCTTGTATAGCGTACAAAACGTTCGACCATTGATTCCATAATGAGCCTCCTCGTAAGTAAACATACGTGTTATACATACTGGTATACATACTGTATATAATAAAGATTCTTAATATACTTTCATTGTAGAACAGGGGCGGTGAAAATGCAAAATAAATATTTATAGATTGTGTGATATTTTATTCGCATAATGCATAGAAAAGCATTGAACCATATATAGTGCCGTGTTAGTATAAAGGTGAATAGTTATACGTTTGTACATTTTCTGTGAGGAGGTTTTACCATGTCGGACGAAACTCGTTCTATTCCGCCCGTAGAACCCGTATTGGATCCTAAGAAGGATTACGTAGAGATTAACTCATATGTAGTATTCTGGGGCCTATTCTATGCGGCAATTTTCACACTGGCTGTAGGTTATTTATGTTTGAAGATTGGTCAAACAGTAGATGCCTTTGCTCCAGTATCTGTACTTGCAATGGGTACAGCAGTTATTTTGAAACGGCAAAATGCTTTTGCTGAAACGGTTCACATTCAGGCTATCGCTAGTTCTAGTACGAACACATTAGCTGGTGCGATGTTCTTCTTACCAGCTCTATACATTTGGAATGTTACAGATGTATCCTTTGTACAAATGGCGATTCCTATCATCCTTGGTGGCGTACTTGGTGTTCTATTATGCGTTATGTTCCGTCGCTACTTTGTTGAGGAAATGCACTATGTGTATCCGTTCCCAAGTGGTCGTGCTGCTGCTGAAGTACTAATGAGTAATGAAGGTAGCAAAGCGAAACTCATGCTTGGTTCTGGTCTTATCGCTCTTGTATATGACTTTATTCTTAACAGCCTTGGCTGGTGGGAAGAGGTTATCCGTACTACTGCATTTAAATGGGGTTCTGCGCTAGCAGATTCAACTAAATTAAATGCTGCTGTAGATACAGATGCTGCGTTGCTTGGCCTTGGTTACTTTACAGGCTTACGTTATGCGGCTATTATCGCAGCTGGTTCCTTCTTCTCTTGGTTCGTATGTATTCCAATCGTATACTATTTAGCTCCGGAACATATCATGCAAATCAATGGTCATGCAGTTCCACTTGCAGAAGCTCCAATTCGTAAAGTATTCTTAGACTATGTTCGCCATATTGGTATCGGTATGCTTGCTATGGCAGGTATCATCGGCTTGCTCAATATGTCCAAAGTAGTGGCTAGTGTTGTTAAAAATGCAGTACTTGATATTTTCAGTTCCAAAACTGTAGATGTTAATTTGCTTCGTACACAACGCGACATACCTACATCTTGGATTGGCGCTGGCATCTTGTTATGTACAGTTCTATTCGCAGCATATTTCCACTTTATGTATGCTGAAAGCTTCGGTCAAACAATCGTAGCATTCTTAATCGTTCTTATCATGTCCTTCCTATTATCTGTAGTAGGTATTAGCTCTATCGCTTATACAGGTACAGAACCAGTATCTGGTATGACAATCTTCATGATTATCATCTCCGCTGTATGCTTAACAGCAGCAGGCATGACTGGTAAAGTAGGTATGATTGCAGTCCTCATGATGGCATCCTTCATTGGTACAACCATCGGTATGGCTGGTAACTTCATGTCTGAACTTAAAGTAGCGCATATGACAGGTGCAACACCTAAGAAAATGGAACAATGGCAAATCGTTGGTACCATTCTTTGTGCTGTACTTTCTGTAGGCGTTATGATTCTTTTGAACGATGCGTATGGCTTCGTAGGGGACCATGCATTAAATGCTCCTCAAGCAAATGCTATGGCTGCTATCATCGAACCTATGATGACTGGCGGTAGTGCTCAATGGCCTCTATACATGGCAGGTGCATTATTCGCAATCATCTTGTGGATGGTAAAAGTTCCACCATTGGCGTTTGCCCTTGGTACATACTTGCCAATGGAAATCAACACACCATTACTTGTTGGTGGTTTGATTGCGTACTTCGTACAAAACAGTACAAAAGATAAAGAATTGGCAGATCTTCGCTTCTCCAAAGGTAGCACAATTGCATCTGGCCTTGTAGCCGGTGGTGCTATTGGTTCTTTATTCAGTGCGGTATTACGCATTGCAGGTATTGATGTATTCGCTGAAGCGTGGGTTGAAACTCCAGAAGCAACATACCTCAGTATCGTAATGTACTTGTTACTCTGTGTATTCTTGTACAAAGTGGCTATGTACGTAAAAGCTAAAAAGGCTAAATAATATGAGTATGATAGTTTTTCAATGAAGTAAAAATGCTATCTATTCTATAAACTACTAGGAATTCTCCTCCCTGGGGATGACCGCCTTTACCGAGTTTAGATCGCTTGGTAAGGGCGGTCTTTTTATTATTCAGTTTAGTCTTATTACTGTAGCTATGAATAATCTTTTTGGTATAGCTAAAAGCTATGTTAATATAATGCCTATTGATATAGTCGGATTAATTGACCCTAACTATATCGAATGTTATCATAATATTATAATACCTCTAGAGGTATTATTTTTATTATATTCATACTGTAAGTATAGATAGATTCATTCGTATATAGAAAGAAAACTTTACATAGTATTGTAAAGTTAGAGTTAGGACAATTATGAAATTAAAAAAAATAGCAGCTCTTTTAGGAGCTTTTACCATTGCTAGTAGTTTATTGATAGCAGGTTGTGGTAATACCGGTGATAGTCAAAAAACATGGCGTGTCGGCACAGATGCAACTTATGCACCATTTGGTTTTAAAGATAAAGACAGCGGCAAATTAGCAGGCTTTGATGTTGATATTATTAATGCCATTGCAAAGGAAGAGGGCGTTGAAGCCGATGTTCAAAACTTGAACTTTGATGCGCTTTTACCAGCACTACAAAGCAATACAATCGATATTGCAATTTCGGATATGACCATTTCCGAAGATCGTGCCAAGTCTGTAGACTTTAGTAAACCATACTATATTGCAGGTAACGGCCTCGTTGTTAATATCGATAATACTAATATTAATAGCTTTAAGGACTTAGAAGGAAAGCGTATAGGTGTATCCATTGGATCTACTGGTGCGGAAATTGCTAGTAAGATTCCTAATGCCGATGTACGCCAATTTAACCTCATCGTAGATGCATTCTTAGAATTGCAAAATAGAGGTGTAGATGTAGTTATTAACGATACACCGGTCAATGAATATTATGTTAATAGCAAGGGCAAAGGTATCGCAAAGGTTACTGGAGAGGACTATGATGCGGCACCGCTTGGTATTGCTGTGAAGAAGGGCAATACGGAGCTTCTTAATAAAGTTAACGATGGCTTGGCTAAGATTAAAGCCAATGGCAAATATGCAGAGATTTATAAAAAATGGTTTGGTAAAGAGCCACCAGCAGAGGATTTAAAATAGTTTGTAGATAGAACCTAAGCGTATTATTTGTTATAATACGTTTAGTAAACCTCAAATGGTATGAGGTAGTATAGAATAGGTGATATGATGGCTAAACGACGTGCATTTTTAGATATAATTAAAGAGAAGGGCGCCCTCGTTTTAGATGGTGGGTTAGGATCAGAGTTAGAGCGTTACGGCTGTAATCTTCAGCATAAATTATGGTCTGCTAAGATTCTTATGGACCAACCGGATATCATCAAAAAAATACATATCTCGTACTTGGCGGCTGGAGCAGATATCATTCAAAGTTCTGGATATCAAGCAACAGTAGCTGGCTTTAAAGGCCTAGGATTTGGTACGGAAGAGGCTATTGAACTTGTAAAATTATCTGTTCGCTTGGCAGTACAAGCTCGCAATGAGTTTGTAGAGGCTAAGGCGAGTGGAGCGCTTACATTACGGGGGATTACACTTGGTGAAGAAACTCCAGATGGGGTTAGATATTTTTCTGAAGGTGCATTGCCTAAACCGCTGGTGGCGGCTTCTGTAGGGCCATATGGTGCATTTTTGGCCGATGGATCTGAGTATCGTGGATACCCTGATGTGCAAACAGAATATCTTGAGATATTCCATATTCCTCGGTTAGCATTATTTGCTGAAGAGAATCCAGATGTATTGTCCTTTGAAACAATACCGTCTTATGATGAAGCCATTGCCATAGCTCGCGCCATGTCTGATCCATATACATCGAGAGGGATTCCTGGATGGATTGCCTTTTCTTGTAAAGATGGACATCATGTTTCTAGTGGTGAAACCATCATTAAATGTGCAGAAATGATTGACAAGGTTAGACCTATAACTGGTATTGGTGTCAACTGTACTAAGCCAGAATACGTAGAGTCCTTGATTAAGGATATTCGCACTGTTACGGATAAACCGATTGCTGTATATCCAAATCTTGGTGAAAGCTATGATAGTGAAACTAAGACCTGGTATGGCGACCCTGCATCATTTGTAGATTATGTTGATGTATGGCGTAATGCTGGGGCAGATATCATAGGTGGTTGTTGTAGAACAACACCTGAAATCATTAGAGATATAGCTAGAAAAATTCATAAATAGTGATATAAACTAATGATATAATTTAATGATATAAACATAAAAGGCTACCGATGTTGATTCGATAGCCTTTTTCTATTAGATCATATTTTATTGGTTTTAGTAAAATATTCTAGTCTGCAGTTAATATAGGGTCATAATAAAAGAGGTGATACATTAGGTATCACCTCTTGGTTTTATATAATAAAAAAGCAGTGCATAAGCACTGCTTTTACTATGGCGGAGAGACAGGGATTTGAACCCTGGGTACGGGATAACCGCACACATGATTTCCAATCATGCTCCTTCAGCCGCTCGGACACCTCTCCATGTATTCTGTTGTGTAACAGGTACTTGTATAGTATATGAAAAAGTTAGATTTATGTCAAGCAAAAAATCGTGAAAATCTTAGACTTTCATAAGACTTTTAAACTCTATTAATTTAGCTTAGCTTCTACTGTTAGTAGTAATAATTAAATTGTAAAAATGTTACGCAAAATGCTGTTAAAACGTAAGATATGTATAGTTGAAGCCTAAGAAAAAAGACCGCCTGAAAAGGCGGTCTTTAGTTTGTATATTATAATACTTCTTTGATTTCAGCTGCATCGATGGATGCTTTGATATCGTCTGCCATTTTTTCGATTTTTGGAAGATCTTCTGGTTTTAAAGAGGATTTGATATCAAGTGGTTCGGATACGATTTCAATGTCTTTGAAGTCGTTTTCGAAGTGAGCTACCATTGTTTTCATTGCAGCAGATGCCCAAGAGTGGTTACCTATGATGGATACCTTGTGGTTTTGGAAGTTAAGCGCTTTCAATTCATGAATGAAGTTTTCCATAGTAAGGTATAGGTTCAAATTGTATGTAGGTGCAATTGTTACCAAGTTAGTGTATTTCCAAGCATCAGCGATGATGTAGGAAGCATTAGTTTTGGAAACATCATAGATTTTAATATCTGTCACACCGCGTTTGGACAATTGTTTTGCCAATTGTTGTGCAATAGCACGAGTGTTGCCGTACATGGAACCAAAGGCAATAACTACACCTTTTTGTTCAGCTGTGTAGCTGGACCAGTGTAAGTATTTGTGCAAGATATAATTGATAGATTCAGGTGTACGCCAGATTGGACCATGAAGTGGAGCAATGCGTTTAATATCAAGACCAGAAACTTTGCGGATTGCATTTTGTACTTGAGGACCGTATTTACCAACGATGTTTGTATAGTAACGACGAGCTTCTTCTTCGTATGTAGCAACATAATCAGTTTGATCGGCAAAGATATTGCCATTAACTGTACCAAATGTACCAAAAGCATCGGCAGAGAACAATGTACCAGTAGACTTTTCAAATGTACAAGTTACTTCAGGCCAGTGAACCATAGGCATAGTGTAGGAAACAAGCGTATGTTTACCTAGGCAAATTTCATCGCCTTCTTTAACTGTGTAGTATTGATCAGGTTTTGGAGAATTGTAGAATTGTTCGAACATGCGGAATGTTGTAGCATTACCAACCATTTTACAGTTAGGGTAGCGTTCCAATGTGTCCAACAATGTTTGGCAATGGTCTGGTTCCATATGGTTTACGATGATGTAATCAAGGTCGCGACCATTTAATAAATGAGTCAAGTTGTCGAAGTATTCTTCGCGAATTTCAGCATCAACAGAGTCTACAACACAAGTTTTTTCATCGTCGATGAAATAGCTGTTATAGCTAACACCATTTGGAATAGGGAATAAGTTTTCAAAACGTTCTGTAGTCCAGTCATTACTACCAATCCAGTAGATATTATGGGTCATTTTCTGAGCACAATGCATAATAAAATCCTTTCTTAACTCAAATTTGTTATGTATAGGTTTACACGAATTCTCATGTTCGTAAATATATCATCAACTTATAATACTAATATTTTCGAAAAAAATCAATATTGAAAAGCCTACCCAAAGGAGTAGGCTTTCACAAGAAAGAATAATCATTAATTATTTAAAGTATTTTACACCAGACGTAAAGATTGGCATTTCTAGTAAACCAGGAATATTTTTACTGATACCAGCACCACAACGTTCGGAGTGAGCCATCTTACCGAACACGCGACCATCTGGACTATAAATACCTTCGATAGCAGCTACAGATTGATTTGGATTGAAGCGGCTATCCATGGAGGCAATCCCATCAAAGTCTACATATTGTGTAGCAATTTGACCAGTTTTATTGAATTCCAATACTTGTTGAGGGGAAGCGATGAAGCGACCTTCGCCGTGAGAAATTGGCACAGTATAGATTTCGCCCGCTTTAGCATCACTCATCCAAGGAGATTTAGTAGAAATAACTTTAGTGTTAACCATACGAGACAAGTGACGACCGATTGTGTTGTATGTCAATGTAGGATGATCGGCGGTCAACGTTTCGATATGACCACCTGGCAACAAGCCTAATTTGATAAGGGCTTGGAAACCATTACAAATACCAAGTACAAGGCCATCTTGTTTGTACAAGAGGTTTTCTAAACCTTCTGCAAGGTATGGATTGCGGAAGAGGGTAGCCATGAATTTGCCAGAACCATCTGGTTCATCACCAGCACTGAAGCCACCAGGGAACATAAGAATTTGGGATTCTGCCAATTTCGTTTTAATTACATCGATAGATTCTTTTAATTGTTCTGGTGTTTGGTTACGAATGACTACGATATCTGTTTCTGCACCAGCACGTTCAAAGGCACGAGCAGCATCAAATTCACAGTTTGTACCAGGGAATACAGGGATGAGTACTTTAGGTTTTGCCCCTAAGGATGTACTGCGAGGCTTAGCATGTTGGTCGTGGATGTATGCTACCGCTTCACCAGAACCATTTGGCGCATGCATAGGGAAGATATCGTTTAATGGAGCTTCGTAAGCTGCTTGAATTTCCTTAAGAGATACAGATTGGTCGGCCCATTCAATAACAGGATTTGCTTGTGTTACACCGATTACTTTAAGACCTGGTAATTCTAAGAGATAGTTAACAGCTTTAATATCTACCTCTACAATAAATGCACCAAGAGCTGGTTGGAAGATAGCTCTTTCTGCATATTTATCGAATTTAACGCCAATGTTGTTGCCGAGAGCCATTTTTGTGACTGCTTCAGGGATGCCGCCTTGGTCAACTACATAAGCAGAGTAAACGCGACCTTTTTCAATTTGTTCTTGTAAAACTTCACAGTTTTCCTTGAATCGATCCCAATCTGGAGTGTCATCGTATGTACGAGGTACATCGAAGAATACAAGGCGATGATCCACGCCTTTAAGGTCTTGGCTTACAATGTTATCTACATGGGCTGTACCAACTGCAAAGGATACGAGGGTAGGAGGAACTGTAAGGTCCATAAAAGTACCGCTCATAGAATCTTTACCACCAATAGCACCGATTTCAAGTTCTTTTTGAGCTTTATAGGCACCGAGAAGGGCTGCTACAGGTTTGCCCCAAGATTCTTTAGAATTGAGGCGTTCAAAGTATTCTTGCAATGTTAAGTATGCATCTTCACGACGACCGCCAAGAGCTACTAGTTTTGCGACAGATAAAAGTACTGCGTATTGTGCGCCATGGTATGGACTCCAAGCAGATAATTCTGGTACGAAGCCATGTGTCATGATGCTCGCAGTTGTAGTTTCACCGTTTAATACAGGCAATTTTGCAACCATGCCTTGAGTAGGCGTTTTTTGGAACTTACCACCGAATGGCATGAGCACTGTATTAGCACCAACAGTGCTATCGAAGCGTTCTGCTAAACCTTGTTGGGAAGCAGCATTTAAATCAGATACTGCGGCAAGCCATTGTTCTTTGAAATTATCTGCGCTAGCAGAACCGCGTAAGAAGTAAGAACGATCTGCTGGAGCTGTTACAATAGCCTCTTGTTGTTGGCTAGCACCATTTGTGTTTAAGAAATCGCGACTGATATCTACGATTGTTTCGCCATTCCAGTTCATGATGAGGCGATTTGTATCAGTTACATCGGCTACAACTGTGCATTCCAAGTTTTCTTCGTCGCAGTAGGATTTGAATGTTTCTACATCAGCTGCGGCGATGACACAAGCCATACGTTCTTGAGATTCAGAGATGGCTAGCTCTGTACCATCAAGGCCAGCGTATTTTTTAGGAACTAAATCAAGATTGATTGTTACACCATCTGTTAATTCACCGATAGCAACAGATACACCGCCTGCACCAAAGTCGTTACAACGTTTAATGAGAGTTGTTACTTCACCACGACGGAAGAGGCGTTGAATTTTACGTTCTGTAAGGGCATTGCCTTTTTGAACCTCTGCACCACATGTGGATAGGGATTCTACGGTATGTTCTTTAGAGGAACCAGTAGCGCCACCACAGCCATCACGGCCAGTTTTACCGCCCAGCAATACTATTACATCGCCTGCAACAGGTACTTCACGACGTACTTGGTTGCGAGGTGCAGCACCGATAACAGCACCGATTTCCATGCGTTTAGCCACATAGCCAGGATGGTAATATTCTTTTACTTCACCTGTAGCAAGGCCGATTTGGTTGCCGTAAGAGGAGTAGCCACGAGCAGCTTCTTGGGTAATTTTCTTTTGTGGTAATTTACCTTCTAATGTATCTTCAAGGCTAGTATGAGGGTCGCCAGCGCCTGTAACGCGCATAGCTTGGTATACATAAGCACGACCGCTCAACGGATCGCGGATACAACCTCCTAAGCACGTTGCAGCACCACCAAATGGTTCAATTTCAGTAGGGTGGTTATGAGTTTCGTTTTTGAATAATAACAACCATTCTTCGGCTTTGCCGTTTACATCAACAGGAACGATGATTGTACATGCATTGATTTCATCGGATTCATCAAGATTTGTTAAACCGCCTGCATGACGCAACTCTTTGACTGCTAGTGTTGCCATGTCCATGAGGGAGCGAGCCTTTTTCTTCGTTGTATATAGCTCTGCGCGGCCTTCCATGTATTCTTCAAGGGCTTCTTTTACGGCACCTGTGAAACGACTATCCTCAATGGTAATATCCGTTAATTCCGTCATAAATGTAGTGTGACGGCAGTGATCGGACCAATAGGTATCGAAGAGGCGAATTTCTGTAATGGTAGGATTGCGGTGTTCTACCTCTGCATATTGTTGCTTGATTAATTTGAGGTCTGCCAATGTCATGGCAAGTCCATAGCTATCGATGAGGTCTTCTAAATCAGCATCGGTCATGTCTGTAAACCCATCGATTGTTGCCACTGGTTTAGGATCATCTAATTCAAGGGCCAATGTAGTTGGCAATTCAAGACTCGCTTCGCGGGAATCTACTGGGTTAATATAGTATGCTTTGATAGCCTCTTCTTGTTCTTTTGTGAAAGTACCTTCGATGGCGAATACACGAGCACATCGAACGATGTGGCCAGATGTAAGGGTGAGCATGGAAATACATTGCTCAGCACTGTCAGCACGTTGATCGTATTGACCTGGCACATATTCAACAGCAAAAACGAAACCTTGTACAGCTGGGATTTCTTCTAATACTGTATCTACAGGAGGCTCGGAGAAGATAAGGTTTTTTGCAGCCTCTAAATCTTTTGCATCTACATGTTCGATATCATAACGCTCGTAGATGGTTACCCCTGTAGCGGGCATAGATAATTCCTGTTGTAAGGTTTGTAACATGCGTTGTGCTTCTTGGTTGAAAGATTCTCGTTTTGTTACGAATAATCGTTGTATAGCCATTGTAGCCTCCTGTAATGTATATAATTCCCTGTGGGATATTGACAAATTAAGTATAGTCGGTCTAGACTTATAAGTAAAGATAATCTTACTTATGAAAAGATTAGAAATACTAATAAATATGAAAGGTTCATGAAGGTCATAAGACCTAACTTTCATGAAGATTTCTACATATTCATTATATATTGAGAGTTCATACTTATAATATAGTAAATGATATGTATATTTAAAAGTAAGGTATAACTATTAGTATATAACAGAGGTGAATAAAATGGCAGTATCTGCAGATTTATATAGAACCTTTTTAGGGGTAGGCTTATATTTATCCTTTTCCCGTGCCGCCAAAGAGTTAGGCGTTTCTCAATCCGCCATCAGTCAAAGCATTAAGCAATTAGAAGGTGAACTTAATATGCCTCTTTTTGTGCGCACTACAAAATCTGTAGGGTTCACACCAGAAGGCAAAGAATTATTTGATACAGTTGCGAAAGCTTTTTCCATTCTTGATAATGGGGTAACTCAATTGCAAGAACGGGTAAGCCAAGCTTATGAAAGCTTAAATCTGGCTGCTACAGATACATTATGTCGCCATTTCTTATTGCCTTACTTCCATAAATGGCAGTTACAAGAAAGTGAAATCGGACTACATATCATTAACCGCCCATCACCTGATTGTGTAGAATTAGTACTCAATAAGGAAGCTCAATTAGCCGTGGTTAATGATTATGAAGGCTTACGCGATAATCCTCAACTAGAGGTAACTACATTGGCTACAATTCAAGATGTATTTGTTGGTGGTCCTGACTATAAAGGGGCAGGCTTCTTTGATCAAGGCCGTCTTCTTAATGAGCCTATTTTGCTCTTACATAAAGGCTCTGCGAGCCGTACATTCTTCGATGAAGTAACTCATGGCGCATGCCGTAAACCTCGCTTCGAATTAGGTAGCGTCGATGTGTTGCTTGATCTTGTAGAAATTAACATGGGTATTTCCATGTTGCCTAACCATGTTGTGCAACAAAAGATGCAAGAAGGCTCCATCGTGCGTATTGATACAGATATTCCAGTGCCAACACGCGATATTGTACTTGTCCGTTCTCGTTTGGTACCTCAATCTGAAGGGGCTGCGCGCTTCACATCCTTGCTCGTTAATCGTGAAAGCACTCGCGATAAGGTCTTATAATCATGAGACACACTTTATGAGAATTTTCAGAAAGTGTGTCTTTTTATATTTTAGAGTAGTCTTATCTGTGCTATATTATATTGTTATAAACCTACTGAATTTTATAATTTAGTGTGGAAAGTTTTTAAGCCTTAAAGAGAGCTGTTTTTCTAGCTGTATTGTTAAGTCTTTTACTTGATATAGGTTGACCCTAAGGGGTTATTTACGTTAAAATTTAAAGATAGTTATGCTGCGGAGGTAAGAGCACATGGAATTATTAAAACAACGCATTCGTGAAGAGGGAATCGTCCTCAATAATCGCGTGCTAAAAGTCGATGGTTTCTTGAATCATCAAATCGATCCACAATTGTTTAAAGCAATCGGTAAAGAAATCGCCGATCGTTACCGTGATGCAGGTGTACAACGTATTGTTACTATTGAAGCATCTGGCATTGCATTGGCGTTGATGGCTGCTCTTGAACTTGATGTGCCATTAGTATTTGCGCGTAAGAAAAAATCTATTCTTATGGTGGATGATGTATATCATAGTGTTGTGTACTCTTATACAAAAGAGGAAAACTACGATATTACTATTTCTAAAAAATTCTTGCCAGCCGGTGAAAAAGTGTTGATCATCGATGACTTCTTGGCATCTGGTGAGGCTGCTATGGGCCTTGCTAAATTGGTAGAAGACGCTGGTGATGAAGTGGTTGGTATGGCAATCGCTATCGAAAAATCCTTCCAACCTGGTCGTGAACGCCTTGAAAATGCAGGGTATCGTGTTGAGTCTTTAGTTCGCATTAAAGAATTTAAAGACAATGGTTGTGTATTTATCGAAGACTAAGTCTGATTATTTGTAGAGGGAATTATGAATCAAAAAGCAGAAAAATTTGATTTACTCGTTGCAGACCTAAATAAAGGTGGCAACTCTTGGTTTACAAAGGAAGAAATGACAGATGATCTTCATACAGTCGTTTACCACGGCCGTTTGGATGTTCATGAGCATAGCTTGCCTGTATTCATCGTTGTGGATGATTCTGCATTCTCCTATGCACGTATTGCTATCACAACAACATCTATTGATGAAAAAGTGATTCCTGCTGTGTTAAAAGAACTTAACACATTGAATCAAGATTATAAAGTATCTAAATACTATGTGAGCAATGAAGACAATAATATCTATATGGATGTGTCTGTTCCTGGTTTGACTGAGCAATTTGATCCTACAGTAGTAGTTAATTTATTGCTTGAAGTTGTTCAACCACATTTAGATGCTGTACACAAAGGCATTCTTAAAGTAGCTGGTTTAGCTAAATAGAGGTTGTTATGAATCCTAAAGCATTATTATTTGATAAGTTTTTAAAAGACGAAGAAATCATATCCTTTGAACGTAAGGATTTTGAGGATGAGGACGGTACTGTTGTATACCGTTCTTACATTAAATCCCCGTTGTGGGATATGCCGCTATTTGTTATCCTTGATAACAGTATTTACAGTGTTATTCGTTTGGTGTTAGGCCCTGAAAAGGTAACTGCACAAAATATGAATGCCTTGAATGCGCTAATCAACCGTGACAATGCGACATACAAAAACTATAAACTATATATTGATGAACAAGATTCCAGTCTATATTTAGACTGTGTATACATGTGTGGTGACGATGCATTTGAACCGGCATTAATGTATGCATTGATGTCTTCTATCGTAGACTATGTCCCTGAAGCTGTAGGCGAGTTGAAAGCTGCTTTTGAAAGTAGTACACACTAATTAATAACAAATACAGATTAAGGGCCGTAATGTTCGGAAATTAATTAGAAGAGGGTATCCTATCTCTAAAGGTGGGATATCCTCTTTTTATTTTTGGTAAAATATACATTAATACTTTGAAAGACCTGAGTTTAATAGTATATGTAGTTTTGTAAAAAAGAGTATATATTTCTAATCATATATTTTGAATAACGTCGATATAATTAAATTTAATTCTTTCGAAAAGTTCGGGATATAACGAATAATAAAAATAATTAATTAAAAAACATTCGAAAATAATGTTGATTTTGTAAATGTTAGGTGTTACAATTTGTGTACAAGAAGGAGGTAGCACCGTGAACTATGCAAATCAACAAACTCAACGCAAGTCTACGGAGGCTATTTGTGCGCATTTGACCCAGTCTGTTTCGGCTGGGCTTTTTTATTAGGAGGATCTATGAAGGTCGGTATTATTATGGGCAGCAAGTCTGACCTAGACACAATGAAAAAGGCATCTGCCGTACTTGATGAATTCAACATTCCTTATGAAATGGTAATCGCTTCAGCTCATCGTACACCTGAGGCTGTAAAAAACTTTGTTACAAGACTTGAAGACGAAGGGGCTATCGCTTTTATCGCAGGTGCTGGTGCAGCAGCTCATCTACCTGGCGTAGTCGCTAGCTTTACGACATTACCTGTTATTGGTATTCCTCTTAATGCAACAGCTTTAAAAGGTATCGATTCCTTGCTTGCTATTGTTCAAATGCCATCTGGTATGCCAGTAGCTACAATGGCTGTAGATGGTGCTAAAAATGCAGCACTCTTTGCAGTACAAATTGGAGCAGCTTTCAACAAAGAATTGAAAGAACAATATGTACAGTATCGTAAAGATATGGCCGAAAAAGTCCTAGCAGATAATGCAGAGCTACAAGGCGCTATTAAACTATAATCATATAACTCGTTACAGATTACATTGCTCATAAAGTAAGCGTAATTCTTTTATTACATATCCATATATAGTTTGTATCATTCATTTATGATAAAGGAGACACATCATGGCTAACATCGACTTGGAAAAATTAACATTATTATACGAAGGTAAAGCAAAACAAGTATATCAAACAGATAACAAAGATGAGTACATCGTTCATTACAAAGATGATGCTACTGCATTCAACGGCGAAAAACATGATACTATCCTTGGTAAAGGCGTATTGAACAATAAAATTTCTTCTTTCTTCTTTGAATTGTTGAAAAAAGAAGGTGTACCAACCCACTTTGTTCGTCGCGAAGATGATCGCAATCAAACAGTACTTACTTTGGATATCATTCCTCTAGAAGTTATCGTTCGTAACATTGCAGCTGGCTCCATGGCTAAACGCTTTGGCATTGAAGAAGGTACTCCTCTTAAACATCCAATCCTTGAATTCTGCTATAAAAATGATGAATTAGGCGATCCATTTGCCAACGAATCCCAAATCACAGCACTTGGCTGGGCGACTCAAGAACAATTAGATGTAATCTCTACTATTACATTAAAAGTAAATGATATTTTGAAAAAATTCTTGGCTACAAAAAATGTAACCCTTGTAGACTTTAAATTAGAATTTGGTACACACAATGGTGAAGTACTATTAGGCGATGAAATTTCTCCTGATACATGCCGTTTCTGGGATGCTACAACAGGCGAAAAACTCGATAAAGACCGCTTCCGCCGAGATCTTGGCAATATTGAAGAAGCATACAAGGAAATGTTATTCCGTCTTACTGGCGAACGCGCCTAAGGGGGCACAATGAACTACGATCCAGTTTTTGATAAATGGCATGAAGAGTGTGGTGTATTCGGTGTCTATGATAGAACCGTTGATGTAGCACGCTATGTATATTGGGGGCTCTTTGCGCTCCAACACCGTGGCCAAGAAAGCGCGGGCATTGCCGTTACAGATGGTCATGATGTAGAACTAAAAAAAGGTATGGGCTTGTTGACTGAGGCCATTAAAGAATTGCCATCCTTACCAAGCCATATGGGGACTGGTCATGTTCGGTACTCTACAACAGGTTCCAATAATCCGCGCAATATCCAACCGTTGGTAATTCACTATCAAGGTGGTCAAATTGCGGTAGCTCATAATGGGAATTTAACGAATGCCTTAGCCATTCGCAAACGCCTTGAAGCGGATGGTTCCATTTTCCAAACGACGATGGACTCTGAGGTTATCGTAAACCTCATCGCTCGTTCTAAGGCAGAAACGCAAGCAGAACGCATTGCTGATGCGGCTCGTCAAATTGAAGGGGCCTTTTCTCTTGTTATTACCACAAATGACTCCTTAGTAGGTGTACGCGACCCACAAGGCTTTCGACCTCTCTGCTTAGGTAAAACTGAAAATGGTTATGTTCTCTCTAGTGAAAGTTGTGCATTAGATGCTATTAAAGCCGAGTTCATTCGTCATATCGATCCAGGCGAAATGGTAATTATCGATGACTCTGGCGTGCGCAGCACTATCTATGCAGAACCCGAAAAAATCGATAAGAAGCTTTGCGTTTTTGAATATATCTATTTTGCACGTGGTGATAGTCATATTGATGGTCAATCGGTTTATCAATCCCGCCTCAATATGGGACGTGAGTTATATAACGAAACGAAATATGATGCAGATATTGTCATGTCTATTCCTGACTCGGGCACTACAGCTGCACTAGGTTATGCTCGTGCATCGGGCATTCCTTTTGCAGAAGGCTTAGTGAAAAACCGATATAGCGGTCGTACCTTTATCAAACCAAATCAAGAGGAACGGGAATTAGCGGTTCGTATGAAATTGAACCCACTACCGCATGTGGTAAGTGGTAAACGGATTGTACTCATCGATGACTCTATTGTACGCGGTACTACGAGTGGCATCATTGTTAAGATGCTAAAAGAAGCGGGTGCCAAAGAGGTGTACATGTGTGTTAGCTCTCCATCCATTGAGTATTCTTGTCACTATGGCATTGATACTTCGGTGCGTAAAGAGCTCATTGCTGCCACACATACAGTAGATGAAATCAAAGACTATATTCATGCTGATAAATTGCATTATTTATCTCGAGAAGGCTTATGTCGTGCTGTTTCTGATATAGCGCCTAATGACTTATGTTTTGCTTGCTTTAATGGTGATTACAGTGTAGAGGTTCCTGCGGAACAAGAGGAAGGGGTCAAATATGTGCTCGAATAAAACTAGTTTAACCTATCGCGATGCAGGTGTTGATATCGATGCAGGTAATCGCGCTGTAGAATTGATGAAAGAATCTGTGAAACGCACCTATACTCCTGGTGTTGTTGGTGATTTAGGTGGTTTTGGCGGTCTCTATTCCTTGGCTGGTCACTCCATGTCTGACCCTATGCTCGTATCTGGCACAGATGGGGTAGGCACAAAATTACGCCTCGCTATCATGATGGATAAACATGATACCATTGGCCAAGATTGCGTAGCTATGAGTGTTAACGATATTCTCGTACAAGGTGCTACACCTCTATTCTTCCTCGACTACATTGCAGTTGGTAAACTTGATCCCGTGAAAGTAGCAGATATCGTGCGCGGTGTAGCAGAGGCTTGTGAAGAGTCTGGCTGTGCTTTGCTAGGCGGCGAAACTGCTGAAATGGCGGGCTTTTACGATAATGATGACTACGATGTGGCTGGTTTTGCCGTTGGTATCGTAGATCGTCCTAAATTGATTACTGGTGAAAGTATCAAAGCGGGCGATGTGATTTTAGGCTTGCCATCGTCTGGCGTTCATTCCAACGGTTTTTCCTTGGTTCGTAAAATCGTATTCGACCATAAACAATTATCTATCGATACAGACATCCCAGAGTTTGGTAAAACCTTAGGCGAAGAATTATTGACACCTACACGTTTATATCCAAAAGCGGTATTACCACTCATTGAACAAGAGCTTGTAAAAGGTATGGTTCATATTACAGGCGGTGGTTTCTATGAAAACATTCCTCGTGTATTGCCAAAGGGTGTGACTGCAGAGGTAGACGTTACAACATGGCCACGACTTCCTGTATTTACGAAACTACAAGAATGGGGCAATGTAGCATGGCCTGAAATGTATCGCACTTTCAATATGGGCATTGGTATGATTCTCATTGTTGATGAAAACGATGTAGAAAAGGTTAAAGAAAATCTGGGCAGTCGTGGTGAAGCTGTATATGAAATTGGCCGTATCGTAAGTGGTGATGGTCCTGTTGTCCTTAAAGGGGCTGAGTTCGATGCGTAATTCTAAAAAGCGATTAGCCCTCTTTGCTAGTGGGCGTGGTTCCAATGGTGAAGCACTATATAAGGCCATGCAAGAAGGCTATATTAATGGTGAATTCGTTGTAATTATTACAGATCATGGCGATGCAGGGATTGTAGAGCGCTCCAAATCTTGGAATGTTCCGCTCATTGTCATCGACCGTAGCGATTATGATTCTAAAGCCAGCTTTGAACAGGCTCAATTAGATGCTTTAGAGCCTTATAAGGTGGACGGTATCGTATTGGCAGGTTATATGCGCATAGTTGGGACTAAGCTCATTGAACGATATGAGCATAAGATTTTAAATATTCATCCTGCATTATTGCCGTCATTCCCGGGCCTTCATGGTCATCAACAAGCTATTGATGGAGGTGTAAAAATTACGGGCTGTACGGTACACTTTGTTGATGCAGGAATGGATACGGGCCCAATCATTATGCAGAATACGGTGCCTGTACTACCCGATGATACAGAGGATACTTTAAGTGATAGATTATTACCTATCGAGCATAAAACATATAAAGAGGCGTTGCGACTATTTTGTGAGGATAAGCTCACTATAAAAGGTCGTGTTGTATATATTGAAGATTGATGTGTAAGCAAAGGAAGACGTTACATGATTAAAAATGCATTACTTAGTGTTTCTGATAAAACAGGTATTGTAGACTTTGCAAAGGGATTAGTTGAATTAGGTGTAACCATTTATTCCACAGGTGGTACCCTTAAGGCTATTACCGATGCGGGCATTGCAGCAAAAGCCGTAGAATCTTTGACCGGTTTTCCTGAAATGATGGACGGCCGTGTAAAGACATTACATCCAAAGGTTCATGGTGGTATTTTGGCAATCCGTGATAACGGGGAACATCAAAAAGCTATGGCAGATCATGGTATTGAACCAATCGACCTTGTGGTTGTCAATCTCTATCCATTCCGTGAAACCATTGCAAAACCAAATGTATCCTTAGAGGAAGCCATCGAAAATATCGATATCGGTGGCCCTACCATGGTGCGCTCTGCTGCGAAGAACCATGCCTATGTGGGGATTGTGGTAAATCCAGATCATTATGACGAAATCTTAGCAATGCTTAAAGAACATGGGGAATTGACTAAAGACTATCGTTTTGGTCTAGCGAAAGAGGCCTTTGCTCATACGGCAGCTTATGACGTAGCTATTGCTAACTATATGAGCGGTATCTTGAACGAAGGTCCTACACCTCCAGAATATTTAAGTGCTTATGAAAAGGTAACAGACCTTCGCTATGGGGAAAATCCGCATCAAAAAGCGGCATTCTATAAAGAAATCGGTACAGCTCATGGTATGGGCGCTTTGAAACAACTCCATGGTAAAGAGCTTTCTTATAACAACATCGTAGATATGGAAGCCGCTTGGAATATGGTGTGGGAGTTTACAGATCCTGCAGCATGTATTATTAAGCATACAAACCCATGTGGTGCAGCTACAGCAGCTACATTGCATGATGCTTACGTAAATGCGTACGAAGCAGACTCCGTATCTGCCTTTGGTGGTATAGTGGCCTTAAACCGTGAAGTCGATGCTGATACTGCCGGAGAAATGAGCAAAATTTTCTTAGAAGTCATTATGGCACCTGCTTTCACCAAAGAAGCATTAGACATCCTCGAAGCGAAGAAAAACATTCGCCTTATCGAGTTATCTAAACCTGAGTCTGGCCAAGTGACAGTGAAAAAAGTCTCTGGTGGCCTATTGGTGCAAACAGAGGATGATATCCAAGAGGACCGTGCTCACTATAAAGTAGTTACGAAGGTACAACCAACAGAGGAACAATGGAAAGCCCTTGAATTTGCTTGGAAGCTTGTAAAACACGTAAAATCCAACGCCATTTTAATTTCTAACGAAAAACGTACCCTTGGTGTTGGGGCTGGTCAAATGAACCGCGTTGGTTCTGCAAAGATTGCTCTTGAACAAGCTGGTGAAGCTGCTAAAGGCGCTGTATTAGCATCTGATGCATTCTTCCCATTCGGGGATACTGTAGAAACAGCGGCAAAACATGGTATTGCAGCTATTATCCAACCAGGTGGATCCATTCGCGATGAAGAATCCATCAAAGCTGCTGATGAAGCAGGCATTGCTATGGTGTTTACAAGCATCCGCCACTTTAAACATTAATCGGTTGAGATATTTAGCTTATAGTTAAGCACAATTACTAACTATTTCTTCTACTATGAACTTGATGGCGTTTAGGCGCCGATGGAGGACTTATGAAAGTATGTGTAATCGGTAACGGCGGCCGCGAACATGCATTGGCATGGCGATTGTCCATCAGCCCTAGCGTAACAAAGGTATATGCCATTCCTGGTAGTGCGGCTATGTCAGATTGTGCAGAGCTAGTCGGCATTGATTGGCAGCAAAGCGATCATTTAATTCGTTTTTTGAAAGATAACCAAGTTGATTTAGTCGTTGTTGGTCCAGAGGCTCCTCTTGTAGCAGGACTAGCAGATGTACTCAATAAGGCAGGCATTCCTGTGTTTGGCCCATCTAAAGCGGCGGCTCAATTAGAAGGGTCTAAGGTATTTGCCAAAGACCTTATGAAAAAATACAACATACCGACTGCTGCCTATGGTGTATTCCACAAGGTAGATGAAGCAAAAGAATTTATCGATCAAACAGGTGCTCCTATCGTGGTGAAAGCTGACGGTTTAGCGGCCGGTAAGGGCGTTGTAGTAGCAATGACAGTGGAAGAAGCGAATGCAGCTGTAGAAGATATGCTTAGCGGTAATCGCTTTGGCGATGCAGGTAGCACCGTTGTTATCGAAGAATTTATGGAAGGTGAAGAAGCGAGCTTACTTGCCTTTGTGGATGGCGAGACTGTGGTACCTATGATTGCGTCTCAAGACCATAAACGTATCTTTGATGGCGATAAAGGGCCTAATACAGGCGGTATGGGCACCTATGCACCGGCGCCAGTGCTTACTGATACATTGCGTGATGAAGCGATGAAAACAATCTTAGAACCTATGGTGGCGGCCATGCAAAAAGAAGGCATGCCTTATGTAGGTTGTCTCTATGCAGGTCTTATGATTACGCCTCAAGGTCCTAAGGTTGTAGAGTTTAATGCACGCTTTGGCGATCCAGAAACACAAGTTGTATTGCCATTGCTTGATAGTGATTTAGGTCAAATCATGATGGCTTGTGCCACAGGCAATTTGACACCTGATATGGTGAAATGGAAAGACTCCTCTGCAGCTTGTGTCATTCTTGCTTCTAAAGGATATCCTGAAACCTCTTCCAAGGGTGATGTGATTCATGGTGATATTAAACAACATGATACAACCATCGTATTCCACTCTAGCACTAAACTAGTAGGTGAAGAGTATGTCACAAATGGTGGTCGCGTGCTTGGCGTTGTGGGCCTTGGTAAAGACCTTAGAACTGCGCTCGATAGAGCTTATGGACGTATAGAACACATCGATTTTGAAGGCATGCAATATCGTACAGATATTGGGGCGAAAGCTTTCAAATAAAATAAAGGTCTTTTAAATCATGTAAACATGTATTTAAATAGTACAATAGCATTTCAAAAATATAAAAACCTCTACATTTATGCATAGCGCATGTGGTGTAGAGGTTTTTATTTTCTACCTTTTAATGGTTACCTATGTTATAATTATGTAGATATAAAGAGGGCTCATCGACGTGTGATGGCGTTAGGCTCATCTCAAAATTTTGAAACCTATTGATGGCGCCTAATGTGTAGAAGTACATCTTCTACATATTAGGTGTTTTTACTATAGTCTATTTTTCGTATAGCGACATACAACTATGAAATATAACAAAGAACCGTTAAAACTGAATAGTCCGGTATCATTTTGGATGAATTTCCCCAATGAAGAACGCGTGTTTTGGGTGGATCGCCAAAGTGACCGCATCGTTGTGGGCGCTAAACGTCTAGCGACGGTTAAAGATGATGACGATCGCCATAATTATGCGTATGTATTTTATGGGGATACTTTTTTTGATACTGTAAAAGACCCTAAATGGTCTAATATGGGCCATGAAATGATTGCTTTTACCCATTATTACATCGTAGAAAATGGTGAGTCCTTCTATTTACATGCTGGTGAAAGTGTACCCATTGAGAATTATGAGGTACCTCAAGTTCGTCATAACTACAAGGAAACTAGCGATGATAAGGCGGATTGGAACCGTTTGATGAATGCTATTGCCGATGGCATAAGTCGTGGTGAAATGACTAAGGTCGTCTCCTCTCGTGAGGTAGAATTTACTAGCGAAACACCATACAATGTGGCAAGTATCTTAGCTAATTTAGTCGATAATAATCCGAATTGCTTTATCTTTGGCTATGAAAAGGATGGGCGTACCTTTGTAGGGGCATCACCAGAAATTTTAGTGCGCCACCGCGGCAGTGAAATATTAAGCTATGCTCTAGCGGGGACAGCTCCAAAGGATGGTCCTAATGCGTGGACTAAGGAGCAATTACTAACAAATGAGAAAAATCTTATAGAACATAATATTGTTCGTGACCGCATCGTGAATACGATGAAACAAATTACTCCAGATGTTGCGGTGGGGGAAACTGGCATTATGGAGTTATCTCACCTCTATCATTTGCGTACTATAATTACCGCAAAGGATAGTACAAAATCGCTTGTGGAATGGGCCAAATTGTTACACCCTACACCAGCCCTTGGTGGTGAACCTCGAGAAAAGGCTCTAGCCTTATTACAAGAGTATGAAGCCCATGAGCGCGGTATGTACGCAGCACCATTTGGCTTTATGAAAGATATGGGGGACGGCATCGTTGTGGTTGCTATTCGATCTGCTCTTATTATGGATAATGTATTGTATGCCTATGCAGGATGTGGCGTTGTAGCCGATTCTGATGCGGATGAAGAATACGCTGAAACTAATAATAAAATGCGCACCATTCTTGATGCTTTATAATTGTTTCCGTACCTCTAGGGGTGTTTGAAAGGGAATATAATGAATGAATATATTGCTGCCTTGGTAGACGAGTTCTACCAACTCGGCGTCCGTCATGCGGTGTTTAGCCCTGGTTCTCGTTCTACGACGATGGCCATGCTGTTCAAGGAGCATGAAGGATTTGAAACCTATATGAATATAGATGAGCGCTCTGCTAGTTTTATGGCTCTTGGCATTGCAAAGGCTCATAAAGAACCGACTGTACTCGTATGTACTTCAGGTTCGGCTGTGGCCCATTATTTGCCAGCTGTTTTGGAAGCTCAATATAGCGGGGTACCGCTCATTGTACTATCTGCTGATAGACCTCATACGTTATTGCATGTAGGGGCTCCTCAGACTGTAGATCAACATAAAATCTTTGGCACTGCGGTCAATTATTTTGAAGAATTAGCTGTGCCTCAAGAGGCTCATTACTATACATATCCTCGCCAAGTAGCGCGTAAAGCGTATATGAAAGCGATGGATACGAAAAAAGGGCCTGTCCATATTAATGTGCCTCTCTTTGAACCATTGGTACCGGAATTAAGTCGTAACCATTTTGAGGCTGGTCGCAGTTCCTTTAAAGTGGTTAAACCAAACTATAGAGGTGTGTTTGGCTGTGATAATAGAAATAATTTGGCCCATCTCAACAATGATATTGATATCGCTCATGGGAATGATGGTAAAAACGAGATTAATGATTTATTTGACAGATATGAGCGTATCCTTATCCTAGCAGGCCCACAGATTGATATAGATGAAGCTAATACGATTCGTTCCTTTGGGGAAGCTTTACAAGTCCCTATTTTGGCTGACCCCTTGTCTAATGTAAGACGACGTTATAACTCGGCGGATAATCAAAGTAATAAAGAGGGGATTGATACTAATAATGTTGTTATCTCTACGTATGATGCATTATTAACAGGGCAAGCTCTTTGGCGTGAGTTAAAACCAGATTGTGTAATTCAGTTTGGCCAAATCGTTGTATCTAAACGTGTACAACAGATGATTGCTAGCTGGACTGATGTAGAGTATATCGAGGTAAATCCTACGATGGACTCCATGAACCCAACAGGTAAAACTACCATGCATGTGCAAGCTAGCATTGATGTATTTACCCATTTGTATGGGAAATATGATAACTCTGATGAGTACTTAAAAATCTGGCAACGGTTAGAGCAAGAGGGCAAAAAGCAACTAAGTACAGCTATCGATGAGGCTCATTGCTTTGAAGGCCGAACCATACGCGAGTTGCAAGAATATATCCCAGAAGATGGACAAGTTTTTGTTGCCAATAGTATGACGATTCGCGATTTTGATTACTTCTGGTTCAGTGGAGAATCTAAGGCGGTTCTTTATGGCAATCGAGGTGTCAATGGCATTGATGGCACTATTTCTACGGCTCTAGGACTGGCGACAAATGGTAAACCTACATATCTAGTAACGGGGGATTTATCCTTGTTCCATGATTTGAATGGCTTGGCGATAGCGAAAACCCATAATTTAAACTTAACCATTATTTTGCATAATAATGATGGCGGCGGTATTTTTGAATACTTACCTCAAAAGGGGACAAAGCATTTTGACTACTTGTTCTCTACGTCACAAGGTTTATATTATAGTGGGGCTGCAACACTCTATGGTTGTGGCTATACTAAAATCTCCAGTCCCGATGAATTGAGTTCTGTATTGGCTAATGTTAGCCAAGAAACAGGCGTTCATATCATTGAAATTCCTACAAATAGGGAATATAGCAGAGAATTGCATAAGAAATATACGAAGGTTTCAGTTGATATGGAGGCATTACTATGAGTCAGTATTTTTGCAGTATTGTAGATAATGCTTTATGCAATCCAGCACAGCGCATGTACTTTGACTTAGGGGAATACCGCTACGGTTTGACTGTAGTTGGCGATGGGGAACCTATCGTGTGTCTCCACGGTTTCTCCGAATCGAGCTACACTTGGGACGCTATTAATCTGCCGGGATATCGATTGGTCCGTATCGATTTGATAGGTCATGGTGATTCAGATATTCCTGACGAGGAACAGGCTTACACAATCCCTCAAATGATAGAGGACTTGCATACGGTTATTTATCATATGGTAGGTGATAAATATTATCTCATGGGCTACTCCATGGGAGCCCGTATAGCGCTTTCCTATGCATTACAGCATGATAGCGAAATTCAAGGGCTTATCCTTGAAAGTGGTTCTGTAGGGATTGCTTCGGAGGCTGAACGAGCAGAACGACGCAAGGCCGATGAAGAATTAGCACACCATATAGAACATAACGATGGCGCTTGGTTCGCCTCACGTTGGGCGGAGGCTCCTATTTTTGAAAGTCAAAAGCAGCTTCTACCAGCGGTCTCTGAATTAATTCATTTACGACGTGCCCATAATAGTCCGTACGCATTAGCATGCACCCTTCGTGGGTCAGGCCAAGGTGTTATGACCTATGTCGGTGATCAGTTAGAAAAATTATCATGTAAAGGCCTATATGTGAGTGGCGCATTAGATACAAAATATACTACAATAGGAAGAGATGTATTTGGTAAGTTGCCAAACTTTAAACATGTCGTCGTCGAAGGGGCGGGACATAATGTACATATAGAAAAACCGCAGGTCTTTGAACAAGCGGTATTAGATTTTTTACACAAGAAAGGTTAAGTCCATGAGCAAATTTGATTGGAAAGTATTGGATCGTAATTATGAAGATGTAATTTACGAAACATATAATGGCATTGCAAAGATTACTATTAATCGCCCACAGGTACGTAACGCGTTCCGTCCTAAAACTGTTATGGAGTTAATCGATGCTTTCACAGTAGCTCGTGAAGATAACGAAGTAGGCGTAATTGTATTGACTGGTGCAAACCACGGTCAAGGTGAAGATAAAGAAGCATTCTGCTCCGGTGGTGACCAAAGCGTACGCGGCCATGGTGGTTATGTAGGCGAAGATAATGTACCTCGTTTGAACGTTCTTGATTTGCAACGTTTGATTCGCGTTATCCCAAAACCTGTTATCGCTATGGTTAACGGTTTTGCTATTGGTGGCGGTCATGTATTGCACATCGTATGTGACCTTACCATCGCTTCTGAAAATGCTAAATTTGGTCAAACTGGTCCTCGCGTAGGTTCCTTCGATGCAGGTTACGGTGCAGGTTACTTGGCTCGCATGATCGGTCATAAACGCGCTCGTGAAGTATGGTTCCTTTGCCGTCAATACACAGCTGCTCAAGCTTATGAAATGGGCATGGTTAACTGTGTTGTACCATTCGACAAATTGGAAGAAGAAACAGTTCAATGGTGTAACGAAATTCTTGAATTGTCCCCAATGGCATTGCGCATGTTGAAAGGTGCCTTCAACGCTGACACAGACGGTCTTGCAGGTTTACAACAATTTGCAGGCGACGCTACATTGATGTACTACACAATCGATGAAGCAAAAGAAGGCCGTGACGCATTTAAAGAAAAACGTAAACCAAACTTCAAACAATTCCCTAAATTCCCTTAATAGGAATGTATTACGAGTCCATTATTAGGAATGGGATGTATTGTAAAAACGACAAGTGCGCCTCTATATGAGGCGCCTTTCTTATAATATCTTTGGTTATTAATTATTAATCATAAGTCATTATCTTTAGATACGAGGTGAGACGATGGAATGGTTACGATATGGTGCACAGCACTATCCTGATCGCATATGTATAAATGAATATACCTATAACGATATATATGGCGGTGTAGTCCATGTAGCTAGTGAATTAACGCCTCTAGAAACCTCTCGTGTGGCCATTTTATCGGATAACTCTGTTACTATGGCGATTTATGTACTGGCAGCTATGCTAGCTCATAAAGAGGTATTGCTTCTGAATATACATCTTAAGCCCAACGAGATCGGAAACCAATTGAAACAATTAGGTATTACTACCGTATTACATAGTAAAGAACGGCGTAATCAACTGCCTAGTTCACTACGTGCCATTGAGTTTGAACCGCTAGAATCCATTCTATTTAATCTGAATTTAGAGGACACTTTTGATTGGAAATTTGATGATGCAGACATTGTAGCCATTATGAACACTAGCGCTACAACAGGTCAGTTTAAATCAGTACCACTTCGATGGGGGCAAATTAGAGCTCATGTACAAGCGTCTCAAGAGGTGCTTGGTAAAACTGCACAAGACAATTGGCTTATGGTATTGCCCTTGTTCCATGTCAGTGGATTATCTATCTTGATGCGATCACTTTATAATGGAACGGCTATCACTATATTGCCTAAATACGATGAGGCAAAGGTTTTAGAATTCATTGAAACCGAGAAAATCAATATGATGTCTCTCGTGCCTACTATTTTGACTCAATTAGAACCGAAGATTACGCATCATACATTACGAGTGATTCTGCTTGGCGGTGAGTTCATTCCTATAGCGCTTATTGATGCTTGTGAAAAGAAATCATTGCCAATTTATAAGACCTATGGCATGACTGAAACCTTTAGTCAAAGTGTGACCTTCTCCATATTAGACTACCCTCATAAACGAGATTCTGTAGGTAAACCATTACCTGGAATGCAGGTTCGCATTGATAATCCTGATGCGGACGGAGTAGGGGAAATCCATTTGACCGGCCCTATGGTTATGACTGGGTATATCGACAAGGAACCTATCGACGGTGATCTTAATACAGATGATATCGGCTATGTTGATGAAGATGGCTTTGTATATATTTTGAATCGCCGCAAAGACCTTATTATCTCTGGTGGTGAGAATATTTATCCTAAGGAGTTAGAGGACCTAGTCTATACATTACCAGCGGTGAAGGAATGTGCTGTAGTACCTGTATCTGATCCTAAATGGGGGCAAGTGCCAGCGCTATTTGTAGCTTTTCATGATGGTGAAAGTATGACGGCCGAAGAGATTCTATCCTTTATGACTTCCTCCTTGGCGAAGTATAAAATCCCTAAATATATAAGAATTTTACCGGCATTGCCTCGTAATGGGACCGGTAAAATTGTGCGTAATGAACTGCGTTTAGAAGATTGAGGCGTCTATGAATGATATTTTAAATTTTAAAAGCATAACTACATATCGCCTTAAACTACCGATGAAGTTTAATTTTAAGACTGCTAAGGGCGAGGTAAAAGAACGGGAGACCATTGTTATCCGAATCGAGGACCAACAAGGTTATGTAGGTTATGGTGAGTGTGTAGCTTTCACAGATCCATTCTATACCGCAGAAACCGTAGATACATGTTGGAAGAAAGTAGTGGATGATTATATTTTTAATCTTCGTTTGATGCGGCCTAAACCTCTTATGACCTATGTACGCCAGCTGCAATTCTGGCTAAATCGAGATCATATGCCGATGACCATTGCTGCTGTAGAAAATGCCATTATTAATCTTCACTGTGAGAGACTGGGTGTGAATTCCGTTTCTTATATTATGGGACAGCCCTTACAAGATACCATTGAAAGTGGTGTTGTTATTGGCGATGTACCGATGGAACAATTATTAGATGCAGTAGAAACTCATGTGACAAATGGTTGTAAGCGCATTAAGTTAAAGGTGAACCCTGCAGATGGCTATGAACGAGTATCTCTCGTCCGCAAGCAGTATCCCCATTTAGTCTTAGCTGCTGATGCAAACCAAAGCTATTCCTATGACGACATCGATAAGGTCCGGCAATTTAATGATTTGAAACTAGCCTGTATAGAAGAGCCCTTTGCTATGACGACGCTCCAATCCTATAAAGACTGGAAGTGGGACCGTCTTAACAATGATGATTGGAACATTGAAACCCCTATCTGTTTAGATGAATCTATATTAGGCTATGATGATTTATCCTATGCCATAGAATATGGTCTAATTGACGTACTTAATATAAAAGTAGGGCGCATGGGCGGTCTTGTGCCAACGAAGGCAGCTATTAATCTTTGTAGAGAAAGTCATATTCCGTATTGGATTGGTAGCATGGTGGAGTCTGGAGTTTCTAAAATGCTCCATGCTCAACTAGCTGCACTAGGTGATTCCTATATGGCAGGGGATTTATCGGATTCTAATAGATACTTTGAACGAGACCTCATCTATCCCGACCTCACTTTTAAAAATGGTGTAATGCACGTACCTGATGGCGATGGGCTAGGTGTAACCGTTTTTGATGATAGATTAGAAGCGTATTGCGTGGAGAAACGAACACTATGAATTTGATTGAATCTTTACAAATTGAAAAGCCTTATATGACAAGTGACACTACATGTGTGGCAAAAATGAATTTAGGTGACTTTCATAAGCAACCGCAAGGTTACCTAAATGGAGGGGCGACCCTAGCCTTTGCAGAAATTGCAGCGGGAATGATGAGTAACGAACTCATTGGTGCTGATAAATTTGGCGTAGGTCAATCTATTACAGCTAACCACTTGCGCCCTGTACGATGTGAAGGCGCTTTAACAGCCCATGGTACACTATTGGTGAAAGGGAAGACCTCACATGTATGGCGCTTTGATATGAAGGACGATGCAGAACGACTCATCTCACAAGTGACCGTAACATTAGCTATTGTGGACTTTGATCGGTAATAGATAATAACAAATAACCAATAACCAATAACCAATAACAAATAACTAATAACTAGTGCGTAATACGTAATAGGTAATAGATAATAGATAATAGATAATGATAAAAGGACAGTAAATACTATGTAAGTATCTACTGTCCTTTTTTAGGTTCTGTATAAGTTAATAATTGCTTATGGTTTATTACTTTTTACTAGCTATTTACGAGTTACTGTATATAGGTCTTCTATATCTGGAATATCATAAATAACCCATGTGCCATCACCTAAATGACGCATCAAAACTCGTATATCTTTTGTCATATTCTTTTTATTATTTTGTATTGTTACTGTTACGGTGGCTGTATCTCCATCGTCTTCAGATTTGATGTTTTTAACCTCTACATCATGCTCTTTGAAGAGGCGGCCATCTACAAGACGGTCGACCATGGACATGTTGTCATCACTTTGAGCCGTATTGTTAGTATCTGTAGTTGTTGGCTGAGATTTAAAGCTGTCTGGATCTTCAATATATTTTCGCATCACATCTTCGATTAAAGAAGGCCCAAATGTCTTAGCTGCTGCAATAGTAGCTTTACCAAATGGATTAGATGTATCTATATATTTGTTGCCTTCCCGTTCTAAGATATTTTTTACAATAGATTTTGTATCTATGTGGCGTAAAGCCTCATCGGCATCTTTATCTTGCACGGCTTGATGAATAATTTTTAACGTATAGGCTGGTGTGTGGGGAATGTACCACATGAAATACCATGCTGCTGCTAAAGCACCTACAATAGCAATAATTAAGATAGTTATAAGTGATTTTGATTTCATTGTATTGCTCCAAAGTATTTTATATTACATTCTTATTATTTATATAATATATATTTATTTTATCATAGTCAAAGATGATTCACTATAATTATTGATTAGTAATACTTAAAACAGTCGAACTTTCAAATATATGTACTAATAAACTATAGAGAATATATATGCTATAAAGTGGATAAGATATATTATTGCTTTAGCTAACTAAAGAATATATAATAAAAGTATCTTTCATGAAAATTTCATATAAAGAAGGGGAGACTATGGTTAGTAAAAAGGTGATTATCAAATCTTTAGTATGTACAGCATTGACATGTAGTTTTGCTACATGCGCATTAGCAGCAGATAAAGATAATGGAGAAAAAGTTCAATCAAGCTGGATGGATCGTACTGATATTGGTATTGGTTTTAAAGGAAGCCAGGAAGATTCTTATCATGATTATGCAATGCCTAATAAACAAATGACTGATAATAATCTAAGCTATGATACACGATTCCATTATCGTAATCATAACTCTAAGCAGAAAGTGAATACACAGTATTTTATAGAGACGTTACAACCCATAAAACAATATGGTAAAGATGGCAAATCCATGGTGTTTGTACAAGGTCGATTAGATGGTAATGGTGGCGAAAAAGTTTCCACTACTACATATTGGAATGGTTCGGATTCAAATTTTGGAAGAATTGACGGTCAAGGTACTTATATTGATAAAGGTGAAGTAGTAGAACATGATACTCTTGGTGTTGTCGGTACTGCTGGTGTTGGCTATCGTCGCCTTAGTACACATGAGCATGCCTACGTCGGTGCCAATGTATTCTATGACTATGCATTTAAGGATAAATTTTCTCGTGTTAGTACAGGATTAGAATATGTAGCTGGTCTAAATACGATTAGTGTCAATGTATACCATGGACTATCAGAAAAAAAGGTGGGGCCTTATGACATTAACACACCTTTGCGTCAAGTACCACGGGCAATAGATTTTCATGATAGCTTAAGTTCACCACCTGATGGTATTCATAGAACACCTCGATATTCTTATGAACATGTATTGGATGGCTTTGATATACGGTATACACGTGATTATAAGAATGCTCGTTGGTTATCTAGTTATGTGGAAGGATATCATTGGAAAACAAAAGCGCCAGGAGAACATCCAGAAGAGATGTACTATATTGACCAACATAAGTGGCAATCCATACATGGATTAAAGGTAGGCGCTAAAATGAATGTGACGCCTCATATTTCTGTAGATCTAGGAATTGGTAAAAGTAATATTAGTTCTGTAGAACCGTATGTATCTGTTATGTATACATTAGGTAAGTCTAAATATGCGTACTTTGGTGGTAAGCATAGTGAAAATGTGATGACTTCGGCACGTTCTAAGATGTTCGATAAGGTCAAACGTGGTGATATGAAGGTTGAGTATTATTGGGAACAAGACTTGCGTGATGGCCCTTGGGATCATTTATAATTTGTATCATACTTGTAAAAATACTATAATAAACAATTTTATATAATTATGTTGAAATTGGTACCTAATTTTTGTTAAAGAAATTTAGGTGTCAATTTTATTATTATCCTTAAGCTGGTTCTTAAGATAGTCACAAATCAGAAAAAGTATCCCCTTTACAGGCGTTTTTGATTTCTGTAATTATAGGTATAATTTGTAGTATATTCAAGCATACTAAATATAAATGGCTAATATTTGCGATTTTTAATAGATAGTTCCTAATTTCATATATTTTGGAAAAATTCATCAAAAAATTAGAAAAAAGTACTTGCATTAGTAGGTTACCTCATGTTAATATATACGAGTAGTCAACGAGAGTTGATACGCGGCCCCGTGGTGTAGCGGTTAACATGTCGCCCTGTCACGGCGAAGATCGTCAGTTCAAATCTGATCGGGGTCGCCATT
>UPXS01000021.1 GCA_900538355.1 uncultured Veillonella sp.
TATCAGTACCGGTATTTCTACACAAATGATTATCGCTACTATTGCAGATTTAAGTAACTTAGAAATTTACTTAACTGTAGATGAAACAGATATTGGTAGTATCAAACAAGGTGCTAAAGTAGAATTTACCGTAGACTCTAAACCAGGTGAAACTTTCACAGGCTACGTATCTGAAATCGCAAAAGGTACAAAAGGTAACATGGGTGCTACAAGCAACAGTGTTGTGTACTATACTGTAAAAGTTCAAATTCCTGAAAATATTTCCAACAATTTCTTACCATCTATGACGGCTCGTGCAACCATCTTTGGCGAAGATATTAAAAACACATTGGTAGTACCGCTTACTGCTGTGCGTACAGATAAGCAAGGTGAATACGTATATGTTATTAAAGATGGTCAACCAGTACGTACAGCTGTTTCTACAGGTGTAACTGGGGATACTAATGTACAAATTTTAAAAGGTTTATCTGAAGGTGATGAAATCATCGTAAGTGGTGATGTGACAGCGCCTAAGAATAATAGCCGTGGACCATTCTAATAGTAGGTGAATATGAATCAATCAGTAATCGATATACAAGGGATTACGAAGACCTATGTAAATGGTAAATTATCTGTGCCTGTATTGCATGGTATCGACTTACAGGTCAATAAAGGCGAATTCGTATCTATCATGGGTCCTTCTGGCTCAGGTAAGTCTACCTTTATGAACATTCTTGGTTGTTTGGATCGACCAACGACTGGTTCGTATCGTCTAAACGGCGATGAGGTAGCTACCTTATCTGATGATGAATTGGCCTTTGTAAGAAACAAACAAATAGGCTTTGTATTCCAAAGTTTTAACTTATTAACAAAATTAACGGCTGTAGAAAATGTAGCGCTCCCTATGATTTACGCAGGGATGGATAAAAAAACACGTAACGAACGTGCTGCTGCCTTATTAGCGTCTGTTGGTCTTGGTGACCGTATGGATCACTTGCCATCTGAGCTATCTGGTGGTCAACGTCAACGTGTAGCTATAGCTCGTGCATTGGCAAACAATCCAGCTATTATCATGGCCGATGAACCGACAGGTAATCTTGATTCCAAGTCTACTATTGACGTTATGAATATCTTTAGAGGTCTATATGATGAGGGTCGTACAATTATCCTCGTTACTCATGAACCGGAGATTGCTACGTATGCAAGTCGCAATGTAGTATTGCGTGATGGTTTAATTGTAGAGGATTCCCAAAATCTTAATATGACACCTGTACAGGAGGTGACCCATGTATAAAGAAAGTTTCTTGATGGCATGGGCGTCCCTCATTGCTAATAAAATGCGATCCATTTTGACTATGCTAGGTATTATTATCGGTGTAGCTGCCGTAATTGCCTTAGTATCTATTGGTAATGGTGTAAAGCAAGATATTCAAAACTCCATTTCTAGCTTAGGTTCCAATCTATTGATGGTTATGCCAGGTGCTCCGCGTACTCCAGGGGTACGACCATCGGCAGGATCCATGAAATCCTTAAAGGTAGCTGACTACGAAGCTATTGCAAAACTAGATGGCGTTAAGGCTGCAAGCCCAATGACAAACGGCGCGTATGTAGTCATTTATCAAAATAAAAACTGGACTACCTCTGTATCTGGTGTTAATGCTAATTATTTAGATGTTAATAACTGGTCTATGAAATCGGGGCGCTTCTTATCGGATAAGAATATCCAAAACCGTGAGCGCGTTGCTGTAGTTGGTAAAACGGTAGTTAAGAATCTATTTGGTGATGAAAATCCAGTCGGTGCTGAAATCCGTGTGAAAAATATTCCATTCCGAATTATTGGTGTTCTCAATAGTAAAGGTAGTGGTGCTATGGGTAATGACCAAGATGATATGGTTATTATTCCTTACACAACTGCTATGGAACGGGTAGATGGCATTGATTATTTACGAATGATATACGTCGTAGGTAAAGATGAAAATGGTATCGATCGCTTGCAGTCCGATATTGAAAACTTACTGCGCGTACGACATGGCATCAAAGATACAAATCTTGATGACTTTAACATTCAAAATATGAACTCCATCATGGAAACTATGGAGGAAACAACGGGGACATTGACCTTGTTCCTTGGCGCTGTAGCGGCCATTTCCCTCGTTGTTGGTGGTATTGGCATTATGAATATTATGCTCGTATCCGTAACTGAACGGACAAGAGAGATTGGTGTACGTAAAGCGCTGGGCGCAACGTATAGTGTTATCGTTACACAGTTCCTTATCGAAGCTGTTGTTATCAGTTTGATGGGGGGCATAATAGGGATTATACTTGGCATAGGCTCATCTAAGCTGATTGGCATGGCTTCGGGTATGAGTACGGTTATATCTATACCAACGATTGTAATGTCCTTTGCCTTCTCTATGGCAATAGGTTTGATCTTTGGTATTTATCCAGCCCGTAAAGCGGCTAAACTTAATCCAATTGATGCATTACATTATGAATAATCTTTAGTTGTAGATGCTTTTTCTTAAGAACATACTACATAATTAGATAGAGTTATTCGCATATGGTGCGTTGCATGATACAATATGTATGATGTAACGCACCATTTTTATGTTTGCATTGGTTTTTTTGGCAAGAACTCTCTAAATCATTTCATGCAAGCATTTTGATATAAAAGGGGATTAAGTTTAGTTAATCTATGTGTCAGTATATTGAATGGAGAATCTTATGGCTACAACATTGTTAGAATATTTCAACGAATTACGAGATCAAAATCCATTTTCTTGGGTAAAAGATTCTGAGATTACAGCGGTTGAACCAGGTCATGCGGAAATGACCTTACAAACTAATGAAACAGATTACTGCAATTTTAGAGGGGATTTGCATGGCGCTGTTTGTATTGGCTTAGCAGATAGTGTGATGGGAACAGCTTGTTTTACATTGGGTAAATCTGTTAGTACCATTGATCTTAATGGTAACTATGTGAAAGCTGTTAAAGGCGGTACCGTATTGCGCGGTGTAGCTAATGTAGAGCACAGTGGTAAAACAACCATGGTTGCTACAGCTCGTATTTATAATGAATTAGGTGAACTAGTTCATTTAGCACGTGGTACATTTTTTGTACTAGAAGAAAAGCCATTACCTGAATTACCTTGGCGTTTTATTGAAGAAGATAACCCTGATTTGGTATAATATAGGTTAGACTTTTAAATATAGGAGGAAGCTTTAATGGAACAAGAATTACAACGTCTTAAGGCAGAAGCCCTTGAGGCCATCAAAGGCGCTGCTGATCAACAAGCGTTGCAAGATATACGTGTAAAATATCTAGGTAAAAAAGGTGAGGTAACAGCTTTATTAAAAGGTCTTGGTAAATTATCTCCTGAAGAACGCCCTAAGGCTGGTGCTCTTGTTAATGCAGTTCGTGAAGCATTAGAGGCTGAACTTGAGGCAGTAAAAACTCGTATGGAAACAGAAGAGTTAAATGCTCGCTTAGAACAAGAACGCATCGATATTACATTGCCAGGTCGTGCAGTAAAATCTGGTCATATTCATCCATTGACAAAGGTTAATGAAATGATTGAAGACTTCTTTATGAAAATGGGGTATACCGTTGAAGAAGGTCCAGAAATTGAACAGGATTACTTTAACTTTGAATGCTTAAACTTGCCTAAAGATCATCCTGCACGTGATATGCAAGATTCCTTCTATATTACAGAAAACTTCTTATTGCGTACCCATACATCTCCTGTACAAGCTCGTACAATGCAACGTCATGAACCTAATAGTCCAATCCGCATGATTGCGCCTGGTAAGGTTTACCGTTGGGACTATGATGCGACTCACTCTCCAGTATTCCATCAAGTGGAAGGTCTCATTATCGACGAACATATTACATTTGCTGATTTGAAAGGTACATTAGAGTCCTTCTTACGTCACATGTATGGTGATGAAACAAAGGTACGTTTCCGCACAAGCTTCTTCCCATTCACAGAACCATCTGCAGAGGTAGATATTTCCTGTGTAATGTGTGGTGGGGAAGGTTGCCGTGTATGTTCTCATACAGGTTGGCTTGAAATTTTGGGCTGCGGTATGGTTCATCCTGATGTATTGCGCATTAATGGGTACGATCCTGAAAAGGTTAAAGGCTTTGCCTTTGGTATGGGTGTAGAACGTATTGCTATGCTTTTATACGGCATTAACGATTTACGTCTATTCTTTGAAGATGATGTACGATTCTTGGAACAATTTTAGGAGGAACTCATGAAAGCAAGTTTACAGTGGATGAACGAATACGTGCCTGTGGATATGAATCGTCCTGCTCAAGAATTGGCCGATGAATTAACACAAGCTGGTATTCCTGTAGAAGATGTCATTGCTATGGATAATGGCATTAAGAAAATTTATACTGGTAAAATCGTTGAGATTACAAAGCATCCAGATGCAGATAAATTACAAGTATGCCAAGTAGAATGCCTTACAGAAGAAGGTGAACCTGTTACAAAACAAATCGTAACAGCTGCTACCAATGTTGCAGTAGGCCAAATCGTGCCTGTGGCGTACCATAAATCTCGCTTAGCTGATGGCACAGAGATTAAAAAAGGTAAATTGCGCGGTGTAGTTTCTGAAGGCATGTTCTGCTCCGTTGCGGAATTTGGTATTTCCAGTGATTTAGTATTGCCAGAAGAAGCTCAAGGCATTTACATTTTCCCTGAAAACACACCAATTGGTCTTGATGTAAAAGACGTTTTAGGTTTAAATGATACAGTGTATGAATTTGAATTGACTGCTAACCGAGCAGATTGCTTCTCCATGGTTGGTTTATCCCGTGAATTCGGTATTATGACAAACCAAAAAGCTTTATTCCCTGTTATCATGGTTAACGAAAATGGCGAGTCTATTGAAGGAAAAGCATCTGTATCCATTGAAGCAGATGATCTTTGTACTCGTTTTACAGCTCGCGTAGTAACTGATGTTAAGGTTGAGCCATCTCCATTGTGGATGCAAAACCGTTTGCGTAACAGTGACATTCGTCCTATCAATAACGTAGTAGACGTTACAAACTACGTTATGTTAGAACTTGGTCAACCTATGCATGCTTATGATTATGACCATGTAAAAGGTCATCAATTAGTGGCAAGACGAGCAAAAAATGGTGAAGTTCTTGTTACACTTGATGGTTCTGAACGCGAATTGAATGACTCCATGCTCATCATTGCCGATGCAGAACGTCCAGTAGGCGTAGCAGGTATCATGGGCGGCTATGATAGTGAAGTGACAAATGAAACGACTACTGTTTTGTTCGAGGCTGCCGTATTCAATGGTCCATCTATTCGCCGTACAGCTAAAGCTCTTGGCATGCGTTCTGAAGCATCTGGTCGTTTCGAACGTGGTGTAAATCATAAATACACTGCCTATGCTATCGATAGAGCAGCCCAATTATTGCAACAAATCTGTCCTACTTGTAAAGTTGATGTAGGCGTTATCGATGTATATAAAAATCCTGTAGAACAACATACAGTTACTTTCACAGCAGAACAAATTAACGATTACTTGGGTACAAACATTGAAAAAGACGAAATGGTTCGTATTTTGACTGCACTTGAGTTCGTTGTAACCGAAGAGGGCGACAAATTATCTGCTCTCGTTCCAACATGGCGTGGCGACGTAACAGTGATGCCTGATATCGCTGAAGAGGTAGCTCGTATTTACAACTACGATAATATTGAGCCTACAATTCCGGTAGCCGTATTATCCTCTGGTGGTATGACACCTAAGAAAGCTCTTACTAAAGAGGTAACTCATGCATTGGCTAAATTGGGTATGACTCAAATCATTACATTTAGCTTCATGCATAAAGATGGCCTTACTAACATGATGCTTCCTGAAGGGGATAGCCGTTATACTGCCATTCCAATCTTGAATCCTATTTCTGAAGAATTCCCTTATATGCGTACTACATTGGTACCAGCTGTTATTGAAGCAGCTAAACGCAATATTGCGCAACAAAATAAGGATCTTTGGTTGTTTGAAACAGCTAATGTATACGAACCAAAAGCGTTGCCTTTAACAGAAGTACCTCATGAACGCCCTATGGCTTGTGGTATCTTGATGGGCAAGGTAAATCAAGCAGCTTGGAATCAACCTGAACGCACAACTGACTTCTATGATGTAAAAGGTATTGTAGATGCGTTGTTATCTGAACTTGGTGTTACAAGCTACGAAATCAATCGCGGTACAGAACCATACTTCCATCCAGGTGTAAGTGCTCAATACGTAGTTGATGGCAAAATGATTGCTCAATACGGTGAATTACATCCACAAGTGAGCAAAAACTTTGACTTGCCTGGCAAAGTATATATGTTTGAAATCGATTTGGAAGCAGTATTATCCTTAACGATTCCAACGTTCCGCTATACATCTTTCAGTAAATTCCCAGGTACTAGTCGTGACCTTGCCATTGTTGCACCAGTGTCCGTATCTAGTGGTGAAATTTTATCTATCATCAAAGAGCATGGTGGAGAATATTTAGAAAATGCATCTATCTTCGACGTTTATGAAGGTGAACATATTGAAGCTGGTTACCGCAGTCTTGCATACAACTTACAATTCCGTTCTATGGAAGGTACGTTGAATGATGAGGATATTGATGGTAATATTCAAGCTATTATCGATGCATTAGCAGAAATTAACTGCAAATTACGTTAATTGTAAGCAGTATATTGAAAGGGTTTACCGTATGGTAAACCCTTTTAGTACTATAGTTATACCTTTAGTTAGGTAGAAAGGATTATCCATGGAATTATTGGCTCCTGCCGGTACGATGGAAAACTTTATAGCAGCGTTAGAATCTGGAGCAGATGCGATTTACCTTGGTGGTAAAGGATTTAATGCCCGTGCTCATGCAGCAAACTTTGGCATTGAAGAACTAGCTGAGGCTATTCGCTTGGCCCATATTCTAGATGTGTCTGTATATGTAACGGTAAATATTCTCATAGGCGATTCTGAATTATCTGCTCTTGAAGAATATTTAAAAGATTTAGAGCGTATTGGTGTTGATGCCATCATCGTTCAAGATTTAGCTGTTGCAAAATTGGCGCAGCGCGTAGCTCCGAAATTGCATTTGCATGGTAGTACACAAATGACGGCGGCAACGCTAGATGCGGTTCGTTTTTATGAAAGCCTTGGCTTTACCCGGGTTGTGTTAGCTCGTGAATTGAGCCTAGCTGAAATCGAACATATATGTAAAAACTGTACAGCTGAAATCGAAGTATTTGTACACGGTGCTTTATGCGTATGCTATTCTGGTCAATGCTTAATGAGTTCCTTCATCGGCGGTCGTAGTGGTAACCGTGGTGCTTGCGCACAACCTTGCCGTTTACCTTATGAATTGTTAGATTCTTCAGGTACTAGTTTATTGCCAAAACACGAAGCCTATCTATTAAGTCCAAAGGATCTTAACTATAGTGAGCATATGAATGAACTCGTTGCAGCTGGTGTTACGTCCTTTAAAGTCGAAGGACGTATGAAAAAGGTTTCCTATGTGCGTCAAGTTATTGGAACGTATCGTCATATTTTAGATACAGCTCATATGGATGCTTCTGATGCCGATGCATTGGCATCAGGATTTAATCGTGGTTTCTCTACGGATTACTTAACTGACCATGTAGGGAAATCTATGATGACCGTTGTGGCTCCAAATCATCAAGGGAAATTGATCGGCAAAGCTGAGGTCAAAAAGGGACAAGTTCATTTGTACGTAACAGAACCGATTGAAAAAGGCTCCCTCTTAAAGGTCATGCAAAGCTCTGGTAGTATTACGTACTATCAAATTGACCAGAATTGGTCCTTAGTAAATGAAAAGCATTTTGTAGGTAAACCTGATGAAGGCTTTGCAGCAGGACAAGTGTTCTTGGCATCTACGCCAAAATCTCAAAAGCAACGGGGCTTACAAGACTTTAGTGCTAAATTAGAGGTACATGGGTATCTATCTATTAATACAGACCGAGAACAGCCTTGTACAGATCTTACCTTTGTATTAAATGATGGTCGTACAGTGACAGTATCTAATGAGTTTGAACCGATTTATGCTAATAATAAACCGACCAGTTTAGAGAAGGTTACAGACCAAGTCGGCCGATTGGGTAATACATTGTTTACTCTAGCTTCTATGTCTATTCCAGAAGGGCCCTATATGTGGCCTGCTAGTGTTTTGAATGCATTGCGTCGCGATGCAGTGGAGGCTTTAGAAACTCTGTTAATTACAGATCATGAAACTGCTTGGGCAGAACTTGCCGTAGAACCTCAAGATATGTCATCCCTAGTAGCTAAGGATACGATTCAGTACACAGAGCCTATGGTGAGTGCTCGTGTTGATGAATTAGAGGCTGTGAAAGCTGCTATTGAAGGCGGTGCTAGGAAGATTATCTTTGGCGGTGATCGTTTACAACGCAAACCTTATGAACTTAGTATTTATGAAAAGGTAGCTACCCTTTGTAAAGACAATGATGTGCTTTGTGTATTTGCTACGCCTCGCGTTGTGAAAGACGATGAAGTTGAGGTGTACATGAATACTCTTAAGGCTATAGTTGAGGCTAAACCAGACAGCATTTCTATTCATGTGCCACAAGCCTTATTATGGCTTCGTGATTTAGGGTATACAGGTGCTATTGAGGCTGATACAGGTCTTAATATATTTAATGGCTCAGCACTACAAGTATGGCAAGACTTTAATATGAGTAGCATAGCACCATCCTTAGAGTTAACCTTGGCACAACTTGTTAACTTGCAAAAATCTACTAAATTGCCATTAGAAATCATGGTACATGGCTACACGGAAATGATGATTTCTGAATACTGTGCCATCGCTAGCTTTGTGGGCACTGGCAAAAAGGAAAACTGTCCTATGCCATGTGTAGCCGAGGACTATGCATTGAAAGACCGTAAAGGGGAAGTGTTCCCACTTCGTACAGATCCTTATTGCCGCATGCATATCATGAATAGTCATGAAATGGACATGCGTGCCTACGTGCCAGAGTTACATCGAAAAGGGCTACATATTTTACGCATCGATGGGCGACATATGGATCCACATCGTTTGCGCACTATTGTAGCAGATTATGTATCCATTCAAAATGGAACAAAAAAGGCTCCGCCTAAGAGTATAGGTAAAGATGATACTCCTATTACAAGGGGTCACTATTTTAGAGGTATTTTATAAAAGAGGTAGTACATTGTTTAACGAAGATGTATTAGACTTTCACCATATAAAAGAACAATTACAACAACACTGTAGTTCTACCATTGCTAAAGAATTAGCCATGCATATTGAACCCATGACGGATGCTAAAGCTATTCAAGAGAACCTTGATGAAACAGCAGAAGCCATGCGTTCTTTGCAAACTGAGGTAGAACAACCGTTAGGCGGTACGAGAGATATTCGCGAATCCTGTAAAAAGAGTCGCAAAGACTTTGTCCTTACTCGTGAAGCATTGTGGGATATTTACTTGACCATTGGTGCTTATAAGCGGATGACAAAGTTCTTTAGAACGAAATATATGGAATATCCGTTGCTATCCCTATGGGTACAGGATATGCCGAATACAGATCGCATTGAAAACCGTTTTAAACGCGTCTTTGATGAAAAAGGGGAATTGCTTGATACAGCATCTCCTAAATTGGCGAGCCTTAGAAATACGATTATTAAAACTCGTGAAAAGATTAAAAATGATATTCAAGCTATCTTGCACGACAAGGATAATCAAAAGTATTTCCAAGAAGCAATCATTACACAACGTAATAATCGTTACGTAATCCCTGTAAAACAAGAGTATCGCCAATACTTTGATGGTCTTATTCACGACCGTTCTGCAACGGGTCAAACCTTATATATTGAACCGATGCGCTTGGTGAATCTAAATAATGAATTACAAGAGGCACTAATTGGTGAAGAGCAAGAGGTATTGCGTATTTACCGTGAGTTATCAGCCCTTGTAAAACAACATAGTAATGATTTGATGGATGCCTGTGAAAAGGTATCACACATCGAATTTGTATATGGTAAGGCGAGCCTTGCTATTTCTTATAAAGGTGTACCAGCAATCTTGAGTACTGATAGAACAGTTAATCTCATGAGAGCTCGTCATCCATTAATTCCACCCAATGTGGTAGTGCCTACGAATATTCAGTTAGGCACATCGTATCGTATTTTATTAATCACTGGTTCTAATACAGGTGGTAAAACAGTATCTCTTAAAACATTGGGATTATTGAGTTTAATGAACCAATGTGGTTTATTTATTCCTGCTGATCACGGCTCTATGTTGCCAATATTCCATAATATCTTTGCCGATATTGGGGATGAGCAAAGTATTGAGGCCAGCCTTAGTACGTTCTCTGCTCATATGACACAAGTTATTTCCATCATTAAACATTGTGGTCCAAATGACTTGGTATTATTAGATGAGCTTGGATCTGGTACTGACCCAGAAGAAGGTAGTGCACTTGCTGTATCTATCCTTGAGTTCTTCCGTAAAAAGGGCGCTCTTATGATGGTAAGTACCCATTATAATGAGCTTAAAAATTATGCATACCATACGGAAGGTATTGAAAATGGCCATGTAGAGTTTGATGAGCGTACATTGAAACCTACGTATCGACTCCATATCGGCGTAGCCGGTAGTAGCCATGCATTGAGCATTGCTGCACGTTTAGGCTTACCAAAGGATATTGTGACGCGCGCAGCAGAGTATAAATCTCAATTTGGTAGCCATGAAATGGAAGAGGTTCTTTCAGATTTGAATGAACAACTTCGTAAAGCATCTGAACGGGAAAGAGCATTAAAGAAAGAGCTAGACGAAACACGTCGTATGCGTGGTCAATTAGAGAAGGAAAAGAAACAGTTTAACGAAAAACGTAAACAAATCTTAGCCAAAGCTCAAGCAGATGCAGAATCTATGAAACGTAGTTTACGCGTTGAAGGGGAAGCGATTATCAAGCAATTGAAAGCTCAATTCTCTGAAACAAATAAAGATAAGCGTCAATCTGCCATTAATGCAGCTCGTAAGGGTATCTCTAATGTACATGTACCAGATGCTCCAGTAGATGATGATCGCAAGTCCTTGACGGCCGATGCTATTAAGGTAGGTCAAGCTGTATATGTTACATCCTTGCGCTCATTAGGTACTGTATTGTCTATCAATGGTAACCGGGTGAATGTAGATATTAATGGATTAACAGCAACTGTTAAGGTTAGTGAATTACAATCTACTACACGAGAAGAAGGAAATAAACTAGCTCGTGAACAAAAGGCAGCTATGCCTAAGACGCGAAAACGCATGGGTGGTTCTGCTGTACAACGTCAGAAAGAGGTCCGTACAGAAATCAATATTCTCGGTCAAACTGTAGATGAAGCGACAGTTTCCGTTGGTAGATTTATTGACCAAGCTTTGCTTGGCGGTGTTAACCAAGTACGCATTATCCATGGTAAGGGGACTGGTGCATTACGAGAAGGCGTACATCAGTATTTACGTACCTTACCGCATGTAGCACACTTTGAAACTGCAGGCTATGATGAAGGTGGTGCAGGGGCTACTAATGTAGTTCTAAAATAAACTAAATATTTCTCTTATGATGATGTTCTATATGGAGATATTACATAGTTAGATATCAATAGAATACAATAGAAAAAGGTAGTAAGTTCTTTGAACTTACTACCTTTTTTGTGTAAAAGAAAGGAGCGGAACATATTGTTCCGCCCCTTGTTGAGGTCTATTAAAAATTAACGATCTTTTTTACTAGACTTTTTACTTTTAGATGAATTAGATTTTTGTTCACTAGCATCATCTTTAGAAGAGCCACTGTCATCTTTTACTGCTTCATCTTTTGACTTGTCTTTATCGTCTTTTTTATCTGCTTTTTCGTCCTTAGCAGCCTCTTTTTTAGGCTGTGCTTTTACAGGATTATAATAACCTTCAGAGACAGCTGATTGTGCGCTAGCAGGAACAGAGAAGTCAGAAGCAGGGGTATTGGCAAGAGCATTTGCCATGAATTGGCCCCACATAATAGCAGGTGTGTCACCACCGGTCATGCCTCGTAATGTTTCCGAGCCATAGTCATCACCAATCCAAACGGCAGCTACAAGATCAGGTGTATAACCAACGAACCAAGCATCCTTGGAATCATCTGTTGTACCTGTTTTACCAGCTGCAGGACGACCGATTGCTGCATTACCACCTGTACCGCCATTAATAACGGATTCTAGCATACTAGTGATGATAGCTGCATCTTTTTCGTCTACAACGCGTTTTTCTTGGATGGAGTTTTCTTCAACCACTTGACCATTGCGGTCTACAATTTTAACAATTGCTGTAGGTTGAACTTTGATACCACCATTTGCAAGTACGCCATAAGCTTGTACCATTTCAAGAGGTGTAACACCATGAGTTAAACCACCAAGTGCTGTAGATAAGTTGTTATCTTGATCTGTAAGGGTAGTGATACCCATTTCTTTAGCAAGTTTAATAATCTTAGACATGCCTACTTCATCAGCAACTTTTACGGCAGCTACGTTACGAGAATGTTGTAATGCATAGCGGTATGTAATATTACCTTCGAAGTCATTTTCATAGTTTTTAGGGCTCCAGCTGCCAAATGTAACAGGGCTATCATCTACAATAGAACCAGGAGTTTTACCAGATTGAATAGCTGCTAAATATACAAATGGTTTCATAGCGGAACCTGGTTGACGTTCTGCTTGTGTTGCACGGTTAAATGCATCATCGCCACGACCACCAACCATAGCCATAATATAACCATTATGAGGATTCATAGCTACAATAGCACCTTGTGGTTGATGTAAACCATTGCTATCTGTGTAGTAGTTAGGCAAGTTTTGCATTGCTGCTACAGCCGCATTTTGTGCATCCATATCGAGAGTAGTATAAATTTTTAAACCATCTTTATAGATTGCATCATCACCATATTTTTCAGAAACTTGTGCAATAACATAGTTAATGAAGTAAGACGCATTAGATTTTTCATGCGTTTGTTCTTGTTTTGCCACTAAGCCTAAATCTGCTTGACGCGCTTCATCGGCTTGCTCTTGTGTAATGTATCCGTATTTAACCATTTGGCCTAATACAACGGCTTGACGTTTTTTACTAGCTTCCAAATCATTGAATGGAGAGTAGTAGTTAGGACTTTGTGGTAAGCCCGCAATGAGCGCTGCTTGAGCAAGCGTTAATTGGCTAGCATCCTTACCAAAGTACACATGAGCTGCAGATTGTACACCGTATGCACCTTGACCAAAGTAAATTTGGTTCATGTACATTTCTAGGATTTCATCCTTAGTGTAGTGTTGTTCAATTTTTAGTGCTAGTAATGCTTCAGAAATTTTACGTTTAAATGTTCTGTCTTGAGACAAGAATGCATTACGCGCTAACTGTTGAGTGATAGTAGAACCACCTTCAGATACGCCACTATGAACAAGGTTAACCCATACAGCACGCAAGATACCAACTGGGTCGATACCGTGATGGGAGTAGAAGCGAGAGTCCTCAGTAGCAACAAAGGCATTTTGTAAATCCTTTGGTACATCTTTTAACGGCACTGGTAATCGATTCTCTGTGGAATGAACCGTTGTGATGAGATTACCATGGACATCGTAAATTTGAGACGATGCGGAAGGACGTACATTGGATACATCTGGTAGGTTAGACAGTGTGGCACTGATAAAACCACAGCCACCTCCGGCTACGATGAGTATAAGGAGAAGGGCACAAATCCAAAATAGACGCTTCGGACTTGTTTTCTTCGGTGTAGAGCCGCTACCGTTAGAACGGCGGCTGCTTCTCGCATTTGAGTTATTACTCATAGAGTCACCTCTTTTTTCTTTTGTTAGTAAATATAACGTAAATTCTATTACGCAGTTATAAATATTATATCATAAATGGCTTAAAACCAATACTATATATATAATTGTGAAAGTTTTTAGATAATGGTATACTAAAACAATAGTATTTCGAGGAGGATTATCATGGTTAGTGCTCAAGAACAAGTACGCCAAATTAAACACGGCGTAGCAGATTTAATTAACGAACAAGATCTTGTAAAGAAAATAGAAAAATCCATTAAGGAAAATAAACCGTTAGTTGTAAAACTAGGTTTGGACCCAACAGCGCCAGATATTCATTTGGGTCATACTGTACCACTTCGTAAATTACGTTTGTTCCAAGAATTTGGTCATCAAGTAGTGATTGTTATCGGTGGTTTCACTGCACGTATTGGTGATCCTACTGGTAAAAGCGTAACTCGTCCACCACTTACAAAAGAAGAAGTATTGAAAAATGCTGAAACTTATAAAACACAAATCTTCAAAGTGTTGGATCCTGAAAAAACTATCGTTCGCGACAACAGTGAATGGCTTGAATCCATGAACTTTGCTGATGTTCTACGTTTGGCAAGTTCTTACACTGTAGCTCGTATGATGGAACGTGATGATTTCAATAAACGCTTTAAAGAAGGTCGTGCAATCGGTGTTCATGAGTTTATGTATCCATTGATGCAAGGTCAAGATTCTGTAGCATTACATGCTGATGTTGAATTTGGTGGTACAGACCAAACTTTCAACTTGTTAATGGGCCGTCATTTACAAGAATTAGAAGGTCAAGAACCTCAAGTTGTTATCACAATGCCATTGCTTGAAGGCCTTGACGGTGTTCAAAAAATGAGTAAATCTTTAGGTAACTACATCGGTATCGACGAAGAACCTAAAGAAATGTACGGTAAAGCAATGTCCATTCCTGATGAATTGATGATGCGCTACTTCATGCTCGTTACAGATATGTCTATCGAAGAACAAGAGGACATGGAAAAATGTCTTGAAAGTGGTGAATTACATCCACGTGACGCTAAAATGCAATTAGCTCGTACCATTGTTCGTTTGTACCATGGTGAAGACGCTGCTCTTGAGGCAGAAGAAGAATTCAAACGTGTATTCCAACAACGCGCGTTGCCTACAGATATTCCTGAATACGCTATGGATGCGCCAACAGAACCAATCTTTGTTCCACAATTCTGTACAGATGCTGGTTTGACTGCTTCTAATGGTGAAGCACGTCGTTCCATTAAAGCTGGTGCTTTCAAAGTAAATGGTGAAAAATATACGGAAGAAAACCTTACCCTTGAAGAGGGCATGATCGTTCAAGTAGGTAAACGTAAATTTATAAAAATTAAATTTAACTAATATAAAACTGTGATGGGGTAGAAACCTCATCACAGTTTTTTTGTCCATTTTCTTTATAAGATTTTCCTCTATTGTATCTATTAATAGTAACTCCAAAATTTAGGTACAAGTTAATGTATAATGAATATAAAAGATAAATATAAAAGATAAATATAAAATACAAATTTGATACATAAAAGATTTATATGGATATTGTATAAATTTTACTATAAAGTAAGAGGACTATATATGGACAAGAAACTATCTAATTTTCTAGAAAAACGAGAACATACTGTTCTTACCGATATTGATGTTATAACTGCGGCCGTAGCTGTACCATTATTAGAAATAGATGGGGAAGATCACGTAGTATTTACTGTACGCAGTAACAAGCTCCGCCGTCAGCCTGGTGAAATTAGCTTTCCTGGTGGCCATTGTGAACCTAATGATAAAAGCGGTGCCCATGCTGCCATGCGTGAATGTTCTGAAGAACTGGGAATTAATCTAGCTCAAATTGAACTTCTGGGCAATTTAGACTGTTTAGTATCTGCGATAGGTGTCAAACTATATGCCGTAGCCGTACGCCTACAAACAAGTGATTTAAAACCAAATCCTGATGAAGTAGGAGAGGTATTCACCGTTCCATTACAATATCTATTAGAGATGAAGCCAACTGTAGGTCATCTAGATATAGCTACAAGACCGTTAAAGGACTTTCCATTCCATTTATTAGAAGGCTACAACATTGACTGGAAAATTAGACAAAACTACTCCGTCTATTTCTATCCCTATAAACAATACACCATATGGGGGCTAACTGGGCGAGTACTGAAGAACTTTTTAGATATATATAGGACGGTTAAATGAATGCAGAACCTATTTGTATGGAAATATAATATTTTGATTTTATAAGAGAGAGCATATTTTGTTTAAATCATTACGTTTATTAATACTTAGACCAATTTCAACTGGTGCAAATTACATAATGGAAAATGAAACCATTAAGTCTCTGTTTTCATTCTTTTTAATGATATGGTTTATAAACCACTTATTAATAATGCTCGTAGGTGGACATATTAAGTATTGGAAAGTAATCTATCCTTTGTCTATAGATCAATATATAGGTTTTAGTTTATTTCCTTATATTCTTGATCTTAGTGCTATTGTCTTAATAAGTATTTTTATAGCTTTTCTTTGTTGGGCTAATTTTAACATTTGGACAGATGTTAAATTTACAAAACTATTAAAGGTATCTTTAATATTAGCCTGTTTACAACAGTTTCCTGATTTTATAAGATTATTTTTATTGTATCCAATTCAGTTTTTATATGTATATAGTCCTTTCTGGGCAAAGACAATATATGATTCCTTAAAATTTATAGCAGGTATATCAGAGATTTATATTGTGTTTCTCTTTATTGTATTGTTATATAAATTGACAAAAGTTAATAGATTGGGGATAACTATATTTGTTATAGTAGTACTTCTAGGTGTTACAGAACTTCAAAATATCTTTATTCAATCAATCTCTTAACTCCAACTTGAAAGGAATTATAATGTTACAAACCTTTATTAATCTCTTTATACGTCCTCGATCTGTTGGAATTGGTCAAGTAATTGAATCTACAACTTTCAAAAGTGCTTTATGTTTATATACTGTTTCTTGGGTGCTGTTACGACTTGTTTTGGGGGATATAGGTGTTGATGTTCTTCACATAGCACCATTTATTAATGATGTTGAGATACTTTCATACTTTAGTGCTATAGTCATTTTTGGTATTGACTATATAACTATTTTACTGAGATTAATCATAGCTATTTTATTATTATGGATTCTATATCGGTTATGGTGTACTGTATCCCTGAAAAAGCTAATAATAATATCACTTTACTTTATGGGACTATGTTTCTTATTTGCTAGTATTAAACTTAATTTACAATCTTATTTTTTGAGTTTAGATTATCTTGATGACAGTAATTGGAGCTTTCTCATGTGGAATGTTGCGGGCTTGTTAGGGAATATAATTATATTCTATACTTGCATATTGCAATTTTTTACCTTATACCGTCTGACACAAATAAACAAACTCATATTTCTAGTTACCACAGTAATAGTATTTATCTTATACTCTACAGTGGAGATTACTATTAAATATTAACGTTTATAATTTAAAGGATGATTGTCTATTATTAGGCAATCATCTTTTTCCTTTTTTGCTCACTTTTATTAGTATAATAATGCCTATAAAAATTGACAGATTGTAAATTAAGGTATACTATTTATGTGTAAAAGGTTTAATGTGTTGCACTAATTGATCTAGGAGGTTCTCACATGAATCGCGAAACAGCATACGTACTTTGGTTTGATGAATTACGACGTGAAGATGTTAATTTAGTTGGTGGTAAGTCTTCTTCTTTAGGGGAATTGACATCCTCCACTAATGTACCTGTACCTTACGGTTTTGCTACAACTGCTCATGGTTATCGTGAGTTTATGAAAGCAACAGGACTAGAAGATAAAATCCGCGCTGAACTTGATGCATTAGATGATGTAGAAAATTCTGCATTATTGCGTGAAGTATGTGCTAAAATTCGCCGCATGATTTGCGAAGAAGAAATGCCTAAAGAATTGGCAGATGCTATCCGTCATGCTTATGAAGAACTTGGTAAAAAAGTAAACGAAGAAAATCCATTCGTAGCAGTTCGTTCTAGTGCAACAGCAGAAGACTTGCCAGATGCAAGTTTCGCAGGCCAACAAGATACATATTTAAATGTACGTGGTGCTGATGTTATTATTCAAAAAGTAAAAGAATGCTACGCATCTACTTTCACAGACCGTGCAACATATTACCGTGTAAAACAAGGTTTCGATCATATGACAGTAGCATTGAGTGCAGCTGTTCAAATGATGGTATTCTCTAAAGCTGCTGGCGTAATGTTCACTGTTGACCTTGTAACAGGCAATGATAACAATATTCTTATTGAAGGTTCTTGGGGCCTTGGTGAATACGTTGTACAAGGTACCGTTACACCAGATAATTTCCGTGTAGATAAAGCTAAAATGGAAATTACAGACCGCATGATTAATGACAAAAATATCCGTTTAGTTCGTAAAGCTGACGGCGATTGCGTTGAAGAAGTTGTTCCAGCAGATGAAGCTAAACAACAAGTGATTACAGATGCTCAAGTTCTAGAGCTTGCTGAATATGCAAAAGCAATCGAAAAACATTATGGTTGCTACATGGATATGGAATGGGGCGTAGATGAACGAGACGGTAGAATTTGGATTTTACAAGCTCGTCCAGAAACAGTTTGGTCCCGCAAAGAAAAACCAGAAGTATCCGAAAAACCTAGCACATTAGATGCAGGTAATCGCGATATTATCGTAAAAGGTCTACCAGCATCCCCTGGTAATGCAGCTGGTAAAGCTCATGTTATCATCAATCCTGAGGATATTGATGAGTTTAAAGAAGGCGAAATCCTTGTTACAGCTATGACCGCTCCTGACTGGGTGCCAGCAATGAAAAAAGCAAAAGCTATTGTTACTGATGCCGGTGGTATGACTTGCCATGCGTCCATCGTTAGCCGTGAGCTTGGTATTCCATGTATCGTAGGTACTAAGAGCCGTAGCCATGAAGCAACTACATCCATTAAAGATGGTCAAATGATTACAGTAGATGCTACAAATGGTATCGTATATGATGGCGTATTAGAAGATATCGTTAAAAAGCCAGAAGCACAAGCTACTGCAAATGTTGTTGCTGAATCTGTTCCTGTAACAGGTACTAAGATTTACATGAACTTAGGCGATCCTGACTTGGCTGAAAAACATGGCGTATTGCCTTGCGATGGTATCGGTCTTATGCGTGAAGAGTTCATTTGGACTACTTTCATCCATGAACATCCATTGCACCTTATCGAAACAGGCCGTAGTGATTTTGCTGTAAATACATTGGCAGAAGGTATGCGTAAGGTATGCCAAGCTTTAGCTCCTCGCCAAGTTGTAGTTCGTTTGAGCGATTTCAAATCTAGTGAATACCGTGACCTTAAAGGTGGCGACAAATACGAACCACATGAATCCAGCGCATTACTTGGCTGGCGTGGCGCTTCTCGTTACTACGATCCTAAATACACACCTGCTTTCAAATTAGAATTAGAAGCAATTAAAAAAGTACGTAACGAATTTGGCTTCAAAAACTTACAAGTTATGATTCCATTCTGCCGTACTGTAGAGGAAGCTGAACTTGTAAGTAATTTGATGGCTCAAGAAGGCCTTGTACGCGGTAAAGATTTCAAAATCTGGCTCATGGCTGAAATTCCAGCAAATATTATCTTAGCTGATCAATTCAATAAATATGTAGATGGTTATTCCATTGGTTCTAACGATTTGACAATGCTTGTTCTCGGTTGTGACCGCGATAACGAAACAGTTCAACATATTTACGATGAACGTAATTTAGCTGTTCGTAGAGCGATTCGTCATCTTATCGAAGTGGCACATAAAGATGGTAAAACTGTATCCATCTGTGGCCAAGCACCAAGTGTATACCCTGAACTTTGCGAATTCCTTGTGAAGAGCGGTATCGACTCCATTTCTGTTAATCCAGATGCGGTAGTAAGCACTAAGAAAATGGTGGCTCAATTAGAACAACGAATCATGCTCGATGCTATGACTGGTCGTGGTCGTCAAGAATCTGACGAACTAAATTGGTAATAATATAGTTATGGTAAAAGAGGAGGCCCGTAGGTCTCCTCTTTTTCTGAATGGTAACTTAGGATATAATACAAACAGAGATGAAAGGGGGTTACCGTGTGAAACTGTCGAAACGACAAGAACAAATTGCTCAAATCGTTCGTGAAGAAGGACCTGTTACAGGTAGTGCTATTGCTGAACATTTAGAGGTTACGCGATCTGCATTGCGTTCAGATTTGTCTGTTTTAACTATGCTAGGTGTCTTAGATGCACGCCCTAATGTTGGCTACTACTATGTGGGGCTTTCAAAAGAAACACAAACAGCGGAGCGATTAAAGTCATTTCTGGTAAGTGATGTATTATCCCAAGCAGTCGTAGTCAATGGGGATACAAGTTTGTATGACACGATTGTTACTATATTTACTGAGGATGTAGGGACCATTTTAGTGTGTGACGATTCCTATTTAGTAGGTGTCGTATCCCGTAAGGACTTGTTGCGCGCCTCTATGGGGCAAACAGATTCGCACACCATGCCTATATCTATGATTATGACCCCTGTAAGCAAGGTTATAACTGTGGAGCCTACAGATACGCTAGTAGAGGCTGCTCAGAAGATGATAGATTATGAGGTGGATTGTTTACCTGTCATCGTTCGCGAGGATGTGGAAAACAAGAAACGTCTAAAGGTTGTAGGCCGCGTATCTAAAACGACGGTAACAAAAGTATTTTTAGAATGTAGCATACATTGAGGTTAATAGAATGGCAGAAAAAATTATTTATGCAATATCGGACTCCCTTGGGGAGACCGCAGAGGCTGTAGCAAGGGCTACGGCGAGTCAATATGATAAGGAACAAATTGAAATTGTTCGCATTCCGTATATTGATAGTGAAAGCCAAATTGATGAAATTATAGCAGATGCAAAGCGTGGTAATCATGTTATTTGTCATACCATCGTATCTGAGTCTTTGCGCAAATATCTTCATGAAAAAGTAGCAGAATACAACATTCCTGCTGTAGATATTATGGGTCCAGTTCTTGATGCAGTAGGTACAGTAGCATCTACAAAGCCTCGTATGACAGCTGGTATGGTTCATAAACTAGACCAAGAATATTTCAAAAAGGTTGAAGCTATTGAGTTCGCCGTGAAATATGATGATGGTAAAAACCCATCTGGCTTTGAAAAGGCTGACGTAGTTATTATTGGTGTATCTAGAACAAGTAAGACACCTTTGTCTATGTTCTTGGCATACAAAAAAATTAAAGCTGCTAACTTGCCATTGGTGCCAGAGGTACCATTGCCAGAGGAATTATTTAAAATTCCAGCAAAGAAAATTGTAGGTCTCATTATCGACCCATTTAAGTTAAATAATATTCGTAGTGAACGGTTACGCGCCATCGGTTTAGAGGACGAAGCAAATTATGCTTCTATTGAGCGTATTCAATCTGAACTAGAATATGCGAAGGCTATTATGCGTCGTTTGCATTGCCAAGTGTTAGATGTTTCCAATAAATCTATCGAAGAAACAGCATCTCTTGTTATGCAACTCATCGACCGTAACCGCGCATCGGAGGGTAAATGAATATACGGGAACAAATAGAGGAGAGAGAGGCGTTGCTTCTATCTCCTTATGCTGCTAAAAGCCGCGATGCAATCCGTGATATTGAGGAAACTCCCGATCCACTTAGAACTGCCTTTCAGCGAGATCGGGATCGCATAATTCATAGTAAATGTTTTAGACGGTTAAAGCACAAGACACAAGTTTATATTGCGCCAGGTGACCATTATCGTACACGTATGACTCATACCCTTGAGGTGGGGCAGATTGGTCGTACAGTGGCTCGTGCATTACGCCTTAATGAAGACTTAGTAGAAGCTATTGCTATGGGCCATGATGTGGGACATACACCATTTGGTCATGTTGGGGAATATGCTTTACGTGATATGGTAGGTCATTTCAATCATAATGAACAAAGTTTGCGTATGGTAGAGGTCTTAGAAAAGCATGGTGAACATCAAGGCCTTAATCTAACAACCGCTGTGCGCGATGGTATTGTAGGCCACACAGGGGCTACAATTCCTGTTACCTTAGAAGGTCAAATTATTCGTATCGTTGACCGCATTGCCTATTTGTGTCACGATTTTGATGATGCACAACGGGCAGGTATGTTGACGGCCGAGGAATTACCTTTTGAAGTACGTGAACACTTCGGTATGACTCCTTCTAGCATGATTACAGCCATGGTTGAAGATATGGTGCGCGAATCTTTAGATAAGCCTGTTATTTCTATGTCCTCTGATATAGAGATGACGATGAATCTATTCCGTCAATTTATGTTTAAAAATGTCTATTTGGCGCCAGCTTTAATTCCTGACCGAAATAAGGCATCTCATGTGGTGAAAAACTTATTTACTCACTTTATGGAACATCCTGACGATATGGAGGGCTGTGAAAGTAACCGTGAGTTTTACTCCACTCGCGATGTAGTGGATTATGTGGCCGGCTTAACTGATCAATATGCTATTAAGTTGTTTAAACAGTACTATATTCCAAATATTACCTTGTAAAACTTTTAGTAACAGGTACATAGATAACAAAAAAAGCAGTTAGTTCAAATGAACTAACTGCTTTTTTTGGGGCTCTAGAACCCCAAAGAGTACATGTACTTTTTATTTTACGCGCGTGTAATTTTATTAGAACGAAGGCAGCGAGTGCATACGTTAACTTTTTTAGTAGCACCGTCTACAACCGCCCGTACTCTTTGAATGTTCGGTTTCCAAGTTTTTCTTGTGCGAATGTGAGAGTGACTCACGTTCATACCGCTAGATGTGGATTTGCCACATACTTCGCAAAGGTTTGCCATAGTTTCCACCTCCAAGCTTAATCTATAACATAACAAAAGTATATTATCATAAAGACATAGTTAAAGCAAGTGTTTTTATCGTACATATTGCTCTTTTTATGAAATATACTACAATATAAGGTATACTATATATCATATTCTATGATATGAATGGGCTTTTACACAAGGATATACAGAAATTGGATATATCCTCAGTGTTTATCGTATATTTAAAGGAGTTTCTATGGATGAACGGTTAACGACCATTAAAGGGATTGGTCCTGGTCGGGAGAAACAATTGCATAAGCTAGGGATTACGAATGTAACATCATTGTTGACATATTTCCCGCGAAGCTACGAAGACCGCCGTACAATTTATAGAATTGGTGAATTAAAGTCAGGTATGACCGGTGGCGTAGTAGGCAATGTTATAGCTGTTCAAGAAAAACGCCCTCGACCTAGATTGTCTATATTAGAGGTGGTCATTGCAGATGGTACTGGTCCACTAAAGATTGTATTATTTAACCAAGGGTATAAAAAGAACTTTTATAAAAAAGGGCAGCGTTTATATGCATATGGCAAAGCAGAATTTCAATATGGGTCTATGCAAATGAATACGCCCCAAATAGAAAATTTGGGAGATGGTGGCGAGCCAGATCATGGTATTGTTCCTATTTATGCCTTGGCTGATGGAGTGTCTCAATTTGTGGTGCGCTCATCAGTACGCAATTGGTTTGCCGCTAATCATGAATTGCAAGAGATTTTGCCTACTGAGGTTCGTGAATCACATCAATACATGAGTCGCTATGATGCATTTAAAATGATGCATTTCCCTGATTCTTCAGAGCGATACGAAGAAGCGCGTCACCAATTGGCCTATGAAGAGTTATTTGTCATGCAATCTGGATTGGCCTTGTTGCGGAATAAAGAGCAGTGTCATAAAGGGCCTAAGATGGTACCTAATGGGGACTTAATGGCTCAGTGTATAGAAAACTTGCCGTTCTCCTTAACAGGTGATCAACAGCGTGCATTAGAAGACATTCGCATCGACATGGAAGATGAACGTCCTATGCAACGATTATTGCAAGGTGATGTAGGTTCTGGTAAAACTGTTGTAGCTACATTGAGTTTATTGAAGGCCATCGAAAATGGTTACCAAGGGGCATTAATGGCCCCTACGGAGATTTTGGCGGCTCAACATTATGAAGGCATAACAGAGGTATGTCGTAATTTAGGTATTACTATAGAGTTATTAACTGGTTCTACTACAAAAAAAGAAAAAGAGCGTATCTATGAAGGCTTAGCTGACGGATCAATTAATATGATCATCGGCACTCATGCGCTTATTCAGGAAGGTGTTAACTTCCATAATTTAGGTCTCGTCATTATCGACGAACAACATCGCTTTGGCGTAGAACAACGGGCGCGATTACAACAAAAGGGTACATACCCACATGTACTCATTATGACAGCTACACCAATTCCACGGACAATGACCTTATCTGTATATGGTGATCTTGCTGTATCCTTGATTAAAGAGATGCCACCTGGACGTAAGCCGGTTAAAACGTATGCTGTAGATAGCTCATATAAAGAACGATTGAGAAACTTCTTTGGCAAAGAGATGGTAGAAGGTCGTCAAGTTTACGTAGTATGTCCTCTAGTAGAAGAGTCTGAAAAATTAGACTTACAGGCAGCAGAAGAACTGTATTTAGAACTAAAAGAGTACTTTTACAAGGCTTATGAAGTTGGCCTTGTACACGGTCGTATGAAACCAAGTGAAAAGGATGAAGTGATGAATGCCTTTCATAAAGGTGAGATTTCATTACTCGTTTCTACTACCGTTATTGAGGTCGGTGTCAATGTGCCTAATGCGACCATCATGTGCATTGAAGGGGCAGAGCGATTTGGTCTATCTCAATTGCACCAGTTGCGTGGCCGTGTAGGCCGTGGATCTCATCAATCCTATTGTATTCTTGTAAGTGATTCAAAAAATGATGTAAGCCAAGAGCGTTTAAAATTGATGGAACAGACACAGGATGGTTTTGAACTTGCCGAACAAGACTTATTATTGCGTGGTTCTGGTCAATTATTTGGCTTAGCCCAATCCGGATTACCTGATTTACGGGTTGCCAATATTATTAAAGATATTGAAATATTGGTACAGGCTCGCAAGGATGTATTAGATTTTGCAAGTCACCATGGGATGGAAAAACTTGAATCTGTAATGAAAGAAGAATTAGAAAAAAGATTTGGTGAAAAATTTCTTAGAATATTGTATAATTAAGAGGTAGGAATAATAAGTACATAAGTAGCGATAATATTAGGTTTTATCTGGGTTTTTCCCTTGTGTATCTGTTCCTCATACCGTATAATAGAACAAACAAATTTATTTCATTTTCATCTATGGAGGTCAATATGCCACTTATTCATGTAGAGCTCGTTGAAGGGCGCACAAAAGAACAAAAAAAACAATTAGGTGAAGCTATCACTAAAGCTGCGGTTGATATCGTTAATGTACCTGCTGACGCAGTAAAAGTTATCTTCGTAGATATGAAAAAAGATGATTATATGGAAGGCGGCATTTTGCGGTCTGAACGCTAAGCTACGACTGACCGCCTAGTCCAATATGGACTAGGCGGGTCGTAGTTTTGTTTTATTATACGGAAAGGAATTAAATATGAGAGACGATAAATTCGGTATGCGTGGACTAACTTTTGATGATGTTTTATTAGTACCAGCGGCTTCTGATGTGCTACCACATCAAGTAGAGTTAAAAACTCAATTAACTCGTGACATTACGTTAAATATCCCTATGATTAGTTCTGGGATGGATACAGTTACTGAATCCCGTATGGCTATTGCTATGGCTCGTGAAGGTGGCCTTGGCGTTATCCATAAAAATATGTCTATCGAAGAACAAGCCCATGAAGTTGATAAGGTAAAACGCTCTGAACATGGTGTTATCGTTGATCCTATTTTCTTAAGTCCTCAAAATTTACTATCTGATGCAGCAGAAATTATGGGAAAATATAAAATTTCTGGTGTACCTATCACAGAACATGGTAAACTAGTAGGGATCATTACAAATCGCGATATGCGTTTTGAAACTGATTTAACTCGCCAAATCGGAGACTGCATGACAAAGGATTCCCTTGTTACTGCACCAGAAGGTACTTCTCTTGAAGAGGCAAAAGCAATTTTAAGTGAACATCGTATTGAAAAATTACCTCTCGTAGATGGCGATGGAAACTTAAAAGGCTTAATTACTATAAAAGATATTGAAAAAGCGACGAAATATCCAAATTCTGCCAAGGATAGCAGTGGTCGATTATTAGTTGGTGCTGCTGTTGGTGTATCTAAAGATTTATATGATCGTCTTGATGCACTTGTATCTGCTAAGGCTGACGTAATCATTGTAGATACAGCACATGGTCATTCTGCAGGTGTACTTCGTACATTGAAAGAAATTAAACAAGCTTATCCTCATATTCCTGTTATTGCAGGTAATGTAGCGACTGCAGCTGGTACAGAGGCTCTTATTGAAGCAGGTGCAGATGCTGTTAAGGTCGGTATTGGACCTGGCTCTATTTGTACAACACGTGTTATCGCAGGTATTGGGGTACCTCAAATCACTGCAGTATATGAGTCTGCTCAAGTAGGTCGTCGCTATGGAATTCCTATCATCGCTGATGGGGGCATTAAATATTCTGGCGATATTGCCAAAGCTATTGCGGCTGGTGCCAATGTAGTTATGATGGGTAATATTTTAGCTGGTACTGATGAAAGCCCAGGGGAAACAGTGATTTACCAAGGCCGTTCCTATAAAGTATACCGTGGCATGGGTAGCTTAGGGGCTATGAAGCTTGGTAGTAAAGATCGATATTTCCAAACAGAAGCTAAGAAATTAGTTCCTGAAGGTATTGAAGGTCGCGTACCTTATAAAGGTATGTTGGCTGATACAATTTTCCAAATGGTTGGTGGTTTGCGTGCAAGTATGGGGTATTGCGGATGTCATAACATCCAAGAAATGATTGAAAATACTCAATTCATTCAAATTACAGCGGCTGGTTTAAAAGAAAGTCATCCGCATGATGTAAGCATTACCGTTGAAGCACCAAATTATAGTGGTTGATAATGGAGTATTACATTGAATAAACGTATTTCTGTTTTATCTGTGCCTATCGATTGTGTAACAATGGATGAGGCAGTCCAACGTATTTTGCAATTAACTGAAGAGCCGGGGCTACATTTAGTAGCCACGGCTAATGCAGAAATGGTTATGTTGGCAAATGAAAATCCTACATTGCATACCATATTGAATAATGCTAGTCTCGTCGTTCCTGACGGGGCTGGCATTTTGTGGGCTGCAGAGCGTCAAGGCGAACATGTGCCTGAACGTGTAACGGGTGTAGACGTAACAAAACGATTATTTAAAGTTGCGGCTGACCAGCAAATTCCTGTATACTGCTTAGGGGCAGCACCTGGTGTTGCTCAACGAGCAATTGATAATTTATCTGCCCAAGTTGGACCATTAAATATTGCAGGGATTCATGATGGATTCTTCGATAGCACAGAGGAACAAGAAATCGTTAAAGCTATTGGTGAGTCTAAGGCAAAATTAGTTTTTGTTGCCTTAGGCGTACCAAAGCAAGAACAATGGATTTCAGAAAAATTGAGTCACCTTAATGGTGTTGTTGCCATTGGTATTGGTGGTTCCTTTGACGTTTTGGCAGGTAATATTCCTCGGGCCCCAGAATGGATGCAACGCAATCGTCTTGAATGGTTGTATCGATTATATTTAGAACCTCAACGGATTGGCCGCATGTTGGCTATTCCTAAGTTTATGTGGACCGTTATTAGAAATAAATAGAGGAGTGTTGAATCGTGCCTACAGGACCAATAATTAAGGAAGGGTTTCCACTGATAGGGGCTATGCTCATTATCACAGTGGTGTTAGGATTTTTAGGACATTATGTAATTGCGATTATTTCATTTATTTTGGCATTATTTTTCGTCAATTTTTTTAGAAATCCTAAACGTGTAATCCCTCAAGATCCAGATTTAATTTTATCTCCAGCAGATGGTAAAATTATGGATATTTCTGATGTATACGAAGATATTTACTTACATAAAGAATGTAAAAAAGTAACTATTTTCTTATCTGTTTTCGACGTACATGCCAATCGTGCGCCTATTGACGGTAAAATTACATACCGTCATTACACAATGGGCAGTTTCTTGCCTGCTTTTAAAGATGATGTAGGCTTTGAAAATGAACGTCATACTATTTGTATTGAAAATGATCGCACTTCCGTATTAGTAACACAAATTGCGGGCCTTTTAGCGCGTCGTATCGTATCTTGGACGGATCTTGATAGTGTGCTTGAACGCGGTCAATTGTACGGGATGATTAAATTCGGTTCCTGTACTGAAATCTACATGGATAAGGATGTAGAGTTGTTCGTGGAAAAAGGTCAACATATTACAGGTGGTGACACTGTTATCGGGAGGTTACGTCATGAATAAGTCTATTATTCCAAATTTATTTACTAGTGCTAATTTAGCGTTCGGTGTACTAGGTATCACATTCTCTGCTACAGGAAATACCTTCTATGCAGCTATTTGCGTACTTCTATCCTTAGTTGCTGATGGTTTAGATGGTCGTGTAGCGAGAGCATTAGGTGTAGCGGGTCCTATGGGGCGTGAATTAGACTCTTTATCTGATGTTGTAGGCTTTGGTGTGGCACCGGCTTATATGCTATATATGAAAGAGCTATACGGTTTAGGTTGGATTGCTTATGTTCCTTTACTAGCATTTGCTGTATTAGGCGCATTCCGTCTTGCTCGCTTTAATATCAAAACTGAAGAAGTTCATGGTTACTTTGAAGGTTTGCCAATTCCAGCAGCAGGTTGCTTGGCGGCTACTTACGTATTGTGTGGCGTAGAGGTACCTCAATTTGTACTAGTAGTTTGTATGATTGGTGTAGGCTTCTTAATGGTTAGTGAAGTAAAATATCCAGACTTCAAAGGTAAATCTGCGGTAAATATTAATAAACTTTCCATTGTACTTACTGCCATTTTTGTTATAGCTTGTCTCGTGTATGATTGGCATACATGGGCAGTGATGATCTTTGCTGGCTATGTAGTGTTTGGCCTTATTAATGGCGCTTTAAATATGGTGCGTAAATAAGTGTGTGGAGGAGAATAGTATGAATTACCTACTGGATCTGATTTTGATCCCTATGCAGGTAATAATCGTAATTTATACGGTTTATTATTTTGTACTCGCCGTAATCGGTATGTGGCGGTCTAGAGTACATAAAAACTATACCCCAAAAAATTCCTTTGCTATTGTTGTGTGTGCTCATAATGAGGAAGCTGTAGTCGGTGAATTAGTTAAAAATTTACGAAGTCTAGATTATCCAGATGAGCTGTACGATATCTTTGTTGTAGCTGATAACTGTACAGATAAGACTGCTGAGGTGGCAAGAGCTGCTGGTGCTAATGTGCATGAACGATTCAATAAAGAAGAAGTAGGTAAAGGCTATGCTATGGGGTGGATGTTTGATCGCGTTGAGCAAATGGATCGGAAATATGATGCATTTCTTATCTTTGACGCCGACAATTTAGTACATCCACAATTCATGTTGGAAATGAATGATCATCTTGAAAAAGGTGAATCTGTTATTCAAGGTTACTTAAATTCTAAAAACCCTACGGATTCATGGGTAGCGGGTACGTTCTCTATCGCATTTTGGATGGTTAACCATATGTGGCATTTAGCAAAATACCGAATTGGTTTATCTACAGCCTTAGGTGGTACTGGTATGTGTATACGTACATCTATCATCCGTGAATATGGTTGGGATTGTAATAGCTTGACCGAGGATATGGAATTCTCCATGAAGTTGTTAACTCATGGTATTCGCACGTGTTGGGCTCATGATGCCATCGTATACGACGAAAAGGTTACAACCATGAAGGCGTCTTGTAAACAGCGTTTACGTTGGGCGCAAGGTCAATTTGACTGTGCAGGCCGCTACATTCCAAAGTTGTTTGCTACTGGTATCAAAACTGGCAATATTATGATTTTGGATGGTATTTTCCAAGTGAGTCAACCGTATTTCCTATTGTTGACTACTGTGTACTTGGTATTGTCTTACATCAATGCTTACACACCAATCTATACAAATATTTTGTATCAAATTTTACCAATGTCTGTATGGACTATTATCGGTGTTGGTCAATACTTATTCCCACTTATCGTATTATTGAAGATTAAGGTACCACCAAAGATTTGGTTCTACTATTTACTATATCCATTGTTTGTATACTCTTGGATTCCTGTAAATATTTTAGGTTGGTTCCGCCGTCATAATAAGGTGTGGTCTCATACAGTTCATACGCGAGCTGTTGGCTTAAATGACGTTAAATTGACCCGTATGGGAAACATGAATAAGAATAAAAAATAGAATCTGTAGGAGTGACTATGCATATTTTAATGTGTAATGATGATGGTATTTTAGCAGATGGTTTACGCCATCTTGCATCGTACTTAAGTCAATATTATCGAATTACCGTTGTAGCACCTGCCAATGAGCAAAGTGCTAAATCCCATGCATTGACGACTGAGATTCCTTTAAAATTAGATGCGTACAATGGCGAGGATGAAAATCCTCGCCTTTATGCTCTAACGGGAACACCGTCTGATTGCATGAAGTTTGGTCTTAGTTATTTATTGAGTGATGACATGCCTGATCTTGTGATTTCAGGTATTAATCATGGTTTTAACTTGGGATCGGATGTATTGTATTCCGGTACGGTGTCTGCTGCCATGGAAAGTTGTTTTTACGGTATTCCAGGCTTAGCATTATCTGTTGAACGGTATTCTCCTGAACGAGGGGATGAAATGCATCCCTTTATCCATGAATTAATTGAAAAGATTTATGTTAAGGGTCAATTTGATGGCTTATTAAATGTAAACTTCCCATTGCGTGGTGCATGCGATTGGGACCATTTTAAAATGGTGAGTCAAGGTTTGCAAACCTATAGTAATATTATCGATGCTCGTATTAACTCAAGAGGGCAAGATTATTACTGGTTAGCAGGCGAGCTTGATTATGGTGCTGAAAGTGTTCCTACCGATGTGGAGTATGCTCGCAAAGGCTATATAACAGGGGTAGCACTTACGTGGAAGCAGCAATGTGATATCGGTATGGAAGCCGTTAAAAATATTTTAGATAAAATATAAAAAATATGTTGACATTGTTTTGGGATATCTGTATAATAACAAATGTTCCGAGACGCCGGAGTGGCGGAATGGCAGACGCACTTGACTCAAAATCAAGCGGGTAACACCGTGTGGGTTCAAGTCCCACCTCCGGCACCAACTTTAGGCGGTAAGACTTTTGTCTTACCGCCTATTTTTTATATATTTATATTTATGAATTATTATACAGTTATATACATTTTATTTGCTTGAGGTGAAAGTATGGATCAAGGTGTAATCGAATATATTGCTAATGTCTTTGACATACCAAAGCTAGCACAACCTGTAAGTGCAGTTCAAATGCCGTTACCGTTAACACGGTTAGCTGAGATACCTTTAGATAGTTCTGTTAATCAATGCCAAGGCTTTTGTTATAACTCTAAAAAAGATGTATTTGTTCTTGCCTGTATAAACTCAGATAATACAAAGCAAATTATTTATGAAATAAATCCCACAAGTCTGCAAGTGGTTGCTAAATATGAGTATAGTTACAAACGTTTATTGGGCCATATGAATACGTTGACCTATAATCCGAATAATAATCGTTACTATACAACTAACGCTGTCGTAGATGGATATATCGTTACACCTATTGAAGCTGATAGCATGATTGTAGAGGCTCCTATTAAATTGAAAGAAAAGGTATTTAACTTTGCCTTTGATAAAGAGCGCAACGAATATGTATCGATTGTGCCTTTGACAAAGTCTCATCGTACAATTAATTATTACGATGCTAATTTTAAACGAATTCGTAGCGTTACCATTGATGCAGAGCATACTGATTTAAATAATAATGGCGCCTATGCAGCAAATGGTAATACTATATTTACAACCTTAACAACCTTTGTTTCTGTTGATGATGAGGGTGTTGTTAAGAATATAACTCCTTATGCGTCAGGTATGGAAGTAGAAGATATGGATTATCGTAATGGTCAAATGTATGTGGCCGTTAATCGCAAGGGTA
>UPXS01000022.1 GCA_900538355.1 uncultured Veillonella sp.
AAAATTGTACATTCTTATATCATCATTTTTGTACATTCTTAGAGTATCATTTACATCACGGAGTTATACCTCATGATTTATGTGTCTTTATGTATCTAAATATACTGTTTTATCTAATTAATTTCTATTTAATTAAGTTTCTTTAGTTTATCTCTACTTTGTTCAGTTTTTCTAGTACTTCTCGTTTGATTTGTCGTTGTCGATCCCAGGCGATAATAAATACGGTAGCAATGATACAAATCATACCTATAATTCCGATAAAGGTAAATTCATTCCCCAATAGTGCCCAGCCAAATAGAGCGGCTGAAATCGGTTCCAACGAAGAAAGTATAGAGCCTTGTACGGCACCAATCCGTCGCACCCCTTCGATATAAGCATTAAAGGATACAACCGTTCCAAGTATAATAATGGCGAATAATCCAAGCCATGTCATGCCATCCCAAATTGCTTCAGAATCGATTTGTTGGAACATGGCTAACGAAATACATCCACAGATAAACATGGCAAAACCAACAATCGATGTAGTGCCATATTTCTTTAATAGCTCAATAGGTTGCAATGTATAGACACAGATGCTGGCTGCAGAAATGAGTCCCCACAGCAAAGCCTCGCCATTAATATTTGCCATATCTAAACCATCTTGTGAGACGATACAAACGGTACCAATCATGGCTAATACAACACAACCAGTCTCTGCAAGGGACGGCTTTTTAAAGTATCGTAGGAAGAGATAAATAATAATCAACGTTGGCGCTACGTATTGAAGAACCGTAGCAACACCAACCCCAGAAATAGCGATGGCTCTAAAGTATGTATACTGCGCTAAAGCAATGCCAAGAACACCGAAGATGAGCAATTTACCAAAGTCTTTTTTATTTTTAAAAATAGCAAAGATGCGTATGCCGTCTTGCATATAGGCTAAGATAATCGTCAAGAACCCTGCCACCAGTAGCCGAACCTCTAGTAGCCACTCAACATTTAAGTGTTTTGCCCCTTCCAGATATTGTACAGATGTGCCTGAAAGACCCCAAAACAAGGCTCCTAAAATGGCTAGGGCCATTCCTTTCCATTGTTTCTCCTCCATACAACCTCCTAGAATCACTACTTTCACATTATGTATCATCATAACAAAGAGGCCTCAATCTCTGCAATACACAGAGATGAAACCTCTAAGATTAAATTATAGATATATTTAAATCAATATAGGTCAATCTAAATCGATCACCTATAGATTAATTACGTTTTTCAAGAGCAATAATAATAACAGTAGCGATGATCATAGCCATGCCAACTAGCCCTAATGCACTAAATTGGTTGTCTAAAAAAGCCCATCCAAAGAAAGCCGCCGAAATCGGTTCAATAGATGACAAGATGGATCCTGGTACAGCACCTATTCGTTTAACCCCTTCTAAATAAGCATTAAAGGATACGATGGTACCCAGAACGACAACATTGAAACAGCCAATAACAGTCCATACATCCCACAGGGCATACGAATTTGGTTGATGGAACAAGATAGCTGCCACAATACCGCTGAGGAGCATGCCAAAGCCTACAATCGGCAAGGTTCCATATTTATATAGTAAATCTACGGGAGAAACACTATATACGGCTACACCTACAGCCGATAAGAGACCCCATACGAGCACTGCCAGAGGGAAGCTTTCAAGAGAAAAGCCATCATTCCCCATCAAAAAAATCGTACCTACCAGAGCCAATATAACGGAAATAATCTCCCCTTTAGAGGGCCGTTTACCATAACGTGCTAGCATGTAAATAATAATCATGGATGGCGCCAAGTATTGGAGTACCGTCGCAATGCCAGCCCCAGCTAAAGCAATGGATTTAAAATATGTATATTGGCATAAGGCCATACCAAATACGCCAAACACGATAAGACCAATTGTATCTTTCAAATTACGAAAGACATTAAAGATCGCATTGCCATACTTAAACCACGCATAGATAACAGTTAATAGCCCAGCTGTAATTAATCGCATGGTAACCAGCCATTCCAGGTTCATATCCCTAAAGTTGCTTAGGAATTGTACTGAAGCACCTGATACGCCCCATAAAACGGCACCTAATAGGGTTAGTAGAACGCCAATAACTTCGTATCGCTTCATAGGATTACTCGCCTAAGAGATCGACGTGCACTTTTACAACCACCTTACGGATTTTAATAGGCTTATCATTAACCGCTAACAAAGGTCTATGGATATCAGATGGGAAGAATACCGTATAATACCCTTCCGGACAGTGGATATGCCCTTCATCAACGGCTTCGTTTGGATAGAAATAACAATCTCGTTCTGGATAGGATTCAACAGGTTTAACAAGTCCTTTATCTACGAAAAAGCCCATATTCTCTTCACCGCTCACCATGAATTGAATATCTACATAGTTACGATGAGACTCTGGCTTTGTCGTTTCAAATAGTTTTGTTTCCACATCGTCCACATTGGCGTACATCTTATCGCCCTCAATTTCATGACGACCGCCTGGCAATGCTTTTAAATCTGTATTCTTTAAGAAATCTAAAGCTCGTACGATGGCTTTAGGATAGCCCATTTTTGTATAATCTGCAGTAATGCTAGAGAAAAACATATACGATCCTTTCCCGATATATGGAAATAACACCCGATACATAAGCAATTATATTACCTTTAATGTTAGCACATATATACATAAAGAACTAGCAATTCTATGATTTCCACTGTATCTATACATACGAGCGATAGGTCTCAAATATTCTCCGCTATCGATTAATTTCTATCCTAATGTTTCATACCATAGTAAAAGTCCTCCATACGCTACATATATGGAGGACTTGTGTAAAATACTATTCAAATTTATGACTTACGTCAATTGTTATGCTATTAAGTTGTTTTGATATGCAATTATCTATTCAGTTGTAGTGATTCTAACTGTATTTGATACAGTACGTGGACATGTTCTTAACTTTATTCTTGAGTCTTACGAGCAGCGATAATTTCTTCCGCTTGCTTATGTGGAACCTCTTCATATGTATAGAACTGACGGTTAAATACGCCTTGTCCTTGAGTGATGGAGCGCAATGCAGTCACATAGTCGGCCATTTCAGCCAATGGTACTTGTGCTTTAACAACAGAAATACCTGTTCTTTCACTTTGTTCCATGCCTAATACGCGACCTCGACGGCTATTTAAATCACCCATGATGTCACCCATAAAAGCATCTGGTGCATACACGTTAACTTCATAGATTGGTTCTAATAGGACTGGTTTCGCCTTAGGAATTACATCCTTGATAGCCTGTGACGTAGCTACTTTGAATGCTAACTCTGAGGAGTCTACGCTATGGTAAGATCCATCCAAGAGTGTCACTTGTACGCCAATCATAGGATATCCCGCAATTAAGCCTTTTTCTAGGGTTTCTTTGGCACCCTTTTCCACTGCTGGTATGTATTGTTTAGGTACAGCACCACCAAAGATTTTGTCTACGAACGCAAATTCGGCACCATCATATAATGGGTCCACTTGAATCTTAACGTGACCATATTGACCATGACCGCCACTTTGTTTCTTATATTTAGACTCGGTTTCAGCGGAGCCTTTAATGGTTTCGCGGTATGGAATGTATGGAGTCACAAGTTTAGCTTGTACGCCATATTTACGATCCATTTTGTTGAGGATATGCTCGAGATGAACCTCGCCCATACAATCGACTTGTAGTTGACGGGCCTCAGCATTTTTCACTACTACGCAAGTAGGATCTTCTTCTGCTACTTTTAGAACAGCACCAGCTAATTTTTCCTCCTCACCTTTTTTCACCGGTTCTAAAGCCACTGTGTATAGAGGTTGAGGGAAACGGATAGCATCGTATGTCACTTTAAAGTCAGGAGCAGTTAATGTATCGCCAGTCTTAGCATTAGTCAATTTCGGTATCACTACGATATCGCCAGCTTTAGCTGAGGATACAGGGATTTGTTGCTTCCCGATAAGGGTAACCATCTTGCCCCATTTTTCTTCTACGCCTTGGTTTACATCATAAAGGCGATCGCCTTCTTTAAGTTCACCAGAGAAGATACGTACAAAGCTTTGTTTGCCTGCGAATGGGTCTAACAATGTTTTAAATACGAATGCAGTTAACGGTTTATCTACATGTACTACACATTGTTCGCCGGTTTCCGCATCAGTTGCGGTCATCACTTTTTTAGTTGCATCCGGCATGTAACGAATCATACGATCCAATACTTGATCTAGGCCAATACGAGATGTGGCACTGCCACACATGATTGGGCACACACGGCCACTAATCATCCCTTCACGCAAGCCTTGGCGAATTTCCTCTAAGGATAATTCTTCGCCTTCTAAATATTTTTCCAACAATTCATCGCTACCTTCAGCCGCGGCTTCTACGGTCATTTCCCGAATTTCTTGAGCCTTTTCGATAAGGTGAGCTGGTACAGCAATCTCTGTTGGTTGGCCGTCCTTATAAGTAAACGCAGTCATTTTAGCTACGTCTACGACGCCTTCAAAGTTGGCGCCTTCACCGATAGGAATCTGCAATGGCATAATGCCTTTGCCAAATAATTCCCGCATTCTTTCAATAGTACCGAAGAAATCGGCACCATCCACATCCATTTTATTGATAAATGCCATGCGTGGCATTTGTAATTCCACTGCATAATCCCAAGCGCGAACTGTGTCAGTTTCTACACCAGATGTGGCGGATAGTACCATTAACATACCATCGCACGCACGCAAAGCGGCACGAACTTCGCCATGGAATTCGTTATAGCCTGGAGTATCTACGAAGTTAACCTTGTGGTCATGCCATTCACATGGAGCCATGCCCAATTGGATTGTTACGTTACGTTTAATTTCTTCAGGTTCAAAGTCCATAATATGTTTATTGTCTTGGCCTTTACCTACGAAATCAACCGCACCAGAGGTTAACAACAAAGATTCGACAAGAGCTGTTTTACCCGCACCATCGTGGGAAACAACAGCAACATTTCTAATTTTATCACTACTGTACTCTTTCATCGGAATCGCCTCCTTAATGGCAAATTACGGCTTTTGCTAATACATTTCGACACCCAAATAGAAAAGTCCTCTTTTTCCGAAAAAATTTATCAAAAAAAGAGGACTCTTTATTAATATTAATTTATATATCAGTATTATCTACCGACTAAAGAGGCACAGCCACCAAGAAGTGCCATGAAGATTGCCCAGATAAGAACAAAGATAATGGACGTAATGATACAGGCAATGAAAACTTTCATTTTAGTAAGCATTACTTGTCTAGCCATAAGTTCTAAGGATACCCAGATAGAAATAATAATTAATGCCACGGTCCCTACAAAATATACGAAACCAGCAATAGCACTACTATCGAATACAAGACCTAATAGCCCCATTAAGATCAAGACTATCATATAACCAATACTAAATAATAGTACTTCATACCCTTGTAGATACCAACTTACTTTCATAATGGCTTGTACATTGTCTGTACCCCCCATTTTAGTGATAACCCAGTTATATACATAAGAACCGATGGCAACCATTACAAAGGACCAACCGATACTGATGAGCCATGCAAAAACGAATATAAAACTTGCACCGATGCCGATTAAATAGGTTAAACCATTAAATTCATCATGAGGGAGAAATGGAATCAACATAGTCCCAAACAAGGCTAATATAATATATGGAATAGCCCACAAGAATACAGTGCCCCAGAAACCTTTTTTCAATGTGCCGGATTGCACCACTTGATCAATACCGCCTTTAAAAGGACTAGCAAATAACCGCCAAAAATCAGAATACCATTTCGTCTCCATAATACACCTCTAACATATAATGTGATATCTAAGTTAGATACACATAGAAAACTAAAATTCTCCTGTGCGTTTTCCGTAGTGCTTAGAATCGCCATTTTGTTTCCAGCCTACGGTATCACCGATGGACATTACGCGGCGCGTTAAGCAGTCTTTACATTTGTCTGCATTATCATCTACGCAAGGTTTGTTATCGTACAGCAAATATTTTGCACGGTGTTCCGGAATGGTAATGATAGGCATCAAAATATTAGCACCTGCAGCAAGGCCCTTTTCACGGCCTAATTTATCCAATGCTTGTAACGCTGTTGTGGCAGCAATATTTACGTCTTTCAGGAATAAACGGGTCAACGCAATCATCTTTAGGCCCAATTGAATGCGGCGCAATTTACCTGCTTCGTCATCAATGCCCATCGCCAATGCCTCTTGGCCTAGCGGCGTATCATGATGTACCACATACGGACCCATGCCGATCATATCGATATCCATATCGCGATAGAACAAGATATCATTTACAAGGTCTTCTTCAGTTTGACCAGGCAAACCAATCATAACACCTGTCCCCACTTGAAAACCTACGCGGCGCAAGCTACGTAAGCATTCAACGCGCGTTTCAAAGGAGTGTAGTTCATCTTGAGGATGAATTTTGTGGTATAACTCTTTATTAGTTGTTTCAATGCGCAATAAATAACGACTAGCACCGGCTTCACGCATGCGGCGGTACGCCTCTTCGCTTTGTTCCCCTACGCACATCGTAATGCCAAGGGAACCATCGCCAATGGCTTTAATGTCGCGAATTAAATCCACCACATAATCCACAAAGGCATCATCACAACGCTCTCCAGATTGGAGTGTAATGGACCCATATTCATGGTCGTACGCCCACTGCGCCATTTTGATGATATCTTCACGGTTCATATCAAAGCGTTCCGTCTTGTCATTTTCACGACGGATACCGCAGTAATTACAGTTTTTGATGCATCGGTTCGAGAACTCGATGAGGCCACGATAGTACGCTACAGGCTTTACATATTTCGCCTTCACTTCATAAGCCTTTTTATATATTAACTGCAACTGTTCTTCATCAGTTACAGACATGAGAAATCTTAGCTCATCCTCTGTTAGCCATTCATCGCCAACGAGGTCTTTTCCGAGGATGTCTTGCACTTGCAAACAATCACTTCCTTTCATAACGAACCGTCATCGATTCGCTTGGTATGGTAATGGATTCAATATCTGTAACACAGGTAAATCCATTAATTTCACGGGGCAAATCCCGCACATGTTTCACTTGCTCCGTCAAACATGCATGAGCCATCATGCCACGACTCATTTTAGAGGACGTACTCATCTGTTTAAATGTGTCGCCTCGCAATTCCCAAAACTCAACGGTTACCACCTTCGGATGGTTCACCATTTTTGCATATTCTTTAGACGCTAAATTTAGGATCCAATCTTCCTTGTGAAAGTATGCATCCACCGTTTCACGCCACGTATCGTATAAATTAATGCCTACCTTATCGACCATATCTAGTCGATAATCGCGTACGCCCATCGTAGGCTCTACAACGCCGTACAAGGCAGACATCACAACGAGATGGCTTTCACCGAAGGCCTTAGCCTCATCAGACAAGTTCGACCAGTCTAAATATTTGAAAGCAATACCATCGTAGCTTTCACAAGCATATCCAACAGGATGAGACTCAAAATCTTGATAGAAATCAAAGAGCGCCTGAGCCTTATCATCCTTCAGTTTTAAAGCCTTGCCAAGGGCGGCCACATCAAGAGATTGCACATGTTTTACAATGTCTTGTGTAATATGCGGTCGAAATTGACCGTCTAAGACTGCAGGATTGACTGCTCCGTCGTTGATAGTAGCATTGGTAATTGTTTTTGTCTTACTAGGAGAGAGGACGATTTTCATGGGATAACTCCGCCTTGATAGTTTCCTCTGTCAAGTTGTCGATCAACTCAGGGTTCCACAACATGAGAGGCACAGCCACTACGTGGCTAGCTTTCATTTCTTTACATAAATTAATGCATTCTTTGAGGTAATCGGAATCTTCATCTACAAGGTCGCATACGATAACAACGTGGCGGCCTTTTAGATTAACACCTTCGTAGTCGATGCTTCCAGCAGATACGGTAAGCATACCTGTTTCCAAACGACCTTCGCTCATATCATTCAAACGAGACATCAACACGTGCTCGAGCATAGTGGATACAGGTGTCACTACACGGCCAATGCCGATAAGAGCCTCAGGTTGGGCATGAACGATAACGGTTTTCTTGCGTTTATCTGTTCTAAAATCAACGAGAGCTTTTTCTAAAGCGCCAAAGAACACGAATAATTGCCAAGGATCAAAAGAACCTGTTTGGAACATATCGATAATAGAGCCATCCTCATCCATATTTAGGCGTGTTAATAATTCCTCTGCAATATCGTTTACAACAACACTGAAATCAGATTGCATTGCATCTTGTACTTTTACTTCGTCTGCCATTAGGTCCTCCTAATTTCTATCTATTACACTGGTGAGGGAATTCTCCCTACAGATTTATGCTATCTTTAATTGTAACATATTTTATAGCCCACATGGGTATTCTTGGATACGCTTTTTACATAATCAATATACATGACCGAATACAAAAAAGACCGCCATCGCGGTCTTTTTCTCTATCATTATTAGCTTTACACTATGAGCTAACGATTCGATTGTTTTCTAAGCCTTACTACTAGTATACTAGCTTCATGCAAATATGAGATTGTGTGTTATGCACCTACTATAAGCTTAAATGTTATGCGCCTACATAGAGTAGGTAGATGTTCATAACAGTTACCACAATGCCAATACCCCATAACAGTACATTCGTATATTTGTGATTCGCATATTGCCCCATCACCTTGCGGCTACTTGTCATATAGAGCTGCAAGAAAATAGTTATCGGCAATTGCAAGCTCAAGAACATTTGAGAGATCAACAATGCTTGGAATGAATCGGTAACGAATACAATCAACAGCAATGCTGGAATATAGGTTAATGCCAAGCCCAATCTTGTATGGAAGTCTTTCATATCGTAAGACTCACCAAACATGCCGGCAAAGATACTCGCCCCAGCCATGCCTGCCGTAGCAGATGACGCAAAGCCTGCAAAGAGCAATGCGATAGCAAAGATTGTACCTGCTGCAGGACCAATGAGAGGTCGTAACAATTCCTCAGCCTGTTCAAGCTCCGTTACTTCAATGCCATGAGCAAAGAACACTGCCGCCGCCAATAAGATCATGGCGGAGTTAATCATCCATCCAATCCCCATAGATAATAAGGTGTCTAGAAATTCATAACGCAATTGGCGCTTCATCACGGAAGGATCTTGCGTGTTAAACTGGCGACTTTGGATGATTTCTGAGTGCAAGAACAAATTGTGAGGCATAATAACAGCCCCTAAGATACTCAAAATAACGAGCATCGATTCATTAGGAACCTTAGGGTCTACCCAACCAATACCAGCTGCCGCCCAATCTACATTGACCATATTGACCTCTACGAGGTACGCCAATGCAATGAGGGATACGAATCCTGCAATGATACGCTCTAGCTTCCGATAAGAGTTTGTTATGAGCATAATGGTACAGATAACAGCCGTCAAGATACTGCCTATCAAAAGAGGAATGCCAAATAGCATTTTTAATGCGATAGCTGCGCCGATAAACTCGGCCAGTGCCGTTGCTGCCGCTGCAATACCCGCCGTACTCAATACGAATCTAGACACATAACGCGGCAAGAATTCATAAGCACATTCGGATAAACATTGGCCTCGTACAATGCCTAAGTGGGCCACGTTATGTTGCAACAAAATAAGCATAATCGTAGATAGCGTAACTACCCACAATAGTTCATAGCCATAACTAGCACCAGCAGCTAGATTGGCCGCCCAATTGCCAGGGTCGATGAACCCAACCGTCACGATGATGCCAGGCCCTATATATTTAAAGACCTCGCTCACCTGCTGCTTACCGTTTTGGTGGACGGTAAACAGCTGTTTCTTTAAAAAATCAATCATTATAACTCCTTAAATAGGGTTATAGAGTGAAAGTCATCTCCGTTTGCATGCGAGCATCGGTTTTAGATTTTGTATCCTTACCACCTGTATAACGGATGCGCACATTATTATTTACTTTAACGCGAGAGTCATCAATTTTGAACTTCTTCATTTTTTCTTTGATTTGTTCATCAGTTAAAGCGCGTTCTTCTGGTTTTGCCACTTCGTCAGTAGCTGTATCTAAAGCCTCTTGTTGAGATTTAGATACTTGGTATGTTTTACCAGATTTCTTAGCCTTTTCAGCACGTTTTTCATCTAATTTTTGACGGCGCTCTCGGGTAACCTTCTTATCGCGAGCAATACGATAATCCATTACATCACGCATATTTTCTTGGTAAATACGCAACGCATATTGGCGATCATTTTCATTCATTTGCTCCCGTTTTGTTACGACTTCGTCGATAAGCGGCATGAGTTCATCCTTTGTATAGCTTGTATTGCCATCAAAGACAAAACCATGTGTATCGGTAATAGCACCGTGCTTAACTAGTGTTTGTAATGCTGTATACGTCCAATCATTTGGCGTAATCACACCTGCACTCACATGATGTTGTGCTTTGCTAGAGCTACTAACAGTCTCTACATCAGCACTCACCCCATCTACCATAGGACGTGCGCTTGGAATAGAAATGCTTTCAGCATGAGCGAAACCAACAGAGGCAATGAGACATAATGCACCGATGCCAACAGCGCGACGAAGTAAATGTATGTGATGTGTATATTTTGTATTCATAAGAGTCTCCTTAAAATTACATTTGATACAATCTATTATATGAAACCCCTTATCATACGTCAACTCTATAACCTTACACAAGTATAAATCAATATTTACAAGACCTCAGGCTCACTTGAGCCCTTATGCCTTTAGATCTATACCCAGTAAATACCACAATAAAACAAAAAGACCTCACATCGCGTGATGTGAGGTCTCAGCATGGCGGAGGATTAGGGATTCGAACCCTAGCGACGGTAACCCGCCCTAACGATTTAGCAAACCGTCCTCTTCAGCCTCTTGAGTAATCCTCCATGCTTTACTGGGTAATCATATCATACCCAATAAGGCATTGTCAATCGTATTATTTCAACATAGATTCGATGAACCAGATTTGTTTTACATAGTATGCAACGTGATCTTCCATCATGCTTACGAGCAAGAAATCACCTTCTTCATCAGCAGCTGCACGGATTGCTACAGCTTGATCATTCATGTATTTGAAGTCTTTAAGAAGAATTTCAATTACTTTCGCTTGAGGGATATCTTCTTGACCTAATTCTTCAATTTTAGTCAATTTTGCGTATTCTGCAGCATTAACCAATGGGAATTGACCTTGCATTTTCACATGCTCTGCTACTGCATCGAAGTATTCAAACGCTTCATCATAAATAGATTCCAAATATTCGTGGATGGATTTGAATTGTGGACCTGTTACGTTGAAATGTAGGTTATGTAATTTTACGTTCCATACGGAAAGATCTGCTAAATATTGGTTTACTTGTTGTACGTTTTTCATAATAATACTCCTTTTTCTTTTAATTCTCAAATACAGTTTATTCAAAAAGCAGAATAAACCCAGTCGGCTTCTATGCCATCAATTCGTTTATCTAATTTGTAATCAGTATTGATTACATAACTAATTTTATCAATAATGATTTTCCTTGTCAATACATTAAATCGATTTTTTTGAATATTTTATAAAAAAAACCTCTAACTACTAGTTCAACTAATAGTTAGAGGTTCTATCCTTCTATATTATATGCGGTTTTATTCCACTACATTAAATGTAATATTCTATGTAATCATCAGGAATTTTCTTTTCCTCAGCCATACCGTTATTAGTGCGACGAGGTTTACGGACATACATATTTTCCGGATCCGTTTCAAAGATAACCATATCTTTAGGGATATCGTGTTTGATAACGAGGTTACAACCAATTTTAGTGCGAGCCCCAATGGTAATATCCCCTAAGATTTTCGTACCTGTACCGATGAGCACTTCGTCTTCAATGGTTGGATGGCGTTTTACCTTTTTAGAGGACATACCACCTAATGTTACTTGATGGAACAAGGTCACATTATCCCCTACGATTGCCGTTTCACCGATAACGACACCCATGCCATGGTCGATAAATAAACCACGACCGATGGTAGCACCTGGATGGATTTCAATGCCGGTTACGTGACGAGAGTGAAGTGCTACACGACGAGCCAAGGTTGGCCAACCCGCCTTATAAAGGCGATGCGCAAAGAAGTGCCAGAACAAAGCTGTAATATGCGGGTATGTCCAAATAACCATCCACACATTTGTTGCTGCTGGGTCAGAATCCATTACGCGTTTAATATTATATTGAATTTTGCCCCATAATTCGCGTAAACCTTGTATCATAGCGACTCCATCTCAAATAACTCTACTCATATATAATATATAGTATACAACATATGTGGTATGTATTCCTATACATAAGATGTTTTATCTATGCGAAATCCGTTACTTTACATATTCATTATTGGCGAAGTCCAAGAGGGATAAATATTTTTCTACCCCATCTGGCGCAATCACCACAATATTAGCTTTTGGCTCTTCCCGCGCAATACGCTTTGCCGCAACGATAGCCGCCCCTGAGGAAAGGCCAATAGAAACACCACTTTCACGCATAAAGGTTTGCACTTCACTGAAAGCCTCTTCATCGCTTACAGTTTGTATACCGTCCATCAAGCTTTGATCAAAGTTTTCAGGAATAAAGCCTGCTCCAATGCCTTGAATTTTGTGAGGACCGCCCTTACCTTCCGTAATGGCTGGAGAACCTGTTGGCTCTACGGCAATGGCCTTCAAGTTAGGATTATGTTCTTTCAAACGTTTTGCAACGCCTGTAAAAGTACCGCCAGTACCGATACCAGCTATGAATACATCTACATTTGGCACTTGCTCTACAATTTCAGCACCAGTTGTACGATAATGCATATCTGGGTTTGCAGGGTTTACGAATTGGCCCAATGTGAAAGCATTTGGGTATTTATCTAAAATTTCACTAGCTCGTTCAAGAGCACCTCTCATACCAGTTTCTTTCGGTGTTAAGATGAGCTGCGCACCATAGGCCTTAATGAGCTCACGGCGTTCTTTACTCATGCTTTCAGGCATAATAATAACAGTTTTAATATGCAAAATGGCACCAACCATGGCAAGAGCAATGCCTGTATTACCGCTTGTGGCCTCTACGATAATGCTATCTTCGTGAAGGCGTCCTTTTTCCTTAGCATCTTGCAACATACCAAGTACTGCGCGGTCTTTCACAGAACCGCCTACATTATATTTTTCAAGTTTTACATAAATATTGGTATTTGGTAATTGATATACCGGAGTTTTACCAATTAGTTCAGTTGTTTGATTTGTGACTATGCTCATCTGATCCTCCTTTTGGCGATAGATGATAAAAATCGTCCTCAGGAACATCCCAAGGACGATATGATTTTCACCTTGTTATTCTCTATACACTGGATATAACCATTTGTGTATTCCCATAAATACATTCATACTCTATCACCTGCATCTATGCATTGTCAAGAGAATGAGAACCGCTTTTAAAACCCTAAAAATACAGGAAATAACTAGGTTTATTTATAAATTTGTCAGTGTGTCTACCACCACACCCCAGGTAATGGGCACCATAATGATAGCTAGCGCAAGCCCAATAAAGATGACGGCTCCTAGTATAACGGTAAGACGCGGAATGATGGCTATAACAGTGCTATTCGCTACGTTATACGCCTTATCTATGTCATAGTGTAGCGCTACATAGCCCCACAAAAATCCTGCTATCAGATATGACGCTACATAAGGGTCTAGTATGATATGCGTTGATGTTATCAATTCAACATGCATTAATCGATTGATGACTGGTGAAAGTAGCACATTAGTGAGTATAGCTATAAGCTTAAACCACATAAGACATATAATATAAGGCCACATAGTTCTCATGGTCATCCGCAACATATAAAGCAGACCAACCATACCTGAACCCAACGTGCCCTTTGTATGTGCCATATACCGTTCCATCCAAGACGGTTGTTCTTTGCCTTGATGTAGTTGGTCATAGTGAAACGATAAATTTCTTTCACCGTGCGCCAAATCGACAAGGCCTAGCACTTGTAACAATACTAAAACAAAGACGAAAACAACGCCTATTTGGAAGCTTTCACTAAAGAATATCGCCATCGGGTCAAATGTTAGCTCACGCAAAGCAGACAGATTGCCATACACATCATAAAATGCGGCATATATGCCATTTGTCGTGAGTACATCTACGATAAACAGGGTCAATACAAAGATAAAATACCCATTCCACCGAGTCCATCTGCTGAGATGTGACAACTGCGTATACTCCCCTACGATCATGGATGCTGGATGTATAGACAAGGTCATACCGATCATAAAAAACATTATGAACGATGTGCCCATTGTTATATATTCATATACCATATTAACGGTATGCTACGCGCTCAGGTTGCATGTCGTGGAAATGAAGGCGCTCTTTTGCCGTCTTTTCCCACTCTGTACCAGGCTTGCCATAGTTTGCGTATGGATCGATGGACAAACCACCGCGTGGCGTAAACTTGCCCCATACCTCGATGTACTTAGGATCCATCAACTTAATAAGGTCTTTCATAATGATATTGATGCAATCCTCATGGAAGTCCCCATGATTGCGGAAACTAAATAGGTACAATTTCAAAGACTTGGACTCAACCATTTTCTTATCTGGTACATAAGAAATATAGATTGTGGCAAAGTCTGGTTGACCTGTCATAGGACACAAGCTAGTGAACTCAGGACAGTTAAACTTAACGAAGTAATCATTATCAGGGTGCTTGTTATCAAACGCCTCTAACACCTGTGCTGCATAATCAGTTGGGTAATCGGTCTTGTGACCTAACATCGTTACCCCTTGTAACTCTTTTTCAGATCTGCCGGATGCCATAAGGAACCTCTTTCTCTAAACTTTATAACTCTATAATTAGATATATTGAATAATTCATGTAACACTTAATTATAGCATATAAGAAAGTACTTATATTTCTATATGATCAGGTAGTTTATCAAAATCAATGACATATTCTTCAAAAATAGAGGTTGCCTCCAAATCATTCCATCTCAATAGAATAAGATGTAATTCGTCATCCTGTTCAAAGAAAACGGTGCAAGCACCAAATGAAGGAAACTTAAAGGATATGAACCTACTTATATCATCATTATCTAACTTAATTAGCTGTAATTTATCCTCCGCAACAGCTAAACAATATCGAGCAGTTGCAGCAATATCAAAACAATCAATATCTACAAAGTCGTTAACTTCTACCTTTTTCATAGAATCTATGATAGTAATTTTATTACTATCAAAATAAGCTAGTACGCCCTTATGAAAATAGCTATGTTTATCTTTGCTTTGACTATAAAACCAGTTAAAGAGTTTATCCGTGTCTCGTACATCCTCAACTAGCTGAACTGTAAAATCTTTAAATGACCAACAAAGAATCCCCTTACTAGTATTCATATAAACAGCGTCATCAGTAAAATGATATAGAGCTTTAAATCTAACTGTTTTAAACTCTTGCGGGGTTGGAATAAGCTTAACAAACTCATTATCTATATCAATAAAACAATATGTTTCTTCTAAAACTAAAACCAGTCTATTTCTAGAAAAATCCACATAAATAATTTCAGGAAGTAAGATATCTTCACCTATATAGATTCGTTTTACTTCATTCCAATCAGCATCTAATACAATAATCCCTTTATACTCGTTATTAATAATTGTATATCTACTACTTTGTTCAACCAAAAACACCTGATTCTGTGAATAGGAGCTTTTAAAACACTTAATAGGTTTCATAATATCATAGTATCCTTTCTTCCTATCAATTATATACTAGCTACCAATAGTTATAAAACCGTCTTATTCATCCATAAATCAGGTCTTTATTTTAGATTGTGTAAAATTAAAATTTATAATAAAATATTCATATACATTTGGTAATGTTAGTTTATTCAGAACGATATAACACCTTATGGAGGTCACTTATGAAATTAAAACAGCTTATTTTATCTAGCATCGCTGTAGGTGCATTAGCTTTCACATTTGGCACGGCACAGCCTGCACAGGCAGCTATTGGCATGGAGAATCCTGGTCCAGCTATGAATCTTGAAAAGCCAGCATCTGTTACGACTGCTCATCACATTAATGTAGATGGCAAGGTTGTTGAGCCTATTAATGGTCAACAAAATGTAATCTATGTAGATGGTCAACCGCTCGTAGCATTGCGCCAAGTATCTGAAGCATTGGGCTATAAAGTAGCATGGGATGAGCCTACTAAAACAGCATTAGTAGACATGAACATTGCTACACTAGCCATCCAACCAGATTCTGCAGAAGTTGTACGCCATGGCAAATTAAAAATCATTAACCTTGATACTTCCGAATCCTTCTTGCCTGCAGCTCGTAAGGTAGATGGTACTATCTTTGTAAAACCACAAGTATTCAAATTATTATTGAACCAAGTAAATATTACAAAAGACGAAATCTTCATCGCCCCTCAACGTGCACAATTGGCGTCTACTACAAATACAGAGGTATCTCACAAGAATGAACTCAACACATTCTTGCCACCATCTCAAAATGATGTAAAGAAAAAAGAAGATCCAAAGGCTACAGAAAAACCTCTTATTAAAATTAAGAAATCCTTAGCTAAAGATACTGTAACTACAGACGAGCAAACTCAATCTACAAATGCATCTGAATACCAACGTGCTAACGGATTAGATCGATAAGCAAAACTAAGAGATTGTTAAACAAGCTCTCAACGCATCAAAAATTTATACAAATAAAAAGGTCCCATACGGGACCTTTTTATTATATATAACGTATATAGTTATTCAAAATTAGTTTTACCAAATTTGATGGCTATATTATCTGCCAAAACCATAACGGTTAAGTGCTGTATTACCACTACCATATATAGCCATAATCTTCGCCATGAAATAGTCAGCTACAGCTAGAGAGTATGCTGCAATATCATTGTAATCAGAGTATTTTGGTGCAACATTAGTCACAGTAATGTTTTCAATAGTAGTACTAGCTTTAGGAGTAGTCAATTTATTTGTAGTAGGTGCAGGATCTGTAACAGTTACAGTAGAACCCATGGCTGGATTAACATATCCTGTTGGAGTAGATACTGGTGGACGTTGGGAATCAGTATATTTGTAGCCATAAGAAGCGTCTGCTTGTTGTGGTGCTACTGTAACAGCGCCAAAAGCAAATACAGCTGCGGCCAAAACGATAGAGAATTGTTTTGATGCTTTCATAAAAAACCTCCAAATAACACAAAAGTATTTTATCAAAAATTATGATAACGGAGATTTATTATAAACTATCTACATAAACGCACAATGAAAGAGAGTTAATATCATTTATATTTCATTTATCACTTTATTTTGATACCTTTGAAAGCATCTTTCACCCTATCCATTTGGCGTTTTACATCACCAACAGATTCTTTTACATCATCGGGAACCTTGATGCTATCTATACCTTTAGCTGACTCAGAGGCACGCTTGCTATTTTCACCAGCTTGCTTCATCCCCGCTTTAATCCGATCCATATTCTCATCGATCTCATCGAAGGATTCGTCGTAGAGGATAAAATTACTACCCCCATGAGATGTAATGTTAAGAGGCCCCATGGTGAGCTGCCCATTATCGATACGCAACGCATCTGTAGAAATGGTCGTAATATTCGTATTAACTGTCACATCACTAAATGATAAATGGCGTCCCTTATTGTGAAAGTTTCCTGTAATATTTTTAATTGGAATGAGCATATAATGGCCTTCACCAGACCAAAAATTCCCCCATACCTCCATATCACGAGGCTTACCTTCACTTTTAAAGTTTAAATTAGCCGATACAGGGACGACGAACTCAGGCGTTTTAAGAGCTTCACTACTATCTAAATCCTTAGCTACACCTGTAATCGTATAGGCTCTTGTATCTAAATTGTATACCCCTTTTGCCTCTAATTTGCCACTGTACACATTAGCATTAACATTTTCAAAATTTAAAATGCCATCTTGGTAGGTTACATCACCTACTACGTTTTCAAAGGTAAGCGCTGGAATCCGTAAAATAGGCATCGTTACGCGGCCTTTAGCCAATGGTCGATTAAAATCACCAGTTACCTTTGTCAACAAGGTCATAGCATCGTGAATATTATCGCCAAAACCAAGGGATGCTGGGTCTACACCTTTCACATCAAACTGTAAATCTAGTTGAGGCATGCGATGCTTCAACACATCCTTTAAATCAACGCGACCTTTTAGTGTCATTCCATCTCCTATAGCAGTACCGCCAAATTTACCGGTTTCCATATCAACGCGAATAGCACGCTTACTATCAAGATGAATTTTAGCCTCTACATTCTTCATCACATAGTGACGATTTTTCTGAAAGATTTCAAGCTGATTATTTCTAAGTGTAATGGTAAGGTCCAAATGTTGCCCTTCCCAATTAAAATTACGAACCTTCTTACCCAGTTCCTCCTGTCGCTCTTGAGTAGTCTTTTTAGGAGGCTTAGGGCGAGGTTCTACCTCATCGAGAGGCTTATTCACATCAGGCGAGGCAGGTACAAAATCGAGCCGGTTATTATCATCTAAATCGACTACGATTGTAGCATCGTTGAGCTCAATCCCATTAATAGCGGAAGCCTTAAAGTTACGAGTGACTACGTCCCACATATTGACGCGAATCTTACCACTTGGAACGGTGAGCAATTCACGACCTTCTGGATCCTTCCACACCAAGTCAGTAAAGGATAATGTTCCCCACGGCGTTGCGGTTAAGCTCTCTACGGTTACAGAACCACGCATCATCGTTTGACGAGCCATGACCTCATTGAAAATAACGCCCATCCCACGACTCGCTATCGTAGCCAACACAAAGAAAATAATCGCTCCAATGGCAAGAAAAGCAGCAATGCCTTTTAGGCCTTTCTTATACAATTGTTTATATTTTGTCCAATAGGAACGTATGTAATGTTTCATAGCATTATTATATCATGATGTATTTACAATTTTATTTTAATGGGGCCCCGAAACATATCGGCCTACATATTGAAATGAGTGGCCCACAAATATTACTAAAAAGAAAACACGAGGTATAACCTCGTGTTTTTATCAAATTTCAATTTTAGTATCATTCAAATTCATATTCAGGCCAAGGTGATATCACACTAGTGGAGTCCATATTTTCACCTTTTATTTGCACATCGATAAGCAAGTTGATCAAATCATCTCGACTAATATTTTTCTTAGTACGATTAGCAATGATAGATTGAACAAATACATTTTTATCATTACGTGTTATATAAGATATTTCCATCGCATTAAGAGAAGGATACTGAATATCCATTAGTATACCTGGTGTATTGTTATGCCATACAGTATAGGTATTTACTTTCATTCCTTTTATAATTCTACTATGAAGAATCTGCTTGCTTAATGCATCTGATAGAACCTTATGTTTACGAGTTCCTTCCTTGATTGGATTAACTAGTAATAAATGAGCGAAATCATCCTTTTCATATACTCTAACGAATCCACCATCTTTAGCTATATCTTTTTTTAGTGTTGCCCCTTCAATTCTACGATATGTAAAATCCCCCAAAGTATCTACTGTATTAGATATAGCAATCTCTGGTTTCTCCATAATTGAAGGTATTGTGTAATTTGCTAATAAACCTAAAGTATGCTTATAATTAGCATCTTTATCGGTGTCTATAATGCCAATATGATACATATAATTTGGCTTATTTTTAAGTGAAAAATTAATCGTACTAATTGTGCTTTTACCACGTTCACTCTCTGCTGACGCTACATCCCACGTACCATTTTCAATACCTGGATACGTAAACTTTCCACCATCCACAAAAGCATTTTTAGCACCTGGATTATGTTTTGCAAAAGCAGCTTTCATATCCTCTACAGTAAGTTCAGCATAACTTTTACCAGATTCTGCCCAAATTTTTGTATCCTTTACAGGCTCCACCTCAATCCCTATCATACCAAGATTAGACTTAGCATATTGTGTATACCCTTTACCTCGATTCACCATTAAACTTGTATTAGATGTACCTGGCAAGATAAATTGAATAGAGCGATTTTCTCCAGATAGCACATAGATAGAGGAACTATAGTTATGTGCCTTATAATCAATAATACTTTTATCCAACACAGTAGCTTTTGAGGCATTTTGATTCGCTACAGGTCCCTCTGAGGCCCTTTTCTTATCATATAATGCTGATAGATCTTTTCTTAACTCATCCACATTAGTTTGATTTACAATGTTATCACTATATACTACTGCAGGCATTTTAGGATTTGCCCCTGGAATCGATACATTTACACCATGTGCCGTAAAAACCGCAGTAGAACTAATAACTGCTGCCATTATTGCCATTCTAATATTCATAATACTCTCCAATACTTTCTCTATTACACATATACAAGTTATCATAAATGAATACTACATACATTTATACGTATAGTTTACTATTTTATAAAAAAGGCAGCAAATTTATAAATTAAAAGTGCACTCACAAAGGTGAGTGCACTTTATATATTGCAATAATAATATTATGCTTTTGCTTCTTTACCGTACTTTACAAGGCTTTCAGCTTCGATTTCAGCTTGTGTACGGTAGTCTTGAGGAATGCTAGACAAGCGGATCCAACTACGTACAGCTTCTACCAATACGATAAGAATCATGAGGAACATGGCAGCACTGAATGCTACTAGGATCCATTTACCAGCTGGGACATAGCTGTTAAATACGTTTTCAAAGTCTGCAGCGATAGCAACGATAGCCATTAGGATACAAGGAATACCTGTAACCCATGCATAACGTTTGCGACCAAGTCGCATGATAACTGTAGTACCTACAGCCAATGTCATAGTACCTAATAATTGGTTAGATACGCCGAATAGAGGCCAAATGATACCGATGTTACCTTGTAGAACTAGGTAGCCCCACAAGATACAAATTAAAGCTGCACAACCATAAACGCCAGGAGCCCAATGTTGGTCGTTGAATTTAGGATGGAAATGACCTAATAATTCTTGAAGTAAGTAACGACCTACGCGAGTACCAGCATCGATCAAAGTCATGATGAACAATGCTTCGAACATGATACAGAAGTGATACCAGTAACCCATCAAGTGATCCATGTTAGGCAATCTGGAGAAGATATGTGCCATACCTACTGCAAGGGATACGGCGCCACCAGGACGGTGCATCAAGTCTTCACCAACCATTGCGGACAATGCTGGCAATTCATGAACTTGAAGGCCTAAGGCTTTGAAGGATTCAACAGTGGAGTTAATTGCGAAGTAATCATCTGGATGCAATGCAGTTGCTGCGATCAACGCCATCATAGCGATGAAGCCTTCTGTTAACATTGCACCATAGCCGATAGGCAAGATTTCTTTTTCATTAGTAAGCATTTTAGGTGTTGTACCTGTTGCGATAACAGTATGGAAACCAGATAACGCACCACATGCGATAGTAATGAAGATGTAAGGGAATACGGAACCTTTCAATACAGGACCGCCACCCCAAATGTAAGGAGTAACAGCTGGCATTTGAATTTCAGGCATTACGATGATAATACCAAGAGCCAATGCGCCGATAGTACCGATTTTAAGGTATGTGGACAAATAGTCACGAGGAGCAAGCAATAACCATACTGGCAATGCTGCTGCAAAGAAACCATAGACTGCAAGCATGATTTCAATTGTTTGCAAGTCATATGTAAACCAAGAAGCATATTCGCTAGCTGCTACGTTTGGACCGTAAATAATAGCTGCGAAGATCAACGCTACACCGATAATAGTTGCTTCTTGAATTTTACCAGGACGCAACCATTTCAAATAAATACCAATGAAAATAGCGATTGGAATTGTAGCAAATACGGAGAAGAAACCCCATGGGGAGTTATGCAATGCGTTAGCTACTACTACGGCCATACCAGCAAGGGTGATGATCAATAGGAACAATGTAGCAAGCATAGCACCGAAACCAGCAAATTTACTGATTTCTTCCCGTGCAATATCCGCAATAGATTTACCATCATAGCGAACAGATGCGAACAAGATAACCATGTCATGTACAGCGCCGGCTAATACGGAACCGATAAGGATCCATAATGCACCAGGCAAATACCCGAACTGGGCTGCGATAACAGGACCTACAAGAGGACCTGCACCAGCAATCGCTGCAAAGTGATGACCAAATGTTACCCATTTGTTAGTTGGCACGTAATCGTGACCGTCGTTGTGAACCATAGCTGGCGTTGGACGATATTCATCCAATGTCAATACTTTCGCCGCTATGAAAGCCCCGTAAAAGCGGTACGCTAAAATTAGAATACACGCGGAGGCTATAACTAAGTAAATACCATTCATAACCATATAAACACCTCCAATTGTCTTGTGTGACATGGTGTTATATAAAAATATCTGATAAATCTTTTGCACATCCATGCCACATTGGCTCTCAAAACTTTTAGTACTTACAATAATTATTGTATATCTAAACATAAAAGTGTCAATTATCGATTTATCATTTTGAATGTACATTATGAGTTAAAAGCATAATTAAAAAGCATTCTCCGTTAATAAGAGAATGCTTTTATCGTTTTATTTTGATAGTAATTATCTATTGTCTTACGACGATACCTGCTTCGTGAAGAGCTTTTTTAATATCTTTTATTGTTAATACTTTATTATGTAGCAAGGCACTAGCGAGGGCTCCAGTTACATTTGTTTTTGTAAATAAATCCACAAAATGCTGTATATTTCCAGCACCACCAAAGGCTGTTACAGGCACATCTACAACCTCTGCTAACGCTTGATATAATTCAATATCAAAGCCAAGACCTGTGCCATGTCTATCGATACTCGTTACCAATAACTCACCTGCACCACGGTCTACCGCTTCTTTCGCCCATTCGAGAGCATTTTTTCGCCGCGCCCCTGGATCATCGGATGTGCCATGACCATAGGCATTCCACATTTTTTAAAAGGATTATATTTTACGTCTAAGCACACGACGATGCCTTGATTGCCAAACTTCTTTGCCCCTTCTGTAATAAGCGATGGATTAGATAGTGCCGCCGTATTGATGGAAACCTTATCGGCACCAGCTTTCATAAGCTGCGTCATATCCTCTACAGACGTAATGCCACCGCCTACAGTGAGTGGCATGAATACCTTATCCGATGCATTAAGGACTATATCAGTAAAGGTTTTACGGCCTTCTGTTGTAGCCGTTATATCTAATAATACAAGTTCGTCCGCCCCTTGTATCTCATAACGTTCCGCACATTCAACAGGATCGCCGGCATCAACCATATCTCGGAATTGCACACCATTCTGGACACGACCATTTGCCACACTGAGGCAAGGAATAATACGTTTCGCTAACATAGAATGACCCTCCTATTGTTTCGCTGCTGCATAGGCTTCCGTAATATTGCCAAATGTACGCAACAAATTTAGGCCTACTACACCACTTTTTTCAGGATGAAATTGCATTCCATACACTCTACCGCGCTCTACAACGCCAGGTACATCGATACCATAGTTTGCAGTGGATATAATAAATTCAGGGTCTGTATCTACATAATAGGAATGAACGAAATAGGTATATTGATTGTCTACATTGCTGTTTACCCATATCGATACTTTTCTATTTTATCACTTTATCCAGTTAAAGTATGAAATTATAATATAACGGTTCTATAGAATTGTCAATAGAACCGTTACGATTTCACGTATTTCAAATTTAATATAAAAATAGTACGCCTACATTTTATATTCTTTTATAGATAATAGTTACATACATATAATTAAGGATTAATTTTGACTTTGTAACGATAAATATATAGACTTATCAACTTCATGCAAATCTTCAATCTTATACTTCGTTTTGCTTTCATCAAAATGATAATATTTCCGTACATGATCTAATAAAGCTTTAGACTCTTGATTTTGTTTGGAGAAAAATAGAATACAATTCATAGTATTATCAAAGACAATCATATTATCCTTACATAATAAATATAAATACGAGCTTTCACCCTTATTTTTTACTACATAGGCATCAAAAGGATAGGGAAATTTAGAGTTAGATAAACTAATATCAGATGTAATAAATTGACTACCCAATTTGCTAATATGTAACTCATGTTTAGGCCCAAATTCTAAAGCTACACTGCGCCCAGCTAGCTCATCTGATGATGGTTCATGATAAAACATATAAGCTACAAAAGCTGTTATTAGGGTAATCAAAAGAATCAGACAAAATAACCATTTTCTCATCAATCTAGCCCCAAATTTTTTCTATATCTGCTATGCTATGCGCATCAGAGCCAAGTACGAATGGCACGCCAATGACAGCAGCCATGCCTTGGATAAAGCGGCTTGGATACATTTCACGGCAGTCTGGTTTAAAGAAGCCACTCATGTTATAGTCTAGCTCGCGACCTTGTACGCGCATGATATGTAAAATATCGCTTACCACTTGCGCATTACGACGATCTAAGTGATGTTCAAAACCAAAGTGATGTTGGTATTTTTTAATCAAATCAAAGTGACCAATGCGTTTTGGCGTATATTCGCCAAGGTCAGCACGCACGGCTTGGCGCACGGTGGAGTAATATTTGTAATACAACTCATATTGCTTTTCAATCCAAGGCCCAAAGCCCTTTTCAAATTCTTCAGGGCTATAATCTAAGCAGTAAAAGGCATTATTCACGCCTTCCATAAAGTGAACGGACAAAATATTATCATCCGTCAATGGACCATAGCGATCGAGGAACTCTTGAATATCTGCCTCAAAGCCTGGAATATAATCCACCTCAAAACCAAGGGAGATATCAATATGTGTACCATAAGCACGTTGTAATTGACGACCTAGTTCTAAATAGGTATCAACCTGGTTTAACTTCAAAGACGCTGTATCATAAGCCTTTTGGTCACCACCGTATTCAGCTGCAAACGCCTTTGGCAACGGCGCATGCTCTGTAAGGCATACCTTTTCAATGCGCAACTCGATGGCCTTTTCAATCATCAATGCAGTTCGGTCCCCACTACCATGCGGGCACAATTCTGTATGCACATGACCATCTACAAGACGGCTGCGATACTTACTGTATCCAACGAACTGCCGTTCATCTTTCATGTTCATTCAATCACCCTATTCGCCCTCCCCCTTGGCGAACCCTTATCTATCATCTGTACATTATTAGTCTTTACTTTAATATCTACGTTTTATTATACCAATAATGCGTATGTTTCGGTATCCTGATATTTACCATGTTTGAAACCAACTTGAGGCGTAAGTCCACAATAAGTAAATCCAAATCGCTCATGTAGCTTAGTACTACCTTCGTTGCCCGCTGTAATAACGGAAACCACATTGTGTAACAATGGGTCATTCTTTGCTATCTCCAAGATATGGGCCATCAATTGTGTAGCAATGCCTTTACCACGGTATTCTTGATGAATGTAAATGGATAACTCTACCGTACTTTTGTAGGCCTCTTTAGGTCGATATGGTGAAAGCGACGCATAACCGGCCACAACACCATCAACGGTACCTACCACAATAGGATGGTGCTCGTCACTATGGGCCTCATACCACTCCTGCCACTCTGGCAATGTACGGGGCTCAAGATCAAGCGTTGCTACACCGTTCACAACCTCATAATTATATATATCTAAACAAGCTGCGATATCATCCTTTGTAATTGGTCGTATTACTAATTCACTCATAAGAATCCCTCAAAACAGTTGATATCCAAAATCCGGTATCCAAAACTAAAATTAATTCTATATAACATAATATATAAAAATAACTCCAATACGCAAGAAAAAGGACGAGTTTCAACTCGTCCTTTTGTTATATTTTAGGCAATATTTTGTACGCTTTACTACCTATCTATAGTATAACATAAATACATTTTATTTTACTTTGAACTTATAAGTCACTCTAACAAACAAAACATAAAAATTAGTATTAACTAAATTATACTAATTTCTTGCATATATAATAGTCAATTTCCATATAAATTATGATTCTATAAACCTTATATTAAATTTAATCTACTAACAGCTTTAAATCCAACCAACAGATAAGTTTATTCTCCACAACTAAGTTAATACATTGAATTTCGGCGTCTAGATAAAAGATTAATACATTCTCTTAACAATTCCAAACTACTATGACGGTATCTCTTCCTACATAGTTCTGCCTCTATACCTATCATCTCTGTTAAAAGATAATCTAGTCTTCTTTTTTGGCTTCCAAGTCTTAGTCGATTATAAAATCCTACAATTATCTCATCAGATTTGTAATTATCTGCTATACGAATATAATAGTTGTTATCCCGCCTAAAAACATGTATAAGCTCTCCTCTATCAGGATGAAGCAAACTATCGTATTCACGTGGCCACTCTAAATTACTTTTATCACGATTACAACACCTACAGGCTAATACTAAATTAGAAATACATCCAGCAGCTTCTTTAGCAGAAGAACCAGAAAAGGAAGACTCACAAATAAAGTGATCAACTTCAAATAAATGAACATTCAACAACACACGATTAGAAACACCACAATAAGCACACCTAAAATTATAAATTTGCATAAATTTACCAATATAGCGCAGCTCACGATTTCTAATCTTATTATAAATTATTCGTGTTTGTGGACACTCTTGTCTTATCAAAGCTTCAAGCTCTTGCTTTCTCTCATTAATATCATGATAATCATCACAATAACGAGTTAGTCTGTAATCCTCACACATTTAGTTCCTTTCTCAATTTAGTAAAACTATCAATCAAGCTATCAATATCTTCTTTGCTTAACTCTGTATAGATATTATCACCATCAATTGTATCTCTAATCTGCTCTAATAACATACTACTACTCATATAGCCTTTATCACTTATTCGATTCAATATATTTTTAGTAGCTTCTATTGATTTTCTAGAGTCTATAATCTTAGGAAGGAGCCTTTCATTATAAAACTGACAAGCTTCCGCTTCATACATCTCAAAGCTACTATCTGCTAGGGGACTTGAAGGTTTAAATTTTGATTCTATATCATATTCATTTGTATCATTTTGACTTATAACCAGAACCTCTTTATATGGAAATACTTTTCGTATAATAAAACGAAGTTCTTCACCCGTTAAAGTATTCTCTGTATATTCCACTTCTTCAAATAGCCTTGAATCAATAATTAAAATATCCGACATATTAATTGTTTCGTCCATAAGTAAATCATTATATGACAAAGAAGGGCTTACTTCATACTCTACATATTTATAATCTGGATTATTACACACGTATTTATCTAAATACCCCACAAGAAAAGGATCAAGATTATCATCTACATAACAAATTTTAATTTCCAATACTACTCATCTCCTTTATATGGAATATGATATTAAAACCATTATAACCATCAATAGAGTCTATTTCTCCTCGTAAGGATAATATAGTATTATATACAATCCACATTCCCAAGCCATGTCCTCCATTACGTGTAGACTCATGTGGTTCAAGAATTAATCTAGGCCTTACTAAATACTTTTTTGCTAAGCCTTTACCATTATCATGATAGTTAAATTGAATTGTATTATCCCTTACAGATACCTCAATAGTAATTAATACATTTCCAGAATTCTGCTGAATAGAATTTAATATTAAGTTATCAAAAATTGTCCATAATACATCATCCGATAAATTAAGTACAATACCATTTTGAATATCTAAATTAAAATTAACCCTATTATAATCAGCTTTCCACTGCCTAACAATATCCTCTATTAATCCCTTTAAATCTACACTCTTAGGAATAAATCGTTGAACTTCACTTTTTTGTAATACAGTATCAATTATTCTAACAATACGCTTCATTGAACTTCTACCTTTTTCAATGATTTTAGGTATATTTTTAGTGCTAATTCTAGTATACTCTGGTGTCTGAAGGATATCCCACATATCATAAGCTTTCAATGCATTTTCAATATTATCATACGACAATATATAATGATTTCTATCATTGTATATTTCATGGGCACTAGTCGCTACCTTCATACCTATAGTAGCCAAAACATTCAATAATCTTACATCATATTCATATCGAGCTTGTGCCTCTCTTTCAGTCCCGATCATAGCTCTAAGCGATTGTTTAAGGTCTTTAATTTCTGATAATAACTGTTTCTCTTCTATATCGGATAATTCTTGTACTCTACATCTCTTACTTAAGAGTTTAGTAATTATATTATCCGACTTAGACAATACGCCTTGCTCACTTTCTTTATGTTTTTTTATTGCTCTAATAATTGACTGTCTATATCTTTCAAATTCCTTTAAGCCTAGAGAGATGACTTCAACTAAAAGATGATAATAAATATTTTCGTCTAATCCCTGTCGATTTGACAAATCTTGTAATAAAGGATTTTCTTCTTTATCAATACAAACAAAACCTGCTATTTGATTTTCTCTAACACGCCATGCACCTGTATCATGGGTCGCAGCCGCTGGTGATTTACGAGCTCGAGCGTTTAAATTCAACCAATCTTTATTTCCATCATATGAAGATAAACTAAAAGCATTACGGTAAAGAACAACTCCTTTAGAAAGAACTGTATCAGTAACGGTATACTTATATTCATATTTAGCTTTATCATTCTTTGATGCCTTAAAATTAAAAAAGAATTCAGCACTAAAATCGCCTAACTCATCTATTAATTTATTAATGTCTCTCTCATCTATAGAGTCTCTCCCATCATTATCCCAGTTACTTAGTAAGATATTAATATTTTGTTTGAA
>UPXS01000023.1 GCA_900538355.1 uncultured Veillonella sp.
TCATTCCCAAAAAGTAGCTTAATTATATCTGTCCAACAAAATGGGTGCAGATCATCTGAAGGGTTCTTTTATTTTCAGCTACACACTGTATATTTTAGTGTTTAAGCATTTCATTCAAGATTACTATGTCCGTTTCTTTCATACCTTGAGCCACAGTACCGATACTGCGAATGGTATCATCAACGGAGTATGCTACAAGGCCATCGCCTTTTTGGTAGTTCTTGTTAAGGCGGGCTTGTTTATAACCCATGAACGCGCCATCAAGGGAGATAGCAATTTTACCTGCGCAGGATGGTTTCGCGCCATCGCATACGATACCAGATAAGCTAGCAAGACCATTCACAAGAGTATTTTCGATAATATCTTTGCTATCACCTTTCAAGAAGGCAATACCAGCTACACTGACTACACCAGCAGATACAACGCCGCAATAGGCGGACAATTTACCAATGCCAGATTTAACGTAGAGCGTCAACAAGTTAGCGAAAACAAGAGCACGGTACAATTCATCATCACTTTTACCAAGTTCCTCAGCAGTTGTAATGATAGGTACAGATACAGTTAGCCCTTGGTTACCAGAGCCAGAGCAAATAACTACAGGCAATGGACACCCACTCATACGCGCATCGGATCCAGCCGCTGCACGAGCTTTACATTTTGTTTCAAGAGACGGATTTTCTTCATCCAACAATAAGAGCTGTCCAATATTGGAGCCATAATCATTAGACAAACCTTCTCGAGAAATAGCAGTATTATATTCTACTTGCTGCTTGATTTGAGGAATGATGCCAGAAATATCTGCCGTTTTAGCAAATTCGTAAATGCTATCAAAGGTCATAGCATATTCCCTTTTTGCGGCTTTCTTGATTTTATTAACCGTTTCAGACACAATCTCACCATCTACAGCAACATAGGTTACATTTGTATGGTCGTTTTCAATGCGAACCACCGCTGTGTGTTCATCTGTTTCTGCAGTGATTTCAATATAAAGATTATCTACGCCTTCCGCAAGTGACACTGTACAGAAGTTGGCATCTAGCAATGTGCCGAGCCATTTACGATCTTCATCTGTAGCAGATTCTAATACCTCTAGCTCACGCTCAGGGTGACCTACAATGGCACCAAGGGTAGTAGCCGCTTGAAGACCTTTTCGACCACCAGAGTTAGGAATGACTACGGATTTTACATTTTTTATAATATTCGAGCTGCATCGTGCGTGAATATGGTTAGGAAACTCATCTAAAACAGAGACTGCCTTCGCAGCCGCATAAGCCAATGCAATTGGCTCAGTGCACCCGAAGGCAGGACGCATCTCTGATTGTAACAAGGAAATATAATCCATCTTATACTTCCGCAATAAATTCCACTTCTACCAAAGCACCCAATGGAAGATCTTTTACTGCTATGCAAGAGCGAGCTGGTTTAGAAGTGAAATATTTAGCATAAACTTCGTTGAATGCTTTGAAATCGGCGATATCAGCCAAGAAACAAGTTGTTTTAATAACTTCGGAGAAGTCAGAACCTGCTTCAGCCAATACAGCATCAATGTTTTTGCATACTTGCTCAGTTTGCTCTACGATACCGCCTTCAACAATGGAACCAGTTGCAGGATTGAGTGGAATTTGTCCAGAAGCGAATAATAAACCGCCTACTACTTTAGCTTGAGAGTAAGGACCTACTGCTGCTGGTGCTTTGTCTGTGAAAATTGTTTTCATAATAATTCTCCTTTTAAATATAATAAAAAATAATATTGATTATTCTAATGCCACCATACTCACATTAGTAATTACCTTGTATATGACATACTCTGTGAAAGTATATCTATAACAAATTATTTAATAGATTTGAAGGCATTGTCAAATATCGTTTTGAAATAATCTCGTTGTACATCAGTAGTTACACCTACGTATAGTACCGGTTTACCTGGCTTTAACACAAATGCAGCATTTGCATAGAGCGGAGTTTGACCATCTCCATCTGCATATAATAAGCGAGAGCTTGCTGCATAGGTTTGATATTTAGTGCCTGCCACAGGATGCACTTGTTCTGCATTTTCTACAGTAAGCGTTCTAGGTTTTATAAGTAGTTCACCTGACCGAGTCTTAAGATTAGCATAACGTTTTGGATCATTTAAAGGGACTACAGTTGTAGTTGTAGGAATTTGCTTATTAACGGCACCTAGCACTAGTTGCTCAGTAACAGGATCAATTTGACCTTTATCTAGAGCTGCCATAGCCGCCATAAACATAGGATCATTTGTCTTATCTTTAGCCACTTGCTGTGCTATTTGTTTAACATCTAGCGCTACTACATATGCATCCTTTTGACCTGTTTTATCGGCCCCTTGTAATTGGTATACATCAAAATTAGTGCCAAAGTTTTGGAAAAATTCCTTTACCATCATATTCGCCATCGAAGATTTTGTAGGTTCCGCATTTAATTGTTTTTCTACAAAATCACGTGTATTTGTTTTAGATGCAGAAACAACATTTACATTGTTAGGCACTACCATAGAACCTGCAATAGTTTGCACATCCTTAGCGAAACCTACGCCAGATATAGTACCCACTAGGCAAGCTGCACAAGGCAATACTTTCAAAGATTTCATATTATTTACCTCCCTTGAGAGATTGTGTTTGATACATATGATTCAACTCATTAGCCCAATAATCATGACTAGAGTCATCAGATAATAAAAGCTGTAAAGCTACACCTTTGTCTGTAGGAACGGCATAACCAATTAAGGAATAAGTATTTCTAAAACCATCATATTTAAGGCTACCCCGTAAATCGCCTGTCACAGCCGTGCCATAACGTGTTTGAACAGGTTTATAAGCCACATGCGTTGCATCTAAGCTCACTTGTTTTGCCATAAAGTCTACATAAGAACGGAGCTCTTCTTTACTTTTAGGAGATAAATTCTTTTCTGTAGCAAGCATTTTATCAACTACCCCCATAATGTGAGCAGGTAACTTGTCATTTAGCATCTTCAAATCTTTCGCTAATTTAGCACCTTCAATCGTATTGCCCTTCAAACCTTGTAATTGTTGTTGAGCCTTCTCTTTAGAATAGGAATCTACATATTTAGAGATAGAGCTTTTCATTGCAGCTTTTTTTGCGTCTGGAACCTTTTCTAAAATGGTTTTATTCATACCAATTACTTGATCTATAGCATTTTTAGAATAGTCTACAACGACTAACTGACCTACATGGTGACCTTGTTTATCCGTCCCTTGCAATTGATAGACGGAAAATCCATCTAACACATCACCCTTCATAGGTTCAACTTGTACCGGTGCTTGCAATTTCATACTAGCATTAACAGCATCAACAGCCGCTTTATTTGCCATTGAAATTATTTGACTTTGCTCATTATTCCGCAGCTTTGCATCCGTAGGAACACGCATGGCCTCTACAGCCTTCACCGTAGGAGACGTACTGCCATATAAACCATAGCCTAAATCTACTGTATCCGCACATGCCACTGCGCCCATGCCAACAGTTAAGCATGTGGCACAAGCCAATGTCATCATTTTTTTGTTGAGAGCTCTCATAAGACACCTCACGATTTAACAATACATTCATATACAGATTATATTCATAATCCATATTGCATCCATAAAGATTTCAAAAAGATAATCTATACTGCATATACTAATTATTATACTATATGGAGCTGTATAACTGTATAGTCTAATTTACAACCTTTCAGTTCTGCTATACAATACTTAAATAGATATGTAAACATATGGTATGAGAAATAGAAAGGAGTGCACACATGGTGTGCTTTTATTATGATACAAGAAATAATTCCACTCACTAGGCCTCGTACATTAGCAGCTGCTTTAGGGCCTACCATTTTAGGTGCAGCCTTTAGCTATTACGCATTTGGTGCCACTCACGGTACAGGTCTTGCCATTATCCATACGGTTTTAATATTTTTAGCCGTTGTAACAGCTCAAATTGTAGCTAATTTATGGAATGAATATAAAGATTTTAAATCTGGTCTCGATGCGGGGCAAAAGGTTGGTAATGCTGGTTCTATTACGCGTGGTGCCATTACGCCAGAGCTTATCGTTACCATGATTAAGGTTCTCATGGTAGTACCTATTATCATCGGTCTTTACCTATCCGCAACCATCACTTGGTACTATATTCCAGCAGGTTTCCTTTGTATTCTAATTAGCTTCCTCTATTCTGGCGGTCCAAAACCAATTTCCCGTACACCATTCGGTGAAATTTCCTCTGGTATCGCTATGGGGTTTGCTATCGTACTCATTACAGGATACGCATGGACACGTGACTTATCCTCAGCATTATTGATACCTGCTATTCCATCTACATTACTAGTTGGCTCCATTATGCTCACTAATAACATTCGTGATATTAGAAATGATGAAAGCCACGGTCGTCGCACATTACCAATCGTTTTGGGCCGAGAACGCGCCCTCAGTCTGATGAGCATCACCTACCTATTCAACTTTATTTGGATCCTTGCATGGATCATTGTAGGTCACATGACATGGTTCTCCCTATTAGCCTTCTTCGCAGCACCACTAGCTTTCAAAACTGTACACACCTTAAGTACAAAAACAGATGAATTCCTGCTCGACAAAGCGATGGGCACCACTGCGGGAGCAGCTATGATTTATCAAATCATGTGGTCCATTGGACTTATCATCGGTAAATAAGGGTCCATAGCTTAAAGTTATGGAGAACCTACAATAATTCCTTCTTGATAGATAGGAAATAATTTAGTACTATTAATGTAATATTTTATATGAACTAATTGTAAAAGGAGTGTGTCTAATGAGAAAATTTTTAGCATTAGCAGCTACTGTAATCCTTGGCGGTGCTTTATTGATCGCTGGTTGCGGTAATGACAATAACAAACAAGCTGCTAACAACGGCAAACAAGTATTAAAAATCGGTGCTACAGCAGTACCTCACGCAGAAATTTTGGAACAAGTTAAACCTATCTTGGCAAAAGATGGTATTGATTTACAAATCACTGAATTCACTGATTACAACACACCAAACCTTGCTTTGGGTGATAAAGAAATCGATGCAAACTTCTTCCAACATGTACCTTACATGGATGAGTTCGCAAAAGCTCATAACCTTCCATTAGTATCTGTTGGTGGTGTTCACCTTGAACCAATGGGCTTATACTCTCGTCAAGTCAAAGATTTAAAAGATTTTCCTAAAGGCGCTAAAATCGCTATCCCTAATGACCCTACAAACGGTGGTCGTGCATTATTGTTATTGCAAAAAGAAGGTCTTATCACATTGAAAGACTCTAGCAATATCTTATCTACAATTCAAGATATCACTTCCAATCCTAATGGTTACCAATTTGTTGAATTAGAAGCAGCTCAAATACCTCGTTCTCTTGACGATGTAGCTTTAGCAGCTATTAACACAAACTATGCATTAAATGCAGGTCTTAACCCTGGTAAAGATGCATTGGCAATCGAAGCTAAAGATTCCCCTTACGTAAACATCGTAACTGTACTTAAAGGCAATGAAAGCGATCCTCGCATCAAAAAATTGATGGAAGCTCTTCATACCCCTGAAATCAAAAAATTCATTGAAGATAAATATCAAGGTGCAATTGTTCCTGCATTCTAAGGTATAACAAAAAAGAGACCACATCAGTGGTCTCTTTTTTACTATAAGCTGTCCGCACCAAATCTAAATGGTAATAACTCATCAAGACTAACAACTCTATAATTGCCTTTTAAATTAGCCAAGATAATCTGTGGTATGTCAAATTCAGAAATTACTTGGCGACAGGCACCACATGGTGCACAAGGCCCTTCCGTATCAGCAACTACGGCAAGGGCCTTAAATTTTGTATGCCCTTCTGATACGGCTTTAAATATAGCAGTTCGTTCTGCACAGTTAGTTAAACCATAAGATGCATTTTCTATATTGCAACCTTCATAGATTGCCCCATCCTCACACAGAAGGGCTGCACCCACTCCAAAATGGGAATACGGGCTATAGGTTTTCTCACGCGCTACTATGGCACGATCAATAAGCTTTTGAATTTCCTGTTCCGTCATATCAGTTTCCTTTTCTATCATATGGATATCCTCATTCCACCATATCAAGAATCGTATCTACTACCACTGGTGCTGTTTCACCAAAAGTAATTGCCTCTAAGTATGTTTTAGCCGCATTTACGAGCAAACTTTCATGAGAAGCATATAAGGTAGCTATGCTTTCACCAGCCATAACAGCATCACCTGTTTTCTTGTGCATTACTATGCCTGCACTATAATCGATAGGACCATCCTTAACAGTACGACCAGCTCCGAGCATAACAGATGCAATACCACATTGTTCTGTATTCATGTGTGTAATGTAACCATCTTGAGGCGCTGTAACATCATAGGTGAATTTGCCAATGGCTAATAAGCTTTCATCATCAAGAACTCGGCTGTCTCCACCTTGAGCATCAATCATCATGCGCAATCGTTCTAATGCGGCGCCAGAGTCGAGTGCCTCTTGTACGCGGCTGAGGGCAGTTTCATAGTCACATATATGACTCAATACGAGCATATGGGCTGCCATAATAAGACATTCATGAGTTAAATCCTGTGGGCCATGCCCTTTCAACGTATCAATAACCTCGCGAATTTCCAAAGCATTACCAATGGCATGCCCTAATGGTCGATCCATATCTGTTAAAACAGCCTTAACAGAGCGACCATTTTCCTTACCAATATCTACCATTGCTTTAGCCAATGCACGAGCATCGTCTAAGGTTTTCATAAAAGCACCACTGCCAACCTTTACGTCTAGCAAGATTGCTTGTGCCCCAGAAGCTAATTTTTTACTCATTACAGAGGATGCGATGAGCGGAATACTATCCACGGTCCCCGTTACATCTCGCAAGGCATAGAGTTTTTTATCTGCTGGTGCTAGTCCTTCAGACTGACCGATTACAGCCAGACCTATTGTATTGACCTGATTAATAAATGCCTCTTGGTCCAAGGATACCTTTAAGTTTGGTATGGATTCCATCTTGTCGATGGTGCCACCCGTATGACCAAGGCCACGGCCCGACATTTTTGCCACCTTGCCACCACAAGCCGCTACGAGAGGTCCTATGATAAGTGTTGTCTTATCCCCTACACCACCGGTGCTATGTTTATCTACTGTTATACCATCGATGTTGGATAAATCTACCATGTGCCCCGATTGTGCCATCGCTAATGTCAATGTACCTAGTTCACGAGCATTCATCCCATTAAATACAATGGTCATCAACAAAGCACTCACTTGATAGTCGGGAATTTCGCCATTTACATAACCAGAGATGACAAAGCGAATTTCCTCATCTGTTAATGGTAAATTAGACCGCTTTTTTAGAATAATATCATACATGCGCATGGTTATACCGCCATTCTAAGAAACCACCTAAGCACTGCCTAGGTGGTTTTCTATTACACTTCTTCGTCTAAATGATCTTTGAGTAGTTCTACTGCTGCACTGGCGCCAATACGACTACAACCTTCTGCAATATAGGCTTTCATATCAGAGATAGAACGAATGCCACCGGCAGCCTTAATTTTTACATTAGGCCCGATGTGTTTCTTAAAGAGTTGAATATCTTCAATACTGGCACCACTGCTACCAAAACCTGTAGATGTCTTGATATAGTCAGCACCACCATCCGTAATGCATTTACAGAGAGCTATCTTTTCAGAATCAGTAAGGTAACAAGTTTCAATAATAACCTTTAAGATTTTATCTCCACAAGCGGCTTTAAGCGCTTTAATTTCACTAGTAACCGCATCAAAGTCCCCTTGTTTTACATTGCCTAGGTTGATAACCATATCAATTTCAGAGGCCCCTTCTGCAAGGGCTTGTTTTGTTTCAGCCACCTTCACTTCAGTCGTTTCATAGCCTAAAGGGAAACCAATAACAGTGCAAACATTGAGATCTGGGTACGATTCATGGGCAGAAGCCACAAAATCTGGTGGAATGCAAACAGATGCTGTTTTATAGGTTACGCCGGCATCACAAATTTCTTTAATATCCTCCCATGTAGCTGTAGGACGCAATAGTGTGTGATCCACATAGGATAATAATTCTTTACCTAACATAGTGTCTCTCCTTACTAAAAGAACGACATTTGCTCTGGCTCAGGTTCTTTATGTAAAGCCTCTTGAGCAGCGCGATTTTTGTCATCAATAAATGGTTCTAGTGGTACACCTGTAGCCTTCAACAAATCTGGCAAGCTATTAACGCCCTTAGCCTTAGCTGCCTCTAACACAACCTTAGCACATGTTTCCGCATCATCTAATGCGTAGTGGTGTTTAAACTCAACCCCCATGTATGCAGCCATTGTGTTTAGCTTATGGTTTACTAAATCTGGCCATACCGCACGTGAAAGTTTCACCGTACATGCATAATCTAGCTCTGGCCAAGGAATTTTATAGTAATCCAGTGTAGCACGCAATACATTCATATCGAATTTTGCGTTGTGAGCTACCATGATATTGCCTTTTAAATGATTTTCGTAGATAGCATTCCACAATTGATCAAAGGTTTTCTCATGGATAACATCCTTTGGTTGAATACCATGAATTTCAATACATTCATCATCAAAACTCATGAACGGTGGTTTGATAAGGCTGTACGCCTTTTTTGTAATCTGTCCATCCCTTACGGTAATAACCGCCAAGGAGCACGCACTATTTTTAAATTTATTAGCTGTTTCAAAGTCTAATGCAACAAAATCTAACATAGGACTCCTTTCAAATCTATATATTTTTTAATTTATATATAAGAATTGTATTCATTTTCTCCATTTATTATAGCATGAAACACTCTATAATCTACTATTCAACGGTGACTATTAGTCACCTCTTTCACATCAAATTTAATTGACAGATAGGCCCTCTGTATGTGAAAATTATTTAGATATATATGTAGTATGGAGGTTGCAAGATGGCAGATGACAGATTAATCGTTGCCCTTGATGTATCCACTATGGATGCGATGAAAGAAACCGTAACAGCCCTTGGTGATGCGGTTAGCTTTTACAAGGTCGGCATGGAGCTATTCTACGCCGAAGGAGAGCAAACAGTTCGCTATTTACAAGAGCAAAACAAACAAGTATTTCTTGATTTGAAACTGCATGATATTCCTAATACAGTAGCACATGGCGTATCTTCCCTAACACGTTTAGGTGCTAACTTGATCACTATGCATGGTCAAGGCGGTCCAGTTATGATGAAAGCCGCTGTAAAAGCTGCTCGTGAAACAGCTGAACAATTGGGCGTTGAACGTACAAAATTATTGGCAATCACTGTATTAACTAGCTTCGATGATGAAGCTTGGACTGCAACTGGTGGTCAATTACCGATTTCCGACCAAGTTATTCGTCTAGCGAAGCTCGCTAAAGAATGTGGCATGGATGGCGTTGTATGTTCCGCATTAGAAGCTAAGATGATTCGTGAAGCATGTGGTGATGATTTCCTCATCGTAACACCTGGTATCCGCCCATCCTTTGCAGCAACAGATGACCAAAAACGTATTGCTACACCTGCTAGTGCATTACAAGATGGCGCATCTCGCCTCGTTATTGGCCGCCCTATTACACAGGCTGAAAATCCTCGTGAAGCAGTTCGTTTAATTATTGAAGAAATGGAGAATGTATCCAAATGATGACAGAACAAGAAGTAAAACAATTACTTATCGACACTCAAGCTATTTTAGAAGGTCACTTTCTTTTGACATCTGGACTCCACAGCCCAATGTACGTTGAAAAATTCAATGTATTACAACACCCAAAATATACTGAAACTCTTTGTAAAGAATTGGCTGAACGCTTCCGCGATCAAAATGTAGAACTTGTTATCGGACCTATGACTGGTGGTATCTTACTAGCTCACGAAGTAGGTAAAGCTCTTGGTACACGCGCTATCTTCACAGAACGTGAAAAAGGTGTTATGACATTGCGCCGCGGCTTTAAAATCGAACCAGGTACACGCGTGCTTATCGTTGAAGACATCGTAACAACTGGTGGTTCTGTACAAGAAGTAGTAAATGTTGTAAACCAATCTGGTGGTGAAATCGTAGGTGTAGGCCTTCTCGTTAACCGTTCTGGTGGCAAAGCAGAATTTGGCGTACCTCACGAAAAAGTACAAGCATTGCTTAACCTTGAAGTTCCTACATACAAACCTGAAGAATGCCCTCTTTGCAAAGACGGCGTAGCTATGACAGAACGCGGTTCTAAACATATCAAATAAAATGACTAAAGACCTATGCATATGCATAGGTCTTTTCTTTTAATATTTAAGTTAATAAAAGTATTAGTTAATAAATATATTCCCAGTCTATCAAATACAATCAACGTTCATCACCAGATACAAAAAGAGCTCCTTCACGAAGGAGCTCTTTTTGTTTGTGTGTAGTTATTGTATGTAAGAGAGAGATTCTGATACGAATGTATCACATAGAGTGTGTGGCTCTATGGTGGCCATGAATGCACTTTCACGGCCACGTTCTCTATCATTTTATGAGAGTAAGGGGCTCATAAAATATGGTTAGTTTTGTGTAGTTTGTGGTGCACCTTGTTCAGTTTGTTGTTGTGGCGCATTACCATTAGTTTGTTGAGGTGGTTGACCTTGCATAGGCATTTGACCTTGCGGAGGCATTTGGCCTTGCGGAGGCATTTGACCATTATTTGGACCCATACCATCCATCATTTGGTTTTGACAATTTTGGTACATATGTTGACCATTATTTGGCCCCAGACCATTTTGAGGCATCATTTGATTATTTCCATCCATCATATGTTGGTCCATATGCATATTAGAACCATCATGTCTATGTGGTTTTCTAAACTGTTGTTCATTGGTTTTCATCCATTCACCAAAATTTGGTAGATCATTTACTGCAAATGATGTACCTACCCCTACAGCACTGATTACAGTTAGAATAGCAGCAATTATAATTCGTCTCATAGCTCCTCCTTAATCTACATTGCTGAAATAACGTTCGCGTACACCACGAAGTTCAATACCAATAAAGATACATGTAAGGCCCCCAAAGAGACCTACACCACCAAGTGCAACTAAAGTTATTACTGACAACGCAGGAAATGCCGTTACATTCTCAAACGGCTGCCATGAGCTTCCAAGTAAATATAGGATAGCTGGCGTAATGATAAATATTAAAACTCCTACGATATATGACAAAGCACTTCCAATAGATAACAATGTTTTGGATGCTTTTTTAGCCATACCTGGTAATTGTGGTAATAAACGTTCTTTATAATCATCAAATCTTGCATAGATTGCTTGCATATTAACAGATTTACTTTCACCACCATCTTGGCCTAATGTGTCTGTAATTATCCCCGCATCTACATAAGACGCATAGATTTCCTCTGGAGTGCCCAAAGATTTAATGATTTCGCTATCCGTAAGTCCTCTTTCATAACCTACTGCAAAATGCTCTTCATAAACCTCGATAATACTTTCTACATCAGCAACACGGGCCTTCTTAAATATATTGCGCAGTGCTTCTAAAAAGCTATTTTTGTTCATTATAGTCGACTCCTTTCAACAGGATGTTGATTACACCAGAAAATTCATCCCATTCTTGGCGCATCTTGTTATATGCGGCACGGCCTTCTTCTGTGATGTGATAATATTTCCGAGACGGTCCTGTAGAGGACTCTTTTAAATATGTTTCAACATACTTTTCTTTTTTCAATCTATTAAATAATGGATATATCGTTCCTTCAGAAATCTCAATATATTCCGAAATGGTGCTTACAATTTCATACCCATATCGATCAGTTTGTGTTAGTAATGCTAGCACTAGCATATCCATAACGCCTTTTTTTAATTGAACTTGCATAGTTCCTCCCTTTTAGGCTGTGCTTGCCTGCCAATGTGAAAGCTCTCTTACGGTCACTATCATGTACTGACAAATACATAATAACACAAGGTACCTCGTATTGCAAGGTACCTTGTTAAAAATATATTTTACAAAACCGATTTTTGTTATTTTTATACCTAATAAAGATAGATAAACTCTAGGTTTATAGAGATAAAAATTTTTTCAAAATTATACTAATTTTAAGTTATTTATATTGAAATGCATCCCAAATATCATCTCACAAAAAAATCCTCATCCAAAGGATGAGGATTTTTTATTCAGGATAAAGAGACTTCACGTATCTTAAATAGCCTGTATTTAATTGGAAGATGCTTGTCCTAATTTAAGCTGTGTGCTTTTCATTTTGCCATTATGAGTATAGGATACTAAAACTGTGTCGCCAGGGCTCTTAGCGTCAATTTGCTCTTTTAATTCTAATAATGTGCTAATATCCTTGCCATCAACTTGAGCAATTGTATCCCCTTCTACTAAACCTGCCTTTGCTGCAGGACCATTCGCATCAAGTTGAACAATGAGAAGGCCTTCGCCTTCATAACTTACATTATTACGCGCTGCTGTTTGACGATCTACAGCCCATATACCAATATAAGGACGTACAACCTTACCATTCTTAATAATAGAATCTACCACTGTCATAGCGGAGTTGATTGGAATGGCAAAGCCCATACCTTCAACGCCTTCTTTAGAAATCTTAGAGCTATTGATACCGATTAACTCACCATCTGCATTGATGAGGGCACCACCAGAGTTACCTGGATTGATAGCTGCGTCTGTTTGAATCAATGGGAAACGTTGACCTTGATCATCGATAGTACGTGCTAACGCACTGATTACACCAGATGTAACAGAGCCTTTAAACTCTAGACCTAAAGGATTGCCAATGGCGATAGCCGGTTCCCCTACTTGCAAGGAATCAGAGTCACCAATGTTAATAGGTTGAATATCCTTTGGTGGATCAATTTTAACAACAGCTAAGTCTGTTTGAGCATCTGTACCGATAACGGTACCTGTGACGGTAGATCCATTGGACAAAGATACCGTAACCTCTCCATTTTTAGCACCAGCTACAACGTGATTATTTGTTACGATATGTCCATCATTATCAATCAATACGCCAGAGCCTACACCCTCTCCAGCATAGATGGTACGGTTAAAAATATCCTTTTGGAAAACTTGAGTAGTAATACCTACTACAGCTGGACCAGATTCTTTAGCCGCTTGTACCACATACGTATTACGTGCATCTGTAATAGGCTTAGTTTGTTTTGTTTGTTCTCGCACAGTTGTTTGATGTGTCACAGGACTACCAAAGAAATAGTACCCACCGCCTACACCAATACCAAGGGCTAGCACACAGGCTATAATTGATTTCTTATATTTTGAAAAATTCATACATTTCTCCTCATATCATTTCTTAATGATTTAATGAAAATCAATTTTATAAAATTGATTTGGATGAACCTATTATAGTACGCAACACTTTACAATGCAACATAACAATTTATTACATCTATTACAAAAATATAATTTCTATAAATAATATGTATCTCGTAATACGTTAAGAGCAAATCAAATTTCAAGACGATTCAACTGTAGAGAAATTACATAAAAACATATGTATATAAAAATGTACCATATAAAACATAAAGGGCATTCACTAGCCGTCGCTAGCAAATGCCCTTTATGCATATAGTTTGAGAGTGTAAGGACTGTTGAGAGAGAGTATATGTGATCTAGATAAGTTGAGAGAGAACTTATTAAGAGAGAGAAGTTTAGTTGTTTCTTATCTAGAATCAAACGTCAGCCTTACCTAAATAAGTATACATGGAATATCTAAACTATCAAAGGAAGTATATAAACTATTTTTAAATCTTTGATTATATCTATATAATAACTCTCTATAAACTCATATTTTATCAACAGCCAACAAAAACGTGAGTACAAAGTGAAAATGTATTTCAGTTATCAAACAAATTTATAACCTACGCCCCACACTGTGATGATATGTTTACTATCGGATGGGTTATCTTCAATTTCTTCACGTAAACGGTTGATATGAACCGCTACAGTTGCATAGTCACCGTAAGAGTCAAGACCCCATACGCGAGAGTACAATTCCTCTTTACTAAATACGATATCACGATTACGCATTAAAAATTCTAATAATTGGAACTCTTTCTTTTTAAGATGAACTTCTTTTTCGTTTACCCAAACTTTCATCATCTTAGGATCAAGGCGAATTTCACCGGATTGAATAGCATTAGTTTCCATAGCATCACGCTCTGTTAAGCGTTTATATTGCGCCAACATGGCTTTGATTTTTGCAATCAATACAGATGGAGAGAATGGTTTTTCAATGTAGTCATCAGCGCCTACACCTAGACCACGGATTTTATCGATATCATCAAGACGAGCTGTTACCATAACAATTGGTACGCGAACCTTGTCACGAATTTGGCGACAAACTTCAAAGCCGTCCATTTCTGGCAACATAACATCAAGGATGATAAGGTCTACAGGAGTATTTAAAGCAGCCTCAATACCATCGGTACCATTAGTCATGATCGTAACATCATAACCTGCCACCATTAAATAATCACGCTCAATATTGGCGATATCCAAATCGTCTTCAATAATTAAGATATGTTCACTCATGATTCTTCTCCTTGTTTAGGAAATTCTAATATAACACGTAGACCATGTGGTCTTACATTTTCAATCACAACTCGGCCTTCAAAGATTTCCATAATTCGACGAATAATCGACAATCCAAGACCACTACCTTCCTGCGGGTTCGTACGAGACGAATCTACGCGGTAGAACGGGCGCATTAGACGCTCTAGAGATTCTGGTGGTACCCCTGGGCCATCATCACTGATAACACAGTATACATAATCATCATCACTAGTTACATCAATCACACAATGACCAATATCGGCCATTTTATACTTAGCACTGTTGTTCAACACATTTTGTAAAACACGTTGTAACAATTGTGGGTTTGCATTAATAAAAGCACTTTCAGCTGCTATACGGAATTTGATTTCAAGTCCTCTTGTTTGATAAGGAGCCAAATGATCTTCAACAAAATCACGTACATATTGACCGAGTTCAATTCGTTCAGATGGACGTGACTCTTTCTTATAATTCAATGTTGTAATAAGGAACAATTCCTCTAACATAGAATCTAAATCATTAGCCCGTTTCAAAATGATTCCCATATAGCGTTTTTGTTGCTCTTCTGTTGGTGCAATACCATCACGAACACCTTCTGCATAGGCTTTAATAGCTGTTAACGGCGTTCGGATATCATGGGATATCCCTGCTAACAACTCTTTTTGTTGTTCCTGTTCCATTTCAATCTGACGATTGGCCATTTCTAACGATTTTGTCATATTCTTAACATGAATCATGATGAAGCGTGTAACAAATCGGTTAATAGCAAAGAAGGTAACAATAAAGAGTAATATAGCCACTACAATAATATAGAAGGAAACTGATTCCATTAAGCTATCACTACCATGAGTAGCTCGCTTTATAGCAATATGATATACGTAAGCATGACGCCCATCGTATTTTCTCATTTCATATACGAAAGTATTATTGGACTGATATACGATACCTTGTAATTCAGGGTTTACATCAATAAGACCAACAATAGCAGAGGCACTATAGATTTGAGGATTACCATAGCTGTACACCATATTACCTTGATCTAATACTTCTACATATACTTCCTTCGGATCGAGTAAGCTATAGCTAGGCTTTACTAAGCTATCTATTAAGTTGTTTTCTAAACCATAAAAGGTAATTGTTTCAGTGATTCGACTGACACTTTTAAACTGTTGTTCCTGCTCAATACGCAAATAGTAACCGGCATTAGCCAATATGCGCAGACCTGTAAAGTATAGCAAAAATAAGATAATTGCTATCAAAATAGGCACTACAAAGAGCACAACATTGGATATCCAAATCCGTATTTGTAAATTCACAGGGTTACCTCAATATCATAAATATTAGATACTTCTTATAGTTTACGCTATTTTTAATACTTAAAGCAAGTGAAAAGCTCAAAAAAGTGATTTAACCTTCATATTTTCTTCATTGTTAGTTTATAATTGGCAGTTATTACATATGGTCAGTATGCCTTTTATTATCTACTATTCTTAAGTTTTTAATATAAGTTACACGTATCCGGGTAACTTATATCAATATATTATAAGTAATTTTTAGGACATCAAAGATAAGCATCTATATCGTCTTATTCAATATTCTCTATATTTTTTATAAAATCTCTAAATATAAAAATGCTATATCTGTAAAAATAAATTCTGTTACCTTATATTATTAGTATCAGAATATTTCTCTACTCATATATAATTCAATTGCCTTATTATACATAAAAAAAGAGGATTCCATAGGAATCCTCTTTTAATATTTGGATTAACGACGATTTGCATCGAAGAAGTTAATAGCAACTTCTGGGAACATAGCGTAAGTCAATACGTCTTCGTTAGTGATACCATTGTAGCCTTTGGAAGCTAAATCTTGACGGTAACCTTCCAATTCAGGTTCGATAAGATCTGCTGGACGGCAAGTGATAGGTTCTTCATCACCGATGATAGTGTGACGGATTTCGTCAGAAATTTTACCAGGCAATGCACCGTATTTACCACGTACAAGGTCTTTAACTTCGTTAGGAACCATTTTATAACGGTCGCCCATCATAACGTTCATCATAGCCATTGTACCAACGATTTGGGATGTTGGAGTTACCAATGGAGGGTAACCCAAGTCTTCACGTACGCGTGGCATTTCATCCATAACGTCGAAGAAGCGATCGCCCATACCCATTTCGTTCAATTGGTTTTGAGTATTGGACAACATACCGCCAGGAATTTGGTAACGACGAACTGCTGGGATTACATCACTAGCTGGTTTCAAGTTGAATTCTTCAGCGATTTGTTGTTTTACTTTACGGAAGTGGTCAACTAATGGAATGTATTTATCAAGGTCAAGACCAAGATCCCATTCAGTGCCTTTGAACATTTCGATCATAGTTTCAGTAGCTGGTTGGCTAGTTGCATGAGCGAATGGAGAGATAGCAGTATCGATGATATCTACGCCAGCTTTAGCAGCTTCCCAGTATGTAGTGCTTGCAAGACCGCAAGTGAAATGGCTGTGCAAGTCGATTGGCAATTCGCCAAAACGTTTTTTGAATGTGGAAACCAAATCATATGCATCAGCAGGTCCTAACAAACCGGACATATCTTTGATACATAAGGAATCTGTACCCATTTCTACCAATGTTTCAGCTACTTTTAAGAAGCTTTCAGTTGTATGAACTGGGGAGATTGTGTATACCATAGCGGATTGAACGTGTGCGCCTGCTTTTTTGGAGTACTTAATAGCAGCTTCCATGTTACGAGGGTCATTCAATGCGTCGAAGATACGGATACGATCAATACCATTTTTTACAGCTGCATTACAGAATGCTTCTACTACATCATCAGAGTAGTGTTTGTAGCCCAACAAGTTTTGGCCACGAAGTAACATTTGTAGTGGAGTGTTTTTCAAATTGGATTTCAATTTACGAAGGCGTTCCCATGGATCTTCATTCAAGAAACGAAGACAGCTGTCATAAGTAGCGCCGCCCCAACATTCAAGAGCTTCATAACCAATTTCATCTAAAAGGCCAAGCACTGGTTCCATTTGTTCGTAACGCATGCGTGTTGCCAAAATAGATTGATGACCGTCGCGAAGAACGGTTTCGCAGATTCTTAATTTTTTAGCCATGTTAATCCTCCAAATCGAAATAGTTTATGCATGTAATTTTATACATCCACTACATAACTATCTCATACCTATTTTTTTACGATTTTTATAGCACTTGCTCTCACAAGCAAATACTCAAGCAATCGTTAAGACATACTTATATTAGACTACTTATAGAATTCTTTGTCAACAACCGCATTATGCTATTTACTCATAATTTCATGTATTCAATTATGATTTTTTCGTGATAGAAATCACAATAAAGTGCTAAAAAGCTAGGATTTAACATGTATTTTTAATCAATTTTATTTCTTTGTAATTTCTCTTTTTAATGAGAAACCAAAATTTATATCGCAATAATTTTTAGTTATTATTGGCCAGCTTTCAAAGTATATCGGTATTTATAAATCTAGTACTTCGATAATCATCGGTACATTTATGAGCTCATCACTTTTATTGATAATATACCTTCATTATTGTAATTTATAAATATACAAAAGAACCTACCTTTTATAGGTAGGTTCTTATAGTAAGCAATTATTATTATATTATTTTTCAGGTTTTACCTTTTTTGGTGCCGTTTCAAGAACAATATTTTTACCATCCCGTTTAACTTGGATAGAGAATGCACCCTCACCTTCTTTGAAGTATTCCATCTTAATATCGAGCAACATTTTACCAATTAAAGTCTCTACCTTCTCTGTAAGGAATTCACGATAGAATGCATCTTCCTTTTGTTTTGGACTTTGATATACGACAGGTTTCTTAGCAGAACGTTCTCGATCAAGCATTGTTTCTTCAAAATTTTCAGTATCTTTAAAGTTTTTCATCATATCCGCATCGGATAAGCCTTTTTGAATTTTAAACTTTGCCATGTTTATCTCCTATTAATTCGAAAATTGCCTTTTTCACGCGTACCGATTCAATACCAGACATACAATATTGATCAGGCTTAGGACAACGTCGTTTACGACATCCTAAGCAATCTAACTCATCATTAACAAGAACCTTAAAGTTCCCCGTCAACGGTCCCCACAGCTTAGGATCTGTAGGTCCAAAAAGCGCGACAACAGGTTTATTTAAAGCTAGTGCAATATGCAATGCACCCGTATCAGCAGTCACTACTACATCGCAACTTTCAATTAAAGCCCCTACCTCTTGAAGTGTGGTTTTCCCCAACATATTCAGCATAATTTTATCAAGGCCATCAGCCGTTATGGAGTCCATCAACGGTTTGTATTGAGTTGCCTCTTTTGGACCGCCTAAGCACACAAAATTGGCTCTATACTGGAGAGATTTAATGAGAGAATACCATTTCTCTTGAGGCCACTCTTTCGTCGCCCAAGATGTGCCTAGGACAAGACCTATACGCAGTGGCTTGTCCACCTCTCCGCGATTTAAGGAGGTGTCATAATTGATTGATTCCCACTGATTTTCTGCCCAAGCATGCAAATCGGAGGGTACAAAAAAATCCATGTGGTATAACCGTTTACCATTAGAACCGTTGACTATACAAGGTTTTTCATCATCGGCGATAACAGTAGTAGATGTAGTTAATCCACTATGCTCTACAACGGCTGTATTCAGTAATTTAGCAACCTCTATATAGCGCTTAATGACATGATCTGTACTCGGCTTTGCCTTGTAGTTAGTAAACATCCAATTTAGCTCTTTTGTACCACCAAGCCCAAGGCGAATAGGTGCACCTGATGCCAATAAAACGAGCCCTGTTATGAGTCGCCCTTGTACATCGACAGCCACATCAAATTTGTATGGTTTTAACTTATCTCTAAGTTCCCACCACATGCGCCACATCGTTGGAATATGTAGTTTTTTAGAATGTGCTTCGTATTCATCCCGCTCCCAAGGAATGATTTCATCTACATAGGGATTTCCCTGTAAAAGTTCTACCATACTAGGTGTTACAATCCAATGTAGCTTTGCCTCTGGATAATGCTCTTTAATCCAGCGCGCAGCAGGTGTGGCATGTAGTATATCCCCTATGTAGCTGAGTCGTACAAATAATATATTCATATATATCCTTACAGTACAAACGAGTATAGGAATAAAGCCTTTATAATGAATCATTATAAAGGCCTTTTCTTAAGATTTCTTTTTACTATCACTAGATGATTTAGATGAAGTATCATCCTCTGTCACCTTTGTAGTTTCGTCGCTACCATTCTTGATAATGTCTTTTACATCGGACAATGTCAATTCATTGAATGTAGTAGGATGATTATATTTATAAACTGGTTTGAAGCCTACACCCAATTTACCTGTATAAACAGTTAGGGCATTATTATCTTCATCCACGCGAGCAATATAGATAGTTTTATCCATATCAACGCCAATTAGACGGAAACGTCCTGGTGGATTAATTACACGCCAACCACCTTCAATGCCGTTAAACATGAAGATATCACCAGTTTTAACGTTGTCATAGAAGAATCTATCTTCATCATAGAATACGCCAATATGGCCAATATCCGTAGCCTGCATATACACACGACGCGTATCATAGTTCGCATCAGTACGATAAATACGATATGCGTTTTCTTGAACCTTTACCTTCATATAAACAACATTCGTCGCTTCAGAATACGCAGCATCTACGATCTTACTGTTACGAGGCAAATCTTCAAGTTTTGTATCTACTTCATGTTCTGGATCATCCGCATTGAGACGAGCCATAACAACCTCTCTAGAATCATATAGCCCCATGATGGCATAGTTACGGTCAGGCATCCAGCTAAAGTAACTAATAGAGCGGCCCTTCAAATCAATCGTTGTAGGCTTACTTTCATTAGCCTTATAAATCTTCAAAGAGCTTTCAGTAACAACCGCCATAAACTGACGGTCATAAGATACATACTTAGTACCTTCCTTAATATCAGGGAAGTTTTTAGTATCATCCTTAGAAGCGCCGGCTACATTAAAATCTGTAGTCGGAGCAAACATATATTGATCAAGGTATAGGTACACCCCACCTTGCAGAAGAATACCTACCGCAAAGGCGCTCAGTACACGCGTAAAAGGTTTCATGTGTCCTCCTATTTCACGATAAACGCCGTTGGGATCATGCGTTCCCCTAACAAATCAGCTGGTTTGTTTACTACTTTACCATTGAGGTATAGTGTAGAACTAGAACCACCATCTAAATTCGCTGCAATGTAGCAACCTTTTTCATAGAGAATATCTTGTACGTCACGTAATGTAGCACCAAGAGAATAACCTGGTTGACGACCATCGATTACGAGGAATAGTACTGTACCATCTTTCTTTTGACCGATAGCAGTACGTGGACCTACGCCCCAGCCACCATCGCCTTCGGTAATCATCTTCTTACCATCTACGATAAGAGGTGGCCCAAAAGTAATACCTTCCATAGCTTTCATATCACTAAGTTGTGTTTTATCGTAGTTACCTGCAATAAGGTTGCCAGATTTAGAGAAACCTACGAAGTCTACCGCTTCTTCAGGTCCTACATCTTTACCGATAACATATTCACCATCATGCAAAATAAAACCATAAGGCAAACGGCCTGTACCAGTACCATTTGGATCATGGAAACCACCGCCATTGATAGCAGCTACCGCATTATTCATCTTCGCAATATTACTTGTAGTATCGCCTTTTTCTTGAATATTAGCAGCTGTACCGACTTCAATACGACGAGGATCTGGAATTTCAAGAATATAGCCTACATAACGAGCAGACTGAATTTTTTCAAGGTTTAAACTCTTATCTTCACGAGCATTAAACTTGAACAAATCTTGGCTTTTAACAACGCCAACTGTACCCAAAATAGATTGCAACTCATCTTCACTGAATAGCCATGTAATGTAATGAGGATGGCGAGATTGCAATATGGCACCAATAACGGCGCGCTTTACATTATTAAATGGTCCAAAGAGCACCACGAATGGTGAGGTTACAACGGTAAATAAGAACACCATGATGATGAACTTTACCCAATTCTTTTTGAACAATGTATTTCTCCTTATAAATCAGTGAAATGTTCGGTGCTAATGCGTTCTTCAAAATGTTTGATATCAACAGCATTACCAACCCAAACACGCAAAATGTTATATGGATTATCACCGGTATGGGCCCAACCAGATTTCATGGCCATGCTCATTTTGATACCTGCTTTCTTGGTAGCAGCATCGGTGAATTCATTTTTATCTCCATAAGGATAGCAGAACCAAGGATTATCCTTGATGCCCACTTCTTTTGCAAGGGCTTCTTGAGCCTTTGTAATATTTTCTATTTGTTTAGCTTCAGACAATTGGCCCATTTCGATATGTTGGAATCCATGATTGGAAATGGTGATACCATTTTTATGCATTTCACGAATTTGATCCCAAGTTAACCGTGTACCTACATCGCCAGGATTGATAAACACAGTGGCTGCGAAACCATATTCTTTCATAATTGGATATACGATAGAATATGTATCTGCATAACCGTCATCAAAGGTTAATACAACAGGTTTTTCAGGCACTGCTGCACCATTTACGACATAATCATATAGTTGGTCCATCGTTAATGGATTATAACCATTATCTTTGAGGAACTTCATTTGTTCTCTGAATAGATCCTCACGAATAACTGCATCGTTATCCTTATCATCGCCAATTTTATGATACATAAGAACAGGGATGCCCGTTGGATGTACCATTTTGACTTCTTTTACAGGCGCCGTTGGACTAGGTGGTTCCGTTTTTTGTGAAAGCAATCCACATCCGGCCAAAACCATTGCCAATGCGACAACTAATAGTGTTACCAATGGAATCCGTTTCATAGGTCCTCCTCTATTAGAACACAATTATATACAGAATATTATAACATTTCTATGAAGATTAGTAAAAATTAACGCACTAGTACCTCATCAAGCGATTTTCTAGGTCTAGGATACATAGGCTCATCTGAAATACCTATGGCAATGATTGCCTGTACATCTAGTGTTATCTAAATCTATTCTATCTATTCCTACAAAAGAATAGTATTTAAACTATTACCATTGCCATATTGTAATACGCTCAATAATGCTTTAATATTCTAATTATATAATATTTAACGTAAACTATACTATTTTAATACACAGAGGATTCACCATGAAAAAACGTCTCACCCTCATACAAATGGATGTCCACGTAAACGACGTAGAATATAACTACAATCGCGTTCAGGAGTTATTGAATCAGTCCCTATCTGAAAGTCCAGATATTATCGTATTACCGGAAACCTGGAACACTGGGTTTTATCCATCTACAGAGCTAATCAATATCGCCGATAATAATGGGGACCGCACAAAAGCATTATTACATGCATTTTCTAAAGAACATAATGTAAATATTGTAGGCGGATCTGTAGCAGTTGCCAAAGAGAATCTCGTATTTAATACATCTTATGTTTACAACCGAAGCGGTGAACTTGTAGGTGAATATTCTAAGATGCATGGTTTTAGCCCTGCTAAGGAAGACAAATACTTTGCAAGCGGCACCCATACTACACATTTCGAGCTAGACGGAATACCTTGCAGTACAGTTATCTGTTACGATATCCGTTTCCCTGAGCTCGTAAGAATGGCTGCATTACCAGGCACGGAATTATTATTTGTGCCTGCTCAATGGCCTACTATGCGTCTACGTCACTGGCAGGTACTCAATGAAGTGCGAGCTATTGAAAACCAATTATTCGTATGTGCCGTAAACGGCTGTGGCACAGTGGGCCGCGTTCAAAGTACAGGTCACTCTGCTGTATATGATCCATGGGGCACCAACCTACTCGAAATGGACACTAATGAAGGCATTGCTTCCGTAGACATCGACCTCGCTGTAGTCGAAGACATTCGTAACAAAATTAATATCTTTAGAGATCGCAAACCTGAACTCTATAACCTATAACAAAAAGGCACATTGTTTTGAACTACCTCCTTAAAGTTAAGAAGGTCATTCGATTAACAATGTGCCTTTTATTTTATTGAGCTGTATGTAAGAAATAGATGACTCATCCTTTAAAACTCAATAAGCTTCCACATATCCTCTGGAACTTGTTCTAGAGGTTTATTTTTAGCCATAGCGTCTTTTAGAATATCAATCGTATCTTGTACTTCTTGTTTATCCTTTGTATTTGGATCATGTAGAACGACACGGTTTAAAGAGTCTTGTCCAAATTGTTTTAAATATTCTTTTTCTACTTGATTAAGTTCACGACGTAAGTATTTCATAGTATAGCCTCTATTTGTAAATATCCTTTCTATGACCAACTTCTAATGCTAAAATGATACATCTATCGTCATTAATATCAGCAATGACTCTATAGTTACCAATGCGATAACGCCACAGCCCTGTCTTATTACCTGTCAGTGATTTTCCTGAATATCTAGGATTTTCTACATTATCTACATTCTTGATAAGCCAATTAAAAATATATCGTTGCGTTGATTTATCGAGTTTAGAAAATTGCTTGTCAAACCTTTTAGAAAACTCAAGTTTATAAGCCATATTTTGCACGCATTTCCGCCACAGAATAAGTAACAGGATCTTGCTTATATTCTGCTAATGCTTTTTGACCTACCTTAAGATCAAATTCATCTTCAATCTTTTCTAGTAAAGCCTTCTTAAAGAGAGTAGAAAGTGTTTCATCCATAAACTCAGCATATGTTTTAAATAACTCTTCTTCTTGTTCATTTAAACGGACTGAAATATTTGCCATATAAAGCACCTCCCTATGTAATACATTGTATTACATAGGGAGGTTTTAGTCTATTCTTTAAACACATAAACAATACTATTTTAATAAAATTTTATATTTCAGAAATTAGGCATACAAAAAAGGCACACCACCCTTCTCTCGTCTCTCAGCGGCATGCCTTTTTATGTATATAGTTACTCTCGAACTATATCGTATGTCAGTCTGGCTAACTCTCTCTAAGTCCCTTTAATGACACGCCAGTATGTCACCTTTAATATACAATTATAAAATAACTTTGTCAATATTTTAGAAAAATTTTATCTTTTCTTTTTACTAATAAATATTTGCAAAATATTTATATAAATTGTATTATTAATAAATTTCATGACATAAACGCTTATTTTCGTACCATAAATCATTTACATAAATCATCTATAAGTGGTAGTATTAGTAGTGCACTAGAATTTGGTTATTAAGAAAGAAAGGTAATAATAATGTTTTCATTTCTACAACCAAAAGAGGCAAAATCATCTGTACCACAGAATATGATTATGAATCTATACTATAAATACAGATTCCAATCTTTAATTGGTATTTTTATTGGTTACGCAGCATACTATATTGTTCGTAACAACTTTGCCTTATCAACTCATTTTTTATCAGATATCTTACACATGAGCAAAACCGAAATCGGTTTGTTATCTAGTGGTATGCTTATCGCCTATGGTCTAAGTAAAGGCTTCATGAGTAGTCTTGCCGACAAAGCAAGCCCTGCAAAATTTATGGCTTTCGGCCTTATTTGCTGTGCAATTATCAACATTTTTATGAGCTTTGCCGACAGCCTCGCCTTCTTCTTAGTATTAGTAGTTCTTAATGGTTTCTTCCAAGGCTTTGGTGTAGGTCCATCCTTCATCACACTTGCCAAATGGTATCCAAAACAGGAACGTGGTCGCTTTGGGGCAATTTGGAATATCTCCCATAATCTTGGTGGTGGTATCGTAGCACCAATCGTAGCCGCTGCGCTATACTTCACTACTACCGATCACTGGCAATTAGGCAGCTATGGTATTCCTGCAATTATTGCAATTATAGTAGCTGTTATTATTTGCTTCTTGATTAAAGAAAGTCCTGAACGCGAAGGCTTACCGCCAACTAGTGAAATCATTGCCGATACATCTCATAAAGCACATAGAAGTGCAGAAGCACCTCACCTAAGCACAAGACAAATCTTTGTACAATATGTATTAAAAAATAAAAATGCTTGGTATGTGTCTCTAGTTGATACATTCGTTTATATGATTCGTTTCGGTATGCTTACATGGTTGCCTATTTACTTATTACAAGTAAAAGGCTTCTCTAAAGCTGAAATGTCCATCGCCTTCTTATTCTTTGAATGGGCAGCCATTCCTTCTACACTTTTTGCAGGTTACATTTCCGATAAATTCTTCAAAGGTTATCGTATGCCACCAGCAATCATTGCAGTAAGTATTATCTTCTTCTGTATCTTTGGCTATTGGCAAAGTGAATCCCTCTTATGGGTTACATTCTTTGCTGCTGTTGTAGGTTGCTTAATCTACATTCCTCAATTCTTAGCATCTGTACAAACTATGGATATTGTACCTCCATTCGCTGTAGGCTCTGCTGTTGGCCTTCGTGGCTTTATGAGTTACATCGTAGGTGCCAACCTTGGTACAACACTATTTGGTGTTTTAGCAGATAAATTCGGTTGGAATGCAGGTTTCTATCTCCTAATGGTAGCATGTATTCTTTGCATTACATTCTGTGTACTTGCCCACTTTGGTGCAAAAGAATTAGATGCTAAAGAAGCAGAACTTGAACAACTCCAAACAGCTGAAGCTAACAGCTAACAACTAAATTCTAGAGCAAACAAAAAGGTAGTAACAAAAAATTGTTACTACCTTTTATTGTTTAATAAGTTCGCTAAGAACCAAATTATGGGCCCTATGAATCTCATTTTCTTAATGGTATCCATTTTATCTAGAATGGGCTTAGGTATCTCTGCATCGCTTTCAAGAGACACATATTCCTTATCAACATAAACGCCTTTTGAATACTCAGTCGTATGGACCCCTTTTTCAACAATAAATGTATGAGTGCCATTAGCATCTTCATACTCTTCATAACGAGCTACATCCGCAAAATCTATATCTATATCCCCTCTTGTACCTGTAACCATCTGATAGCCACGATGTACTACGTTCATGTCAGATGGCATCGCTTTACCACACAACTTTGTAAACTGATAAGCGCCACGTTGTTTATCCCATCGGATCCAAAATTCTGCGTTATTCTTATGTTTGACCAGCTTATACTTATACCCAATCGCTCCATGAGTATCAATGTAGCGTATCTTGCCTAAGATTGTATATAAATCACTTCGGATCCGCAATGTATCGCCGTACTTAAATTTCATAAAATTCTCTCATGCTGAAAACAATATATATTATTAATTACTATGATTGTACATATAATATAAAATTTTGCCAATACAGATATAGAAAAAAGGACCTACAGTAATCTGTAGGTCCTTATATATTTTGGTGCGGTTGGAGGGACTTGAACCCTCACGAGCGTACGCTCACCACCCCCTCAAGATGGCGTGTCTGCCATTCCACCACAACCGCATGGAATACAAATGGTGCCTCAGGACAGAATCGAACTGTCGACACACGGATTTTCAGTCCGTTGCTCTACCAACTGAGCTACCGAGGCATGTTTTTTTGTAAAAAAAAATGGCGACCCCGATCAGATTTGAACTGACGATCTTCGCCGTGACAGGGCGACAT
>UPXS01000024.1 GCA_900538355.1 uncultured Veillonella sp.
TGATAGTTTGACCAGCTTTCAATGGTGTACCTATTACGGTGCCAGACATTGGTGCTGTAATTGTAGCATCACTTAAATCTGCTGCTGCACGGTCATACGTAGATTTTGCACGTTCATAAGATGTTACAGAATCATCATAGGTTTGTTGAGCGATAGCATTTTGGTCTGCTAATGCTTTATAACGATTCATATCAAGTTCTGCCTTAGCTAATGCTGCACGAGCATCATCTGCAGAGGCTTGTAATTGACGTGTATCAATATAAGCGATAACTTGACCAGCTGTAACTTGATCATTTTCTTTTACTAAGACTTTTTCAAGCTTACCAGCCACATTCGTAGAAACGTCTACATAATTTACAGGGTTAATAGTACCAGTTGCACTAATACTAGTTTTTACATCACCCTTTTCTACCTTACCAGTTGTATATAAGTTTTGTGTTTGCTTAGAACCTTCGCTATGCATGTAGTAGTATGTACCACCACCAAGAACACAAAGAACAACAGCACCTGCAATAATACGTTTACGATGCTTTTGCAAAAATTCTTTCATTATAATCTCCTTATATTAAAATGAAGATATTGGCACAACATGTATCGTTCCTAACAATACTATTAGTAATTTTAAATTATACAGGACCAATTACTTTTATGCAATATAATTTCATTAATGAATAATTGATGATAAAAGAAAATGACCCTTGCGGGTCATTAATAGTTTTAACTGCTTAATATGGATAATAAGGTATAATCCTTTTCATTAATAGGAAATACAAGACTTTCAGCCTCTTGATAGGAAATAGCACGAATGTGACCATCAATATATCCAATTAGTCGATTATCTGTACCATTCATCAATAACTCAATACAAGTTTCACTCATACGTGCCGCTAAAATAGCATCGAATGCAGAAGGACCGCCACCACGTTGTAAATATCCTAATACAGTCAAACATGGATCAAATTCCGTATGCTCCTTAATGAAGGATTTTACTTCTCCACTATTATATGCACCTTCAGCAACGAGTATCACACTATATTCTTTACCCCGAATCTGTGTTTCCTTTAAATGACGACAGACCTCATGTAAAGGCATAGGATTTTCAGGAACGAGTACAATTTCAGCACCACAGGCAAGGCCAGCTTTAAGTGCAATATGACCTGCTTTACGACCCATTACCTCTACAATGGCTACCCGTTCATGTGAATTAGATGTATCACGAATTCTTCCAACCGCATCAACTACAGTATTGAGCGCCGTATCAAAGCCTATCGTATATTGAGTGCCGCCCATATCATTATCTATAGTACAGGGAATCGTCATGGTAGACATACCAAACTTAGCTAAACTCGTAGCGCCTCGCATAGAACCATCGCCACCGATAACAATAAGGTGGTCAATGCTATGGGCTTTCAAAATATCGTAAGCTTTACGCTGAACATCTTCATTTTGAAACTCAGGAAAACGAGCTGTTTTTAGCATGGTACCGCCTTGAGTAATAATGCCACCCACAGAACGGTTTGCTAAAGGAACAAATTGTTCTTCCATAATACCTAAATAGCCACGTTCAATACCGAAAACTTCAAAGCCTTCATGAATGGCTTTCCTAGTTAGCGCTCTTATGGCGGCGTTCATTCCAGGTGCGTCTCCGCCGCTTGTTAGTATTGCGATTCTTCTCATATCCATTACCCCCTTGTGGTGTACGTTGTTTGGATATAGTTTCTGTATCATTAGAAATCTTTTTATTAAAGCGTTGTGTTTTAGATAATCTAGGGTTATTTAATTTGTTTCTTAGGGAATTATTAAATTGTAATTCTTGAGATGACTGTTTACCATCTCTATTTTCCGTATCATTGGGTTGACGTCTTGCTTTAAATTGAACACCTGAGGTTACTAACTCATCCTCAATACGTTGCATAAAATCATAGGTCCGACCATTTGTTGTATCTAGTACAAAATCACACTGCTTATACACCGGTTTCCAGGATTGTATCATAGCATGTACAAAGGCATGAACATTGTTATAATCCATGGTTGGCCGTTTCCCAATACGGCGATTCACACGACTGACAATGCGAAATTGTGCAGCTCGGATACCAATGATATAAGAATATTTCTTCAATACCTTTAATGTGCGATGTTCAATGGGAAAATTACCACCTACAGAGATGACTGCTTCGTGATATAAGCAAACCTTTTTCAGTACATCCATTTCTGCACGTCGGAATGCTTTTTCCCCAATTTTCTTGAATATTTCAGCAATAGGCAACCCAAAACGACTTTCTAATACGCGATCGGTATCTACAAATTGCCACCCCTTGCGTTCCGCAAGATTACGACCGAAATGGCTTTTGCCACTCCCCATAGAACCGATGAGCATAATATTTCGTTTTATTATCATCTGTTATGTGCCCCTTATTATTTCATATCCTTCATTGTACTATAAAATGCAACAAAAACAAAGACAGACTATAGGATAACAATCTATAATCTGTCTCTATTAATATTACTATAAAAGAATATATATTAAGACCTCATAGTCGGTTTTACTGCACAATGTACATACACTACATTGCCTTTCCGTTCTATGTCCTCTATTTCTATACGGCGTGAAGGGTCTTTTGCTTCAACAGTATTAATCCAGTTGATTAGGCGTTCTGTGCTTCCTAATAAATTTAACTCTAATACACCTTCATGCTCATCAGTACTAACAATCATTAATGGTTCTCCTTGCAAAGACTCAAAAACACTAGTATTAGAACTTGTATTCGACAGCTTATTTTCTGTAAAAGAGGCTAGTAATTTTGCTTCCTTAGATGCGATATAATCTGACTCAACCTGCATTTGGATAACATAATTTTCTTGTCGTTCTTTCAAATGAGTCTCTTTGTGATCTAAGCTTATATAACCATACAGTGAGATACTAATGATGATGCCCCACACTAGTATGCTCATTACTATCTTCTCTACTGGATATGTTGTGCTCTCCTTTAGATCCTTCCATATGGAATGTATATATACCTTGATCTGCTTTAACTGTTCCATGACAATCTATTCCAATTAACCTTTGTTGAAGACTAGCTATAAATTTACGACATGCTTCATCACTATGGCCTATACCATCTACACTAATATGTTCATCCTTTATGTTAAGGTGTTGTAAACTAATACCTTGTTCCATAGCTATATCAAGAACATATAAAACGATAGTATTTTGAAAAATAGTTTCTTTATTTTTTCCAGAACTATTCTTAAGTATTCTATTTTTAACTGATGCTATATCCTCATACTGTTTTCCAATTGACTGATACCGGGAATTTTCCAATAGCGTCAATAGTTCTGATTTTTCAGTCTTATATTGTTTATAACCAGACCAACACCAACCTATAGCTATTAATCCTACTATTACGTATACAATACTCATACCATATAGATAATAACGATATTTATGCCATAAACTATGCCAACGTAACGATCGAGGCATTAGATTAATATATCTACCATCCCAAGCCAATCCATTTAAGCCCCCTTGCAGCCATACCAATGGCCATATCCCAATCTAATTGTCCTTGTTTACATCGATTACGACCACGCCCTAAGAATAATAATGGAATATACTCTGTTTCTCCATATATAGAAATAATGGCTTCCATATCCTTCTGTTCTTCTTCGGTTAACCGGTCTAACCCATACAGCTTAATCCCTTGTATTTCATCTACCCCAAATTCTTGCAGCCTAGCTTCTAGCACCTCCATAGCTTCTGATACATCACTGCCACTAATAGGGACAATCCGTTCTTGAATACATATATCATTCCACCACAGCCATAAATGTAGATTATCCTTTTCTACGACACCTGTCACGGTACCACTACGCCGCATCAAGCTGTAACAAATAGGAATAGGCCAGAAATCGATTACATCCACCGGTGCATAGGTGTCTCGTATACCTTGTTTTAAAAGTTCTAATGAATGACGCTCTACGGCAACCATAAACATATGGTAATTATGTCTTGGATATTCTCGACGACATGCATCCATTTGGAAACTGTCGCCATCAAAGGTAAAGTAATCCTCTACATTCCATTTGATGAACTCCTTCATATCAAAATCGTGAGGATCATAAGGTGCTACATGCATTTGTGTATCAATATTAGCTACCATGCTGTAAGCTCCGTCATCTAAATCATACATTTCTATAAATTTTCTAACATCCTCATCAATGGATGCACTGCGTTTCATTTCCAATGCATCAGTAATGACCATCGTTTTATTTTCTACATGAGCTGTCACACATACAATACGTTCATCTGTAATACATACACCAGTATGTATCTTCTTTTTCCGTTTCATAGATTCACCTCAATATGGTTTTACCTTCATAACATGCATAGTATGATCTGTATCCACTGTCACATACATATGTACCCGACTTACTATTTCCTGATGTTTCAATTTTCCATAACTCATAACGTGACGAGGATTGTCACGGGATGGATCAGCTTCAATGGTGATTTCCACATCCGCATCATCAGCTACAATTATCCTTTCCTGAAAGTCCCATGTATTACCGGCCTTACAGTAGCCTACAAACCAATGTGCTCCACTTTGCGCTGCATAATGAGCCTCTTCTAAATGCAATTCATCTACTGCATTACTTTCACAAATTTGACCAATACGCAGTCCCATAAAGGCCAATACTAATAAAAAGGACATTGTAAATATGGCTACATATGTAATAAACCCTGCATTATGGGCGCCCATGTTCATGACTTGTTTCCTCATTATCTTTATACCAATCATATATACTACTTTGACCTATAGCGACTTCATATATAGCTAAGCCTCCATATCCAGTAGTATATTGTTTATCACCAGTAAATCGATTCGTTATATACCAGCTCATATGGACTACTCCGCTCTCATCCATACTAAATGGATGTTCTTGTGTGTACCCAACATTTCGTTTATCCTTTGTGCCGATAATACGGCTGCCGCTAACAGGTTGTAAGCTTCCATCTGTAAGCTTTCTATACAGAGCATGTCGTTGTAATGTTAGTGTAGTCCGTTTAGTGTCGTGAATATATAAAGTCCTATTTTGATCCTCTACCGTTATCTGTACAGGATTCCATATGATTTGAGCCACCACCATGCGCCGCGTATAACGACCATCCTCCATCATGGCTACGCTATCTACTAATTTTGCATTCCACATAATCCCATAAAAAACTATGCCTAACAATAACGTTAAAACGATGGTAGAAATAGTTATACTGATCAGTGTGGAATACAAAATAAAACCTCTTTGTGCATCATGAGCTCTCACCGTATTTCCTCCAAATCGAGAGATAAGGTATACACAATAGATTCATTATCTATGGCCTGCACAGTTAATCGTTGTAGGGCAATGCCATTTTCTGCGATAGGCTCTACATGTGTTTTATAAATAATAGATTCACTGGGACTCATAATAAATTGAGAGTTATGTATACCTTCTTGAATATGACCCGTTTGATAATACATAGACTTACTTTCCTCTACATATGTTATGGTGTCTTGTAATATATGATCCCAATAGTAAGCCTTATAGATTGTTAAGGTAGCCATCCAAAATACAGATAATATAACAGGCAAGATAAACATAATAATAGTTGTTGATACTAATGCATCTCCATACATAAAGCCCTTAGTGTACTTCTTCCCATCGAATACGTCCCGTCTGTACAGATATCCATATACGATTTCTCTCACCACTTTCTCGATCTCGTAAAATAAGTTCCGTCCCATCATAAGGTAATCCTAGAGAAGAAAAAGAGATAACCGTTAAGGGTTGTACATTTTCAATCCCTGCAGGTAAGGATATATTAACTGTATGATGATGAGCATCCTCCTCTAATGTATAGCTGTCTTTATTTAATATGAATAACATGCGCCCTTTTCCATTAGACTTATGCCCAAGCATAGACCAAAGTTGCACCTTTTTTAACATATATACTACTTCTTCAGTGCTTCCATTTAGAGTGTAACGGCTAGGCGTTGTTACAATAGGCAATGACATAGAAATAAGAAGTAAAAATAAGCTAATTGCAATAATCCACTCAGCTAACAAAGAGCCGTATTGATGATGTATAGGTTGTGCCTTAACCATTGGTACAACACCTCCATATAGGATCCGCCATGTAAGGCACACCAAGCACCAAAGCATAGAAAGGGACCAAATGGAATGTATCGATTACGATAGCTTGTTAGTAAGAGATAGAGAGAACCAACACAAAAGGCTACGTAAAAGAAACATACAATCTCCCAAGGCGTAAGCCACATAGCAATAGCAGAAAACCATTTCACATCTCCTAGGCCAAAACCGTTATGGCTTATAAGTCGAAGTCCATATGTAATAGCACCTACACTCATAACACTTATAATTGTTACAAGCATAGACTTATCATTTATAAAGCTATACACGATACCACCTAAAACAAGCACTAACGCCCCTTCATCAGGCAATATATAGTAATGCATATCGATGGTAGCACCTGCTATGATGATGAGTGAAAATACAGCATACAAAGCAACGTGAATAAAGGATATTGCTCGTGATGAAATTATAATAGGCAATACTATGGATGCTATATACACGAACAGTGCTATAACATAATGAGTCCCTTTCATACCTTGTCCTTCCATAAAATCAACTGTACATATGTAACTATAACTATTTATAGAACTACATATGTATATGCAAATAAAAATCTACATTCCAATCATCAATCCATGCACATTAACTATTAAGACTTAAATATTAAATATTAAGTATTAAATATTAAGTACTAAATACTAGATAGCGCTTACGTTTAAGGTGCATCAGGGGCTTTAACTACAACTGCCTTCGCAGTACCACCATTAACCGCTTCATAAGTAATGGTATATTCCTTATCTTTTGCAGTTTTAACATGTTCTGTAAGATAGCCTTCTTTATATAAATTTTCCACAGTTGGTGGTGTATCTACATTCTTGTCGATCATATAAAGCTGCGTTGCATTTTTAATAATTTGAATATCTGCTGTTTCCTTCGCAGTTCGCGCTCGATCAGCGGCAGATAGAAATTGTGGCATCGCAATAGCTGCTAATATAGCAATAACAGCTACAACAACCATCAATTCTACAAGGGTAAATCCACCGTTTCTCGACTTTTTAAGATTTTCTCGAACATGATTAATTTGTAGATGTTCTACAATCCATTGACCACATATTTCTAATCTATGGTTCAATCCATTAACTAGATGCATAACAGAACTCATAATATCCTCCTTTTATCATTATTAATTCTGTAAAATAGCTTGATAACAATGCCTACTGCTCTCCCAATTTAGCAATAGACGTAAACAACGGATACATAACAGACACAACCAAAACGGCTACACCAATCCCCATCAAGGTCAGTAAAATTGGTTCTAATAGTCTCTCAAGACGGGCAATATATTTTGAAAGTATAGATTCATAATAATGTCCACAATGTTCTAACATCTTTACGAGTTCCCCACTTTCCTCTCCAATAGAGATCATTTGCCATATAAAGGAATTTCCAATATTCTCAGTTCTCAGGCTCTCTTCAAAGGAGTGACCTGATAATAATTTAGCCTCTACCTTTTCACTACATTCGGCACCATACATATTGCCCCATAAAGGTCTTGTAATATTCATAGTGTGAATAATAGAAATTCCAGAATCTAACAAAAGCGCCCAAACTTTTAACATACTTGTATAGTAAATGCAGGTCATCCATTGGTATCGGTGAGCCAACTGCCAAAGCCAACGATGTACTTTGCGTTTTATACTATGTTGACCATATGCAAAAACCATAGCCCCTAGGCCTACACAATGCAGAATAACAACCACTATGGGATGATTCTTTAGCCCTTGTCCTAATGCAAAGAGGGCTCGCGTCATCACTGGTAATGTAATATGCATGGTAGTAAAAACCTTTTCAAAGGATGGAATAATAAACAAAATGGTAACAAGAAAAAAAATATTCATTAATACAAGTAAAAATAATGGATAGGAAATAGCACTGATAACCTTTTGCCGCAGCTGTCGCTCCCAATCATAGTGACGTGATATATATTGCAAGCTTTCTCCTAATGTACCTGCAGCCTCTCCACTTTCCAATAAAGCCAGTGCAATGGCAGGGCAACCTTCACTTCGTAATGCTTGAGACAACGTTTGACCACGCTCAATCGATTCATATAAGGCTGTATACAAAAGGCCTCTCTTTCCCTGACATAATAACTGTAATGCTCGTCGTAAAGGCACGCCAGATTCGATGAGTAGTCCTAATTGATAGGTTACATCTACCACCATCGTATGATTCCACTTATGTTTCTTCTTATTTACTTGTAAAGTGATTTTATAAATCTTATATCCATCTCGCTTTAACCGTGTGCCGACCTCCTGTTCTGAATCCGCCCATATTAAACCTTTTATCGTTTCGTTATTCTCATCTTTTACGACATATTCATAAGCCTCCATACCTTCACCTACGATAATTGTTGATCCAATAATGTATGTAGTTGTTGCTGAGCGCCATATTGTACCTTCGCATCTCGTACGGCCATCTCTAGTGTTTTCATAGGTAGTTGTGTTTCTTGAATAGAAATGATTTGTGGTTCCTTACGAGTACGTATCAGGTTCGCTACCGCATGCGTGTTTAGCAAAATATCCCGAATGGTAATGAACTTTTTATTCCATCGAAGGAGCCGTTGACATATAACGGCACGTAGTACTTGTGATATTTGACTACGCACCTCCTCTTGTTGTTCTCCAGGGAATAGTGAAATCATACGGTGAACAGCCATTACAGCCCGCTGTGTATGCATAGTTGCCATCACAAGATGACCTGTTTCTGCTGCATGAAGAGCAGCCTCTAAGGTTTCACGATCTCGAAGTTCTCCCACCATAATGACATCTGGATCCTCCCGCAATGCATCTCGAATACCGTCAGACATGCTCTTTATATCTGCACCTAATTGACGTTGATGAATTAACGATTTCTTAGGTTTAAACTCAAATTCGATGGGGTCTTCTAAGGTGATGATGTGGCGCTCCATTGTTTGATTTATATAATCAATACAGCAAGCTAAGGTAAAACTTTTACCACTGCCTGTAGGGCCACAGACGAGCAATAAACCATCATGAGATTCACATAATTTTTGTAGGAGTTGACCTTCACTATTATCATCCAGTTTAAGTTGTTGATGACACAATAAGCGCAATGTGCCACATATAGTTTGATTAGCTCGATACAGATGAACACGAATACGTACACCACAACAGGAACAAGCTTCATCAAGAGATTGCCATTCATACGATGCTATACCACAACGTCTCAAAATATCTTCAATCAACGTAGTAGTACATACAAATTGAGTAGCCTTTAATCCATCACCATGTCTCAAATAGATAGGCTCACCACATTGTAGATGAATATCTGTTGATGATAAGTGTATAGCCTCTTCAACAATGGTTTCTAAACTTTCACTATTACAGCATGAGTCCACAACGATGCACCTCCTCTATAGATGTAACATGCTGAACTACGGCTTCACGGGCAGAATCTTCTAAGGACAGTAATACATGTGCCTCTAATTGATCCCACTGAGCCAAATTAGTAGGTATCTCTAAGTATTCAAATAGAGCAGTCCGCCCGTGATACGATGTACCATCAAATTTTCTGACTAGACGCTGTGCAATAGCACCCATCAAGGTAGCCCTTATTAAATATGGTTCTACCCCCATATCCATGAGCCGCGTTACAACGCCTATAGCTGTATTAGTATGAATGGTGGATAATACGCGATGACCAGTTAATGCTGATTTAACAGCCAGCTCTGCTGTCTCCTTATCACGAATCTCACCGATCATAATCGTATCTGGATCTTGCCGCAGTACAGATCTTAACCCTTTTGCAAAGGTAAAGCCGATTTTTTCGTTAATACCAATTTGAATGGCTCCTTTTATTTCAGCCTCTACAGGGTCTTCAAGGCAAATTAGCTTTGTTTCCTCTAAATTCAACATGCGGAGCATCGCATATAAGGTAGCAGTCTTGCCGCTTCCCGTAGGTCCACAGATAAGTAACAATCCATAAGGACGTTTTAATAGCTGTTCAATATGATCAAAAATATCTGCACGCATGCCTAATGCTTTTAGATCCTTATGACTACCTTCGTTACCCATGAGCCGACATACTAATGTCTCACCATATAGGCTAGGCAATGTGGATACGCGCATTGTTACCGATGTATCCTTATGACTCCAAGCCCAACGACCATCTTGAGGTAATCTTTTTTCACTAATATCTAACGTACTACATACCTTGATACGGTTAATAATAAGATCTGCCTCTTCGTTTGATATAGTCATATGCGTTTGTAACAATCCATCTTGTCGTAATCTAATTTGTACACCACTTTTAGTTGGATCAAAGTGAATATCGCTGACATGATGCTCTAATGCATACAGAATAATATCGTCTAATGTTACATCTACATACATGGTCACCTCCTATACCTTGCGGTATGTTTTTACCTCACACTAGCGTATGGCGTTATATGGTTCGACATCACATCTTTAATTCCTCTTTTATTTTTGAAAATCCACGAAGCGAAAACTTTTGTATTATAGGCATACAAAAAAGGCGCCCCGAAGGGCGCCCTTATTGGACTATTAGATATAACGTATCTTATTTTAAATTATAGAAAACGTCATTACCTTTATATTGAGCTGTTTCATATAACATTTCTTCAATGCGAAGCAATTGGTTATATTTTGCTACACGTTCAGAACGAGCAGGTGCACCTGTCTTAATTTGGCCAGCATTTACAGCTACCGCAATATCTGCGATAAATGTATCTTCTGTTTCGCCAGAGCGGTGAGATACTACACATGTATAGCCAGCGCGTTTAGCAAGCTCCATAGCGTCGAATGCTTCTGTTAAAGTACCGATTTGGTTTACTTTTACAAGAATGGAGTTACCTACACCAAGTTCAATACCACGAGCCAAACGTTTTGTGTTAGTTACGAATAAATCATCACCAACAAGTTGTACGCGACCGCCAAGGCGTTCTGTCAACAATTTCCAGCCATCCCAATCTTCTTCAGCAAGACCATCTTCGATGGATACGATTGGGTATTTACCTACTAAGTATTCATAGAACTCTACCATCTCAGCAGCTGTTTTAACTTTGCCTTCACCAGCTAAATTGTATTTGCCATCTTCATAGAATTCGGAAGATGCAGAGTCAAGAGCTAATTTGAAGTCTTTACCAGGTTCATAACCAGCCGCTTTAATAGCTTCACAAATGACTTCTAATGCTTCTTCGTTAGATGCCAAGTTTGGTGCAAAGCCACCTTCATCACCTACGGCAGTGCTAAGGCCTTTATCATGAAGTACAGATTTCAATGTATGATATACTTCTGCACAGCTACGAAGAGCTTCTGCGAAGGAAGTTGCGCCTACAGGCATGATCATAAATTCTTGAATATCTACGTTATTATCTGCATGTGCGCCACCGTTCAAGATGTTCATCATAGGAACTGGTAATTCTTTTGCGTTGAAACCGCCAAGGTATGCAAATAATGGCAAATCTAAAGATTCTGCTGCTGCACGAGCTACAGCCATAGAAACACCAAGAATTGCATTAGCACCAAGGTTAGATTTATTGTCTGTACCATCTAATTTCAACATCAAGTTATCGATTGCTACTTGTTCAGTCGCATCATAACCAATAATGGCAGGACCGATTTTAGCATTTACATTGTCGATAGCTGTTAATACACCTTTACCAGAGTAACGGGATTTATCACCATCACGTAATTCTACAGCTTCAAACTTACCTGTAGAAGCGCCGGATGGAACCGCTGCTGTTGCAATAGTGCCATCTTCTAAACATACTTCAACTTCAACAGTTGGGTTACCGCGGGAATCTAAAATTTCTCTTGCAATGACTTGTTCAATTACTGCCATTTCTTCACCTCATAAAATCTAACGGAACGACTGTCATATGACAATCATTATATATTGAGTTAAACCATATAGGCTTATCACTCTAATTAACTATAAATATAGTGAAAGCTAAAATCTCTACATTATGCTTTTTTTATCAAACTATGACCAGTCATGGATTTTGGTTGATCTATGCCAGCCAAGTCTAATAATGTGGGAGCAATATCACATAATTTACCGGATTCTAATGTAGCCGATTTTAGAGTATCACTCATTAAAATTAACGGTACCAAGTTCGTTGTATGTGCTGTATGCACCTTACCTGTTTCATGGTTAACCATAAGCTCTGCATTACCATGGTCTGCGGTAATTAACAAGTGGCCATTCTTACTGCGTATAGCCTCTACGATACGACCTAAACAAGTATCTACCGCTTGCACTGCTTTAACAGCTGCTTCAAAGCTACCTGTATGACCGACCATATCTGGGTTTGCAAAGTTCAAGATAATCATGTCATATCGTTCATCTTGAATAGCTTGTACAACCTTATCAGTCACTTCATAAGCGCTCATCTCAGGTTGTAAATCATAGGTTGCTACTTGAGGTGATTTTACAAGGACACGGTCCTCGCCTTCAAATGGTTCCTCTTTACCACCGTTGAAGAAATACGTCACATGGGCATATTTCTCTGTTTCGGCAATACGCAATTGACGATAGCCACCTACACTGAGTACTTCGCCTAATGTTTCTGACAAGATGTCCTTTTCGTACACAATATGTACTGGCAAGCCATCTTCATATTTTGTCATAGTCGCCATATACAAAGATAGCAGTTCACGGTTAAAGCCATCAAATTCTGGCAATACTAAAGCTTTTGTAAGTTCACGTCCACGGTCTGGACGGAAGTTACAGAAGATAACAGCGTCACCATTCTTAATAGTTCCTTCAGCATCAATCACTGTAGGAAGTACAAACTCATCAGCTGCATCCTTATCATAGGATTGTTGTACCGCTTCACAAGCTGATGCGGCTCTTTCACCTTGACCATGTACAATCGCATTGTAAGCAAGTTCCACACGGTCCCAACGATTATCTCGATCCATTGCATAATAGCGACCACTTACGGTGGCAATTTTACCACAGTTTAGTTCTGTCATGTATGCTTCTAAATCTTTGATATAACCTTGTGCACATTGAGGTGCTACATCACGCCCGTCAAGCAGTGCATGTACATATACATGTTCAATACCATTATCATGAGCACCCTTGATAACTGCCTTGATATGTTCTAGGGAACAATGTACATTACCATCAGATACTAAACCAATAACGTGTAAGCTTTGTTTTTTTGCTTCATCATATAGTTCACGCATGACAGGACGATTATAAAACTCGCCAGATTCAACGTCTTTAGTAATACGAGTTAAATCTTGGTACACAATGCGACCAGAGCCAAGGTTTAAATGGCCAACCTCAGAATTCCCCATTTGGCCTTCTGGCAGGCCTACTGCTAGTCCTGATGCTTCTAATTTTGTATGTGGATACGTATCCCATAATTGATTAAAACAGTGCGGCTTCGCCTGTACTACAGCATTGGTTGTATCTGATTGATCTCCCATGCCAAAGCCATCTAGGATGACTAGCATTACGGGAGCCTTTAATTTAGCCATTTTTAACCTCATATTAAGCGCTTACTTGATTCGCCGCTTTAATAATATCTATAAATTCATCAACTACTAAAGATGCACCACCTACGAGTGCCCCATCAATATTAGGTTCTCCTAGGATTTCGAGAGCATTTTCAGATTTAACACTACCACCGTATTGGATGCGCACAGCATCAGCAGTCTCATCATCGTATAAAGAGCGTATGTAATCGCGAATTTCTTTACATACTTCTTCAGCTTGATCAGCAGTTGCTGTTTTTCCTGTACCGATAGCCCAAATTGGTTCGTACGCAACAATCAATTGGCTAACTTGTTCCTTTGGAACATCAACCAAAGCACCTTTAAGTTGAGACGTAATCCAGTCAAGAGTATGACCGGACTCACGTTGTTCTAAACTTTCACCAACACAGACAATAGGTGTCAAATTATGGTGGAATGCACTTTTAATTTTTGCATTTACAGTCTCATCTGTTTCACCATAATATTCACGGCGTTCAGAGTGACCAATGATAACATAATTGACGCCTACCTCTGTAAGCATAAGTGGCGAAATTTCACCAGTGAATGCACCAGCATCATGATAATCCATGGTTTGTGCGCCTACTGCAATAGCCGTATCGCGTGTTAATGCTACAGCACGTTCAATAGCTGTAAAAGGCGGGCAAACAACTACATCACAGGATAATTCCATATCTTGTAACACGCTGTTAAACGCTTCGATCAGGATAGATCCAGACGCAATGGTGCCATTCATTTTCCAATTTCCTGCAATAATGGGTTTTCTCATATTATGCCTCAGACAATGCAGCAATACCTGGTAGGATTTTACCTTCTAAGAATTCCAAGGATGCGCCACCACCTGTGGAGATATGACTAATCTTATCTGCTAAGCCACTTTTTTCAATAGCCGCTACAGAGTCACCACCACCAACGATAGTCATCGCATCGGATTCAGCTACAGCTTTTGCTACCGCATTTGTACCAGCTGCAAAGTTTTCCATTTCAAATACGCCCATTGGACCATTCCAAATAATAGTCTTCATTGGCGCCAATGCTTCTACATATAGCTCACGTGTTTTAGGGCCGATATCTAGAACCATCCAACCATCTTCAATATTTTCAACGTCAACGATTTTCGTATTAGCATCGTTGCTGAAAGCATCAGCTACTACAGCATCGATTGGAGTCAATAATTTAGCCCCTGCTACACGTGCTTCCATAACAAGATCTGTAGCGATAGCTTCTTGACCTTCTTCAAATAAGGAGCTACCGATGTTACAGCCTTGTGCTTTAATGAAAGCATTTGCCATACCGCCGCCGATGATCATGACATCAACTTTAGGTAATAAATTAGAAATTACAGAAATTTTATCTGTTACCTTAGCACCGCCGATGATAGCAGCCATAGGTGTTTTAGGATGTACAACCGCTGCACTTAATGCTTCAATTTCTTTTTTAAGCAAGAAGCCTGCTGCCATAGGAATATAATCAGCAATACCAACTACGGACGCTGCATTACGGTGAGAAACACCAAATGCATCGTTGATAGCTACATCAGCAAGAGATGCTAATTGTTTAGCAAACTCAGGATCGTTTTTAGTTTCTTCATTGTGGTAACGCAAGTTTTCAAGCATCAATACTTCACCAGGTTGTAATGCTTTTACAGCTTCTTCAACCTTAGGTCCAATGCAGTCATCTACAAATGCTACTGGCTTATTGATAAGCTCAGATAAATGTTTTGCACATGGTGCTAAAGACATTTCCGGTTTGCGTTCCCCTTTTGGGCGACCAAAATGAGAAGCAAGAATAACCTTTGCTCCTTTTTCAATTAAATAATTGATAGTAGGCAATGCACTACGAATACGAGTGTCATCAGTGATGACACCGTCTTTCATGGGAACATTAAAATCAACACGAACAAATACTGTTTTGTTGTCTACTTGTAAATTATCGATTGTTTGTTTCATCAAAGCCTCCCGATTATAAGCCTTTGCTTGCTACGAATGCTACCATATCGATAAGACGTTCGGAGTAACCCCATTCGTTATCATACCAAGAAACAACTTTTACCATGTTACCATCCATAACCATAGTTAAATCAGCATCAACAATAGAGCTACGTGGGTCAGAGCTAAAATCGCAAGATACCAATGGCACATCAGATACACCAAGAATACCTTTTAATTCGCCAGCTGCTGCTTTACGGAATGCTTCGTTGATTTCTTCTTTAGTAGCAGGTTTTTCAAGTTCGCAAACAAGATCTGTAGCAGATACATCTGGAGTAGGAACGCGCAATGCGAAACCGTCTAATTTACCTTTTAATTGAGGCAATACTTTTGCAACCGCTTTTGCTGCACCAGTTGTTGTAGGAATAATAGACATTGCTGCTGCACGAGCACGACGAGGGTCTTTATGACGTGCATCAAGAATTTTTTGGTCATTTGTATAGGAATGAATTGTAGTCATCATACCGCGTTTGATACCGAATTCATCGCATAAAACTTTAGCAAATGGAGCCAAGCAGTTTGTTGTACAAGATGCATTAGAGATAATGTGATGTTTTGCAGGATCATACATATCTTGGTTAACGCCCATAACCATAGTTAAATCTTCGTTTTTACCAGGTGCAGAAATCAATACTTTTTTTACAGTAGGTTGATTCAAATGAACTTTTGCTTCCTCTGCGTCACGGTATTTACCAGTACATTCTATAACGATTTCCACGCCTTCTTCAGACCAAGGCAATTTAGATGCATCGCGGTCATGGAATACACGGATTTTTTTACCGTCAACGTAGATATTGTCATCATCAAATGTTACTTCATTAGGAATTGTACCATGAACAGAGTCATATTTTAACAATAATGCAGTACCTTCATTATCGCCAGTAGCATTGATTGCTACAACTTCTACGTCAGGATTATTAATCGCTGCACGTACTACACATTTACCAATACGACCAAAACCGTTAATACCAACTTTTACTGCCATTGTTAGATCCTCCTAATAACAAAAATATTCTAACAAAATATTTAACTACCAACTTCATTTATAATGCTGAAATTTGTAACAATTGACGCATACCTTCAGCAGCTTGCTCATCGATGATTAGTATGCCTTTTTGACAAGCTCTCATAACACCAATAATGGCACTCGATTTATCTTGTCCACCAGCCACAGCAATCACATTGGGAATTTTTGCAACATCAGGAAGTGATAAACCAATATTATTAGTGGAATAAATCAACTTACCATCTATATCGCAATATTGACCAAGAGCTTCGCCAACAGCATGATTATCTACTAATTGCTTACGCACATCATCAGCTATATGGCGCTGATCCGCCATTCGCATAGCTGTACCAATACCAAACAAGAGTACGTCAGTCCTACTGATAAGATCACCAATTTCCTTAATTTGAGGTTCGCAAGTCATGAGCATATGCAATGAGTCTTGTGAAAGTCCATCAGGTAAATGGAGCATTTTATAGGTCCCTCGAAGTCGTTCAGCAAGCACCGAAGCAATTACGTTAGCTTGATACTCTACAACCTCACCAACGCCACCACGGGCCGGTACAACAATAGGATTAAATGGTAATACAGGCATCTCCTCAGCTACTGCAGCCATTGTACTACCACCACTGATGGCAACTACAGAGTCCGGTTCTAATAATTCCTGTAATAACTTTGCTGCTGCAAAGCCTAGTTTTTTTACCATCAACGTTCCTTCTGTAGGAGTGATGATAACCCTATCGATATGAAGTGCTTCAGTTAATCGATGTTCTAGCTCGTTAATACGATCTAATTCATTTAAAAAATTTCGCAACTTTGGAACAATTGCATGTCCCTCATCAGTGAGAAAAATCCCTGGCTTATAAATGTCTACAAGACCATTAGCACGCATTAGCTCAATATGACTTCGTACGGTTCGCTCTGGAAGGTCCGTTGCAGTAGCTAAGGTCCTACGGCCTATAGGCTCTTCATAAACTAGGTGGTTTAATATTTTGTATCGCTCCTTTAATACACTAACGATTTCAGGAACAATACGTTCACATATCATTAGAAACTCGTTCATCGGGTCCCTCCTTTACCCGTTGGGATTGTATGAATCGTTTTTCGTCCCATGTGAACAAAATTCGTCCCACCTAAAATAAAAAAATACTTTTACATTTGTATTGTATACCCTATGTAAATTTTATTCAAGACTTTATACGTAGAAAACGACATAATTTAGGGATTTTATACAGCTTTGTACCTAAATTATGTCGTTTATATATATTTATTTTATTTTGTACCGAAGATACGGTCACCAGCATCGCCTAAGCCAGGCAAAATGTAACCATGATCATTAAGTTTTTCATCAAGGGCTGCTACGTAAATAGGAACTTCAGGATGTTCTTTATTTACTGCTTCTACACCTTCAGGCGCCGCCACTAAGCACATTAATTTAATATGTTTAGCGCCTTTTTCTTTTAGCAATGTAATAGCTGCTGCAGCACTACCACCAGTAGCGAGCATTGGGTCTGTTACGATGAAGTCGCGTTCACCTACATCAGAAGGTAACTTGCAGTAGTATTCTACTGGTTTTAATGTTTCTGGATCACGGTATAAGCCAATATGACCAACCTTTGCAGTTGGAATCAAGTTAAGCATACCATTTACCATACCTAAACCAGCACGAAGAATTGGAATAATGCCCAATTTTTTACCTGCAATACGTTTGCCAGTCATTTTAGTTAAAGGTGTTTGAACCTCTACATCCTCTAATGGTAAGCTACGTGTAATTTCATAGCCCATCAACATCGTAATTTCATCAAGTAATTCTCTAAAATCTTTAGAGCCTGTTTCTGCATCACGCATCAATGTAACTTTGTGTTGAATCAATGGATGTGTCATAACATTAACTTTCATGACTGTCCTCCTATAAATAATTTATATACCCTATCGGTATCCATTTAATATTCATATTTACTCTATCACAGATTCATAAATCATGCCATAAAAATATTAAAAGGGATGTGCCAAAACACATCCCTTTAATTGTATTTAAGTCTTATGTAATTTTAATAAGCTAAATCCAATGATTAGTACAATGGGTACGCTTCGCAAAGTGCTGCTACACGTTTGCTTGCATCTTCATGAACTGCTTTATCTTCAGGATTTTTAAGAACAGTTGCAATGATATCTGCAATTTCTTCCATGTCTTTTACTTGTAAGCCACGAGTTGTAAGAGCTGGTGTACCAAGACGGATACCGCTTGTTACAAATGGGCTAGCAGGATCGAATGGAATAGTATTTTTATTACATGTAATGCCAACTTCATCAAGTAAATGTTCAGCTTCTTTACCTGTTAAACCAGTATTGCGAACATCTACCAACATAACGTGAGTATCTGTACCACCAGAAACGATTGTTAAGCCTTTTTCTTGCAATGCAGCAGCCAATGCTTTTGCATTATCGATAACTTGTTGTGCATATACTTTGAACTCTGGTTGTAATGCTTCACCAAATGCAACTGCTTTAGCAGCAATAACATGCATCAATGGGCCACCTTGAATACCAGGGAAGATTGCTTTATCGATTGCTTTAGCATATTTTTCTTTGCAAAGAATCATGCCGCCACGAGGACCACGCAATGTTTTATGAGTTGTTGTAGTAACGATATCAGCATATTCTACTGGGTTTGGATGTAAACCTGCTGCTACAAGACCAGCAAAGTGAGCCATATCTACCATAAAGATAGCATCAACTTCATGAGCTACATCAGCCATTTTTTTGAAGTCGATTTGACGACTGTAAGCACTACCACCAGCAATAATCAATTTAGGTTTTGCTTCTAATACGATTTTACGGAACTCATCATAATCGATTTGTTGAGTTTCTGCATCTACGCCGTAAGGTACTACGTTGAAATATGTACCAGATACGTTAACTGGAGAACCATGAGTTAAATGACCACCATGGGACAAGTTCATACCCACAATAGTGTCGCCTGGTTGTAATAATGCGAAATATACGCCAAAGTTTGCTTGAGAACCAGAGTGAGGTTGTACGTTTGCATGTTCTGCACCGAACAAGCGTTTTGCACGTTCAATAGCCAATGTTTCGATAACATCAACATTTTCACAACCGCCATAATAACGTTTACCAGGATACCCTTCTGCATATTTGTTAGTCAATACGCTACCTTGAGCTTCCATTACTGCTTGAGAAACAAAGTTTTCAGAAGCGATCATTTCTAATTTATCGCGTTGGCGTGCTAATTCTTGATTGATAACAGCTTGAATATTAGGGTCTTGTTTTTCTAAGAAACTCATGAGTATCCTCCTCGTGCAAAACGAATATATATAGGTAATGATGTATTACTTCTCTAGTGCTTTAATTTTCTCTACCCGGCGTGCGTGACGACCACCTTCGAACTCTGTTTCCATAAAGATGGCTACAATATCGTTAGCTAGGCCAGGACCAATAACGCGTTCCCCCATAGTGAGAATATTTGCGTCATTATGTTCACGACATGCATGAGCAGAGAATGTATCATGACAAAGAGCAGCACGAATACCTGCAATCTTATTTGCTGCAATACCGATACCAATACCAGTACCACAAATCAAAATACCTCTATCTGCTTGACCAGATACAACTGCATTTGCTACAGGTACAGCAATATCAGGATAATCGCAAGAATCAGCTGTATGACAGCCAAAATCCTCTACTTCATGTCCCAATGCATTTAATAATTCCTTAACGGATGCTTTTAAATGTAATCCGCCATGATCACAACCGATTGCAACTTTCATAATTTCATCTCCTACGCCTTCTGAGGCACTGAGCTAAGACCTGCCTCTACTAAGTGATAAATTTGTTCCGCACATTGATTATATACGGTTTGATCAGATCCATATGGGTCAGTAACATCACCATCTTGACCACCCCACTCGGAAATCGTTTTGATTTTACCTTCCTCAAACGGGAATTGGCGAAGTAGTACAGATTTGTGATCCTTCGTCATACCAATGATAAGATCTGCTGCATTCACGAGTTCCATCGTCAATGGTCTCGATTCATGATCAGAAATATCTGCAATGGAACGGATAGCTTCAACGGCTTGTTCAGTTGGCTTTGCTCCATAAGCGGCAAATAGACCAGCTGATACAATCGTCACATCCTTATGTTGCTCCGCTGCAAGGGCCCGTGTAATACCTTCAGCCATAGGGCTACGACAAGTATTACCGGTACACACAAATAAAATATTCATAATAACATCCTTACTTAATCACATTTTGTGATTACTTTATACATTATAGCAAATTCATCCAATATGTAAAGACATTTTTCTATTATCAGTGGACATTTTTATGCTAGTAAATTTACTTATAAATGATATGATGACTCGATGCCTTCTCCATACGATTCATAATAGCAACACCAAAGCCATCATCATCAACACCTTCTGCTAAGATTAAGGTAACATGATTTTCGTTAAAATGTAATAGGCTTTTGTAAAAGTCATGGCCTAATGATAAGGCATCACCATGATGTCCAAAACAATGGCACATAAAGCGTGTATCGTCTTTAATCAGGTCATATGTTTCATGACTAACCAAACAACCGATAGGACCTTTTATACCGTCTGAAAGCACCTTAAACGTTGATGCTATGTCCTCTGGATTACCTACAACAACTGTCATAGGTGCATCAGGCGCATAATGCGTATACTTCATACCAGGAGCCTTTGGCTTAGTGGTAGCATTAACTAGAGCAGTATCATACTCAACCGCAGACACAACATTTTCAAGTTGTGCTTTTGTAATTCCGCCTGGTCTCAATATAATGACCTTATCATCATGAACTTCCACCACAGTAGATTCTACACCAATCGTACATGGACCAGCATCTAAAATATAGGAAATACGGCCATTCATATCATGGTAAACATCTTGTGCCGTTGTAGGACTTGGACGACCAGATATATTGGCACTAGGGGCCGCTATAGGTACTCCTGCACGTTCTAATAATGCACGGCAAATCTTATGATCGGGGCAACGTAATGCTACGCGAGGTAAGCCACCTGTAGCACGGTCTGGCACTAAATCAGATTTAGGCAATGTAATCGTTAAAGGACCTGGCCAAAATGTATCCATTAATAGTTGTGCCGTCTTTGAAACCTCTGTTACCAAAGGTTTTATACTTTCACTATTAGGAACATGTAAAATCAATGGATTATCTGAAGGACGACCTTTCGCAGCATAAATTTTATCCATCGCCTCCGGATCAAGTCCATTTGCACCTAATCCATATACAGTTTCTGTAGGAATGGACACCAATTCACCATTACGCAATGCACTGGCAAGCATATTTAGTTCTTGTTCTGATGGATTTGTAATAATTTGAGTATCCATATTATCCCTCATATACTGCAGTTACAACACGGTTATTACCACCAAGATCAGCGATACACTGAATGTTGGAGTAATGACCAGCTTCTTTTAATAAAGCCTTTACCTCTTCAGCTTGATCGTAACCTATTTCAAAGGCTATACGGCCTTGCGGTTTTAAATATGTGCCGCATTCTTTAGCTAAAATACGATAGAATTCTAACCCATCTTCACCGCCAAACAAGGCAATGTGAGGCTCATTTAACACGTCCTGAGACAATAATTTAGCATCCCCTGTACGGATATATGGTGGATTCGATACGATGAGGTCAAACTTTTCAACTTTACCAGCCAAGGCAGAAAACATATCGGACTCTAAGAATTGAACACGATCATTTAAGTTAAATCTTTCCCTATTCTCCTCAGCCACTGCCAAGGCATCCGTAGATATTTCAAGACCTACACCGCATGTATTCGGCAAATAGTGTAATAAACTAAGTAGTATCGTACCAGGGCCTGTACATACATCAAGGATATGCACATTACTATCTTTTGGATACGCACCTAGTACATGCTCAATCAAGGTTTCCGTATCAGGTCGTGGAATCAATACCTTATCATTAACCTTAAAGGTCAATCCCATAAAGTCCTTTTCCCCAATTATGGCCGCTACACAATGACCCTTAGCTCGTTCTTGAACGAGAGGTCTAAAGGCATCGAGTTCCTCTTGAATAAGCGGTTGGTCATAATGGGTATATAGATAAATACGATCCTTGCCTAAAACGTGAGAAAGCAGTACTTCCCCATCAAGTCGAGGTGTATCCATCTCCTTGCTTTGAAAGTACTGCTCTGTCCACTGGAGAATACGACCGATTGTCCAAATCTCCTTATACATTTGTATTAGCCTCCTGCATTTTTGCCGCTTGGTCAGCAGCATTTAAGGCTTGAATGATTTCATCTAAATCGCCATTTAAAATAGCATCTAATTTATACAATGTTAAATTAATACGATGGTCTGTTACGCGGCCTTGCGGGTAGTTATAAGTACGAATACGTTCACTACGGTCACCAGTACCAACTTGGCTCTTACGGTCTGCTGCCATGCTAGAAATAGCCTCTTGTTCAGCTTGGTCTTGCAATTTAGCACGCAATACACGCATAGCTTTTTCACGGTTTTGTAATTGAGAACGTTGGTCTTGGCATGCCACAACAATACCAGAAGGTAAGTGTGTAATACGAACAGCAGACTCAGTCTTATTGATATGCTGACCGCCCGCACCACTGGCACGATATGTGTCGATTTTCAAGTCTTTTTCATTAACTTCAATATCAACATCTTCCATCTCTGGTAATACGGCTACTGTAACGGTAGATGTATGCACACGGCCCTGTGTTTCTGTAGCAGGTACACGTTGTACGCGATGTACACCAGATTCAAATTTCATCTTAGAATATACATTTTCACCATCTACAGAGAAAATAACCTCTTTAAAGCCACCTAATTCAGGTTCATTAGCATCGATAATCTCACAACGCCAGCCTTGGCTTTCCGCATATTTTGTGTACATGCGGAACAAGTCACCTGCGAACAATGCCGCTTCATCACCGCCAGCACCACCGCGAATTTCGATGATAATGTTTTTATCGTCATTAGGATCCTTAGGCAATAAAAGAATTTGTAATTTCTCTTCTAATTCCTCTTTTTGAGGTTTTAGCTCTTTCAATTCCTCTTGTGCCATTTCGCGGAATTCTTCATCCATGGATTTATCTTCGATAACTTCCATAGCTTCATCAATACCAGCTAATACTTTTTTATAAGTACGGAATGTTTCAACTGTTTCAGATAATTGAGCATGTTGACGTGTTAATTTACGCCACTCATCTTGGCGCGCAATCACTTCAGGGTCACTGATGCGCTGCTCCAGGTCCATAAATTTATCTTCAATAACTTGTAATTTATCTACTAGCATGTTTATTCCTCTTCATAAGCATCGCTCTCAGGAGGGCGAACCTCTTCAAGAGCTCGTATAGCTACTTCAATTTGATCATCTTCTGGTTCACGTGTCGTCATATATTGCAATGCAAGACCTGGTTTAATAAGAGCTTGCACAAAGGAATGTTCACTACGACCAGCAAGACGAATGACCTCGTACGCAATACCTGCCACTACTGGCATAAGAAGTACGCGGCTTACGATACGTTCTAACAAATTAGGCCAACCTAAAAAGGCAAATACAAAAATACTTACAACCATAACGATAAGTAAGAAATTCGTGCCACATCGCGGATGTAAGCGACTTTGTTTGCGAACGTTTTCTACAGTGAGAGGCAAATCTAATTCATAAGTATGAATCGTTTTATGCTCTGCCCCATGATATTGGAAAACTCGTTGAATATCCTTCGTAAGTCCAATCCCCCAAATATAGAGTAGGAAAAGTACTAAACGAATGACACCTTCAATGAGATTTAATACAACATGATTATCCTGTACACCAGGAATAAATTTTACGATAAATGTAGGCAATGCCAAAAATACAGCTATCGCAAAGATGGTGGAAATAACCATTGTAATGGCAATTTCACTATTAGACATTTCTTCCTCTTCATCACCAGCGGCCTTAGCAGAGAAGGACAAAGCCTTCATACCAATTACGAGAGATTCATAAAGAGCTACACAGCCCCGAAGAAATGGTTTTTTCAAAATTGGATATGTGTCAGCAATAGATTTTGTAGGCTCTTTTTGAACTACAATGGTTCCCGCTGGTTCTCGTACAGCTGTTGCTGTAACGCCAGGGCCCCTCATCATGACACCTTCGATCACAGCTTGTCCACCGACAAACTTTTTAATACGTTCTGTGTTCACAAGAGCTCCTCTCATAAACAAATAGAGGCAGAGCTCATAGCCCTGCCCATAGATGCTACATTACATGACAAATTATTTGCCGTAACGTTTGTTAAATTGTTCAATACGACCACGAGCTTGAGCTGCGCGTTGTTGACCAGTGAAGAACGGATGGCATTTGGAGCAAACGTCTACACGAAGGTCTTCTTTTACAGAGCCAGTTTTGAATGTGTTGCCACAACCGCAAGTTACTGTAGCTTCTTTATAGTCTGGATGAATACCTTGTTTCATTCTATACACCTCTTTCCGACAATCAATATTATTCTTATAGATTATAGCATGACACTTGTACAAATGCAAGTTACCAATACTATTCCTTGGATGCTTGTTTTTCTTCAATAGCCTCAGCTAGAATGGTCTCTAAATCACTTTCATTAAGGATATCACGCAATGCGATGAGCTCCTCTAAAGAAAGGGTAATACCTTTCTTCATGCTTGTATATTCACTATCCCATGCGCGAAGGTCAAACTTAGGATTATATTTACCCCAGCTAGTACATGTTAATTGTTTTTTCCAACCGTCTTTATCTTCAGATAAAGTACCGATAACTTTGAAGATTTCAAAATTAATAACTGCCATGAGTCAGTCCTCCTTTCTTACACATCTGTGTAGTATGGTTCATACCTACTATATTTAGTAGTTCATATTTTTTAGGATACGATATATTTTAAACTAAATACTCTACTTTTACAATTAGTTTTTATAATCGCTATAGTCTTCAATATCTATAGATGTGGTAGGAGGCATTACTTGAGCACCTAATTCATCTACCGTAGATTTCCAATTTGTAGTTGCTTCTGTAACAGCCTTAATATATGCTTCATCAGCTGCTTGTACGGAAGAAATTAATTGAGCTTCGTCGTTAACATCTAATACGCGTCGACGTACACTGCTAAGCATATAGCCGAAGGACTCATCTGTTTGAACGAGCATGGAGATTTCTTGGATTAATGTTTGACCTGTAGTACTACAGAAGTATGCATACCACATATAGGCAAGTTCTGCATCAGGGAACATCCAGTAAATCTCATCAGCTGGAGCTTCCGTAGTAATATCTACGTCTACATGGTCCGCATAACGTTTGAATGTGAGGAAATAAGCTCCACTTTCAACAAGGGCATTACGGCCTAATTCAGAAACACGGCTATCGATACAGTAAATACCATCTTGACCTAAGGCTACATCAGTTTGACCGCCTGGCAACAAAATAGAGCGTAAAGACAAGCCGTAATTTAATACTGTAAATACTGGCAATTGGGCAAATACGCCATGAGGCAATGGAATATAGTTAATTGCTTTCCACTCATCTCCTACGCGTTCACGAAGGCCGACACGCATCTTTTTAACATCATATTTACCATATACAATTTCATAGGCTCCTAATGGAGTCCATTCACGGATCACTTCTACACGTTCTTGATTCAAGAAGAATTGTAATGCCATATTATTCAAACCTAATTGGTTTTGTGCCATTGTAGCAGGTAAGAATAATTGAGCAGTCCCTTCTGGAACCAAG
>UPXS01000025.1 GCA_900538355.1 uncultured Veillonella sp.
TATTGGGGTGTTTTAGGAAATTGGTTCGGCCATTTGAAGCCGCCGGAGACCCCTAAAAAAGACTTGGTTATCAACCTAGATATGGGGCAACAAGAACCTCCTGAAGCGAAGAAGCCCGAGGAACTAAAGACTCAGCCTGACGACAAGCCTGTTGCAGGCGGTGGCAAGGCTGGCAGTGTGTTACCTGATTTATCAGGGAAACCTACAGAGGGATTAAAAAATCTAAATCCTTACTTAGGTGGCAATGAAACTGCATCGGTAAACCTGAATGGTAATAATAATGATCCTGTAGGTAATCCAGGTGCCGGAAATGTGCCAGGCCTTAATAATGGACCAACTGGTCATAATGGGGATTCTACAGATGGTCTTGGGTCTAATGATGGTCCACCAGGTCCAGGCGTGAATAAAAGCCCTGGCGGCTCCTATGATAGCTCTGGTTATATTAGCCGTGTTAATGATAACAAAGTAATGCCGCAACAGGCGGTACGCCGAGGACTTAGTGGTACGGTTTCTTTTAATGTTACCTTTGATAGTGAAGGTAATTTTGCTGGTGCTGATATGATTAGCAGTAGTGGTTCTAGCATTCTTGATAATGCTGCTGCAAACCTCGTGGCGAGCTCTGGTGGTATTGAAAATACAACAGGTGGCCCAGTTACGATTACGATTAATGTAGATTATGGTTATAACTAATCTCTCGAGGCCAATAGTGTATGAATTATGTATGTGTGTAGGCATAATTCTTGAGAGTACATAAGTGGCATATATAGAGATTAACATTATTATAGTTTTATTGTGTGTGGAGGGAATATGAAACGTCGTCGTCTTTTATCTGCTGCTATCGCAGCAACGTTAGTACTTGGAACGTATCAAGCGTATGCGTATGATGAAAACTTTAAGGGTTATGAGGTTCATAACATTAGTGTTAAAGCTGATGCGGCAAAGGATGAATACGGTAATACTATTACTGAACAATCCTATTATCGTACTGGTGGTGACGTAAAAGTTATCACTCGTGAAGAGATTGAAAAGCGTCATTATCGCGATGTAACAGAAGCGATTAAACGCGTACCAGGCGTTACATTCCAAAACCCTGGTTACCGTGGTGGCGAGTATGGCTACCAATTCTATAACAATGGGGTTTCCATCAATGGCGACTCCCGCGTTGTTGTATTGGTTGATGGTCGTCGTGTAGACAATATTACATCTGGTCGTTTAGGTGATAGCTCTGAAAGAGGTTCTAAATCTACAGGCGTTAATATTGATGAAGTAACAAATATGGATGCTATCGATAAAATCGAAGTTATCAAAGGCCCAGGCGCTTCTCAATATGGTTCTGATGCTACAGGTGGTGTAATCAATATCATTACACGCCGTGGTAAGGGCGATTTCAGCGGTTCCGTTGATTTATCTACTGGTAGCTGGAATAAACATAGCTACAACTTAACATTACAAGGTGCAGCAGGCAAAAATGCTTCTACTGGTTATTTTGTGACAGCTACACGGACTATGTCTCAAGATACAAAATATAAAGACGGCGATACTGGTGAAGTCGCAACTCTTACAGGCTCTAAATGGCGTGAACAAGGCTTTAATGCTCGTATTGATCATGAATTTAATAAAAAACAAAGTTTACAGTTCTCTGTAAACTACAAACAAGGTCATGATGGCTATCCTATTTCCACACCAAGCCGTAAATACTGGAATGCTGATGATTGGCGTCGTATCATCTTCAATGCTGAAGTGGGTCAGGTAGATGCTAACCGCAAGCTCAAAACAGATGCACGCTATGTAGATCCATCAGAGAACCCTCAAGGCTACGCACCAAAATTGTATGGTGACTCTAGAAATCCTGGGTATCATAACTTGTATGCCTTAGATGGTAACTATGGTTCCTATAGTAAGTTCAAAAACTTAGACACAGATTTAAAATATACATTTGACCGTCAAGGACAAATGGAAAGCTTTGTTAGATTGTATCGCTTAACACATCGTTATGAAGGTCGTGATACCTATACATGGTCTAAGCTTGGTGGAGCAGCAGCGCGTGCAGCTTATGCTGCAGCATTCCCTAATGGTGCTACTGTTGAGCAATTTAATAATTGGGTAGATGCTAATTTGGCTCCATTCCCAGATAATCGTGATGCATTGCGTCAATGGATTGCTGAAACAGGTGGTATGGCAGGTAGCCCAAATAGCTGGTATAAAGAGTCTAAAAATGGTATTGAATTACAGTGGACACGTCAGCTCGATAAGCATGATATCATCGCTAATATCGATTACAGCCATGCCCAATTAAATTCTCGCTCTAAAAAACGTAATGGCAGTGTGGTCTCTTCTGATATTCGTCGTAATACGCTATATGCGTACGTACAAGATAAAATTTACATTGGTAACAATGTAGAGTTAACACCAGCATTGCGCTATGTTCATTACGGTAGTATCCAAGGTAGCGGTAGTGGCGATTCCCAAGGCAAAGGTAGTGTAAGTGCCTTAACACCTAGCTTACATGGTCAATTCAAGCTTAATAAAAAGACTAGTATGTACGCTGGTTGGACGCGCATCTTGCGACCACTTAAAACAGGTGATTACAGTGCAGTTGATGGCGTATACAATACACCATTAGATGACGAAAAAGGCGATGCTTTCACATGGGGCATTCAACATACATTTGGTAAAGATAACAACACAACTGTTGCTGTTCACTATGATTACACACGCATGAAAAACGCTATTGCAACATTGCCAATTTGGAACAGTACATCTGGTGATTTTGAAAAAACAGCGGTTAACGCGAAAGAAAACAAACAGTCCTTTAACATTACAGTGGATCATAAACTGAACAAACATGTAACAATGAGTGCATCTTACTCTCATATGAAGGATAAATGGATGTCCAAAGGCGGTTGGGTTCTTGATCCAAACTGGGGCTATAACAATAGTGATGATATTAACGTGGCTATTAACAGCTTGCGTCCACAAAACCACTATGCATTGAATATTTCTTACGATAACAAGCGTCTATACTCCGGCTTGTTAATTAACTGGTACACTGGCAACAGCGACTATGCGTTCACTCATAGACGTTTCCTAATCGTGGACTGGAACCTCAACTATGATGTCACAAAAGATTTAACTGCGTACATTGTAGTAAACAATGTTCTTAACCGCGCATATGAAACAAGCTATAGTGCTTACAATGGTCGTGGTAGTGCGGCTATGCCAGCACGTTCCTTCATGATTGGGGCGAAATATAAATTCTAATGATTAGATTTAGCGCATTAATACTATGTCTATTACTATGCGTAGGTTGTGGTCCTCAGCAGGTAACTGTTGAGGACCATCAGTCTACACCGACGCATGTCGAATTACAGCCACCGGTAACAATCAAGTCCTATGTGCGCCGAGGGGAACCTTTTGAAAGTACATATATGGTAGTACCAGAGCGCGTTGTGGCGATGTGGCAAAATTCCATTGAAACCATCATTGCTCTTGGAGAAGGCAACCGTATTGTAGCGGGGATGGGAATTCCAAATCGTAAATATGTGCGACCAGAATATCGTGAAGCATACGATAACATTCCGTATAAGGATATGAAATACGCTAACTTAGAAAGCGTACTGATGATGAAGCCCGATCTACTAGTTGGTTGGCGGTCTACTTTCACCAATAAAGGATTACGAACCCCTGCGTTCTGGCGGGCACGACATGCAAATGTGTATATTGCAGAATCCTCACTGGGCGCACAATCTGCACTGACCATGGATATGGAGTACCAATATATTCGCGATTTAGGGCGTATCTTTAACCGTAACATGGAGGCAGAAAAGCTGATTCACGATATGGAACAATCTGTAGCGCATACAGTAGCTCAAACATCTCATGAAAAGGCGCCAAAAGCATTATTTGTTGAGGTTACAGGAAAGCAGTTCCGCTTGTATGGACATAAGACATTAGCTGGTAATATAGGGGATTCCTTACATGCCGATGTAATTGATACAGATACACCATCCATTAGTATGGAGGATGTGGTGGAAGAAAATCCTGATGTTATATTCTTGATTGTATCTGATGGTGAATATAGTCAAGCGGATACGATTATGAACTATGTTTTGACACAGCCTGGCCTACAAGGGGTAAATGCATTGCGCAATAAGCGCGTCTATTTCTTGCCACTCCTCGCAGTTTATAGTCCTGGTATTCGATTATCCGATGGCATTGACATCGTATCACATGGTTTGTATCCAGATCTTTACCCTCAAGGAGTACCCGATTTAATTCACTAATAAAGGAGCAGTATGCTAAAACGTGTTGGATATACTGCTGGCGGAGTTGTCCTCATAGGGGTGCTAGCATTAGCTATACTATGGGGACTTTCTGTTGGTACAGTACAGTTTTCATTTTCTCAAATTTTTAATATTGTAATGGGTCAATTTTCTAGTCCATTGGCTATTGACGATCCTATGAATGGTCCAGAACAGACGATTATATGGCTATTACGTATGCCACGGCTATTGATGGCTGCCATTATCGGTGCAGGCCTTGCCGTTTCGGGCGTTATCATGCAAGCCATCGTTAAGAACCCCTTAGCAGACCCATATATCTTGGGGATTTCTTCTGGTGCATCCCTTGGTGCTACCGTAGCTATTCTATTTGGTATTGGCGTTATGTTTGGGGAGAACTTCGTCGGTGTTATGGCCTTTATTGGGGCTATGGCGATTTCCTTCGGTGTATTGTTTATATCTAACCTAGGGGGCCGACCTAATTCTGTGAAATTAATTCTAGGCGGATTGGCATTAAGCGCTGTGTGCAGTTCCTTCTCTAGCTTTGTGGTGTACTTAGCAGATGATAAGGAAGGCATCCAAACCATTACGTATTGGTTGATGGGGAGCTTTGCTGGTGCTAAATGGGATATGTTGCCTGTTATTACCATTGTTGTTCTCGTGAGCATTCTATTCTTCTGGTCTCAGAGTAGAATTTTGAACATGATGCTTCTCGGTGATGAGGTAGCCATAACATTAGGTCGTGACCTACATATGTACCGACAAGTGTATTTGATCATTAGCTCTCTTATCATCGGTTTTGTAGTATACGCAGCGGGCATGATTGGCTTTGTAGGCCTTTTAATTCCTCACCTTGTGCGCATGACGATTGGGACTAATCATTGGACCTTGATTCCCTTCAGTGCATTAGGAGGTAGTATTTTCCTCGTCATTGCTGATGGTCTCTGCCGTTGCATTATTCCTCATGCAGAATTGCCCATTGGCATTCTCATTTCTCTCATCGGTGCGCCAACCTTTGTGTACATGTTGGTGCGTAAGAATTATGGATTTGGAGGGGAATAATGAACATACAAGCAGATAATATCCAAGTTTCATTTGGAGCTAAAACAATTCTCCACGATATATCCTTAGATATACGAGATAAGGAGTTTGTTGGTATTATTGGGCCGAATGGTAGTGGTAAAAGTACGTTTTTAAAATGCTTATACCGCGTACTGCAACCTAATTATGGGAAGATTTTCTTTGATGGTACAGAAATGAGCTCCTTAAGCCATCGTGATACAGCCTTAAAAATGGCTGTGGTAGCCCAGCATAGTACGGTTAACTTTGATTTTTCTGTTCTTGAAATGGTCCTTATGGGACGTTCCCCTTATAAAGGACTACTCGATAGAGATCAACTTGATGACTATGAAATTGCCCGTCATGCGCTGGCTCAAGTCGGCCTTAGTGATTTTGAAAGTCGTAATTTTAATACCTTATCTGGTGGTGAGCAGCAGCGCGTTATCTTGGCGCGTGCTTTAGCACAACGCACAGAATGCCTTGTACTAGATGAGCCTACAAACCACCTAGATATTAAGTATCAGCTCGAGCTGATGACGATTGTAAAACGCCTTGATGCAACAGTGGTAGCCGCTATTCATGATTTGAACTTAGCAGCTATCTATTGTGACCGCCTCATTGCTCTTAAAGACGGTTCTGTAGTATGTACAGGTACTCCTCATGAAGTGTTAACAGAGGATACAATTCGCCATATATACGGCGTGTCCGCCACGGTACAAACATTACCGAATGGACGATTGAACATTATATATCATATGGAATAACTGATAAAAAGAGGCGTGGATGATGAAACGAATAAATAAACAAGTATATGTAGCAGTGCTCATGGCATTAACTGCTATGTCAATTAACGGGTATGCTGCCGATGTAACACCAAACAATAATGAAGAAGAAGTTACCATTAATGTTACAGCCAACCGCACAGCTCTCTTAGATTTAGATACACCGGTATCAACCTCTGTTATTACTCAAGAGGATATACAAAACAGTGGTGCCAAGACAGCCTTTGATGCGGTAGCTAATGTGCCAGGTGTAACTATCAACTCCTTTAGTGCGTCTGGTGCAGATTTCGGCGGTATGGATAGCCGTACGAATATTCGTGGCCTAGACCGAGGTGCACTAGTTCTCGTAAATAGTGTACCTATGAATTTAAATGGTAAAAGTGGAATTGGTGCTATTCCTACGAGTGCGATTGAGCGTATTGAGGTTGTAAAGGGGGCATCGTCTACCTTATATGGAGCAGAAGCTTTAGGTGGCGTCATAAATATCATTACAAAGACGCCTTCCAAAGAAGGCGGTTCCGCTACGGTAGCTGTGGGCAATCGAGGCTCTAAGCGATTTGACCTTTCCTATGGTACTGATCGATTCCTCTTTGGCATCGATAGAAAATACTGGGGGGCTCAAGATCCATCCACACCGGTGCGATATGACTATACAGGTCGTAAGGGCTACGACTACTACACTACGCGCAATAAAGGTAACTCCTTAGGTGTGTTTATGAGTGGCAAGCTTTCAGATAAGGTAACCTTAAACTATAATCGCGCCGAAAGCCGTTCATCCTTTGGCTTGATTAGTACAGAAATAAATCCTATGAGACAGGCCCGTCATTCTACGACCTATAATTACAAGGATGACCGCAACAACGTATCCTTGATTTACAAGGATGATAATACGACAGGCACCTTGTTCTATAATGACCGTACTATGCGTGGTGAAAGCCGCGTTCATAGTGCCAAACAGTTCAAACCGACAGATACTAGTTATGTAGCCCGTCAATATGGTATGGATGTACAGCACGAATGGGACTTTAGAGGTGGTAAGGATTACTTGATTGCTGGTATTACAGGTAAACAAGAAACCTATCGCGCTACACAGGCCCCTGTGTATACACGTCCTCATCGTAATATCTATGCGGTGTATAGCAGCTATTCCCGGGAAATTAATCCAAAATGGACTGCCATTTTAGGGTTGCGTTATACCGCTATTAGTGATCCTATTAAGGACCAACATGTACTTACACCTCAATTCCAAGTGTTGCATACCATCAATAAAGACTCTTCCATGTATTTGAATATTGGTAAAGCATACACAATGCCTAGCTTGAGTGATGCATTTCGCAGTGTGAACCGCCAATATACAGCGGTAAGTGGCAAAAATCTTAAACCTGAAGAGGGTTGGAACTATGAACTAGGCTATAAACGTATGAATAAGAAGGATAGCTGGAAGGTAGATGTATTCTATATGGACTTCAAGAATTTCTTCCAATGGCAGCCTGATGCCAATGGCCGTCCAACGGTACGCGTAAACGGCGGTAAATTCCACAATGTTGGTATTGAAGCAGAGTACAATAGACGCTTATCTGATCGCCTCAAAATGAGTGTTAGCGGTTCTTACTCTAATCCAAAACAAAAGGAAATGAATCAAAATTACTGGAAACAAGCGGCTCCTAAGTTGCAGTTTACAACAGGCATTCATTATAAAAGCGCCACATGGGATGCAGGTACATCTTTGAACTTTGTAACAAAACGATTGCGCAATCGCGATGGTGGATTGAATCCTAACATTGTTCAATGGAATGCTTATGTAGGGTATCACTTCAACAAAGACGCTACATTGCGCCTTGATGCACGCAACCTCTTGAACCGTCATAATGTAGTATCCAATGGTGACTATGAATACTGGGATGCACCATTTAACTACGAATTAAGCTATACACAAAAATTCTAATATTTATTTAGGATAGATCTGCTAGAAACATAGTAGTGGTAGGGGGTATAGGTTTTGTGTGGCCTAAATAAATGTGTAATAATACAATTATGTGGTTTATATGAAAGCATATGTGTATAAGTGAGGTATTGGTTATGAAAACACAAAGTAAGAGACGTACTTCTATACTTGTTGGGTTGGCATTGATGGGCTTATCCGTGAATGGATATGCAGCAGAAGTTTCTGCGACACCAGATAGCACAGGTGTAACGGCAGCTACTGAAGCTAGTGGAGCTACTGAAAGCCATACTATTAACGTAACTGCTAATCGTATGGCCTTGCTCGATTTAGATACGCCAGCAGCGATGGATGTTATTACCCAAAAGGATTTAGTAAATAGTGGTGCTAAAAATGCCTTTGATGCGGTGAATATGGTACCTGGTGTTACGTCCTTTTCCTATGGTGCATCAGGCCTTGAATATGGTGCTATGGATAGCCGTGTAAATATTCGTGGCCTTGAACGGGGCTCTTTAGTCCTCGTAAATGGTGTGCCTATGAACCTTAATGGTAAGGGTGGCCTCAGTTCGATTCCAACAGGATCCATTGAGCGCGTTGAGGTGCTCAAAGGCGCCGCATCTGCTCTATATGGCTCTGATGCGATGAGCGGTGTTATTAATGTCATTACGAAAACCCCAACCAAAGAAGGCGGTTCAGCTACCGTAGGCTTTGGCAACATGGGTAGCCAAACCTATAAACTCAGCTATGGTACACCGCGATTCTTAATTGGTGTGGAACGTAACTTCTTTGGTGCTCAAGACCCAGAAACACCTATTCGCTCAGATATTGGCGGCTATGCTAGAGGCTATGAATATTACACAGCTCGTGATAAGGGCAACTCCTTAGGTGTATTTATGAGCGGTAAATTGAACGATAAGTTGACCTTAAACTTTAGCCGTTTTGAAGGTAACTCCTCCTTTGCACAGTTGAGTACGGAAACAAATCCTATCAAGCAAAAGCTCCACTCTACAACATATGCTTATCATGATACAAAAAATAATGTGTCCTTGATTTATAAGGATCGTAATACGACAGGTACACTATTCTATAATGATAGAGATTTGTATGGTAAAAGTCGTGTGCACAGTAAAAAAGTATATACTGTAAGCGATAACAACTATATTGCACGCCAATATGGTTTTGATGTGCAACATGAATGGGATTTCCGGGATGGTAAAGATTACTTAATTGCCGGTGTGCTTGGTAAACGTGAAACCTATAAGACTACTGCTGGTCCGTACTATGGCAATCCGCATCGTAATAGCTTGGCCCTTTATGGAACCTATTCTCATCAATTTAACCCGAAATGGACCGGGATTTTAGGTTTGCGCTATTCCGATATTAAGGATCCTGTGAGAAATCAAAAGGTATTGACACCGCAGTTCCAATTGCAACATCGCATCAACAAAGAATCCTCTATGTATATGAATGTTGGTAAAGCATTTAGAATGCCGAACCTTAGTGATACTTTCAAGAAGATTAACAAAGGCTATGCCTCTGTGAGTGGACGTAATTTGAAACCTGAAGAAGGTTGGAACTATGAATTGGGCTACAAGCACATTACCGACAAGGATAGTTGGAAGGTAGCCGCATTCTATATGGACTTTAAGAACTTCTTCTCCTGGAAGCCAGATAGCAACGGTAAGAATACAATCCGTGTAAATGGTGGTCGTTATAGAAATGTGGGCATTGAAGCTCAGTATGGCCGCAAATTAACGGATCATTTGAAAATGACTGTTGGCGCATCGTACTCCAATCCTAAACAACGAGAAATCGATAAAACCTATTGGAAACAAGCGAACCCTAAATTGCAGTTTACAGGGGGGCTTCACTATAACAGCTCGACTTGGACTGCCGGCACTAGCATCAACTTTGTTACAAAACGTATGAAGAACCGCGATGGCGGTACCAATCCAAATCTTGTAGCTTGGAATGCCTATGTAGGGTATCAATTTAATGAAAACTCTTCCTTACGCCTCGATGCGCGTAACTTGTTGAATCGTCACAACGTTATCTCTAATGGTGACTGGGAATACTGGGATGAACCATTCAACTATCAATTGAGCTACACTCAAAAATTCTAGTAGTTATTTACTTTTTCGTAGAACAATACAAGGAGTATCACCATGAATAAGAAGACCAACCTCCTCATATGCTTGATGATACTTCTTTGTATATGTATAGCAGGTTGTGGATTTCAACCTAGAGAATCCGTCACAAGTCCTATGCGTTATGTTGAAAGCTATGATGGTGTTCGCGTAGGTGTTCCTGAGCATCCAGAGCGTATTTTAGCATTATCTTCCGCAGCAGATACGATTTTATTAGGACTTATAGAGCCCAATCGCCTGGTGGGTATTAATAAATTATCTACCTATGAGGAGTACTCCTTGGAAGCAAAGCGAGCTAAACTCGTAAAACCGGTGTTGGGTTCCTATCCATTGGAGAAGGTTATAGCCTTGAAACCAGATCTCGTCATCGCTCCAGATTACACGAGTGCAGATGTTATTGACGGTTTGCGCCACATGGGTATACCTACTGTTGTAGTACCGACACCGTCTACGGTAGAGGAAGTCATTCATAATATAACGGATATTGCGCATGTGGTTGGGGAGGATGAAAAGGGTCAATTGTATACCCAGAAGATTCGTCGTGAATTAGATGAGATGAAACGGCTAGGGGCCTCTATTCCTGTAGAACAGCGTAAAAGTGTACTCTTTGTATCCTCCATGGATGGTTATACAGGAACAGGTAGTTTGTTTGATGATATGTGTAAGTATATGAGTATCTACAATGCACCTGATCTTTTAGGATTACCGCCACGGACGCCCTTTGGGGATGAACGAGTCATAGCGATGGAACCAGATTATATTTTTATTCCCTCCTATAAGGGAATGGATAAGACATTAGCCAGTCGATATTTAGATAATCCCGCATTTCAGAATTTGTCAGCTGTACGGGAAAACAGAGTTAAACCCTTGCCAGCAGCATACCTATATACAATGAATCAGCATATTGGTGAAGCCATGCTAGCCATTATGCATACTGTGTATCCTCAGTTAGAAAGGAATTCTCATGACTAAACAGAAACAACGCATCATGGCAATTGCCATAATTGGGGTATTGCTGTGTATTGTGAGTCTATTGGCACTACACCTAGGAACCATTATGATTCCTATCGGTGGGGGCATACAAAGCATCTTAAATGGTATGGGAATACCTGTACATTTCACAGAGCCTATTACGGCTGAACAAGAGGCGGTGTTGTGGTTTATCCGCATGCCACGTCTTATCATAGGTTTACTCGTAGGTGGTGCCTTGGCACTAGCTGGTGCGGTTATGCAAGGGGTATTCTCTAACCCATTGGCGGATCCTGGCATCATGGGCGTATCTGCAGGTGCATCGCTTGGTGCCGTTATTGCCATCGCCCTTGGCTTTACATCCTTAGGGATGTTTTATATGCCTGCCTTTGCTTTCGTAGGGGCCTTTGTATCCGTTGGTATTACCATTCTTTTGACATTGCGTAATAACAAGCTAGATACGACAACCTTATTGTTAGCTGGCGTAGCTGTGAGCATGTTATTAGGGGCTTTTACCTCCGGTATCTTGACGATGATTAATGAATACCGGTTGCGTGAATTCTTATTCTGGATGGTAGGGGGGCTCGATTTCCGTCGTTGGGACCATGTTCTATTGGCGGTTGGACCTATCATGACAGGCAGTGTTATTTTAATGATGCTTGGGCGCCATTTAAATGTACTCGTTCTCGGCGACACAGAGGCGCGCGCTCTAGGTGTGCCTGTAATGGTGTATCGCATGTTATTCCTATTCTTATCATCCGTCATTACTGCTACCGCTGTATGCGTCAGCGGTTCTATCGGATTCGTAGGGCTTGTGGTGCCACATATTGTACGTCTCTTAGTAGGACCAGATCATCGCATCTTATTGCCCATGGCCGCCATTGGTGGTGCGCTATTCCTCGTATTCTGCGATACCTTAGGTCGCGTCGTAGCACAACCAGTAGAAATTCGCGTAGGTATTATGACGGCTCTTTTAGGGGCACCGTATTTCTTATATTTACTTCATCGCTTGCGTAGTAAAGGAGGGGCCTAATGAAATTAGATGTTCAATCTTTATCCGTTACATTAGGGGAAAACCCGATTCTAAAGGATGCGTCCTTCTCTATTGATAGTGGTGAATTCGTCGGTATTATCGGGCCTAATGGTTCTGGTAAAACAACGCTATTAAAAACCTTGCGTGGCCTTTATCCTATATCTGGGGGCCAGGTTTTGTGGGATGGTAAAAGTATCGCCTCTTTGAGCGATAAGGAAATTGCTCATCATGTGGCGTACATGCAGCAATCTGTCAATGTGTCCTTTGACTATGAAGCCATCGATATTGTAATGACAGCTCGTTATCCTTATTTGAAATGGTGGCAACAAGAAGGCCCAGACGATAAGGCTATCGTAGAAAAGGCCATGAAAGAGGTAGGTGTGTATCACCTGCGCAATCGATCTGTACAAAACCTTAGTGGTGGTGAGCGACAACGGGTATTCCTAGCAAAGGCGTTGGCACAACAAACAGAGGTGCTCTTATTAGATGAACCAACAGCGGCTCTCGATTTAGTTTACGCCGATGATATCTTCCATGAAGGTCGTAGATTATGCGACGAAGGTAAAACGATTCTAATCGTTGTTCACGATTTAGAATTGGCTGCTAAATATTGTACCAAGCTCGTCCTAGTTAGCGATGGTCATATCATTGACGTAGGTACGCCGAGAGAGGTGCTGACGGCAGAAAACTTGCGTGCTGCATTCCATCTATCTGCAGCGGTTTACGATGATCCGTACTTCAAACAACAGCGTATCTTTGTATTCCCTAAGGGCACTACAAGCATTGATGAGTTCAAGCAAACCAATGCGAGTACGGACATATCTTTTGATCCTAATCTAAAATAGTTAAATAGGATTATGGATACTTAGCAGCTGGTACGTAGCATCTCATCATGTGTTACTAACTGATTGAGAATTACTTATTTTTCATGAGTTACTAATTTAGTTACTAACTTATTATGAATTACTAATTTATTATGTCTGTTGGCAGTTTACATTGCAATTCTGAGTGAGGTTAGCCTTATGTTATATCCATTTACTGCGATTGTTGGTCAAGATGAAATGAAATTAGCCCTTTTGCTCAATGCCATCAATCCATCCATTGGCGGTGTGTTGATCGAAGGTGAAAAGGGCACTGCTAAATCGACGGCTGTACGAGCGTTGGCAAATCTGTTACCTCCTATGGAAATAGGCTCATCTGCCATGACCGTTGTAGAACTGCCTATTAATGCCACGGAAGACCGAGTGGTGGGATCTATTAACTTGGAAAAGGCTTTACAAGAGGGGGTAAAAGCCTTTGAACCAGGCATTTTACATGCTGCACATCAAAATATTCTCTATGTAGATGAGGTAAATCTATTAGATGATCATATTGTAGATATTTTGCTCGACGTAGCAGCCATGGGCGTCAATACAGTTGAGCGTGAAGGGGTGAGTCATTCCCATCCATCTCGTTTCATCCTTGTAGGAACGATGAATCCAGAAGAGGGAGATCTTAGACCTCAATTGTTAGACCGTTTCGGCTTATCTGTTATGGTTTATGGGGAGCATGACCCAGCACAGCGTATGGAGGTTATCAAGCGCCGCCTTGCTTTTGGAGATGACCCAAATGGCTTTATCGCATCCTATAAAGATTTGGAACTAGCATTACACGAACGCTTGTTACAAGCCCGCCAATTATTGCCAAGCGTCATCCCTTCAGATGATGTACTGCTAAAGATTGCGAGCATCAGCATCGGTGTCGGCGTTGATGGTCATCGCCCAGATATTACGATGATGCACACCGCTCGAGCTCATGCCGCCTTTCAGGGGCGCAATCAAATTATAGATGAAGACCTCAAGGTAGCTGCCCGATTAGCCTTGAAACACCGTTTGCGTCGATTGCCCTTTGAAGAGCAAGGTCATGATGAAGATCGCATTGATACAGTGGTAACTGCAGTGCTCGAGGGCTAACCATGGATACATCTGTACAAGAGGCCCTCAAAATCGGCCTTGTAAATGACCAGATTCATACCATTGTTATTTCTGGTGGTATTGGTGTTGGTAAAAGTTATATCCTTCGCCAGTGCCTCGAGAAATGGCAAATTTCCTATCGTTTAATACCTGTTTATGTAGATAACTCACAGTTACAAGAGTCTATCGATTTTGAGGCTTCTCTAGAACAGGGCAAGATGGTAATGTCCTCCGGTTTATTAGATGACACTGGCACGCGTTGTTGGGTTGTCGATGATGGACATGTGTTATCACCAGAGGTGCGACATGCACTACTGGTCGAGGCCAAGCGTCGCCAAATCTTGCTGATCATGACCATCAATCATGAGGATCAAACTCTAGATGATGCGGAATGGGAGCTTGTGGATGTGCATGTATCGATGGAGATGCCTTCTCTAGAGTCTCGCATCGCAATATTGCAACAACATAGAGAAGAAATTCAATGTATTGATATATCCACATTTGGTGGTAATCAAACAAACCTAGATGATGGGCCATCTGAGGTGGAATCTAAGTCAATAGACATTCCTTCATCTGAGGATATAGGTTTTCTCATAGACAATAAGAGTGTTCAAGCTGTAGCTGTTCCTGATGCCATGCTTTCACTGGCTATATCCTACGCATTACAAGCAAGAACTGTAGGTCATGGGGCTGAATATATATTGTTACAAGTCATGAAGTCACTCGCTGTTCTTGAGGGCAGTTCATACTGCAAACCAGTTCATGCTGAACAGGCAGCGCTCTACGTACTACCACATCGTATGAAGCGTAATGATGACTCTGAGTCGGAATCCTCACAAGGGGATTGTATGGCTGATAATAATAAACAAGAACAGAATGACTCCAATGATGCTACAACGGTAGCTGATTCGGATAGTGCTAAGGATTCTAATGATAGTGACGCCGATGATGTGCAATCGGAACAACGTGAATCGGCAGATTCCCATAACGATATGGACGGAACCGAGGATGAACTGTCTGATCAAGAAGATTCTAGTAGCTCTGACCAAGAAGACTCTGGTAGGTCTGATCAAGATGCATCAAGTGATGCTAATAACTCTGACTATATATCCCAGGGGCTGAATCATCCGTTGAATGCTGATAGCAATGAGGCTGACGGGATATCCGCTTTAGGATTGCCAGATATGGTAGCTAAAATTGCAAATAAGATGTTTCAGTGGAAATTAGAATCATCTAAGACGGTGGACAGACAATACCGCAAGGGTTCAGGGCGCCGCCTTATGACTAAGACAAAGGACACGAGAGGTCGCATGATTCGAGCTTATCAGGACGAGCATGCTCTAGAGGACTTGGCCTTAGTAGACACATTACGAGCAGCGGCGCCGTATCAACGGTTGCGGATTGCTGCTAAAGTAAAACAACTACAACAATCTGCTCAGCTACATCAGGAGAGCCGTCAAGGCGATAAGGGATTATCAATTCTGGTGAAGCCCCAAGATTATCGCCGAAAAGCACGGGAAAAACGGATCGGTGCCTACCAGCTTTTTGTGGTAGATGCTAGTGGCTCCATGGCAGCTCGCCACCGTATGGAGGCCACAAAGGCTGCTATTTTGAGCTTGTTACGAGATTCCTATATTCATCGTGATTCAGTGGGGCTCATTGCATTTCGCAAGGAATCAGCAGAGGTATTATTACCCTTCACGCGCAGTGTGGAGCGAGCCGAGAGATTATTGGCAACATTGCCAACAGGAGGTAAAACGCCATTGGCACAAGGCCTACGTACGGCCTATACTATGTGTGATAGACTCTTACGCAAGCATTCAGCGGAGCGTATACAGATGATTTGTATCACCGATGGTCGTGCTACGTCAGGGGATTCAGAGGACCCTGTAGCAGAGGCCAAACAATGGGCTCGTATTTTAGGGACTTTGCCGGTAGACTGTATCGTTATCGACACGGAAACGGGATTTATCAAGCTAGGATTAGCTAAGAAATTATGTCAATTGATGAATGGCAGTTATTATGCCATGGATACTATTTCGGCAGAACGTATTTTGCGGGTATCGCGGAGGTAAATCATGAGTCGTCTCATGTATATTTCTAATTTAGGAAAACAAATCCAATATATAGAAAAGGCTGTCGCTACCTATCCAGAGCTTTTACAAGGGGAGGTAGACGTTTGCAACATGAAAAAACCGCCTCTCTGGGATGGGGATTTTGAAAGCCGCCTTCGCGCTGCTGATGTAGTTCTCGTGACGAATATGGGGGTGGGCTTAGATTCACCATTTTTGGAACGTCTGGAGCGGTGGCTATATGCGCATCATCCTAAATACTGGATCGATGTGGTAGAGCCTAAGAAAACAGATATTCTCTATCGGAACTTAGGTGAGGAACAGCGAGTTCGTCTTGAAAGTTACCGCCGCACTAGTGGTGTCATGAACTATGTGCGCTTGATCAATGGTGCTTTCAGCGCGAAACCTGTCTCTGAATGGGAGGAGCCAGATCATATTCCGTGGCAGGCCATCATGGGCCGTAAAGGCAATATCTACGAAACCTATGATGAGTTTATGGAGGCTGAAGGGCATCGCGAATGGCCATCCATAGCGGTATATTTTTACCGAGACGAGTGGGTCATGGGGGATATTGAGTATCAGCAAGCCCTGTTTGAAGAGATTTATAAACATCAGTACAACCCAATTATTTTTTACGGACAGTATGGCTCGAATCCTCGCGTGGGTATTCCGAATATGAAGCTGTCCATGAACCATCTCTTTGGGACGGATGTATGTCCCTTTGATGTGCTCATCAACACATGTAAATTCTCCTTCCAGTCCTTAGGGGCTCAAACCTTGGAGGAGTTAAAATTACAGGATGTTCCTATCGTTCAAGGCTACACCATATACATGGACGAAAAGTCCTGGGCAGCAGATCCACAAGGTGTGACGCCACTAGATGTGAATCTATCTATTTCACAGCCTGAGCTGGATGGCGTTATCCACGGCGGTGTTGTGGCTTGTCAGACCTTTGATGAGCAGGGCCACTATATGTACCTACCTGTGAAAGAACGCATCGGTGCTGTGGTACAACGTGCTATTAAGTGGTCTAAGCTGCGTCACATTCCAGTATCGGAACGAAAGGTAGTCATTATATTACATAATTATCCGCCGAAGAACTCTAATATTGGGTCCGCTGCAGGTCTTGATACACCTGAGTCGGTGCTGCGATTGTTGCGTCAAATGCAAGCGAAAGGATATTCAATCGATAGTGTACCAGAAACGAGTGCAGCGTTGATGGATATGGTTACCTCTCATATGACGAATGACCGTTCCATGCTCACTGATGAGCTGTTAGCCTCTGCGAAAGGTCGTATGAGTAGCGATGATTATAGAGCATATTTTGCTACACTGCCAGAAGATACACAGAAGGCTATGGTTGCATCTTGGGGCGAGGCGCCAGGAGATGTATTCGTTTACGATGATGAAGTTATCATCCCTGGGTTTTCCAATGGCAATTTATGGATTACGGTACAGCCGCCTCGTGGCTTTGGGGAAAATGTATCTGCTATTTACCATGATTCCTGTTTGCCTCCACCGCATCAATATCTAGCCTTTTACCATTGGGTACGAACTGTCTTTGAAGCGGATGCAGTCATCCACGTTGGTACTCATGGATCCCTAGAATGGCTACCCGGTAAGGGGGCGGGCCTCAGTTCTAGTTGTTATCCAGAAATTGGTATCTCTAGTTTGCCTAATATTTATCCCTATTGGACTACGATTATAGGGGAGGGTATTCAGGCAAAACGGCGTAGCTCGGCCTGCTTGGTGGGGCACTTGTCGCCGCCGATGACGACGGCGGGCCTTTACGATGAGTTTGAAGAACTAGAGGCCTTGCTCGATGAGCATAGTCATTTTGAGCAAGAACACCGTGAGAGTGTATCAGATATAGAGAATGTAATCAGAGAGAAAGTCATCTCCTGTCATCTTATTGAAGAAGATCGGGGTGCCACCATGGCAGTAGGTGATATGATTACAGAGGTTCACGAAAAGCTGAGTGACTTAAAGCATATGCAGATGCGTAATGGTTTGCATATCTTAGGCCAAGGACCTGAGGGGATAGACTTAGAAGAATTTATTACAGCTATTATCCGAAACCCTCAAGGTGAGATGGCATCGGGCCTTGCTGTTATAGCAGAGGAACTGGGCTACGATTGGTCCTATGTTGAGGAACATACTGGAGAAACTGATAAGGATGGTACACGATACAGTGTTATTATCGACCGCATATGGGATGAGTTGCGTAGCTTTGTAAGCTATGTAGTCAATACGCCAGATTACTCCGTATCTGAACGGTTAGAACCGTTGGCAAAGGCTATCGTTCAAGAGTATATTCCTAAGTTAGGAGCTACGAAGAACGAGCTTGTTTCTATTTCTAGAGCCCTACAAGGGCAGTATGTAGAGCCTGGACCTGGGGGTGCACCTTCGAGTGGTCAAGTTGATGTACTGCCTACAGGACGTAACTTCTATGGTTTAGATGAACGGGCTTTACCTACAAAGGTCGCCTATCAATTAGGCATAGAGCTAGCAGATCAAGTCATTGCTGATTATATTTTGAATGAACAGCGATATCCTGAAACAGTAGGTATCATTCTATGGGCTACAAGTAACTCTAGAAGTCATGGTCAGTGTTTAGGTGAGTTTCTATACTTGCTAGGGGTTCGGCCTAAATGGCAGTCAGGTGGTCGTGTATCGGGGCTAGAAGTAATCCCTTTAGACGAATTACAGCGTCCTCGCATCGATGTGATGGGCCGCATCAGTGGCCTCATTCGCGATATGATGCCTACCGCAATTGGGTGGCTCGACAAGGCTGTTGAACTAGTAGCAGAATTAGATGAGTCGTTGGAAGACAACTACGTGAAAAAGCATATTCACGATGATGTAGACTGGCTCGTTGAGCAAGGTGAGGACCCTCTATTGGCTACTAAAAAGGCTAGACTCCGCATCTTTGGCGATCCGCCCCAAGCTTATGGCACGGGTGTAGGTGCCTTGATTGAAGGCAAAAACTGGGAGTCTTTACAAGATATTGCTCAAGTTTATAGCCAGTGGAGTAGCTTTCACCTGCACAAGGACATTCCTCAGGATATGAGGCTGTTCCAGCGTCGATTAACTACGATGGATGTGACCATTAAGAATGAAGATAACCGGGAAACGCACATTATGAGCGCTGATGATTATTATAGCTATCACGGTGGTCTCATTGCAGCGGTGCGTACTGCAAAGGGCAGTGCGCCACGGGCTTATGTGGGTGATAGCTCGAATCGTAGTCGCGTTGTGATGCGCTCCTTAGGTGATGAAATTCGTCGTGTCGTGCAAGGGGAAACACAGAATCCTAAATTTATTCAAGCCATGATGCAACACGGATATAAAGGGGCATCAGATATGTCAAATGTAGTTTCCCATACCTTTGGGTGGGGTGCTACGAGTGATGTCGTACCAGATTGGATCTACGAAGGGTATGCTAATAAGTATGCCTTAGACAAAGCAGTACAAGATTGGATGCGCCAAGTAAACCCTTGGGCTTTGCAACGTATTACAGAAATCTTGCTAGAAGCCTCTCAACGTGGTTACTGGGATGCTTCACAAGAAATGTTACAAGATTTACAGTCGTTATATATTTCCATAGAAGGTGTTATAGAAGGTCGTTAGTATGAAGCAAAGAATTTCTATTATTTGTGCCATCGTCATGATGGTACTATTGGTGGTCGGCTGTGGCCCTACACAGACGGGGACATCAGGGACCACACATCAAGTTACAGATGGGACAGGCACAGTTGTTACGGTGGCTAATGAACCAAAGCGTATAGTTCCTATTGGCACGAGTACGGAGGATATCGTGTTATCCTTGGTGGACCCAAGTCGAGTGGCAGCGATTGGTACATTGCCAAATAATGTGCCTGATGCGGCTAGCAAGGTAGAAAAACATGTGAAAGCCTCTGCAGAGTCCTTATTATCTGTACAACCTGATCTGGTATTAATTCCAAACTGGATGTCTCCTGACGCGATTGGAGAAATGCGAAATATGCAAATTCCAGTGTATGTGTACAAGACGCCAACTACGGTTGAAGAAGCAAAAGCTACTATTCATGAGATTGCAGAGCTCCTACATGCCTCTGATGAATCCATGATTGCTAGCATGGATGCAGATTTGAAAACCGTTGAGGATTTAGCCAATAAGCATACAGGACCTCGTCCTGTGGTGGCTTTTTACTCGCAATTTGGCCTAAATGGTGGCAAGGGGTCAACCTTTGATGATATGTGTAAGTATATGAAGGTGACCAATGCGGCTGCTGAATTGGGTCTTGGTGCCTATGATAATGGGACGCGTGAGGATTTGATTCGCATGAACCCCGACGTGATTATCATTCCATCAGCGTCCTATACTTCTGATGGCTATAAGCCTGCATCGGCAGATCAGCTCTATTCAGATCCTGCCCTTCAAGGTGTCAAAGCTATTGCTAACCATCGTGTGTTTCTTGTAGATTCTGCACAGATCATGAGTTATTCCCAATTTATGACCCGTGCAATGGTATCTATGACACAATATATATATAGTATGTAATTTTATGTGTGTGGAGGTTTTTTATGAAAGTATCCAAAATGAAACGATTATCCATGTATGTAGGGTTAGCCCTCGTATTTGGTAGTACATTGAGTGCAACCCAAGTATTAGCGGCTGACGCAGGTGATGCGAAGGAAGCGCATACCATTGTTGTTACTGCAACACGTAGTGAACAACAACTTTCTGAGGTACCAGCTAGCGTAGGCGTAGTAACAGGCGATGATATCCGCGAACGCCATGCTACAACAATGAATGAAGCATTGAATATCGTACCAGGTGTAGATATCAATACATACGGTGGTGGCGTAGGTTACACAAATTCTAATGCATTCCGTATCAATGGTTCTGACCAAGTATTATACTTGGTAGACGGCATCAATATGGGTGCGGCAGGTGTGAATCCACCGATGACAATTTTGAAGGATATGTCTGGTATTGATCGCGTAGAAGTACAACGTGGTGCAGGTTCTACATTGTATGGTTCCGGTGCCATCGGTGGTGTTGTGAATGTAATTACTGCAAAACCTGAGCAAGGCGTTCAAACTAAGCTTCGTGTCATGGGCGGTAGCAATGATTTAGAGCAATACGCAATTACCAACGAAGGTAGCAAAAATGATTGGTACTGGCGTGTAGGCGTACAAAAGGATATCATCGGTTCCTATAAAGATGGTCATGGCGTGCGCATTCCTCAACATGGTAATAGCCATAATGCATCTTTTATGGTAGGAAACAAAATCAATGATAAAAACGATGTAAAAATTTCCTACGATACATACCGTGGCGATGTAATGTACTCTGACCATTTAGGTGCTTTAAACCATATCCGTTATGGTCATGAAGCAAATGATTCCTTGCGCGCTATTTGGAATAACAAAATTAGCAATCGTTGGAGCCATCAATTCTATGTGATGAATAATCACTATAAAACAGAATATGATCACTACCCAACAGATGTAAAAACTCGTGGTATCGGTGATCAAGTAACATACAAAGCTAAAGACCATACCGTAGTAGGTGGCTTTGACTGGCGTCAAGATAAAGTGGTTAACATGGGCGGTGTAAAACTAACAAACGCATCTTACTATATCCAAGATGAATGGAAGTTCGCTCCTAAATGGACTGTAACACCTGGTATCCGCATTGACCATCATTCTTCCTTCGGTACTCATACATCTCCATCCATCAGCCTTGGTTATGATGTAAATGCGAAAACAAATGTGTATGCTGCGTATAAAGAGTACTTCTTGGCTCCTACACCATACCAATTATTCGATGGCTTTAACGGCAACCGCGACTTGAAACCTGAAACAGGTCGTGAATTTGACCTTGGTGTACATCATAAATTCGGTAAAACTTGGAACAGTAACCTCAGCTTCTTCAGCCGTCATACGAAGGACAGAATCGGTTGGGTTATGACAAATCCAGCAGCTTTCACAGGCCAATATCGCAATTTCGATACTGAAAAAGCATATGGCATCAATGCAGACGTACGTAAACAATTGACTAATCACTTGTCCGCCCGTCTTGGCTATACATATACTCATATTGATGCAACACCTACACGCAAAGCTAATCGCGATGGTTATGTGCCTAAACATGCAGTTAATGCTGGTCTTGACTACAATGATGCTAAATGGGATGCTCACTTGGATATCCGCGGCATCATCGATCGTCCTGGTACTGCTGCTAATGTATTCCCTCGCAAAACATACTGGTTGGCTGACATCAGCGCTAACTACCGAGTACGCGAAAATGTAACTGTATTTGGCCGTATCAACAATATCTTTGATACATACTATGCAGAACAATCTAGCGTTCGCTGGGGTAACCCTGGTGACTGGTGGCCAGGTCAAGGTCGTAACTTGCGCTTAGGCCTTGAAGTAACTATCTAATGGTTATAAATTTAATAATCCTTGTGAAAGAGCCTCTAGGGGCTCTTTCATTTTTGCATTAATAATGCATGGTATATTTGTTATATTATGAGATTGGTTTTCACTAATTGATAAGTCAGTCATATGTACATAAGTCTGTATTATAAAACTATAGATTTTCTATAGTAAAAGCACTATAATATTAGGTATCTATATATATCAATATATTAGTACTTTATCTTTGTAAAGAATAGAACTGCGGCTGTATGTAGTGGTTTTGTTACTTTTACAGTTAATATAGCCTCCCTATCGAGGCAGTTTCTTTTTTAGAGGAGTTGGATCTCAATGAAACAACCAGAATTGTCGCCGTATATGATGGCTCGAAAGCCATCTGGCATTCGCCTAGGACAAATTAAATTCTTGGAACGTAAGAACCCACCAATTTTGGTGAATGGTTCTATTGGTAATGTAATGCGTCCTATGCATCCCGCCATGCAGCGTCGGTTGTTCGATTTGGGCGGAGTGAATAGCCCGTTCCATACAGGCATCGTACCGTATGTACCAACTACAGGTACCGATGAATGCCGCGAAGCCTTCCTTCACATTTTGCGCAGCCAAGGCTTTGATACAACAGGACTTAATGTACTCGTAACAGACGGTGCATCTATGGCGATGGAAATTATCATGCTTGGCGTATGTGGTGGTGCTGGGGAAGAGGAACGCCCTCTATTAATGTTCAACCCATCCTATACAAATTATGATGCGGTAGGTCTTCGCATTGGCCGTAAAACAGTTACTGTGGAGCGTCAACTTAATGAAAACGGCGAATTTGAATTGCCATCCGTTGAAACTGTAGAACAACGTATCATCGATACAAAACCAGGTGCGTTGCTCATCATTCCTTACGATAACCCAACAGGTCAATTATTCAGTAAAGAAACATTGATTGAATATACAAAATTATGTGTTAAACATAATTTGTGGATTATCTCTGACGAAGCATACCGCGAGTTGGCTTACGAAAAAGGGAAAGAAACATCTAGTATTTGGGCGTTAACCAATAAGGATGTTCCTGGCATTGAAGGCCGTCGCATCAGCCTTGAAACAGCTAGTAAGGTATGGAACGCTTGTGGCCTACGCATTGGCGCCATCATTACGGATAACAAATTGTGCTATGAAAAATCTGTAGCCGAATATACAGCGAACCTTAGTGCTAATACATTAGGTCAATATATCTTCGGTGCTTTGGCTCATGAAAGTTATGCAGACCTTCATAACTGGTATGAGCAACAACGTGATTACTACCGTCAAATGATCTTTGAACTCCACGAAGGTTTCAAAGCGGTCGAACCTGATTTCATCGTATCTCGTCCAGAAGCGTCTATTTACTTTGTTATCGACGTACGCAAGGTAGCGAAACCTGGCTTTGACGGTGTTGAATTTGCCTCTTGGTGCGCTGAACACGGTGCTGTTAGCCTTGATGATGGTAAAGAATATACACTCCTCATGGCTCCACTTAATGGTTTCTATAGCGGTAAAAAAGGCGAAGATAATCCAGGCAGAACACAGTTGCGTGTATCCTTCTGTGAAAATCCTGACCTATTGCGCTTGGCACCTGAATTATTATCTAAACTATTCAGAGCCTACGAAGCACAACGATAAAAGAAGTATAATTCTAATATAATAGATGCCCTCCTTTTGGAGGGCATTTTTAGTTGAATTATTATTACTATAATATTGTTAGTAAAATTAATAAAATAATGATAGAATTATGATATAAGGAGGTGTATATATTGATTAATATTAGACCTGTATCAGACTTGCGTAATAAATTTCCTGAAGTTGAAGAAACCGTTATTACAACGAATTCGCCTGTATTTTTAACTAAGAATGGATATGGAACTATGGTGTTAATGAGTATTGAACAATATTCAGCATTAACAGATCCTATTGAGTACGCCTTGGATGAAGCTGATTCTGCAGCAAAAGAAAGTAAAATTCGATACTCTGGTGCCGATGTATTTCGTCGCGTAAGGGAGAGAATCGATGGAGCAGAAATATAGACTAACGATTTTACCATTATTTGAAGAGGAACTTAATCATATTGTTGATTATATAACTTATGTTCTGCATAATAGAGAAGCAGCTCATCAGCTAATTACAGATATTGAGGCTGCTATATACACAAGATTAAGTTGTCCAGAATCTTTTGCCGTATATCCGAGTAAGAAACAACGTGAGTATCCATATTATAAAATTATAGTACGTAACTTTTATATCTTTTATGTAGTAATTGAAGATGTAATGGAGGTTCGTCATATTTACTATAATCGGCGAGATTTACAAAATATATTAGATGATTAAAAATCAAAAGAGCTATAATCACATGTATTATAGCTCTTTTCCTTTTATCCCTAAGTATGGTGAGTAAGGGAGTATTTTATTTCCTGTTTTCATCATGATCGGATCCCTTAGTATTGATTTCGACAGCGAGTTGTTCGCTAAGCACAGAAGTTTCCTCTGTTAATTCTGTCGTAGGATACGAAGTATCTTCTAAGTTTACCGTTTCTAATAATTTGTCGATATCGTCCGATTGGATGGATACCTCTTTGTTATACCATTCGCCGAATTCATAAATTACCTTTTCGTTACGACGAAAATAGGTA
>UPXS01000026.1 GCA_900538355.1 uncultured Veillonella sp.
TCATTCCCAAAAAGTAGCTTAATTATATCTGTCCAACAAAATGGGTGCAGATCATCACCAGCCTCATAAGAGAATATATTTTATTTTTCCACTGTATCTTCCACTGGAGTAGGAGGTACAGAAGAGTCTGTAGTTTGACCGTCACCCCACCATACGATACCGTATGTATGATTAAGAACAGAACGGTTAAATACAGGTGTTTCGATGCCTGCCTTGCGTTGTTTAATATAGTCTTCAAGAGCAAGACCTGCAGTACGACCCATACGTACGATGGAACTAATATTAGTTAATACTAAGAAAGCCATGAATAAATCGGCTAAATTCCATACTAGATCAAGGGAGGCGATAGATCCTACAAATGTCATGATAATTACGCCGATACGGAACAAATGAAGATAGAATCTCTTATCTGTTAAGTGGCTAATGTTAATTTCACCGTAGTAATAGTTACCAATTAAGGAACTGAAGGAGAACATTACGATAAAGATTGCTACCGCTGTAGGTGCCCAAGAACCGAGTTGTTGTTCAAGGTTATGTTGCACTAGAGCTACACCAGTTAAGCCTGTTGTGCTATAGTCGCCAACGACGAGTACGATGAAAGCAGAAGCTGTACAAATGATAAATGTATCAAGGAATACACCGAATGCTTGTACAAGACCTTGTTCAACAGGGTGGTTAACAGCTGCTGTAGCCGCTGCATTAGGTACAGAACCTTCACCAGCTTCGTTAGAGAATAGACCGCGTTTAATACCATTCATTACAGTTGCGCCTAGCAAGCCACCGCCTGCTGCTACAGGTTCAAAAGCGGAAGAGAAAATAGTGTAGATTACATGTGGGAATTGAGTAATATTCATAATTACCACGAATAATGCAGTAGCGATGTATAGAACCGCCATGATTGGAACGATGATTTCAGATGCTTTAGCAACGCGACTGATACCACCGAAAATGATAATGCCAAGAAGAATTGCTACTACAGCGCCAGTATAGGATACATCGAAGTTGAATACTTGGAGAGATGCAGCCAATGTATTAGCTTGTACAGAGTTGTAAATCCAACCATATGTAATACTGATCAAAATTGCAAATAAAACAGATAATGCTTTATTGTTTAAACCATAGCGAATGTAGTATGCTGGACCACCGTAAAAGCCGCCTTTAGCAACAGGTTCTTTGTAGATTTGTGCCAATGTAGATTCGATAAAACCTGTAGCAGCACCGATGAGTGCAATAACCCACATCCAGAAGACTGCACCAGGACCACCGAGTACAACGGCGATTGCAATACCTGCGATATTACCAACACCTACACGAGATGCAGTACTAACACAGAATGCTTGGAATGAGGATACATGATTTTTTTCAGTAGAACTACCTGCACCACTGATTACGAGGCGAATCATTTCTTTGATCATCCGAATTTGTACAAAATTCGTTGTCATTGTAAAGAAGAGACCTGCGCCGATGAGGATAAAGATGATGAAATAGCTCCATAAATAACCATTTATGGTAGAGATAGCATCATTGAGCATTGCTTCCATAAAAAAGCCCCTTTCATATAAAATAATTCTATATAGTTATTGATGTTATTGTATCAATTTCTATAGAGTCTGTAAAATAAAAATCCCTCACAAACGTGAGGGATTTGTTAGTCATTTATTATTCTATTGTAGGTAAGGGAACTTCTTATGCCTTGATAAATTCTTGGGATTCTTCCATACCTTTTAATAAGGTTTGTTCAGAGTGTTCCATGTGAATCTGAGCCAATTTACGAGCTTGTGTTGCGTTATGAGAGGCAATCGCTTCTACGAGTTGGCGATGTTCTTCCCATGTTTTTCTAAGACGACCCGGTTGGTTCATGGAGAAACTACGGAATCGGTAGGTTTGCTCTCGCAAGTTGTGCACGATGTCTGCAAGTCGTTCGTTACGAGAGGCACGGTATAGTACTTCATGGAACTCAACGTCCGCTGCTACAACGGATTCCATATCTTTGTTTTCCATATGGTCGCCAATCTCTACGAGCATTCGTTCTAATGTTTCGATTTCTTCCGCCGTAATACGCTCTGCTGCAAGACCTGCTGCGAGCTCTTCGAGGGCAGATCGAATTTCAAATACTTGGGTAATATCCTTTAACGATATATTGGCCACATATGTGCCACGGCGAGGCACCATGACAACAAAGCCTTCTAGTTCAAGTTTACGTATAGCTTCGCGAATTGGTGTACGGCTTACGCCTAGTTCTTCGGCTAGAGGAATTTCCATGAGGCGTTCGCCCGGTTTTAAAATGCCATCTTGAATTGCTTGACGCAATGTTTCACTTACAACTTCGCGTAGAGGTTTATACGCATCGAGGCGTATGGGTTGTAACCGTTTTGTCATGGTAAGTCCTCCTGTGTACATGTTTTTGTAATGAGCGATAGCCAATCATGTCCTGCTGCTTTGATCTCTTCTTGTAATTGCAATGCTTCCATAGGTTTGTCTAGCAATACTACCATAGTAGGACCACTGCCGGTCATGATGGTTGGGTATCCACGACTTGTAAAGAACTCTTTGCAGATGACAAGTTCTTCGTGGTCAGGAAAGAGTAGTTCTTCAAATGTATTAGCACTAGCAAGGAAAGCAGATTTTAAGTCATTGTTTTCTAGGTGTCGTTGGACTGTATCGATGGTTTGTTTCGTTGCTACGGACTTGCCTGTGAAGCGTCCATAAGCAGCTGCTGTAGATACAGAAACTTTTGGTTTTACTAGTAATAGCCAATGTGGCTCTGGAGATTTTCCATAGGTTAATATTTCGCCACGACCTGTTCCACGTGCTGTACCACCTTGTAATAGGAATGGCACATCAGAGCCAAGTGTAGCACCTATTTTTAATAGTTCCTCTTGGGTGAGGCGCAAGTCCCAGAAACGGTTGAGACCCTTTAACATAGCAGCCGCATCAGCACTGCCACCACCAAGACCGGCTTGGATCGGTACGCGTTTTAATAGGTGGATTGCAGCCCCCGCTTTGCAGCCTGTATAGGCTTGGATTGCTCGTAATGCTTTGAGGGCAAGATTTTCTTCGCCGTAAGTAACGAGTTTTTGCATATACTCAGGCAATTCTGGAGCGCCACCGGAGAATACTACGGAATGATGCTTAGCAAAATAAATGGAATCGCTAAGGCGAATCGATTGGAAGATAGAGTCGATATCGTGGTATCCATCTTCACGCTTGCCTGTAATAGCAAGACCAATATTAATTTTACTGCAACCGAGTTGCTCAAAACTTTTACTCATAATAGCCTCGTTTATAACGTACATAATATATGCAGTATATATGTTTATTTTATACTCTTATAAAGTGATTGAAAATAACCATTAAGTGGTTTATGATGAATTTGTATACGCATATTGTTTTATTCCTAAATGTATTGTAAATAGCGTATGTTTTAGTTAGTTCATTATAGAATATTTATAGTGAAATGGCAATTTGGAGGGACCTATGTTCGCTAAGTATAAAACTGTTGTCTATGAAAGCCTCATGGTCATCCTTGGGTGCGCCATATTTGGTGCGGGCATTGATGCCTTTGTATTGCCACATAAATTGGTTAGTACAGGTATTAGTGGGGTAGGCTTAATTTTGTATTACTTAACGGGCTTATCCGTTGGTTCTTGGAATATGATTTTAAATATTCCTATATTTTGGGCCGCCTGGAAGTGGCTAGGTACCCGTGTTGTTATCAAGACCTTGTATGGCACGTTGATGCTGTCTTGGATGGTTGATCTATTTAACTTCTTACAATATGACATGATCATCAAAGACCCTTTGCTGAGTTCCATGATGGCCGGTATTACTACTGGTGTAGGTCTTGGTATTGTATACCGCGTCGGTGGTAACACGGGCGGTCTTGATCCGATTGCTCTTATTGTACGCAAGTATTATGGACTTCAAATGGGGTCCATTAATAGTGCCATCAACTGTGCTATCCTTGTGGCCGCTATTGGCGTTGTTGGCCTTGAAGCGGTAGCGGTTACGCTTATTAGTGTCTATGTGTATACCATCATTACGAATAAGGTGGTTATTGGCTTTAACCAGCGGAAGGTTGCTTTCATCATTACCTATCGTACCGATGAGGTCTGTGAATGTATCATCAATAAGGTTGGTCGTGGAGCAACTATCATTAATGGCATTGGTGCCTATACGCGGACGCCGAAGCAAATCGTTATGGTAGCCGTTAATCTCTTGCAAGTAAATAAATTGAAAGAGGTTATTCAAGAGGCGGATCCAAATGTGTTCATCTTAATAACTGATGCGCAAGAGGTCATTGGTCAAGGCTTTACGCAACCGATTATCCCTACTGAAGTGTGTGAACAGTTAAAAGATAAGAGTACTACACAAGAAGGAAGTACAAAAATTGTATAGTACCACTAAGTAAAACTGAAAAATAATATATTTGTCATCTAATATTAATCATGTGTAAATATAATATTTTGTGAGTAATATATACATTTTGAGTTTCTAGATATGTATTAGTAAATGGTTTGTAGAAAAATAGTAAAGCAAACTGTCAGTAGAAAATAGTAAAACCATAAAATTTAGTAAGACTTGAGGGCTAAGCCCTTGTGATGAGATTAGGAGGTTCCTATGGCTCATAAATTAGCAGGTATGCCTGTACAAGAACAAGATATTATAGATGTACAAACTCTGGTGGATGCCTATTTTGACAATGCACCAGATGTAACTGATCCGACACAACTCGTCTCCTTTGGTACATCAGGCCACCGTGGTACCTCTTTAAATGGTACCTTTACGGATTTACATGTCGCGGCTATTACACAGGCCATCTGTGATGGTCGTGGTCAATTTGGTGCAACAGGTCCCATTTTTGTGGGCCAAGATACACATGCTTTATCTCAGCCTGCATTAGTAACCGTGCTTGAGGTACTTGCTGGTAATGGCGTGATTGCCATGGTTGATGCGGATATGGACTTTGTTCCAACGCCATCTGTGTCTCGTGCTATCATCCGATATAATGAAAGTCACGATAAAAAAGCAGATGGTATCGTTATTACACCATCCCACAATCCTCCAGATAATGGGGGCATTAAGTATAATGCTACCAACGGTGGCCCTGCAGATACGTTGATTACAAAATGGATTGAAACACGTGCCAATGAGTACGTTCGTGCTTATTGTGAATTAGAAGGGTTCAAACGCATTAGCATAGATAATATTGAACCAGATCAACAAGTTCCGTATGACTATAAGGGCTTATATGTGGAAGAATTATCCTCTATTATTAATATGGAGGCTATTCAAAGTGCGAAGCCTAAGGTTCTTGTCAATGCATTAGGTGGCAGTGGCCTTGGTTATTGGCGTGCTATTAAAGAACGATATAATCTCAATATGGATATCATCAATGATGAGTACGATCCGACCTTTAGCTTTATGACCTATGACCATGATGGCAAGGTGCGTATGGATTGCTCTTCTGAATATGCGATGGCTGATGTAATTAAACAAATTGGCAATTATGATCTCGCTGTTGGCAATGATCCAGACTATGACCGCTATGGTATCGTTACTGCAGAGGGTCTTACTTCTCCAAATGCATTCCTTACGGCTGCTGCGGATTATTTGTTTACTACCCGTGGTTGGACAGATAAAGGGGTAGGTAAAACCGTTGTTTGCACCACTATGATTGATAAATGGGCGGCTGTTAAAGATATTCCGGTTTATGAGGTTCCGGTAGGCTTTAAATATTTTAGCTCCCTATTATTCGATGGAGAGATTGGCATTGGCGGTGAAGAATCTGCAGGCGCATCGTTCCTCAAAAAGGATGGCACCGTATGGACTACCGATAAAGACGGCATGGTAATGGCGCTTCTAGCGATGGAAATGTATGCTGTCATGGGTGCTACCGTTGATCGCCTCTACAATAATATTGTTGAAGGTTGTGGGGACCCACGATTTGGTCGCATCGATGCGGCTTGTACAAAGGCGGCAAAGGCCAAGTTGAAACAATTAAATGCTAGTTCCATTACAGCCACAGAGGTAGATGGAGACCCTATTACTAACATACGTACTACGTCCTTGTACAAGGATATGCCAATTGATGGCGTTCGCGTAGAAACGGAAACAGGTTGGTTTGTGGCGCGTCCATCTGGTACAGAGGATTTGTATAAAATTTATGGTGAAAGCTATAAAGGGGATAAAGGCTTAGTAGCGTTATTGACCGCAGGAGAGTCCATCGTAACGGCTGCATTATCCGATGAAGTATAAAATGTTATTTTTACATGAAAACTCATGAAGATTTCACCGTAGAAAAGTAATAAATGTGATATAATATATTAATATAGTTTATTGAATACCCTATATGGGTTACATAGTTTGTAGTGCTCTGAAAAGGTGATGTTATGAAATTAGTTGTTACCGTTGTCGGCGTTGACCGCGTTGGTATCATAGCTGGGGTTAGTACCGTACTTGCTGACCACGGTGTAAATATTCTGTCCATTAACCAAACCATTCTTGATGGCGTTTTCAATATGATTATGATGTGTGAAACAAAGTCTGAAGATGTGAAAGATTTGACATCTATTCAAGAGGCTTTGACTACACTCGGTAAAGAGCTTGGTGTTGAAATCCGTGCACAACATGCTGATATTTTCTTAAGCATGCACCGTGTAGGATAGGAGGCACTATGTTATCTATTGACAATATTTTAGAAACGAATCAGATGATTCATGATAACAAGCTGGACGTACGTACCATTACAATGGGTATTAGCTTGCTTGAATGTGCATCTAGCTCTGGTAAAGAGTTATGTGATCGAATTTATGATCGCATTACGAAAGAGGCAGAACATCTGGTATCTACTGGTGAGGATATTGAGCGTGAGTTTGGTATCCCTATCATTAACAAACGTATCTCTGTGACTCCTATCTCATTAGTGGCTGGCGGCAGTGATTTAACATCTTATGTTCCTATTGCAGAAGCGATGGATCGCGCAGCAAAAGCAGTAGGTGTAAACTTTATCGGCGGTTTCTCCGCTCTTGTAACAAAGGGTGCTACTCGTGCTGACCGCATTTTGATTGATTCTATTCCAGAAGCGTTGGCAACTACGGATATTGTATGTAGCTCTGTAGGTGTTGGTTCTACAAAAACAGGTATCAACATGGACGCCGTTCGCGACATGGGTATTATCGTTAAGAAAACGGCAGAACTCACAAAGGATAATGATGCGCTTGGTTGTGCTAAGCTTGTTATTTTCTGTAATCCTGTAGAAGATAATCCATTTATGGCTGGTGCCTTCTTTGGTGTCACTGAAGGTGATAGTGCTATTTCTGTAGGCGTATCTGGTCCAGGCGTTGTAAAGCATGCACTAGAATCTGTACGGGGTCAATCCTTTGACGTGGTAGCAGAAACAATTAAGCGCACTGCTTTCAAAATTACTCGTGTAGGCCAATTGGTAGCACAAGAGGCATCTCGTCGTCTTGGTAAACCATTCGGTATTATTGACTTGTCCTTGGCGCCAACACCAGCTGTAGGTGACTCGGTAGCTCACGTTCTTGAAGAAATGGGCTTATCCTCTTGTGGTTGTCATGGTACTACAGCAGCACTTGCATTGCTGAATGATGCGGTGAAAAAAGGTGGCCTTATGGCATCTTCTCACGTAGGCGGTCTCAGTGGTGCATTTATTCCAGTATCTGAAGATGCAGGGATGATTGATGCCGTATCTTGTGGCAGTTTATCCCTCGATAAATTAGAGGCCATGACATGTGTATGTTCTGTAGGCCTTGATATGATCGCTATTCCTGGAGACACAACAGCGGATACAATTTCTGCAATCATTGCTGATGAATCTGCTATTGGTATGATTAATAATAAGACAACTGCGGTTCGTGTAATTCCTGTACCTGGTAAAACAGTAGGTGAGGTTGTTGAGTTTGGTGGCTTGTTAGGCTATGCTCCAATCATTGAAGTGAGCCCATATAGTGCCGCTGAGTTCATTGCACGCGGTGGTCGTATTCCAGCCCCTATTCGTAGCTTAACGAATTAATATTGTTTTCAACCCAGTTGTTGGAGGTGTCTTATGAGTGATTATGTGCTCGATTATGTATGGGCCTTTGCTCTAGCGCTCATCATAACCTTTGCACTTACCCCTTTGGTGAAACGCTTCGCCGTTGCTGTTGGGGCAATAGATAAACCTGATGCCCGCAAGGTACATCATGGTGCTATTCCACGACTTGGTGGGTTAGCAATCTTCCTCGGTTATATAGGATCGGTCCTCTTTAATGGATCTATCCCACATGACCATAAACTATTTGGCTTTGTACTTGGTACTGTTATTCTTGTGCTTGTGGGCATATGGGATGATATTAAACAAATTGAGCCAAAGACTAAGTTGATGGGCCAAATTATTGCAGCAGCTATTTTGGTAGCTTACGATATTCGCGTAGACTTCATCAACCTTCCTTGGGGTGGTGTGGTGTACCTTAAATATTGGGCTGCTCCATTGACTATTTTCTGGATTGTAGGCTTTACGAATATCGTAAACCTTATCGATGGCCTAGATGGCTTGGCAGCAGGCATTTCCTTTATTGCTTGTATTGCTGTTTGTGCTATGACATTACAACTTGGTCAAACAGACCTTGCCTGTATTTCATTGGCACTAGCAGGGGCAACAGTGGGGTTCTTGCGGTATAACTTTAACCCAGCGAAAATCTTCATGGGTGATACGGGCTCTATGCTCCTTGGTTATACATTAGCTGCTATTTCTGTAATGGGGGCCGTTAAAACGGCAGCTACTATTGCATTAGTAGTACCAGCAATCGTGCTAGGCTTACCAATTCTCGATACATTATTTGCTATCGTACGCCGTAAAATCAGCGGTCGTCCTATTTTCAAGCCTGATAAAGGCCATGTGCATCATCGTTTGTTAGCACAAGGCTTATCTCAAAAGCAAGCAGTGCTAATGATGTATGCCGTAACTGCTCTCTTTGGTGGCGTATCCGTCATCGTCGCAGAGGTGAATGCTTGGATTGGTATCGCATTAGTACTCGTTATCTTCTTAGGTAGTATTTTTGTGGCTCGTCGCCTTGGTGTTATTACTCACAGTGATGCGGCAGGTCATCCACTACCACGTCCTACAATTGAACGCAGCGATTCAGATGAAACTATTTCCTTTGATCGTGAAGAATTGGCAAAAGCTTTAGAGGAATCCGACGATTCCCATAAGAAATAACCATGTGGGGCGCTTGGCGCCCCATTTTTTCTATCCTACTATGTTGGAGGCAACTATGTTAAAAGTTATGACAATCTTTGGTACAAGACCTGAGGCTATCAAGATGGCTCCTCTTGTAAAAGCATTAGAAGCAGCACCGGATATGGAACCGATTGTAACCGTTACGGCACAACATCGCGATATGCTCGATCAAGTACTAAACTTGTTTAATATTACCCCTGATTACGACTTGAATATTATGAGCCAAGGTCAAACATTGTACGATGTAACAAACCGTGCATTGATGGGCCTTAAAGATGTATTAGAAGAAGCTAAACCTGATGTGGTTCTTGTACATGGTGATACTACAACTACCTTTGCAGGTGCTTTGGCGTCCTTCTATCAAGAAATTCCTGTAGGCCATGTAGAAGCAGGCCTTCGCACTGGTGATATTTACTCTCCATTCCCAGAAGAGATGAACCGCAAGTTGACTGGTTCTATTGCGACATATCATTTTGCACCAACAGCTAGTTCTGAAAGTAATCTTAAAAAAGAAAATATAAATACAGACCATTTGTATGTAACAGGCAATACGGTTATTGATGCCCTTGATACAACAGTACAAGAAAACTATGTGTTTGATGATGCGGCTATCAATGCATTAGATCCTGAAAAACGTACAGTTCTTGTTACGACGCATCGCCGTGAAAACTTGGGTGAGCCTATGCGCCATGTATACCAAGCTATTCGCGATTTGATTAATGAATTTAAAGATATTCAGGTGGTGTTCCCTGTACATAAGAACCCTAAGGTTCGTCAAGTTGTACAAGAGGAACTCGGTTCTGTAGAACGTGTTACCTTAATTGATCCACTTGATTACGAACCATTTGCTAACTTGATGGCTAAATCTTATTTGATTCTTACTGATTCCGGTGGGATTCAAGAGGAAGCGCCAGCACTTGGTAAACCAGTTCTCGTATTGCGTGATACTACAGAACGCCCAGAAGCTGTTGAAGCTGGTACAGTGCGCCTTGTAGGTACTGATAAAGACGCTGTACATGCAGCAGCTCATGAATTATTGAGCAATGCAGAGGCTTATAAATTGATGTCTAACTCCGTTAACCCGTATGGTGACGGTAAAGCATCTGAACGCATCATCCAAGCGTTACGCCATGAATTTTTAGGCGATCCTAATCGCCCTGAACGTTTTGGTAAATAATATGGATAAGGATCTTGTGAAAGCCCTCGCCATGGCAACATCGGCGGGGCTCACACTCGTTTTCTGTATAGGTGGTTTCATTTTGATTGGATATACACTAGATGGATGGCTTGAGACCAAACCATTATGTATGCTTATATTTGGTCTTGTTGGAGCTATAACAGGCTTTTATATGTTATATAAACAAGTTAAGTAGTGAGGTATATATGAATCAATATATTAAATTCATAGTGCGTGTGCTACTAACTTGTTTTTTTATTGCCTTTTTAGGCGGTATCATACAAGTTTTATGTGGCTTAGAACAGTATTTATATGGGTGGCTTTGGGGCATTTTTATAATGGTACTCTACTTGCTTAGCCTGGCTTTACATGGACAATCTATTGTATCAGGAGACCCTTATAAAGCCGTACGTAAAGCTCGCAGGCAGATGATATGGCGTCTTATGTTAGTGGGCTCTTTGGTTGTCTTAGGATTGAAAATACCTGGCGTTGAAGCTGTTAGTATGTTTATAGGTATTGCACTCATACAACCAGCACTATATGTGGTGTACTGGTGGCTTAGTCGGCATTTCTAATCTTATAGTAGCGGTAAGAATGATAGGGGTATACTGATAATGCATTATACACAATGTAATTATGAGTAATTGGAATTGTTTACCTCGAAAGTGTTGATTATATATCTATAACGATGTATGATGATACATATATATTATATTTATATTAATTGTAAATATATAAGGTTTTTATTATATCTATGGAAGGGGTTGAGAACGTGGAATTACATGCGGGACACCATGAGGTCGTGCAGTGGTTGGGGTTAACATTTAATATTGATACCTTGATTGCTACATGGGTTACTATGGCTATTGTAATACTGATAACAGTATTAGCCACCCGAGGACGTAAATTGGTGCCTGTAGGCTTGCAAAATATAGTGGAAGCTATATTAGAAGGCTTAGAGGGGCAGCTAGCTCCGAACTTGGGTCGTCATTGGCCGATGGTGAGTTCCTTGTTATTTACGTTTTTCTTATTTATTTTTGTAGGAAACGAACTGGGGTTAATGCCAACGTTTAAAGCTTTAACATCACCAACATCCGATATTAATACTACAATTGCGTTAGCTCTATGTAGCACATTAGTGGTATGGGTTATGGGGATTAAAGTTAAAGGCTTATCCTATTTCAATCATTTTGTACAACCTTACAAGGCTTTGCTAATCCTTAATATTTTTGAGGAAATTGCAAAACCAGTTACACTTGCTTTCCGTCTATTCGGTAATATCGTAGCTGGTGAAATTTTATTAGAAGTATTATATAACTTGCCTTGGTTTGTACCTGTTCCATGGGTTTGGATTGCTTTTAGTTTGTTCATCGGCATTATTCAGGCCTTTATTTTCACCGTTCTTACAGCATCCTACTTAGGGATGGCTCTTAGTGAAGAACATTAATTATTTTAACTGGAGGATATATTATGGAAGCTCAAGGTTTATTCGCATTAGCAGCAGCAATCGCAGTAGGTTGTGGTGCCATTGGTGCAGGTATCGGTGACGGTCTTGTATCTAGCAAAGTAATCGAAGGTATTACACGCCAACCAGAATTACGTGGTCAATTGATGTCTACAATGTTCGTAGCGATTGGTTTGATCGAAGCGATGCCTATCATCGGTGTAGTAGTAGCATTTATTTTGTTATTCAGATAATAACGAGGAGGAATAACCTTGGTTGACTTAAGCCTTGGAACGATTCTTGCTCAAATGTTGAACTTTTTTATATTAGTTTGGCTATTGGCTCGTTTTGCATATAAACCATTATTGGCTATGATGACAGAACGTAAAGAACGAATTGCTAAAGACTTAGAAGCTGCAGAAAAAGCTCGTGCAGAAGCAGAGGAATTTAAAGCTGATTATGCAGCTCAAATTTCTAATGCTCGTGTAGAGGCACAAAAAATTGTTGAAAAAGCAATTCAAGAAGCAGAAAATACAACACGTGAACAATTAGCAACAGCTCGCGAGCAAATTGAACAAGAAAAAAATCGTGCTCGTCAAGATATTGCCATTGAACGTGATCGTGCTATGAACAGCTTGCGCAATGAAGTTGTTTCTTTATCTGTAGCTATGGCTGGTAAAGTTGTTGCTAAAGATATGAACAGCGAAACTAATACGAAATTGATCGAAGACGCTATTCGTCAACTTGATAGTAAAACGATAGGGTTGTGATACGATGAGCATAGAAATTGTAGCAGATAAATACAGTTCAGCTATGTTTGAATTAGCTCAAGAACAAAATAAGTTGGATCTCATGGAGGAGCAATTAGGCTATGTAGCATCTGTAATGGATGAGCAACCTGAATTAAGCTCATTCCTTGAAAATCCAACTGTTACAGAAGATGCAAAGATTAAGCTGATTGGTAAAATTTTTGAATCTAGTCTCGATAAGGTTGCTTTGCATTTTATTTATGTGATGATTAAACGTGGTCGTGATCGCTATATAAAGCAGACTATTGCGGCATTTATTAAGAAATCACGCGAAGCTCGTGGTATTCTAGAAGCTACTGTCACTGTAGCAGAACCAATCACAGCTGATATAGAAGCATCTGTACAAGCTAAATTACGAGAGGTAACGGGCAAAGATGTTATTCTATTCGTGCGTCAAGATCCTTCCATTATGGGTGGTATTATCATTCAAGTAGGGGATAAACGCATTGATGGCTCTGTATCTCGTCGCTTGCAAGAATTAGAAAAATCTTTATTAAGAACGAACTCTATTAGATAGGGGTGAATGGGTATATATGAAAATGAAGCCTGAAGAAATCACTGCTATAATTAAACAGCAGATTCAGGACTATGATGTTGACCTCAATGTCGATGACGTGGGTACTGTTCTCGACGTAGGGGATGGCATCGCCCATATTTATGGTCTTGAAAGAGCCATGGCCGGTGAGTTGTTAGAGTTACCACACGGCGTATATGGCTTGGTTTTGAACTTAGAATTAGATAATGTTGGTGCCGTACTATTGGGTGATGACTTCTTGATTAAAGAAGGTGACCAAGTACGCCGTACTGGCAAAATTATGGACGTACCAGTAGGTGATGCACTTATTGGTCGTGTAGTAAATCCGTTGGGTCAGCCTATCGATGGTAAGGGTGCTATTCAAGCGACAGAACGTCGTCCTGTAGAACATCCAGCTCCTGGTATTGCAGATCGTCAATCTGTAAATGAACCTTTGCAAACTGGTTTAAAAGCAATTGATGCGATGGTACCAATCGGTCGTGGCCAACGTGAGCTTATCATTGGTGACCGTGGTACTGGTAAAACTGCAATCGCTCTTGATACAATCATCAACCAAAAAGGTAAAGATGTTATTTGTATCTATGTAGCTATTGGTCAAAAAGAATCTACCGTAGCTCGTGTAGTACAAAAATTAGAAGAAACAGGTGCGTTGGATTATACAATCGTCGTTTCTGCTAGTGCTTCTACAGGTGCTCCATTACAATACATTGCTCCGTATGCAGGGGTTGCTATGGGTGAATACTTCATGTACAAAGGCAAACATGTACTTTGCGTATATGATGACTTAACTAAGCAAGCAGCTGCTTACCGTGCTATGTCTCTATTATTACGCCGTCCACCAGGGCGTGAAGCGTATCCAGGCGACGTATTCTACTTACACAGTCGTTTATTAGAACGTGCTGCTAAACTTTCACCAGAACTTGGCGGTGGTTCTATTACAGCGTTGCCAATCATTGAAACACAAGCCGGTGACGTATCTGCATACATCCCAACAAACGTAATTTCCATCACTGATGGTCAAATTTTCTTAGGGACAGATATGTTCTACTCTGGTATCCGTCCAGCTGTTGACGTAGGTTTGTCCGTATCCCGTGTAGGTGGTAGCGCTCAAACTAAAGCGATGAAACAAGTAGCAGGCCAATTGCGTTTGGACCTTGCTCAATATCGTGAATTGGCAGCCTTCGCACAGTTCGGTTCCGATCTTGATGCGGCTACTAAAGCACAATTAGACCGCGGTGAACGTTTGACTGAAATGTTAAAACAAGGTCAATATGAACCTATGAGCGTAGCAGAAATGGTTATCAATCTTTATGCTGGTACAAAAGGATACTTAGCTAATATTCAAGTAGATGATGTATTATCATTTGAAGCTGAACTTTTACGTTTTGTAAAAGCTAACTATCCTGAAATTATCACGAATATTGAAACGTCTAAGAAAATTGATGAAGATACTGAAAATCTATTGAAGCAAGCAATCCCAGAATGTGTAGAAGCATTTGGTTCTACGCATACATTAGTGTCTCATAAGGAGGCGTAATGTATGGCTAGTGCACAAGATTTGCGAAAACGTATAAAAAGTGTTACCAATACGCAACAAATTACAAAAGCGATGAAGATGGTTGCTTCAGCTCGTCTTCGTAGGGCACAAACAAAAGCGGAATCTACACGTCCTTACGCAGAAAAAATTGGGCAAATCTTGCGTCATATGTCTAATAGTGATTTAGAAGGCTTTAGCAGTCCTTTACTAGAGGTACGTCCTATAAAACGCACATGCTATGTTGTAATAGGTGCCGATAAGGGCCTTGCAGGGGCATTCTCGTCTAATGTATTGAAATTTGCTATGGAGCAATTGCATGGCAAATCTTCCGATACATATCGTGTTATCACGGCTGGTAAAAAGCCAAGAGACAGCATGAAATCCAGAGGAATTCATATCGATAAGTCTTATGCGGGCTTTTCTGATAAACCTTCCTATGAACATGCGCGTGCCATTATGCATGAAGCACTTTCACTATACGAACGTCATGAAGTTGACGAAGTCATCATGATCTATACACGTTTTGTAAATTCTATGACGCAAATTGCACAGGCTGAGCGCTTGTTGCCAATAGAGCAACCACAAGATGAGGTAAAAGGGGAAGAATATGACTTTATGCCTTCCGCTGTATCTGTCTTGGAGGCGTTGCTACCAAAATATTTAGAAATTACTGTTTATAATGGATTGTTGCAATCTGCAGCAAGTGAACTTGGTGCTCGCATGACAGCCATGACATCTGCTACAGACAATGCAGGGGAACTCATTGATTCCTTGGGGCTTGAATATAACAAGTTACGTCAATCTAGCATTACAAACGAAATTTCTGAAATCGTTGGTGGCGCTAATGCCTTGCAATAAATAAGGAGACATCTGTCGATGAGTAATAATATTGGTAAAGTTGTGCAGGTCATTGGCCCAGTTGTAGACGTGCGCTTCGATGCTGGTCATTTGCCAAGCATCTACAACGCCATCAACATCTACCATGATCATAAGGCACATGATAGACAAAAAATTGTAGTAGAGGTTATGCAACACTTAGGTGATGATACTGTACGTTGCGTTGCAATGAGCTCTACTGACGGTATGACCCGTAATATGGATGCTGAAGATACTGGTGCTGCAATTGCCGTTCCTGTAGGTGAAGGTGTATTGGGGCGTATCTTTAACGTATTGGGTGAAACTGTAGACCATGATCCAGCTCCAGTTGTAGCTGACGAAAAATGGCCTATTCATCGTCCAGCACCTAAATTTGATGACCTTTCTCCAGATACACAAATCTTGGAAACAGGTATTAAGGTTGTTGACCTTATCGCTCCATACGTAAAAGGTGGTAAAATTGGCCTCTTCGGTGGTGCCGGTGTAGGTAAAACCGTATTAATCATGGAATTGATTCACAATGTTGCTACAGAGCACGGTGGTTACTCCGTATTCTCCGGCGTAGGCGAACGTACTCGTGAAGGTAACGACTTGTGGAATGAAATGAAAGAATCCGGCGTTATCAATAAAACGGCCCTCGTATATGGCCAAATGAATGAGCCACCTGGGGCTCGTATGCGCGTAGGTCTTACAGGCCTTACAATGGCTGAATATTTCCGTGATGTGAAGAAACAAGACGTGCTCTTGTTTATCGATAACATCTTCCGCTTTATTCAAGCGGGTTCTGAAGTATCTGCCCTCTTAGGTCGTATGCCATCTGCCGTAGGTTACCAACCTACATTGGCTAATGACGTAGGTGCATTACAAGAACGTATTACATCTACAAAAGAAGGTTCCATTACTTCCGTACAAGCTGTATATGTACCAGCCGATGACTTGACTGATCCTGCTCCAGCAGCGACATTCGCTCACTTGGATGCAACAACAGTATTGTCTCGTTCCATTGCGGAACTTGGTATTTATCCAGCGGTAGATCCACTCGATTCTACTAGTCGTATTTTGGACCCACATGTACTTGGCGAAGAACATTATACAGTAGCTCGTGGCGTACAAGAAGTATTGCAAAAATATCGCGATCTTCAAGATATTATCGCAATCCTTGGTATGGAAGAATTGTCTGACGAAGATAAATTGACTGTATCTCGTGCTCGTAAGATTCAACGTTTCTTGAGTCAACCATTCTTCGTAGCCGAAGTGTTTACAGGTTCTCCTGGTAAATACGTACCATTGTCCGAAACATTGAGAGGCTTTAGAGAAATCCTTGATGGTAAACATGACGATTTACCGGAAGGTGCATTCTACATGGTTGGTACCATTGATGAAGCCGTTCAAAAAGCAAAGGAAATGCAAGAGAAGGGGGAATAATCCATGGCGGAACCTATGTCCCTACAGATCATCACACCTGATGCGATTGTCTTTGAAGGTAAGTCTACATTCTTTGTAGGCAAAGCCATCGATGGTCAATTTGGTGTTTTGCCAAATCATGCACCTATGATTATCGCATTAGATTTAGCGCCATTACGCATAGATCAACCAGATGGAACATCTCGTGAACTTGCCGTATTTGGTGGCTTCTGTGAAATCGAACATAATAAGGTGAGTATTGTAACCCCAGATTGCCAAGATCCATCATCCATTGATGTGGACCGTGCTCGTCGAGCTAAAGAACGTGCAGAAGGTCGGTTATCCAATCCTACACCAGATATCGATGTAGAACGCGCAGAAGCAGCATTGCAACGTGCATTATTGCGCTTGCATGTAACTAAACAACTATAAAGTAAAAGGCTAGCCATAGGGCTAGCCTTTTTCTTTAGAATTTCATTTTGTTTATAGGAAACACTCATCTAACATTAAGGTCATCTGCTTATACTAAAATTTGTCATTTAAATTTAATGACTTATTGTGTTAATTTGGAGGTTTTCTAATGAACGTATCTAAAAAATCTTTCATTGCTTTTGCTGTATTAGCATGCTGTTTTGGTGCATCTACACTAGGAACACATGTAGACGCATCTTATGGTTATAAATATACTGACTCGGTTCGCCCACCAGTAGAAACTCCTACAAATGATGCTTTTAGAGCTAACATGGTTAAACAAAATGAAGCTGATAATGCTAAATATGCTGCGACTACTAATACAAGTACAGCAAGTGCAAAAGATGATGATTCAATTTATTACGTAAGCGATTTATCTGATTCCTTCCGTAGTTCATTTACTACACTTTTAAGAAATGCTGGTTTTACAGAGCATCAACTTAGATTAATCGGCTTGATTCACTAAGTTATGTATCGTTAATAGGTGAATACAAAAAGACCGTTAAGCAATTGCTTAACGGTCTTTTTATTGTCTCTTATAATACGCTAACACCTTTTAAGGAGTAAGCAGTATTTCTAGGTTGTTCTACTTGGAAGTCAAGTACAACTGGAGATTCAGAGTTGATGCCAGGCGCTTGATAGCGGTCACGGTCTGTTGGAATACGTTTATACGGTAATTTATCAAGTAATACAGTCATAACTTTATTCCATACAGCCTTATGTGTTGGCATTGTCAAGGAATCATCTGTTTGATTGAATCCACTGCGTACAGTGTGAATAACTTGGTCATTCACATCGTAATAATATAACAAGGCATTTACCTTTGCTGCAATGTACATTTCACGATCATCATTATTATATGCGTATGGGCTATTTACACCATTGATTTGTACGTATACGTCTTGCAATGGTACAGGCATGATAACAATTTCAGAGTTCTGCGCAGATGCAATTTGCGCAAGGTCAACAGCTCTAATTTCTGCTGTTGGCGTATTAGTACTTACGATTGCTGTATCGTAGTACGGATATTTAAGTGTGTTAGATAAGCGATCAGTCATATAACGACCCAATTGTGCTGTGTTTTCATTGCGCAACTTGGCAGGTACAACAATTGTTACCTTGCGACTAGGGAAGTTTTCTAAGTGACCATCATAATTAGAATTTGATGTGTTAATCGTCGCTTTTTCTGGGGTTCCTACAACTGGAGTAGAAACAGGTGTGTTGGCAACCTTCAAAATAGGTTGACCATTATTATCGGATTGTAATGTAGGTGTAGTTGTATCTACATTGGATTGCACAGAGTTAATAACAACCGGTTGAGCCCTATTGGATGTTAGTTGACTCATATTAATTGTGGCAGCACTTGCTGTAGCAAGGGTAGATGCCAATAGTACACCTAGTACTGTAAGTAGCGAACGTTTATAGCGTCCGAATTTACGAAACATAGTTCCTCCTCTTAATAAAACTCTTTAAATTTTTACAAACAAAACAACTGGTACTATTATATCACATATACAAAAAAAAGAAGCAAGCTTTATGCTTGCTTCTTGGTCTGGTGGACGATGACAGGATCGAACTGCCGACATCCTGCTTGTAAGGCAGGCGCTCTCCCAGCTGAGCTAATCGTCCATGTGGTGACCCGTCCGGGAATCGAACCCGGGATACCGCCGTGAAAGGGCGGTGTCTTAACCGCTTGACCAACGGGCCAGAATGGCTCCTCGAGTAGGACTCGAACCTACGACCGATCGGTTAACAGCCGATTGCTCTACCAACTGAGCTATCGAGGAATGGTACGATTGTTATTATATGTTAGATTAATTATAAAAGCAAGCGTTTTTTTTAAAATTACTATAAATCAAAAGGCGTTAATTATGACTAAAACACATAACTTTATACTAAAAATCACTTATCAAAAATAGTGATAAGTAAGTCATTAAAATTAATATAATCTATAGAGATGAATAAACATAGATATTTACTATATTTATAGGGGATTCATAATGTATATTTTCTTAAGAGTTAGCAATATAAGTATATTGAATATAATCGGTATACATATGCATTATAAAAAAGTTTAAACCTTTTATTTGAAAAGTAATATCAAGTAGTTTGAAAGTGTATTTATCATCTTAGATATACTCTGCATTTATAAGGTACTTTTAACCTAATTCTTACCTCTAAAAGTCGATTGTGGCATAGGGTATAAAAATTCTTTCAACCTATGATTAACTATGACTTTTATCACATCGCTGACGTGATTATGGGAGGATGAAAAACGGTAAAAAAGCGATGCTGACATGCCGAAATATATACAACAATATTCATGAAAATTATTCTCAAAATATGAAAAAGCATTGAGAAAACTGTATAGTTGAGCCGTTGAAAGCCTGTATATTGTGTGTTACGATTGATGCATAGAGTTAATCTCGATGTGTATGAGATACATGTATTTCATATACTCGAGAGTAAAAAGTTATCTCACGGTAATTAGAATTAATATTCAACTATGTTCCTGAGGAGGGATTATCTTGCGCGAGATTCAAGTATCTGAAATCACAAAAACAGTCCGTCAAATGTGTATGGACGCAGCTTACCACTTGCCAAAAGACATCTATGAAGGCTTGAAAAAAGGCCGTGAAACAGAAGAGTCTCCAGTTGGTTGCATCGTTCTCGATCAAATCATCAAAAATGCAGAAATTGCTGATGCTGAAGATCGTCCATACTGCCAAGATACTGGTATGACATTGGTATTCTTAGAAGTAGGTCAAGACGTACATTTCGTTGGTGGCGACCTTAAAGAAGCTATCAATGAAGGTGTTGCTCAAGGCTATGTAGAAGGTTACCTTCGTAAATCCGTTGTAGCAGAACCATTGTTCAACCGTAAAAACACTCAAAACAATACACCTGCAATCATCTACATCGATATCGTTCCTGGCGATAAAGTAGAAATCAACGTAGAACTTAAAGGTTTCGGTTCCGAAAACAAATCTGACGTAGCTATGTTGGTACCTGCAGATGGCGTTGAAGGCGTTAAAAATGCAGTTCTTGAAATCGTAAAACATGCTGGCCCTAACCCATGCCCTCCAATCGTACTTGGCGTAGGTATTGGTGGTACTATGGACCAAGCAGCTGTTATGTCCAAAAAAGCTTTGCTTCGCGATATTAGCACTCCTCATAAAGATCCTGAGTATGCAAAATTGGAAGAAGAAATTTTGGAAATGGTTAACAAAACTGGTATCGGTCCACAATTGGGCGGCACAACAACTTGTATCGGTGTAAACATCGAATGGGGTGCAACTCATATCGCCGGCCTTCCTGTTGCTGTTACTATTATGTGTCATGCTGCTCGTCATAAACACGTAGTACTTTAATCGGTAGGAGGTAATTACAATGGCTGAAACAATTCGCATTAATACTGAAGAATATAATGAAGAGTTTTCCCGTAAATTAAAAGTTGGTGATAGCGTACTTATCACTGGCAAAATTTACTCCGCTCGTGACGCTGCTCATAAAGTTATGACTGAAGCTTTAGCACGCGGTGAAAAATTACCAATCGATTGGACTAACAAATTCGTTTACTACCTTGGCCCAACACCTGCAAAACCTGGTGACCCAATTGGTTCCGCTGGTCCTACAACTTCTGGTCGTATGGACGCTTACACACCAACAATGCTTGATCAAGGTATCAAAGGCATGATCGGTAAAGGTTCCCGTAAACCAGCAGTAGTTGAATCCATGAAGAAAAATGGTTGCACATACTTCGCAGCAGTTGGTGGCGCTGCAGCATTGATTGCAAAATCCATCAAAAAATACGAAGTACTTGCTTATGGTGAACTTGGTCCAGAAGCTTTGGCTGAATTGACAGTTGAAGATTTCCCTTGCATCGTAGTTGGTGATACTGAAGGTAACAACTTCTACGAACAAGGTCAAAAACCTTACAGAAAAATCTAATATCACCGCTGAGTGATTAAAGGAGGCTTGCTTTGCAAGCCTCTTTTTATTTGTAGAAAATCCATATGTATCACGGTAAATGTATATATTTAATGATTATTACATTGTTTATTAGTATGATAGTAATAAATAAAACTACTTTTATAATTACTATAGTCTTATGTAATGTTCACTTGTATTGCGTAGAGTAAAGTCTACCGATTCTGTCCATTTTGTGATAATATACATATAGATTTATACATTCAAAGTGAGTGAGGCGATATCATGACTTCTGTAGAAACTATTCGTCAGTCAGTGCGCACAGCGATGGCTGAATTACTCGATTTGGCAAAGGTTCGAGAAGGTCAATTATTCGTTGTGGGCTGTTCCACTAGCGAAGTTATGGGTAAGAAAATAGGTACTGATTCCCACATTGATGTGGCTCAGGTCTTATTTGATGAGATATATAAAGCAGTTAAAGCTAAAGGTCTTAATTTAGCTGTTCAATGCTGCGAACATATTAACCGTGCGCTTGTTATGGAACGTAGCGCTGTAACATGGGAGGAAGAGGTTAATGTAGTGCCTCAACGTCATGCAGGTGGAGCTATGGCTGTTACTGCTTATGAACGTTTTGAAGATCCAGTAATGGTTGAATTTATTAAAGCTGATGCTGGTATCGATATTGGGGATACTTTCATAGGAATGCACATGAAACATGTTACCGTACCAGTACGCCTCAGCATTAAAGAAATTGGTGGGGCCCATGTAACAGCTTGTCGTGTTCGACCTAAGAGCATTGGTGGTGAACGTGCTGCATATAATGAAGCGTTGATGTAGGGGGATAGTATGTCAAACGTAATACCGTATTTTGTATTAGCCGTTGTGGCGCTTGGATTTTTTGCTATTTGTTACGCTGTTTTTAATCGTAATGATGGTGAAAGCCAACCGAAACATGAGCATCGTGATAAATCTGGTACTAAGCTTAATGATGAACATCATAAAGAAAGGTCCGTTAATGAATCCAAGGTTGGGGATGTAACGGTTACACATGAAGGCGGAACCAATGTATATACAGCCTCCATTATAGATGACAATAAGGATTCCGAAGCTTCTGAATCTATGGTGGATCATGAAGATACATCCTATAATCGACGAGATGGGAATCAATTACATGTTGAAGATTCCTCTACAGGATATTCATTAGCATTAGGTCATCAAGCAGAGTCAACTCAGACAGAGTCTGGTAAACCAATCTTGGAAGAACAGAAACCTGTTAAAGATTCCACTGTTTCTGGTGAATCTATCCAACAAGAATCTGCTTCCCAAGAGGAGGCAGTATCTAGTCCAATAGCACCTAGTATGGATGAAACCATTGTAATGCCCGCTGTTTCAGATAATAGACTTCAAAATGTTGAGCATAATGCTACTCCATTGATGGATAAGACTATTGTTCTCGATGCCGTAACGGATGAACTTCGTAATCGTGCTAATTCCGTAGAGGATACGATTGCTATGGGTGAATCTGTAGAAGCTTTAGAAGCTGATGAAGCTGAGAATTTAGATGTTACGCAAATGATTGGTGGTGCCGATGAGGTACAAACAGCAGAAGGTCCATCTGTATTGGATGAAACACGCTTGTTTGACGCTTCTGAAATAGAGGCACAATTGGCGGCAGCTAGTATGGTTGAAGAAGAGGTACCTACAGGGCAATGGGCTAAAGCGGCACATGAAGATAAATGTGTTGAGTTAGCGATTGCACCATTTGTTCATGCTTTTGGTGTATTACATGGCGATACACAACATTATGTGGAATCCATTACAAGAGATGCGTTAGCAGCTCTTAATATTACCAAGTTAGCTGAAGTTAACGCGCTTTTAGATAATATTGTTATTCAAGAAGCATTGATGAGTATGCAAAAGGCGTATGCCGCTACGAACACAGAGTGGATGAAATCCGCTGCGTTAGGTGCATTCCTAGATGTTGTACAATCGCCTAAGTCTAGTACGCCATACCTTGTAGCCTTTGATGCATTACGCGTATTGCCACATTTAACGCTAGGTCATTTCCAAGTTATGGCATTGACATTATTGTTACAATACTCTAGAAATTCTAATAACTATGGATTAATTCACTTCCAACATTATGTAGAGAAATATATTGAGCCATTTATTTCTGATTTGCCTCAAAATAACTCTTTCTACCGTCAGCTAGACTACTTACGCTGTACGCAAGAGGAACGTGAACCAATTACGTTAGCTCAAGTGTTATCCAATTCCTATCCATTTGTGTTTAACTATCGTGGCTTCTCCAAAGAGGAACTCTTCCGAGCTACTGATGGTCATGGCGTAGATCCACGCTATGTGGTGCGTAGCTTGAACTCCAATCTTTATAAATTGGCGTTAGTTGACGAGTCTTTAGCACCTCGTTTCTTTAGACAAACTCGTATTTCTGATTCCATGGTTCAACGTGATCTCATTGCACTTATGAAGAGCAAACCGACTGCCTTTAGAGGTCAAGAAGCACGTGATATTATGGATGATATTTCTCCAGTTCTATTAGATTTAGCGGATGTATTTGATCATACGCCGATGTCTAAAATTAGCTTAACATTGCTTGGCCTTTACTTAGGCCGTGCTCATGTGAAAGCAACTATTGGTGAAGAATTCGATTTATCTCATTGGTTCTAATGACCAAAGAAAATAACTAAACTATAAAAGGTCTCCCTAGATAATCTAGGGAGACCTTTTTGGTTTGATTATTGTCTTTAGACTGGTTCGCGACGTAGTCGCGAATCATTAAACCACCCGCT
>UPXS01000027.1 GCA_900538355.1 uncultured Veillonella sp.
AATATTTTGTTTGAATTCAAAATTTTTAATATTTATATCAGGAAGAATCTTTTGGGCATAATCATTAAACTCATCACTCTTAACATTAACAAATAACTCCCCAGATTTTATATCTAAATGAATATAACTTTTACAATTTATGCCAACCTCAGGCTTTGGAAAATAATTAGACAAAGTGACATTATAATTTTCACTAATTATTCTAATAGACATCTTACTATCATTATATGTTCTCTCCAAAAATTCCTTAAGCTGTTCTAATCTTCGCTTTCCCCACACACTTCTTAAGTCATATATATGTATTTCTGTCCCATTCGACCTATCAGTCATATTTTCTTCTATTTCTACATAGCTTTCATTCCAGTTTGTCTCCCACTTTACAGTTTCAAATGATTTTTTCTTACTATAAAGTTTTACATAAGAACCTAATCGAGCTAATGCGAAACGACCAATGCCTTTGCTACCAGATAATATACGGTTCTCATTATTTTGATCTACTTCGGAATAACCCTTATCACTCTTACCTACATGCATCCATAAGTTTTTAATATCTTTCAGTGACATTCCTTTTCCATTATCTTTAACAACTAATGAAGATTTAGAAAAACTTAAATCTACTTTTGTGGCACCAGCATCATAAGCATTCTTAACTAACTCTAAAACAGCAGCTTCATCAGTTGTAAAGTTCTGTATGCCCAGAACTTTAGCAATAACACGATCCTCAATTTTATAGGTTAATTTACTCATACTGTATTATGTCTCCCTAAAAGTAAAATTCTCTATATCCTTAGATGTAATTCTAACTGAGTTTCCATTTAATGGAACACCAATATTTCTAACGTAAGTCAAAAAATCTCCACTTTGTAGAATCTTTTTAGCTATTGATAAAGATAGTCCGGAATTTGGTAGCTTTGTGATAATTAATCCAGAATAAGGTAAATCTTGTTTTTTTAATGAATATACTAATACAGTATTAGTAATAATGGTGGAAAGCAACAATTTGTCTTTATTCACTAGCCGTAGAGCTTGTGATCTTCCGTACTCAAACCACTTGCAACTTTTATCACTATCACGACTAAGTAACTCATCTTTATATAGGGTTAAATAATGTCTAACCCCTGGAAAGCGTTCTTTAAACTCAGTTTCTGTCATTTTTACAACCTCCCCCTCTTTTATAAGATAAGGAAATATTATAAATTCTGTTTTGCCATATCTTAAACTCTTGGGTGAATATGCTGGCCTAATTAAACTTTCTTCTAATTTAATATTATTAACAACATATTTATTTTTTTCCAGATTTATATGTTTTATAACAAAAGCTTTATTACATAGTGTTGCAATAGTATTTGATACTTTAAAATAATCTCCAAATCTTTTTGTTGCAATCGACTGAGAATTTGAAAAGACCCATTTTTCTTGAAATGTTTTTTTATCTACAGCAAATTGGTATTTATTAGACATATCAATATAATTAATTACTTCTTTACTATAAGAATTATCTAAAATAATAATTACCGATTTTACTAATGCATCATTAAAAATATCTAAACTTTTATAGTCTTTAATAGCTACTAAATTACACTTAATTTTCTCACGCAAATTTTTACCAAAAACAGTTTTAAATATACTTCCAGGAACCAAATATGAAAATTTTCCATTTCTATTTAATTCTGAAAGACTCTTTTCAATAAAAGCATAACAATAATCAAACTTTCCAGATTGGCATGTCTCAAATTTTTCTCTCAATTTTAATCGGACTGATTCATCTATCTCACTGTAATTTAAGTAAGGGGGATTACCAATTATAAAATCATATTTCATTTTTACTTTTGAAAACAAATAATCTCGATTAAATATATTCCATCGAATAGCAGGTAAATCAAATCGCCTAGCAATTTGGTTCAAATTATCAATACATTTATTATAATGTCTTCTATCTATTTCATATCCATATATATCGGATTCTAGACCTGCTACTATTCTATTCTTGGAATAACCATGCTTTATTGCATCGGTAATATATCTACGGACAACTTCCTTTAATATATTACCATCCCCACAGGAATTCTCTAGAAGTTTTAACCCATATAAATTTTCAGTATATGAAACAGAATCTAATAATTCTTGAACATAGTTATCAGGAGTAAAAACTTGACACTTTGTATACATTTATAAATTATTCTCCTTCCAACTAGTTCATAAAATAATAAAAATATACTATTTAAATATAGCTAATTATATTATATACGATTATAAATTATCTTTATATAAATAAAATACTTCAATTCATAAGCTATAAGCCTTTCATTTATTTCGTATTCATTCATAAGATTGGAGATTACAGATTTGATAATTAAGAAACGAATAAAAACACTATCAAACTAATATATATCTAAGATTACAAAGAACCGATTATATAATAGCTGATAGTGCTTTTCTTTAAATATAAATAAACAATAACAAACTTATAGCTATAAGACCTGCAATCACAGCATAGTCCACAGTTTTCAATCCTACAGATGCAGCAAAGCTATGTGTTGGTCCACCAAAGCCACGTAGTTCTAGGGATAGCGCCATTGTTTCGGAGCGGCCCAAGGATTTTAAAAGCAATGGTTGGATTACAGACGCATAGGATTTGATGCGTTTAATAAAGTTGCCTTCTAAGGATAGCCCACGGCAAGCTTGCGCCTCTTGTACTGCGTGGCTTTCAGCGATGAAGTCAGGTACAAAGCGAAGTGCCGCAGTGAACATAAATGCATATTCATAAGGAATTTTGCATTGTGTTACGAGCGCCGCTGTAAGGTCTTGCAGTTTTGTAGTTGCCAATAAGCAGATGAATACAAGTGTCATGGCGAGCATGCGCAAGCCAGATACGATAGCAGATGTTACATCACCACTGCCGAGGAATTGAACAATGCCAAGGAATACGGCAAAGCTAGTCAATGCCACTACGGCTTTACGTTGTTTGATCAACAGACCTGCTACGAATAACACAACAAGTTCTACAACGACCAAGGCTAATAGAGATTGCCAGTCGCGCAATAGAATGGCCCACACGGATACGGCGAGGGTCATCAAGATTTTTGTTAACGGTACTAAACGTTCCATATGTCCCTCCTATTTCCCGCTCAACTGAGCCACTAACTTAGATTTCAATTCATCCATAGATTTGCAATAGCCTAGGGATGGTACCGCTAGTGAAAGTTCCACACTTGGCGGTTTTGTAAGGCCTAAGTCTTGCAATTCGTCCGTAGATTTCTTGAACAATTCTTCTGGACTGCCATCAAAAGCAACTGTTTGGTTGCCCATTATGAGTGCACGGCTACATTCGCTAGCCATGATTTCCATATCATGTGTAATGAGAAGGATCGTAATGCCTTCTGCATTGAGTTGACGCAATAACGCTAACAACTCTTTAGTTTCCTTACCATCTTGACCACTTGTTGGTTCGTCGAGGATGAGGATTTTAGATTGCATCGCTAATGCAGAAGCGATAGCAACGCGTTGCTTTTCGCCACGGCGTAATGTTGGAGGATATGCATCACGTAAGTGAGCGATGCCTGTGCGCTCCAACACTTCATCGACGATTCGTTTCACTTCGGATTTACTGCGTCCCAAGGACTCAGGACCGAAGGCAACCTCTGTCGCTACGGTTGGTCTGAACATTTGGCGATCTGGTTGTTGGAATACATAACCGATAAATTGACCACGTTTAGATGGCGGCATAGATGTAATATCTGTGCCGTTATAGTACATACGGCCTTCGCTAGCCTTTTCAAGGCCTACGAGCAAACGAGTAATCGTCGTTTTACCACAACCATTACGACCACCGATAGCAATATATTCTCCGCCTTCAATGGTGAAAGTCACATCTTGGAAGATGTCTACAGATGGCACATAGCCAAAGCGGATGTTTTCAACCTTAAGCATGAGCGCCACCATCCTTTCCTTGTACATCATCAACGCGTTGAATTGGTTGTTTATGTTCTACTGTATTTGTTTGATTAGCTGTAGAGCTGCTTTCACCATGCACCTCGTTTTGAATAGCGTGAGCCATTTCAATTTGGTGCAAGCCCTTAATAGCAGACTCGATGCTAAGCCAAGGTTCATCACTATGGAAGCCCGCTTGTTCAAGTTCCATGTATGTAGTGAACACAGATGGCAATGCATCTACGTGAATATTGTGTTCGTACATGTAACGAAGCGTAGTCGGTACATCCGCATCACATGCGATGGAGCCATCTACCATGAGAGCCATGCGGTTTGCATACGGCAATACAGCGTGCAAATCATGGTCAATAACAACAACGGTAATACCGTGTTTTTGATTTAAATCACCTACGAGGCGATATAATTCTGCAGTCCCATCTGGATCGAGGGAGCTTGTTGGTTCATCAAGGACAAGAACTGTTGGGTTCGTAGCCAGTACGGAAGCAATTGCCAAACGTTGGCGTTGACCACCTGACAAGCTTGTAATCTTGCGGTCTTCTAAACCTACAAGACCAACTTGTTTAAACACCTCTTCAGAGCGAGCTTTGATAGTTTCACGATCATAACCTCGGTTCTCCATAGCAAAGGCTACTTCTTCACGAACGGTCATCGTTACGAGTTGCGTATCATAGTCGGCAAGAACAACACCGATGTGGTTCGCAAGCTCTGGAATTTCCATTTGCGTAGTCGCTTTACCGTCTACAAAGACCATGCCTTCAAGACGACCACCGTAAAATTTAGGTACCGCCCCTACCATAGCCATGCAAAGAGTACTTTTACCACAACCAGCAGGACCAGTCACAACGAGGAAGTCCCCATCATGTACGTCGAGATTGATATTTTCAAGAGATGGTGTAGTCGCCTTTGGATGGTAGTAATTTACGTGTTCAATAGAAATTTTAGCTTGGCGCTCAGGCAAAATAGTCATATGACTATGGTCAGATGTCAATTGATCTGCACTTGGCAACATGCCGCGTTTAGAGAATAGACGTTGCGCCGGAATGTATAAGATTGGCGTAATAGCGCCATTCAAAGCACCTACGATAAGTACCAATGGCCACATGCCGTACATATATACATTATTTGGTAAACCAAGCACTTGCCATAAGAGGGTAACGAAGATACCACCAGATACAACAGTCGCTAAGAAACCGGATACGATTGGCGTTAAATCAAAACCACCGATTTTACGGAACTTCATGGACAACATAGCACGTGTTACGAGAGCCGCTGTCAACGCACCACCTGGTTCAGACAACAAGTTACCATAAGGGAATGCTGACTTAGATGTCAAAACATTGATAAGTGCCGCTACAAGGCCAATCCCCAATGTTTGACTCAAACTAGGACGAGTCAATAAAATAGCTACGCAGTACGTAGCAATCGTCCAGTTTGGCGTTACCCCAGCCACACTAGGGCTCACCAAATGCAATATCGTGCCCAATGCGAGCATCAATGTGCTGACAGTAACCCATCTAAACTGGCCACCCTGCACATGCGTGTACACAAGATCTTGAATCCGTTCCATAATAGCCTCTTTTCTAAAAATGAATATATAATCTATATTTTATCATTCTTCGAGGACTTTTGCACGTGCTAACTCTTCTTACTAATGACTCTATTGGTCACCTAGGTGACTATTAGTCACTTTTCTTTATAATACAACTAATATACGATACTAATAGGAGCCAATTAACGTGTGTTGGTTCATCTCCTTCGTACATTGAAAGGAGATGGTGATATGACTGTATTTGAAGCCATATCATTAATGATTGCGTTCGCAACATTAGTCGTTCTTATTGTAAAATAAGAATGACCTAACACCCCAAATGGGACGTTAGGCCATTTCTCATTATCTTATTTCCAGGAGATGAGCCTAACGCATACCAGAACGTTAATTGGCTCTTCTTATTTCGTATTATACCATATCTAATTTTATTTTACAGCTGAGAAAACTAACTTTTACTATCATAATTAAATTTCTATTCTCACTTTCTCGTCATATAGTTGTGATATAATGCATATAAATACTTATGCCTAGGACATAGGAGGTCTATATGTACAAATATATTACAATTTTAGGGGCCGCTGGCCAAATTGCACAAAAGTTGACTGCTACATTATTAACATATACAGATATGCACCTTACATTATATGGTCGCCAATTGAGTACTCGTTTACATCAAGAAATTTTAGAGCATGAACGGGTTACTGTCATTGAAGGCTCCTTCCAAAACCCTGCTAAGTTAGAGGAAGCTGTAACAAATGCAGAGATTGTATTTGTAGGTGCTATGGAATCTGGCAGCGATATGGCGGCTATTGTGAAAGCATTGAGCCGTAAAAATGTACGCCGTGTTATCGGACTTTCTATGGCTGGTCTTTCTGGTGAATTCCCTGCAGCACTTGAAAAATGGACCTTCGACAGCTTGCCTATTAGCTATGTTCAAGGCGAACGACAAGCACGCAATGTGTTGCGCGAATCTAACTTAAACTACACAATCTTGCGCCTCACATGGCTCTACAATGATCCAGAAAATACAAATTATGAACTCATCCCTGAAGGCGTTCAATTTAACGATGCTCAAGTTACACGGGAAGCTGTCGTAAAAGCCATCTTCGACATCTTACATGTAGATGATGAAACACCATTCCACCGCGCAAGCATTGGTATTGGCGAACCAGGCACACACTACGACAAACCAAGCTTTCACTAATATATAACTATATTAATTCTTAATTAATAAGGTATATCCAAAATCTAATCGGTACATTTTTACTCATGTAACATAGATTTTGGGTATACCTTTTCTTATGCCCATATTTTATAGTTATTTATATAGATAAAGTTCCTTATTTACGCTATACTAATAAATGATTAAGTTATACTAATAGATATGTGAAAGTAAACGCCTATGCGGTTATCGACAACATTTATATATACATTTTGCTGTATAAAATTCTGCAAAGCCTGTGTATAAAAATTAACGATATCCATTTTTAGTCCCACTTAGGGCTGAGGCTTATTAAGGAGTTATTATGAATCGCATTGTTGTTGTTGGTAGTTGCAACATGGATATTGTAGTGCTCGCCGATAAACGTCCGGCGGCAGGCGAAACAATCATGGGCAACGAATTGCACATCGCCCACGGCGGTAAAGGTGCAAACCAAGCGGTAGCTGCTGCTCGTCTCGGTGCAGAGGTTACTATGGTAGGCTGCATCGGCGAAGATGCATACGGCCAAATGATTTTAGATAATCTAAGAGAAAATTTCATCAATACAGATTACATCGTTACCGTACCGAATACTACAACGGGTACAGCCCACATCACATTGGCTGAAGGCGATAATAGCATCATCGTGATTGCAGGCGCCAATGCTAAGGTAGACAAAAACGTTGTAGATAACGCTTGGTCTGCTATCGAGCAAGCGGATCTCGTAATGGTGCAAAACGAAATTCCTATTCCCACAATCGAATACATCGTTCGTCGTTGCCACGAGGCTAATGTGAAAGTCCTCTTAAATCCAGCTCCAGCGGCTGACCTCAATCCTGAGTGGTTAGAATTGGCAACCTATATTACGCCAAATGAGCACGAGCTATCTGCCCTCTACCCTAACCAATCTACAGAGGAAACATTGCTAGCTAACGAAAATAAAATCATCGTTACCCTTGGTAGCAAGGGCGTAGGTTATGCAGATAATGGCGAAATTCACACCGTATCTGGCTTCAAGGTTGAACCAGTAGATACAACAGGCGCAGGCGATACCTTCAATGGTGCCTTTGCAATGGCTATCGTTAATGGTAAAAGCTTAGCTGACGCATTGCACTACGGCAACGCAGCTGCAGCCCTTTCCATCCAACGCTTAGGTGCCCAAGGCGGCATGCCTACAAAGGACGAGGTTGCTGCATTCTTAGCAAAGAATTAATCTATTGAATACAAACTATATATTCTCATGCAATGAATGTATCTGCTATCTATAAAAAAGAGATTTAATGGCCGAGGTGTTAAACCTCAACCATCAGAATATAAAAGGAGTTTACCATGCAACGACACGGCATTTTAAATAGCCATATCGCTAAGGTACTTGCAGATCTTGGTCACACAGATACAATTTGTATCTCCGACTGTGGCTTACCAGTACCTGAGGGAGTTCAGAAAATCGACTTAGCCTTAGATTTCGGTGTACCAAGCTTTGAGCAAGTAGTATCCATCATCTCTAAGCATATGAAATCCGAAGCAGTTCATGTGGCCGGAGAAATTAAAGAAAATAATCCTAAGGCTTATGACTTCTTAGAGTCTACATTCCCATCCAATCAATACGAATGGATTGAAACAAGCCATGAAGCTTTCAAAGAAGCCACAAAACAATGCAAATGCATTATTCGAACTGGTGAAGCATCTCCGTATGCAAATATTATCTTGCGCGCCGATTGTATTTTCAGCGATCGTCCGTAGAACAATAGATTAACCACCTCGTTTTATAAACTAAGCATCTGAACCTATAAATTAGTTAGCTTAGCTTGTAAAATTAACGATCAAATCTATTACATATATTAGAGATACTTTCACCAGTCATATAGGAGTAGTTATGGAAATTGTTATGTCAGGCATTGCAAAGGCATTTGGTACGAACCAAGTGTTGCGCGATGTAAGTATTACCCTCAAGGAGGGCGAGGTTCACGCCTTGATGGGCGAAAACGGGGCCGGCAAGTCCACGCTCATGAATATCCTTACCGGTATTCACAAGGCTGACGCTGGTACAATCACCATCGACGGCGTAGAGCGCACCTTTCCGAACCCGAGAGAGGCCGAGCTAAACGGGGTGGCTTTTATCCACCAAGAGCTCAACATTTGGCCAAACCTAACATTGTTAGAAAATCTATATTTAATGCGACCAAAGCGCAATAAATTTGGCATGCTCGATAAAAAAGCGATGCTCGCTGAGGCAGAGAATATATGCCGCGAACTAGGCATCGAATTACCGCTCACTACTGAAGCGGGCCTGTGCTCCGTTGGTCATCAACAAATGACGGAAATCCTTCGCATCTTGATGTTAGATGCAAAGGTTGTCATCATGGACGAACCGACAGCGGCCCTCACCGAGCGCGAAACGGCGACATTGTTCAATATGATGCGCAAAATGAAAGCACGCGGCGTTGCTATCGTATATATCTCTCACCGCATGGAAGAGGTATTTAGCGAATGCGATACGATCACGGTTATGCGTGATGGTCACACCATCATCACTAAACCAACATCTGAGCTTTCTGTAAACGAAGTGGTACGCCACATGGTAGGCCGTTCTATCGATGAATTCTACCCTGCTCGTACTACAACACCAGGCGAAGTGGTAATGAGTGTGGATAACCTCAAACCTGAAGGTTTCGACAATGACATCTCCTTCTCCTTGCGCAAGGGTGAAATCCTCGGCGTAGCAGGCCTTATGGGCGCTGGCCGTACAGAAATCATGCGCGCTATCTTCGGTGTAGATAAACATAACGGCGGTACCGTAACAGTGAACGGCTCCGTTCTCAACTGTAAAAAACCAGAAGATGCCATCAAAGCTGGCATTGCTTTCATCACAGAAAATAGAAAGAGCGAAGGCTTGATCCTTGATTTCTCCATCGGTTCCAACATTACATTGCCGAATCTTGACGAAATTTGCCCATCTCATATACTAGATAGCAACAAACTCAATTCCTTTGCTGACGAATTGTCTAAAAAACTAGGCGTTAAAACACAATCTATTCACGAACCGGCATCGTCCCTATCCGGTGGTAACCAACAAAAAGTAGTTATCGCCAAATGGGTTGGTAAAAAGCCATCCATTATCATCATGGACGAACCGACACGCGGTATCGATATCGGTGCGAAACGTGATATTTATGATTTAATGAACGAATTAACGAACGATGGTGTGTCCATTATCATGGTGTCCTCTGAGTTACCTGAAGTGCTGGGCATGAGCGACCGCGTTATGGTCATTCATGAAGGTCGCGTAGCAGGTATCTTAGACCGCAGCGATGCAACACCAGAATCGATTATGACATTAGCCACAGGAGGACAATAATGGACAGCAAAGCTCTACAATATGTAAAAAAATTAGGCCCTCTCATCGGCCTCATCCTATTATTTGTAATTATTTCTGTCATGAACGACAGTTTCCTTGAATTCTCTAACTTGCGTAACTTGTTGCGCCAAGTATCTATCAATGCGATCATCGCCTTTGGTATGACTTTTGTCATCTTAACTGGCGGTATCGACTTATCCGTTGGTTCCATCCTCGCCCTCTCCAGTGCAGTGATGGCCAACCTCATCGTAACTGGTACTGACCCTGTATTGGCTATCGTATTAGCTGCAGGCGCCGGCCTTGTATTGGGCGGTATTAACGGTCTCGTAATTACTTATGGCCGCGTAGCTCCATTTATTGCTACCTTAGCGACCATGACCATTTACCGTGGTGCGACGCTAGTATTCACAGACGGTAACCCAATCTCCGGTCTTACGCAAGACCCTCTATTCCACGGCTTTGGCCAAGGGGATATTGCAGGCCTTCCAGTTCCAGCTATCACAATGTTCCTTGCTTTCATCATCCTCTGGTTCGTATTGAGCCGCACATCCTTAGGCCGTAAAACATACGCCGTAGGTGGTAGTGAAAAGGTAAGTTACATTGCTGGTATCAAGATTGACCGCGTTAAAATCTTCGTGTATGCCTTAACTGGTATGCTCTGTGGTATCGCTGGTGCAATCATCACATCTCGTCTTAACTCTGCACAACCTACAGCAGGTGCAGGCTACGAACTTGACGCTATCGCAGCCGTAGTTCTTGGCGGCACAAGCCTTGCTGGTGGTCGTGGTCATATCGTTGGCACATTAATTGGTGCCCTCATTATCGGTACCCTCAACAACGGGTTAAATATTCTCGACGTTTCCAGTTTCTATCAACAAGTTGTAAAAGGTATTGTCATTTTATTGGCGGTTCTTGCAGACCGCAAGAAAGCCTAGGAGGTTCCTATGAAAAAACTATTGTTACTGTTGGCGATGGCTATCATGGTTATCGGTCTTGTAGCAGGCTGTGGTAAAAGCGCTGATAACGGCGGCGACAAAAAATCCGGCACGATCGGCTTCTCTGTTTCCACATTGAACAACCCATTCTTCGTAACTATGAAAGAAGGCGTTGAGGCTCAAGCTAAAGCGCTTGGTCTTAAAGTTAAAATCGTTGATGCTCAAAACGACCCTGCAAAACAAGCAAACGATATTTCTGACTTGCTTGAAAGCGGCGTTTCCGTATTGATCATCAACCCTGTAGACTCTGCAGCTATCTCTACTTCCGTAGAAGCAGCAAATGCTAAAAACATTCCTGTAATCACTGTTGACCGCTCTGCTGACAAAGGCAAAGTAGTAGCTCATATCGCTTCCGATAACGTAAAAGGCGGCGAAATGGCTGCACAACTTATTGCTGATAAAGTAGGCAAAGCTGCAAAAGTAGCTGAAATCGAAGGTATCCCTGGTGCTTCCGCAACTCGTGAACGTGGCCAAGGTTTCCACAACGTAGCTGACAAAGACTTAACAGTAGTAGCAAAACAAAGTGCTGACTTCGACCGTACAAAAGGTTTGAACGTAGCAACAAACATTTTGCAAGCTAACCCTGATGTACAAGCTATCTTCGCTCATAACGACGAAATGGCATTGGGCGCTATCCAAGCAGCTAAATCCGCAGGCAAAACAATCTTCATCGTAGGCTTTGACGGTACTGCTGATGCAGACAAAGCTGTTAAAGACGGCACATTGGCTGCAACAATTGCTCAACAACCAGACCAAATGGGTAAAATCGCTATTGATACAGCTCAAAAAGTTATCAAAGGCGAAGCTGTAGAAGCTAAAATCCCTGTAGATCTTAAAGTTGTTACAAAATAATTGTAAATAGAAACTGGGTACAGAAAACCCCGACATCAAATTGATGTCGGGGTTTTTATTATATGTATTTTAGTTAATCCTATATAACGTTTATCAACCAAAATATATACTCTTATAGTGTTTTCTTAAAGAAAGTGATGTTATGAAAACAACATATATTAGAACATGAAGTTTACATCTGTACGCCAGTAATCACCTAATTTATTACCGTCCATGTCTTTATTGCCGAAGCCATAGTAAGCACCGATAGATACGTTTTGGAATGGTACATAGTTTACATTCGCTACGAAGCCTTTGAAGCCATTGCGTACATGAGCTACGCCCTTATTATCTACATAGTGTTGATTGTAGAAGCTATAGGCAGGCGCAAATGCACTACTGAAGATTGGAGAGTTTCCTTCTTGATAGTAATATTGACCGCGTACGCTATAGGTATGCGCTTTCTTAATGTCATAGTTACCATAGCCAAGGCTAGCCATCCAAGCATGAGAATCAGAAACGCCAGGTGCTGTAAGCCATTCGCCAAATACATTCCAACGGTTAAAGTTCATATTCGTATTGAGGCCCCAAATATTTTTATATGGAGAATCAATGAAGGATTTAACTTGTTTGCCTGTCAACGCATCCACATCTTGACCTTGGTACAATTTACCATCATGGAAACGACCATACATACCACCAAGGGTAACATGTTTATTAAGTTTACCCTTAACTTCAACCATAGCTGCAGTAACTGTATTTTCTCTAGTTTGGTAAGTAGGAGCACCGCCCAACCAGTAACCATAACTAGCAGATACATCGAGCTTGCCATGTTTGTACATGAGACGAGCACCATCAACGAGATCATCATACATAAGGCCTAGACCTGGTGTATAGAGTTGACGACCTACGCGCAATGTTGTGTCTTTACCGAAATGATGATCTACATAGGCAAGATTAATTTTACCTTGTGTAGCATTGCTATTGCCGAATTCACTAGAACCTTGAATACGTACAACTGCATCAGTTTTATCGTTGACCTTAGCATTGAAGATCACACGAGCACGATAATCAAAGGAGGAATGTTTACCATACGCATAGGTATCATTTTTCAACTCGCTGCCGCGGTAACGCAAACGGTAGTTACCAGTCACCTTTACATTCCCTACTTGATTTTCTAATTTGGCTACTCGTACACCTAATGTGTTGAGTTCATTTCCAAATTCGTCTGCCAAGCGATTAATCATAGCTTGTTGTTCCGCATTGGCTTTATCTTGGTTAGCCATAGCTTTAGCTATCATTTGAGCCATTTCGTATCGAGTAATAGGATTGTTACCTTTGAAAGTTCCATCTGGGTACCCATTAATAATCCCTGCATTCGCTAATTGCTCAACAGATTGGTACGCCCAACTAGAAGCATCTACATCGGAAAATGGATTGGCTGCATACACACTTACAGAACCCAATACCATACAGGAAACTAAACTTGCTACCAACTTTTTATTCATTAAAAAGACCTTCTCTCATATAGATATCACAAAATATCTCATATATTAATTTTATTTTGTATTATACGTAAACAATCTTATACGTAGAATAAAATCTATTATGCATATTAAATAAGCACTATTTATAAGACTTTTATTCGTGCGGTGTTGTATAGTTAATATCTTGTGCCTTGTAGCTTTCACCATGAGCTAATACGTGAACAATAGTTTCCAATGTGGCACGTACAGTTTCACCAGCCATGCTTGGTTGATTTGGTTTATCCACTACTTGGGATGGCAAATACGGAATATGCATGAAGCCCGCTTTGATGTTGCCCTTTTGCGCCGCATAATGACATACACCATACATCAAGTGATTGCATACGAAGGTACCCGCTGTATTAGAAACCTTTGCAGGGATTCCATTTTGGTGCAATGCATTAACGATGTTTTTAATTGGTAATGTCGCAAAGTATGCACTAGGGCCATCGGCTACAACAGGTTCATCTTCCGGTTGGTTGCCCCCATTATCTGGGATGCGGAAATCATCACAGTTAATAGCAACACGTTCTACTGTAATATCTGGGCGACCGCCTGCTTGACCTACACATAGAATGAAATCTGGTTGACACTCTTCAGCCGCTGCTTTCACAGTATCAACAGATGTATAACGTACAGTAGGAACCATTTGAGTCACTACCTTATAGTCACCATCGGTATAACCATCCATTGTTTTTACCGCTTCCCAAGCTGGGTTAATAGGTTCACCGCCGAATGGATCAAAACCGGTAATCAAAATTGTTTTCATTACACTACCTCATAACGATATTCTATGATTTATATCAATAAGCACATGTTTTCATAAGGATAATCATACACTAAAACCATATCATAGCAGATTGTATATAACATCCGCTCTCATAAGAATATCGTTTTTCAAAGAAAAGGGTTAAATAAAGTAATACATTAATAGGATGTTCAATACGAGCATAATTAATGCAATTGGAAGTTGTGCTTTAATAACGCCGTATTGGTCGCGCATTTCAAGGAGCGCTACCGGTACGATGTTGAAGTTGGCCGCCATAGGAGTCATCAACGTACCGCAATACCCTGCAAGCATTGCAATAGCACCGACAGCAGCTGGGTTAGCACCATGAGCTACGACAAGCATTGGAATACCGATGGCACTTGTAATCATGGCAAATGCAGCAAAGGCGTTACCCATGATCATTGTGAAGATAACCATACCGATGCAGTATGCTACAACAACGAGGAATACATTGTCAGCTGGTACTACACTTGCAACGGCACTGGAGATAATTTTACCAACGCCAGCCAAATTAAATAGATAGCCGAGAGCCGCTAATAATTGGGACAAAATAGCAGTCCAACCGATTGCATCGATAAGGCGACGACCTTCATGGAAACCTTGGTTAAGGTTACCCTTAGTGATGTAAAGAGCGGCACACATAGCGATGATTGCAGCGATACCGAGACCTACAAGAGCACCTAGCTTAGTAAAGAAGCCGATGATGAATGTAATAATACCAACAAGCAAGGCTGGAACAAAGATAACATTACCAATACGAACTGCTTCGCCTTTTTTAAATTCGATAGCAGATTCAAAGTAATTGCCCTTGCCAAGTTGTTTTACCAACACGATAACCGCCATAGCAATTACAAGCCAACCATTGATTTCCTTGGAGAGATAAGAGCCAAAGATAAAGGATACACTATACAATAACCAAAATAGACCTGTACCAATGCGATATTTATGTTCTTTATCTAAAAATGATTGAATGGCAAAGATAAATAGAATAATCCCTACGAGAAGATATACATAATCTAAGGGCTGCATTTTATAGAGTAGTTCTAACATATTATTTGCCCCCTTTCGCTAATTCTTCTGGTGTAACAAGTATATTAAATTCATTAGGTACTAATTTACCCGCTTTCATATCTGCTTCGTCACGAGCTACATAGGCTTGAATTGTTTTATCGAAGATAATAAAGCGAATGAAGTTAACGATATATGCACAAACAGCAGTTGGCAATCCGTACAATACCATATCTGTTAATTCAACAGAATAGCCCAATTGTTCCATAACGCCTTTGATGAGTAATAAACCACCAGCAGCAAGGAATAAGTTTTGACCAAAGAAGTTACCTGTATTATCTGCAGAAGCAGCTATACCACGTACCTTATCTAGAGTGCGTTGAGATACTGGACGACCTTGTGCTACAGCAGCTTCACTCATAGGAGCAATCAATGGACGAACCATAGCAACCATACCAGACATGTTAATACCAAAGGCTACTGTTACTTGGCGTACAAATAAGTAAATCATAAAGATACGACCAGCAGTAGCTGCGTTGATCTTACCGATTAAAATTTCTGCCCGTTCACGCAAGCCGTGACGTTCCATAAGACCAATAACAGGTAAAATCAAAATAAATAATGACATATAACGATTTTTAACAAAGGCCTCCCCAATAGCACCAACGATATCGTTGATACTGAGACCACCTGCAAGGCCCGTTACAAAACCTGCGGCTACGACAACTAACAAGGCATTAAAGCGCAGCATCAAACCGATGACCATCACTAAAATACCAGATAAGACTAACATAGTCTCACATCCTTTCAAAAAATCATCCATGACCCTATCCTATAGTCCACAGACATACTACATATGTTTACATTATATACCCAAATATGAATTTTTTGCATAAACAAATAAACCTTATACATCAATTACATTTGATTCTGTTATTATGTCGCATTATAAAGACATTCAAAATCAAAGGTAAGTAGTGTATAAGGTTTGCTCTCTATAATAAATCTTTTTTGAAAAGTATTGTAGTATGTTGTTTGCCTCTAAAATGAACTTTGTCATAAGCTTTAAAGCCAAAGGACTCATACATTTTAGGCAACCACGGATGTTCTTTTGCAGTCCCCAATGTAACAGCTGGTGTTTTAAATTGGTTGGTCAATAATTCTTCAGCATAGCCCAATGTTTCCCGAGCATAGCCTTTACCTTTGAACTCAGGTGCTGTTACAAAGTGAGCAATGTGTGGAAATTTATCTGGTGTAGAATATTTCACCCATGGCATACAGAATGTAATAGAGCTAACAAGTTGTCCATCAATATACAATCCATATACAGGATAGGTCTCAATCCATTCTTTCGATTCTTCTTCTGTAAAGTCGATAGCATCAAATGTAATCGGATAGTCCTTAATAGCTGCATAGCCGTCGATTAGTACCTTATGATATTCCGCTGTATCTGCTACTGTTAATTGTCTAAATTCTTTCATGGTCTTTCCCTCATATCTATATTTTTATTCACAAACTATGTATATTTATTACTTATGAACGTTATTATACACCCATATGTATTTACTTTCAATATTTTTACATAAATATTACATGAAGTTTTTATACCCAATAAGAAAATACAGAATAATATATTGTAATACTAGTATTTTTTCTATTATAAAAGTTATCTAATATACACGAGTTGTATAAATATAAATATAAATGCAAACAGTAATGTTAATATTGCTATTTATATTTCAGAGTTAATATATCAATTTCTATATAAGCACAAAAAAACAGGATGTATCACTGGATAAGCACAAAAAACAGGATGTATCACTGGGATACATCCTGTTTTTGAGCTTTCACAAGCTCGAGGGGAAGTTATCAATATACTATTGATTAATACGGGAACCGTATACGTCGCGTTGAGTTTTAGGTTCGTTGTTAACGCGAACACGTTCTGTTTTATGACGATCATTGTCAGCACCAGAAATACGGTCAACACGGAAGTGGTTAAGACGAATATTTTGTAATTCAGGACCAAATTCGTTCATAGCACGTTTCATGTTGTCATCGATAGGAGCACCATTTTGAAGTGCACGGTACAACATAGTAGCGAATTCGTAACGAGTCATCTTAACGTCGCCTTTGAATGTGCCATCAGGGTAGCCAACAAGGATACCATTACCAGCCAATTGGCTAATGTATTGGTAAGCCCAGTGATTACGAGGAACATCTGGGAATTCAGCAGTTTTGCTAGGATCAATTGCATGTGGAGTCAAGATTTGTAACAAGTTGTTGTATTTGTTTTCCATATCTTGAAGACGTGCGTTCAATTCAGCAATTTCACGACCCATAGCTACACGAGAGCGGGACTCAGGGGAACGTTTACCAAGACGGATGGATACGCCAGCGTTCAATTGAGTTTCGCCAGTGCCTACAGTACCACCAACGGAGAACATTGTATCTTCGTTAGGACGGTAGAAAGCACCTAATGCAGCGGAGTTAGCATTGTGGTAGTGACCATAACCAGCAGCGATTGTCCATTTGTCATCTGGATTGAAGTCCAATGGATGCAATGCAGCTAATGCAGCAGAACCTGCACCTACTTTATTAACGCGTTTTTCAACATTACCAACACGGTTATTCAAGTTATTGATATTATTGTTGATTGCACCTGGTGTGGAATTGTTGATTTGAGTTTGCAAATCATTTGCTACAGAGTACAATTGGCTACCGTTTACAGCATCTGTGGAGTCAACGGAAATTTTACCAGCTGCCACATTGTGGATTTGGCGTTCTTCACCAGCTTTACCGACGGATACAGAACCTACAGGGCTAGTGCCTGCGAATCCACCATATATATGACCAGCTACTGTTGCGTTAGTTACGTTAGTAGCAGAACGAGTTGTAGAGTTAGCACCTAATGCAATGGAGTTTGCAGTGGATGCATTAGCTTTGTTACCGATTGCAATGCTGTAATCAGCAGTTGCAGCTGCATCAGAACCAAATACATTAGTACGTACGCCTGTTGCTTGTGCACCAGCGCCGAATGCTTGTGCATGATCACCAGTAGCTGTTGCAGAGGAACCAATAGCATTAGCATGGTTGCCATTTGCTGTAGCATCAGCACCGATTGCATTAGCTTTGTAACCAGTAGATTTTGCTTGGTGACCAAGTGCTAAAGAACGTACATCGGAAGCAGTTGCACGAGTACCGATTGCAATGCCCCAAGTTTTGTCAGCTTGAGCTTCATGACCGATAGCAATGGATTCGCTCATACTCGCTTGAGCCTTATTGCCGACTGCTAATGCAGAGCTACCTAATGCAGTATTTTCAGAACCAATAGCTACGGAATTACTATTCCAAGAGCCGTTCAAAAGTGTAGCAGAATCTGGTTCATTATCGAAAGTACGATCACGGTAGTTTGTAGTTGTACCAGCTACAGTATTGTTATAACCATAACCAATCGCATTTGTACCACTAATTACATTGCTATCACCAAATGCTTGTGCGAATGCACCAGTTACATTATTACCATCACCGAATGCATTAGCTTGGTTACCATTAATAGTATTTTGGTTACCATAGGCACTGCTAGAACCATTAGCGCTTGTAATTAAATTACCTTGACCTACAGCAATGCTTGTAGCTGTACCATCAGCAACGGTACCATAAGCAACACTATTATGTGTAGTGTCAGGAGATGCTGTAGCATTACCAGCAGCAAAGATAAAACCTTGTGCTGTTTGAATTTCTGCCGCATTAACTGGTGCAGTTGCAGATAGACCTACAGCAGCTGTTGCAGCCAATACAGCAAACGCTAATTTTTTGGAATGTTTGTTTTCTCTCATCTTACACCCTCGCTAAATTAAAATTCTTAACCAAACACAATACAATTTTTCAATCTCTCTAAGTTCCGCCTCTCTCCTCGGGCTGATAAAATATACTTCTTATCTTGAGCTAAGAAATATATTCAATTCATTTTAAGAAAAATTTATATTGTTGATTACCCGCATAGCATATCAAAGTTTTACGATATAAACAAGCCTTTTTCCCATATAAAGTTCATTAATAACTCTTCATAATGTCAAAAAATAGCGTGATTACTGGTATTCTTCATTGTATTAATATACTCATCGATTTTGCTTATGAGTAAAAAAAAATCACACCTTTTTTAGGATTCTACAGAATATATATTGTATAGCTTATAAATAATTATCACTTTAATAAGCCAAACAGATATTTAGACTTTCCAGTTATTCATTATTCACATTAATTTCATGAACACTTTCTGAATTTTTATAGAATAGAATATTTAATCATTTTTCTAAATTTTATACTATTTTTATTTTTATGCTTAATAGCATAACACATCTACGTAAATACTTAAGATTAGTATACACATATCGCCACACATATTCGTATAAGCTTACAAAAATAAGACTTAATCTATATATAATACTCATATAATTCCAAATAGATCATAAAAACCAAAAAGCTCCTACGTTCTATGAACGCTAGGAGCTTTTTATATATTAAGCTAGCAAGGCTTTTACAAGTTCTTCTGCTTTGCCAAAATCATCTGCATCTGGGTTCCAGTTACATTTGATTTCAGGTTCAACAACAGAGAAACCATATTTAGTTAATTCTTCACGAAGTACCTTCGTAGATTCACCAGACCAGCCATAGGTACCGAATACAGCAGCCTTTTTATTCTTGAATTTCAACTCACGTAAGAAGTCGAGCCAGCCTGCCACAGAAGAGATAACGCTATTCCCTACTGTTGGAGAACCAACAGCAATGGCTTTAGACTTGAATACCTCTGTCATGATGTCATTTTTATTGGTTTTACTAATGTTAAAGATTTTAACACGAGTATCTGGGGATTGCTTAGCAATTTCATCGGCAATTTTATGTGCCAATTTCTTTGTACCATCCCACATAGTGTCATATACCACTGTAATTTGATCTTCTTGGTATGCTTGAGACCATTCGTAGTATTTCTCTACGATTTGCAATGGATTTTCACGCCAAATAGCACCATGGCTTGTAGCGATAATATCAATTGGCAAGTTGAGCTTTTGAATTTCTTCAACCTTTGCTTTTACCAATGGAGAGAATGGATTCAAAATATTAGCATAGTATTTCATCGCCTCTGCCCATAAACGGCATTGATCAGCCTTATCGGCCCACAATTCTTCTACGGCGAAATGTTGACCGAAGGCATCGTTGGAGAACAAGATATTGTCGCCAGTCATATAGGTTGCCATGGAATCCGGCCAATGAAGCATGCGCATTTCTACGAATACCAAGGACTTACCATTACCGATATCTACGGAATCCCCTGTTTTTACAGTTTTGAAATTCCATTCTGGATGATGATATTGACCAACCAAGGACTTAACCGCATTTTCTGTACAGTAAATCGGAGTATTCGGGATTTTTTCCATCAACGCAGGCAAGGAACCGCTATGATCGACTTCGCCGTGGTTACATACGATGAAATCAATCTTATTCAAATCAATTTCGGATTCCAAATTATCGATAAACTCTGTAGAATGAGGTTTCCACACAGTATCGATGAGCACAGTCTTTTCCTCTTCGATCAAGTATGCGTTTTGGCTAGAACCGTTATTAATACTATAATCAGAACCGTGGAATTCTTGTAATTCCCAGTCAATTTTACCAACCCAAGATACGTTATTTTTTATATGCTTTCTCATAATAACCTCCATAATTCTTGTGAAAGTCTTTCACAATCAACAATATGTGTGGCCTATGTGGTATCAATGTATATACATGTTCACCTATATATTTATATATGTGCATCCACCTATATACCTATGCATATATCACAACTCGGTCATTAACTATGGTTTTATTATAATCATATCGCATAGTTAAGTCTGTATCTGTAGGTACAGATTTGAGAATTATTATAAAAAACCACTCATAGGAAATCATTTGCTGTACATTAGTACACATTGATTTCCCATGAGTGGTTGTGAATGTATGTAATAATAAGGGCTGATTACTTATTACCCGATTTAGACAATCTAGAATACGAACTCATTATGTATTGCCGAGCTTAGATAATCTAAGTATGAGCTAATTATTACCTGTCTTAGATAATCCAGGGATAGCTTTATAGATATATAACGCAATATATCCATCAACCATGCTATGAACGATGGTACCACCACCTACAAGGACAAATACGACATAGATAAGATCGATGTTTGGCATCGTAGTTGTAGTATAGAACAAGAGGCATGCGAGTACTTCACCAATGGCGTGAATGATGGCACATACAAGGTTGAAAGCAGCGAAGGATAGAGCCCCAGTTAATACGCCTGGATGGTGTTTAATATAGTAAGCCCCCATCAAGGCAAAGATGATATGGGATGCGGCGCGCATGACGATAACAAGAGGGAAACCTGCTACGAAGAAGCCAAGTGTAGAACCTATAACTACACAAGCGGCCATCTTACGAGACAAGAACATGGCTAGGAATATAGGCACATGACTAGCCAACGTATACGAAGCCGGTGGAATGACAACTTTCAGAGGCATCATAATAGGAATCATGATGGCTAATGCCATCAACAAAGCAGTAATGGTTAAATTTCGATACATCGAAGAATTCATAAAGGCCTCCTTATTAGCTCTTCTCTCATCTGATACTATGATTATTTAAATTATTATGTAAGACCGATCTAATTAATGGCTACACTAAATGTCTTATAGATTAGTGACCTACATTCCCCCACAAATTAAGTATCACAACACCTACCACGATTAACGCAATGCCTAGCACGGTGTAAATATTAATACCTTCGTGAAAGATAAAGACAGAAATCAAAGTCGTCACAACAAGGCCCACACCAGACCAGGTAGCATAGGTAACGCTCAGCGGAATATATTTCAACACATGGGTCAATGTATAAAACGATCCGATGTACCCCAGCGCACAAGCTATAGTCTGTAACGGTCTTGTAAACCCGTCAGAGGCTTTCAGCATGGTCGTTGCAAACAACTCTAGTCCTATAGATAAGGCTAGTAGAACATATGGTAACATAACCCCTCCCACAAAAAAGAGAGGGCTTTACTACCCTCTCTTCAATACATAAGTACGCACTCAATCGCACCTATTATAAACGTTCGATTACAGCTTGCGCCATTTCTGTGGTACCTACACGTTTCAAGCCTTCACGGTAGATATCGCCTGTGCGATAACCGTCAACGAGCACTTGTTCCACAGCTTTTTCAATAGCATCAGCCACTTGAGGTAAATCAAGGGAATGACGGCACATCATAGCGGCGGACAAAATTGTGCCCAATGGGTTCGCCAAGTTTTGGCCCATAATATCTGGTGCGGAACCGTGGATTGGCTCATACAACGCTGTGCCAGTACCCATGGATGCAGATGGTAAAAGCCCGATGGAACCAGAGATAACAGCGCCTTCGTCAGACAAGATGTCGCCGAACAAGTTTGTTGTTACGATAACGTCGAATTGTGCAGGATTTACAACGAGTTGCATCGCTGTATTATCCACATAGAAGTAGTCTGTTGTGATGTCTGGATTAGAAGCAGCTTTCTCTTGAGCGATTTTACGCCACAAACGAGAGGAAGCCAATACATTTGCTTTATCTACGGATACAACCTTTTTGTTACGTTTGCGAGCTGTTTCCATAGCGATGTCCATGATGCGCTCTACTTCGTAACGGCTGTAAGTTTCTTTATCCCAAGCGAACTCGTTAGCACCTTCGCCTTGTGCCTCTTCGCGTTCACCAAAGTAAATACCTCCAGTCAACTCACGAACGATAACGAAATCTACATCTTGCACGAGTTCCTTTTTAAGTGGGGAATACTCTTGCAAAGAAGGATAGATTTTTACAGGACGCAAGTTACAGAACAAACCAAGTTCCTTACGAAGGCCAAGAATTGCTTTTTCAGGACGGATAGAAGGATCTACATTATCCCATTTAGGACCGCCTACAGCACCTAGCAATACAGCATCAGCTGCTTTACAAGCCTCGATAGTATCCTCAGTCAAAGGCACACCGTAAGCATCAATAGACGCACCGCCCGCTTTTTTATCAATCCAATTAACCTTTACACCGGCTTTCTCAAAAGCCACATCACACACAGCCTTTGCTGCAGCAATAATCTCAGTACCGATACCATCACCAGGGATCAATACGATATTCTTTTCGCTCATATTACCTCTCCATCTAGTAAATGCTCATAAATGAACCACAAACTCATCAGCCTTTATTGCACTATTCAGGTCTATAGCCTGTGCCGAGCCTTCACACTCCCGAGAGCCGAATGCTCGTCGAAAACGACTTTGGCCCTGCGGAGGCCGCAGGCCGCAGTCAGACCCGGCCAGTGGAGGCTTGAGACGAGGGTTCGGCTCGCCATTACTTGCGATTTTT
>UPXS01000028.1 GCA_900538355.1 uncultured Veillonella sp.
GCGAAGGTGGCCATACAGTAGGCGCTGGCGTTGTAACTGAAATCGAAGGTTAATTAGTAGCCTTTTATAAAAAATAGGACCCCAATGGGGTCCTATTTTTATGTTAATTTATATATTGTTTATTACATTTGTAACCAAAGATACAGAAACTATCTTTGACTGGTGCTATTATAATCTTAAGGAGGGCAAAAGCCCTCCTTTTGTGTTTTTTAGAAAAGGAGGTAAAGTGATGGGTGAATACAAAAAGTATTGGATAGCTGTAGTAGCCGTACTTATCATTGGTTTTTCAATCCTTGGTTATCTAGGTACTGATGTGTATCATCAAGCACCGCCGGTGCCGACTGCATATGTATCTCAAGATGGACAAGTCTTGTTCACTAAGGAAGATATTTTACATGGTCAATCGGCATGGCAATCTACAGGTGGTCAATCTGTGGGGACGGTTTTAGGTCATGGCGCTTATCAAGCACCTGATTGGACAGCAGATTGGTTGCATAAAGAAGTATCTATAATGTTGGATATTAAGTCGCAAGAGGCCTTTGGTGTTCTTTATAACCAATTGGGACCTGCACAACAAGCAGCAGTTAAAGAAGTGGTAAAAGAAGAATATCTAGGTAGTGCAGTTCGCGATGATGGAACCGTGGTTTTATCTCCAGAGCGCATTACGGCGATGAATATTACAGGTCGTTATTTTGTTGAACTTTATGGTGATAATCCAGAGTTGACATTGACTCGTGATCATTTTGCAATGAAGGACAATACATTGCCTGAGTTACAAGACCGTATTGATATGGCTCGTTTCTTCTTCTGGACTACGTGGATGGCATCTACCCAACGTCCTGGTACAGATGCGACATACACTAATAACTGGCCACATGAACCGTTATTGGATCATAATCCAACACCTGAAAGTGTTGCTTGGTCTGTTGTGAGTGTCATCATTTTATTATGTGGCATAGGTGTAGTTGTATGGTTGTGGTCCTTTGGTAAGAAAGACGACGAACATGCATTGGTTCCACCAGCAGAAGATCCAATTAGCAAGATTACCTTAACTCCATCTCAACGTTCATTAGGAAAATATTTATTTACAATCCTAGCATTGTTCTTATTCCAATTGGGGATGGGTGGTATCATTGCTCACTATACTGTAGAAGGTCAAGCGTTCTATGGTATTCCTTTAGCTCAATATTTCCCATATTCTATTGCCCGTACATGGCATATTCAGGCGTCCTTGTTCTGGATTGCTATGGCATTCTTAAGCGCTGGTTTATTCTTGGCACCAATTATTAATGGTGGTAAGGATCCTAAATATCAAAAGCTAGGTGTAGATATTTTATTCTGGGCGCTTGTAGTTCTCGTAGTTGGTTCCTTCGCTGGCACATATTTAGGTGTAGCACATCAAATTCCAGCAGCCTGGAATTTCCTTCTCGGACACCAAGGTTACGAATATATAGAACTAGGTCGTATTTGGCAATGGATTGAATACATTGGTATTCTATTCTGGCTTGTACTCATGATACGTAGCATTATTGGTGCTTTCAAACAAAAAGGGGATAAAAACCTTATTGCTGCCTTTATCTTCTCTGTTATCATGGTAGGTATCTTCTATGGCCCAGGTTTGTTCTATGGTGAACATAGCCATTTGGCAATTATGGAGTACTGGCGTTGGTGGGTAATTCATCTTTGGGTAGAAGGCTTCTTCGAAGTATTCTCTACTACATTGATGGCATTTATCTTTGTTACACTAGGGCTTGTATCATATCGTGCCGGTACTGTGGCAGCCATTTCCTCTGGTGCTATTTATCTTATCGGTGGTATTCCTGGTACATTCCATCATCTATACTTTACAGGTGTTACATCTACTATTGTGGCAACAGGCGCATCCTTCTCCGCATTGGAAGTAGTACCACTTGTACTATTAGGTTATGAAGCCTTTGAAAACTATACACGTATTCACAGCGCACCTTGGATGCATCGTTTGAAATGGCCTGTATACTGCTTCATTGCGGTATCCTTCTGGAATCTTGTCGGTGCAGGGGTCTTCGGCTTCTTGATCAACATGCCAGTATCCTTATTCTACATTCAAGGTCTTAATACAACTGCAGTACATGCGCATACCGCATTGTTTGGCGTATATGGTTTCTTAAGCTTAGGCTTTGTATTCCTTATTGCTCGTTATATTAGACCTGAAGTAGAATTCAACGATAAATTGATGAAATTCGGGTTCTGGGCTCTCAATATAGGCCTTGCCTTAATGGTGCTCATCAGCTTATTGCCGATTGGTCTTATCCAAGCGTGGGCAAGCATTACACATGGCTTGTGGTTTGCACGTAGCGAAGAATTCATGCAACAACCATTGTTACAAAACTTGCGTTGGCTTCGTATGATTGGTGATACAATACTAATCATTGGTGCCGTAGCATTCTTCTGGCAAATTGTGAAAGTTTTATTTGCGAAGAAATCCTAATTGACAGACATAATATAATTCTATGCATTAACGGCATAAATTGTATGAAAAATATGTGATAATTTATTACCATATTAATGGCGTTCCTTTCTAGACAAGGAACGCCATTTTTTGTTATACTATCCATGTCAGGTACATGTGCCTGGCTTTTTTGAGTTGCTCAAAATTCTTGACATCGCTTGCTACGTATGATATATTTCTTTAGTATGTAGTCGAGCGTTTTCGAGTACAAGAGACAGATTAGTAAATAAAAAGCGAGGTGTATCCGGATGCGTAATGCCATTACTTTAGCTTGCACAGATTGCAAACAACGTAACTATCAAACGAACAAGAACAAAAAGAACAATCCTGATCGTATTGAAATGATGAAATATTGCAAATTCTGCGGTAAACATACATTACACCGTGAAACAAAATAGTTCTTATCATTCATTACCTGTTGATTTGAGGATGTGAAACAATGGCAAAGTCTAACTCAGCAGTGCAGCAGCGTGGTGGATTTGGTAAATTCTTCCGCGGTGTGAAAGCTGAACTTAAAAAAGTAGTCTGGCCAACAAAAAAAGAACTCATCAATTACACAATAGTAGTATTCTTAGTGACGATTTTTATCGCCTTTATTATTTATGTACTTGATGCAGTCTTTGCCCAACTTTTTAATACGTTGTTGCACTTTGTTGGATAAGGGGGCCATTTCATGGAAGCAGATAAGAAGTGGTATGTAATTCATACCTATTCAGGCTACGAAAATAAAGTTAAAACCACTCTTGAACTTAAAGTTCAGTCTATGGGTCTACAAGATGTGATTAGCCGAATTTTGGTACCTCTTGAAGACGAAATAGACGAAAAAGATGGGGTTAAAAAAGTAGTAAAACGTAAGATATTTCCTGGGTACGTATTGGTTGAAATGGAAGTTAACGACCGCTCTTGGTATGTTGTGCGCAACACACCAGGTGTAACAGGCTTCGTGGGCTCTGCCACTAAACCAGTTCCACTTTCTGATTCCGAAGTAGAACATATACTTAAGTCTCAGGGCTTGGATAAGAAACCAAGCATCAACATCGATGTAGAAGTTGGTGAAACGGTACGCATTACGTCCGGGGCCTTTGAAGATAAACTAGGTGTTATTACCGAACTTAACCCTGAAAAAGGAACATTGAAACTTAATGTGGAAATGTTCAACCGAGATACCGAGGTAGAGGTAGAGTTCTCTCAAATTGAGAAAGCTCTTTAATATATATATTATAACTCTAAAAAAGAGCAATCGATTTTGGTTGCCAGTGGGAGGATGTATATCCGTTACCACCACAGTATAAGCATAGGAGGTTTAATTACCCATGGCTAAGAAATTAGTTAAACAAGTAAAACTACAAATTGAAGCCGCTAAAGCTACTCCAGCACCACCAGTTGGTCCTGCATTAGGTCAAGCAGGTGTTAACATCGTTGCTTTCACAAAAGAATTCAACGAACGTACTGCTAAACAAGCTGGCTTGATTATCCCAGTAGTTATTAACGTATATGAAGATCGTAGCTTCGACTTCATCACTAAGACTCCACCAGCTGCAGTATTATTGAAAAAAGCTGCAGGTATTCCAAAAGGTTCTGGTGTACCTAACCGTGATAAAGTAGCAAAAGTAGGTCGCGATAAAGTTCGTGAAATTGCTGAATTGAAAATGCCTGACTTGAATGCTAATACCGTAGAACAAGGTATGCGCATGGTAGAAGGTACTGCTCGCAGCATGGGCATTGAAATCGTTGACTAATAAGCGTACGACTTGCGCATAAGGCGCAAATCGGTGGGAGGGAATTCCCGTTTGACCACATAAGGAGGATATTATAATGGCAAAAGTAGGTAAGAAATACGCTGAGGCAGTAAAACTTATTGAAGCTGGTAAGTTCTACGAACCAGTAGAAGCAATCGAGTTGGTTAAGAAAACTGCAACTGCAAATTTCGATGAAACAGTTGAAATCGCTTTCAACTTGAATGTCGACCCTAAATACGCTGATCAACAAGTTCGTGGTGCAGTAGTATTGCCTCATGGTACTGGCAAAACTAAACGCGTTCTTGTATTCGCAAAAGGCGACAACATTAAAGCAGCTGAAGAAGCTGGTGCAGATTTCGTAGGTTCTGAAGAGTTAGTAGCTAAAATCCAAGGTGGTTGGAGCGACTTCGACGTAGTAGTTGCTACACCAGACATGATGGGTCAAGTTGGCCGTCTTGGTAAAATCTTGGGTCCTAAAGGCTTGATGCCAAACCCTAAAGTTGGTACAGTAACTCCAGACGTTGCTCGTGCAGTAAACGAAATCAAAGCTGGTAAAATCGAATACCGTACTGATAAAGCAGGTATTGTCTCTTGCTCCATCGGTAAAGCGTCCTTCGATGAAGAAAAATTACTTGACAACTACCGTACAATCGTTGATACTATTATCAAGGCTAAACCTGTAGCAGCTAAAGGTCAATACATTAAATCTGTAACCTTGTCCGCTACAATGGGCCCTGGTGTGCCTTTGAACGTGTTCAAATTGAGCAACGTTACAAAAGAGCAATAATCACATATGTCTCTTAGCTGTAGACGGCTGGTATGTATAATGGATGAAAATCCGCCCGCTGAGGCTGACACTAGATAATCTAGGACTAGTTCGACCTCATCGCGTGCGATGGGGTCGTTTTTACGCTAAGATAGTACATAGAGCACCAAAAAATCTACAAGGAGGTAATCTAATGGCTGTCACTGAACAAAAGAAAGCAATCGTTGCTCAAATGAAAGAAACTCTTTCTGAAGCAAAAGGCGCTGTATTGATTGGTTACACTGGTTTGACTGTTGCGCAAGCAACTGATCTTCGCCGCAAAATGTTGGCTGAAGGCGTTGAATACAAAGTAATCAAAAATACTTTGACTCGCATTGCTGCAAATGAATTGAATCTTGAAGGTTTCGCTGAGCATTTAGAAGGTCCAACTGCATTGGCTACTTCTAAAGAAGATGCTGTTGCACCTGCTCGTGTAATCGAACAATTCATCAAAACTACTGAGAAAGAAGTTGTAACAGTTAAAGCTGGTATCGTTGAAGGCGAAGTTATGGATGCTGCAGGCGTTAAAGCAATTGCAAGTCTTCCAAACCGCGAAGGCATGCTTTCCATGTTGCTTTCCGTATTGCAAGCTCCTGTTCGCAACGTTGCATACGCTGTCAAAGCTGTTGCAGAAGCTCAACCAGCAGAAGCTGCAGAATAATAATTTCTGCGAAGTATTCATTGGTCGCTTAAGACTGATACAATAAACTATTTTATGGAGGAAAACTAAAATGGCATTGAACATTGAAAACATCGTTGCTGAATTGAAAGAAGCAACTATTCTTGAACTTAATGATCTTGTAAAAGCAATTGAAGAAGAATTTGGCGTAACTGCAGCAGCTCCTGTAGCTGTAGCAGCTGCTGGTGGTGCTGAAGGCGGCGCTGCTAAAGATTCCTTCGACGTAATCTTGAAAGATGCTGGCGCATCCAAAATCAACGTAATCAAAGTTGTTCGTGAAGCAACTGGTCTTGGCTTGAAAGAAGCTAAAGCTATCGTTGATGGCGCTCCTGCACCTGTAAAAGAAGGCGTAGCTACTGAAGCAGCTGAAGCTTTGAAAGCTCAATTGGAAGAAGCTGGCGCAACTGTAGAATTGAAATAATTCTAGCCATAATAAAAGGCGTACCCTCGGGTACGCCTTTTTTGTTATAGAAATAAATTTTGTAGATATCTATCAATACCAATTAGCCAGTTTTGGCTATGATTATTGAATTTTATAAATGCTAGCCGATTTAGTTTTTCCAACTTCTGTTGCTATGTTATTGGTTGGTGAATTAGCAAATTCTTTACTATATTTATTTGGCACAATGATGATAGCACCTTTTTCATTAGATACCCTTGTATCAAACTCTTCTACTGTTATAGTGGGCATCAATGTTTTGCCTGCTGTCCATACAGGATTATCTGTAGTATGTACAAATACTTGAGTTGGTGTATCTTTTGTATAATATACAATCGATGTATAGTAGGTACCATATATATATGTGTGTTGAGCACTTGACTTAATATATGGCTTGAATTGAAGCCCCGATTGATCAGATAAAATAGGTATTACAGTTATTGTGATTGCCGTATATAAAATAGTTAAAGGTGTGGCTAAATAGATAGATAATGGTAAGTTGCTATGTCTGTACCGTTTTACTACTAGTGCAAATAGTACTAGTAATACGAATGCACTAATTAATGGTATAGGATTTAATTCTGGTGTTGCGATGCTGGCTACTAGGAATAAGATTGTATATATGCCTAATGGAATCGTCACAATATATTTAAAACTAGTACTCTTGTTATGGAAGCTAGCTGTGATAGCTTCAGCACCCCAGATAAGACATGGGATTATAGCTGGTAATGTATAGGTTATATACTTTGTGGCCACTAGTGAATAGAATAATACAATTACTACAAACCAGATAGCGCCGAGAAGATAAAAATTATTTTTCCAGGTAATGTTTTTGAGTCGGTAAATAACGGCTGGTGTCCATGGTAATAGAGCAAGAGGGACAATGATTAGGTAATAATACCAAACATTGAATTTTGGGTGCTCAGATACAAGTGCTCGCTCCATGTTGTGAAGCCCTAGGAAACCAGATATGAATTCTTGACCGTGAATCAAGTACATAGCGATGTACCATGGACTGGCAAGAACTATAAATAGTAGAATTCCCAAAGGATTAAATAATAATGTAATATCCTTAGCAAGTGAGTAATCATCCTTATCTTTTTGGGTGAACCATCGTGCAGCAATGAATAGTAATAGTATTAATCCAGGCAGAACAATACCAACAGGCCCTTTAGTTACGACCGCTAAGGCTGCTGCCGCATAGGCTTTTACCATGGAATGTTTATCGTTCTTGGTGAAAGCTAGATAAGAATAGCCGAAGATGGCTAGTGAAAAGAAGAAGAGGAAGCCATCTGTTATGACTGCGTGTGAAATGTACCAGAACTGTAAGGCACCAAATAAAAGTATGGCGCTTGTTACTGCTATATGCGTGGACTCTTTAATGCGATACACAAGATGGTACATAAGCGCTACACTGCCACTGGCAATGAGTGTATTCGGTATACGCGATGTAAAGTCAGATATGCCAAATAGTTTATAGCTTATCATGAGTGCCCAATAGGTGAGGGGCGGTTTATCATACCAGACTTGGTCATATATCATGGGTGATATCCATGAGTTATGTTTTAGCATTGTAATAGCAGATAATACATAGTTGGATTCAACCGGATCGGTTATGGGTAGATAGGCGTTATAGAAACCGTAACTTAGTACGGTTAATAAAAATAGCGCACCTATGCGCAGCATGTGATTGTTAATCATAGTTACTCCTTACTTACATAGTCTATATTATTGTACTATAGGGCGTGTAATAATTAAACCAATGAAAGATAAAGCTTTTAGCAATATGGAAATAGTTACAAAAAAATTATTTATGAAATAATATATTGTATAGAATATTGTTTGTACAGAATACATGAAATGACTTTTATGTATACAAAATACATGCTATAATGAGCGCGTAAGATAAAACCGTTTCATTGAAATACTATTTTGTATAAAAATAGTAGAAAGAGGATTTATTATGAGAAAAGAACATGATTTCTTAGGTGAATTAGAAGTAGCTGATGAATTATATTACGGTGTACAAACAATTCGTGCATTAGAAAACTTCCATATTACAGGAAAACACTTGGACCAAGATTTTATCAAAGCATTGGCAATGGTTAAAAAAGCATCTGCTTTAGCGAATATGAAAACTGGTCGCTTAAATGTATCTATTGGTAAAGCTATTGTACAAGCTGCAGACGAAGTAATTGAAGGTCAATTTGCTGACCAATTCCCTGTTGATCCAATTCAAGGTGGTGCAGGTACTTCTGTAAACATGAATATGAACGAAGTATTGGCTAACCGTGCTTGTGAAATTTTGGGTCATCCAAAAGGAAGCTATGATATTGTAAGCCCTAACAACCATTGTAATATGGCACAATCTACAAATGATGCTTTCCCAACAGCAATCAAGGTATGTGCGATTTTGAAATCTAAACCTTTACTTGAAGCATTGCAACGCCTTGTTGATGAACTTGAGAAAAAGGCTGATGAATATAGCGAAATCTTGAAGATGGGTCGTACTCATTTACAAGATGCGGTGCCAATTACATTAGGTCAAGAAATGGGTGCTTATGCATCTGGTGTTCGCCGAGGTATTAAACGTATTAAATCTGCCGTTGAAGGTGCACATGTAATTAACATGGGTGCTACTGCAGTTGGTACAGGCCTTAATGCGGAACCTAATTATATTCATGATGTAGCATATGAACTTAGTGAAGTAGTAGGCGAACCATTCTACACTGCGGAAAACTTAATTGATGCTACCAACAATACAGATATCTTTGCAGATATCTCCAGCGGTTTGAAAGTTACGGCTCTTGTATTGATTAAAATGGCTAATGACTTCCGTTTGATGGCATCTGGTCCTCGTTGTGGTATTGGGGAATTAAAATTGCCTGCTCGCCAACCTGGTTCTTCCATCATGCCAGGCAAGGTTAACCCTGTTATCGCCGAAGTATTGAATCAAGTATGTTACCAAGTTATCGGTAATGACTTAACCATCACATTGGCTGTAGAAAATGGTCAATTCGAATTGAACGTAATGGAACCTGTATTGGCTTACAATTTGTTCAATAATCTTTGCTATCTCAAAAACGGTGTAAATACATTCGTTGATAAATTACTCGTGGATCTTGAAGTAGATCGTGAACAATGCGAATACTGGTTGAATCGTTCCGTTGGTATCGTAACAGCATTGTTGCCACATCTTGGCTATGAAACAGCATCTTCTCTTGCGAAAGAAGCGTATACTACTGGTCGTGCTATCCGTGATATCATCTTGGAAAAAGGTTTATTGACTGAAGATGAAATCAATCATATCCTTTCTCCTAAAGAAATGACTCGCCCTGGTATTGCTGGTGCTAATCTTTTAAAACAAAAAGGCAACTAACATAGTCAGTTGTTTTAATACATGAATAAAGCATGAAAATGAAAGACTGTCAACCCTTTTGGTTGACAGTCTTTTTTAATACTGATAGAATTATATATTGCAAAAGTAGCGTTTCCTGCTTTTGGATATAAAAACTATAACTTGAATAGTGATGAGGTTTTCTTCCAAGGTTGTGCTTGGTTAATGGAAAGCAAGGTTATTTTTAAAAATGAAATGGGCCTTGCTTTATTTGACGTTATCCGAGCAGGAAAACTGAGACCTGTAAGATGTCTTTTCCGTGCCGTTATAGAAAATGGTAGACCAGTGTGTTTTGATAGGGGTGAAAGCAAATATGTTCAAACCTGAACAGGTAGGCAAACGAACTCGTTATACGTACGCAAAAATTAACGAAGTTATCAAGATGCCGCATTTATTGGACATTCAGCGTAAATCGTATGAGTGGTTCTTGGAGAGTGGTTTACAAAATATTTTCAACGATATTTCTCCGATTAAAGACAATTCAGGTAATCTAGTACTTTCTTTCGAAGGTTTCAGCTTAGGTGAACCTAAGTATGATATTAATGAATGTAAAAACCGTGATGCTACTTACGCAGCACCACTTCGTGTAAATATTCGCTTGGTAAATAATGATCCAGAAAATATGGATATTAAAGAACAAGAGGTATTCATGGGCGATTTCCCATTGATGACTGACACAGGTACTTTCATCATCAATGGTGCAGAACGTGTAATCGTATCCCAATTGGTACGTTCTCCAGGCGTTTACTACAATAAAGAAATCGATACAATGGGTAACCGTTTGTACGATTCCACAGTTATTCCTAACCGTGGCGCATGGATTGAGCTTGAAACTGATGCAAGCGAAGTTGTTGCTGTTCGTATTGACCGTAACCGTAAATTACCAGCTACTGTATTGGTACGTGCATTAGGTTGGGATACTAATGAAAGCATCCTTGACCTCTTCTGGAATGGTAAAACTGATGAAGATGGTTTGCCAGTTTATGATGAACGCATCGTTCGTACATTAGAAAAAGATACAACTCAATCTGCTGATGAAGCATTGGTTGAAATCTATAAAAAATTACGCCCAGGCGAGCCTCCTACTGTAGAGTCTGCTCGTAACTTGTTTGATAACTTGTTCTTCGATGCACGCCGTTATGACTTAGCGCGCGTTGGTCGTTATAAATTGAACAAAAAACTTGGCTGGCGTCAACGTATGTTGGGTCAAACATTGGCTCAACCAATCGTAGATCCAGAAACTGGCGAAATCATTCTTGATGCAGGTGTACAAGTTGGAGAAGAACAACTTGATATCGTTGCTAATAGCCATGTATTCGATGGTGAAGGCTTCGCTGAGTTCTACATCGTAAATAACGATGGTGTAGAATCCAAAGTTATCTGTAATAACTGCAACTTGCCATACGATCACCGTACAGTAACACGTGAAGATATGATCGCTAACATCTCTTACTTGCTCAACCTTATGGATGGCGCAGGTCATACAGATGATATCGACCACTTGGGTAACCGTCGTCTTCGTTGTGTAGGTGAATTGTTGCAAAACCAATTCCGTATTGGTTTAACTCGTATGGAACGTGTTGTTCGTGAACGTATGACAATTCAAGAAATCGAATCTATTACGCCTCAAGCGCTGATTAACATTCGCCCTGTAGTGGCAGCAATCAAAGAATTCTTTGGTTCTTCCCAATTGTCCCAGTTCATGGACCAAACAAACCCATTAGCGGAATTGACTCACAAACGTCGTCTTTCTGCCCTTGGCCCTGGCGGTTTATCTCGTGAGCGTGCAGGCTTCGAAGTTCGTGACGTGCATCACTCTCACTATGGCCGTATGTGTCCAATTGAAACTCCAGAAGGTCCAAACATCGGTTTGATCAACTCCTTGTCTAACTATGCGAAAGTAAATGAATTCGGTTTCATTGAGGCTCCATACCGTAAAGTAGAAAAAATCTATGGTACAGGCGCCGATGCAGACAAAGTTGTAAAAGTTCGTGTCACTGATTCCGTTGTATATATGACAGCAGATGAAGAAGAAGGCATGACAATTGCCCAAGCGAACTCCCCAATCGATGGTGAAGGTTACTTTACTAATGAACACGTAGCTTGTCGTCGTGGTCATGACGTATTGGAAGTTACACCTGATAAGGTAGACTACATGGACGTTAGTCCAAAAGAAGTTGTATCCATCGGTACAGCTATGATTCCATTCCTTGAAAATGACGATGCTAACCGTGCCTTGATGGGGGCGAACATGCAACGTCAAGCGGTACCACTCTTGCGCGCTCAAGCTCCACTTGTTGGTACAGGTATGGAATATACAGCAGCTACTGACTCCGGCGTTTGCGTACTTGCTCGCGAAGCTGGTAAAGTTGTACGTTGCTGGGGTAATGAAATCCACGTTCTTCGCGATAGCGATGGTCGTGTTGATACATATCGTTTGAATAAATTCCTTCGTTCTAACCAATCCACATGCTTTAACCAAAAACCAATCGTTAATCGTGGCGACCATGTTGTAAAAGGCCAAGTATTGGCTGATGGCCCTGCTACTGATGGCGGTGAATTAGCGTTAGGTTATAACGTTCTTGTAGCGTTCATGCCTTGGGAAGGTTATAACTACGAAGATGCGATCTTGCTTAGTGAAGAACTTTGCAAAGAAGATATCTATACATCCATTCATATTGAAGAGTACGAATGCGATGCGCGTGACACTAAATTAGGTGCCGAAGAAATCACTCGTGAATTACCTAATACTGGTGATGACACACTTAAAAACCTTGATGAAGATGGTATCATCTGTATTGGTGCAGAAGTACATCCTGGCGACATTCTCGTAGGTAAAGCTACACCAAAAGGTGAAACTGAATTAACTCCTGAAGAACGCTTATTACGCGCTATCTTTGGTGACAAAGAACGCGAAGTTCGCGATACATCTTTGCGCGTACCTCATGGCGAATCTGGTAAAGTTGTAGACGTTAAAGTCTTCACTCGTGAAAACGGTGACGAATTACAACCAGGTGTAAATAAACTTGTTCGCGTATACATCGCTCAAAAACGTAAGATTCACGAAGGCGATAAAATGGCGGGCCGTCATGGTAACAAAGGTGTCGTTTCTCGCGTTATGAGAAAAGAAGATATGCCATTCCTTCCTGATGGTACTCCAGTACAAATCGTATTGAACCCATTGGGCGTACCTTCTCGTATGAACATCGGTCAGGTTCTTGAAACTCACTTGGGTTGGGCTGTTCAAGGCTTAGGTATGAAAATCAAAGCTACAGACCTTCACATTCAAAACGTGTTGAAAGAAGCTCGTACTGATGCATCTTACTGGGAACAAATTGACGCTATTCGCGGCTTATATGCTGAAATTGAAGAATTAGAAGCAAAAGCTAAAGAAGATGTGACTGTTCCTCATTTCGATATCGATGAAAAAATCATCGACTTGAAATCTCAAATTCTTGGTCATGTAGAATCTGCAGCGCAAAAGAAACTTGAAGCTCTTGGCGGCGAAGCTCGTTATCAAGAACTTAAAGCTATTGAAGCTAAATACAATGCACTTCATGTAGAATTCTTCGATTCTGAAGAAGATGCTCCAGAAATGGATCCAGCTCTTGTAGAAGAATTAGAAGCTATTAATAAAGTTAAAACTACATTGAACCATATTGAATCTGCTCGTGCTAAACGCGTTGAAATTCGTCATGAACTCGAAGGCCTTGGTTACGACTATGAAACATATGGCATGCCAAAACCAGATGTAGCAGGTATTCACATTGCTACACCTGTATTTGATGGCGCTCATGAAAAAGACGTATTTGAAACATTAGGCATTGCTGGTCGTTCCGATGATGGTAAAACAGTATTGTACGATGGTCGTACTGGTGAACCTATGGATAACCGTGTAACTGTTGGTTACGTATACATGCTTAAACTCCATCACTTGGTTGATGATAAAATCCATGCTCGTTCCACAGGTCCGTACTCCCTTGTTACACAACAACCATTGGGCGGTAAAGCTCAATTCGGTGGTCAACGTTTCGGGGAAATGGAAGTTTGGGCTCTCGAAGCATATGGCGCAGCTTATACACTTCAAGAGCTATTAACTGTTAAGTCTGACGACGTTGTTGGTCGTGTGAAAGCATACGAAAAAATCGTTAAAGGCGAAAACATCCCTGAACCAGGTGTACCTGAGTCCTTCAAGGTATTGCTCAAAGAACTTCAAAGTATTGGTCTTGATGTAAAAATCTTGAATGAAGATCAAGAAGAAGTTGTTATGAAAGAACTTGATGACGAAGATGAAGTGGTAGAAACTGGCATTGAAGAAGTTATGGAAGGCAGTGCAGTAGAAACTGATGAAGTAACTGTTGTAGAGCCAGAAGTAGAGGAAGAAGCACCTGCTGATAACGGCGGTGAAGACGATATCCTTAGCCAATTGGCGTTCCCAATGGGCGATTCCTCTAACGATGAAGACTAAAACTATCTATAAGGAAGGGAGCGATAGTAGTGCTAGACGTAAATGAATTCGATTCCATGCGAATCGGTTTAGCCTCTCCAGAGCAGATCTTAGCTTGGTCTCATGGGGAAGTTAAGAAACCTGAAACTATTAACTACCGTACGTTGAAGCCAGAACGTGATGGTCTATTCTGCGAACGCATTTTTGGACCAACAAAGGACTGGGAATGTCACTGCGGCAAATATAAACGCATTCGCCATAAAGGCGTAGTCTGCGATAAATGTGGTGTAGAGGTTACACGTGCAAAAGTACGTCGTGAACGTATGGGCCATATCCAATTGGCTACTCCTGTATCTCACATTTGGTACTTTAAAGGTATCCCATCCCGCATGGGCCTAATCCTTGATGTATCTCCACGTTCCTTGGAACGCGTATTATACTTTGCTTCCTACATCGTAGTAGATCCAGCTGGTACTCCATTGGCAAAACGCCAATTGTTGTCCGAGCAAGAGTACCGCGAATATGAAGCTCAATTTAACGAAGACGGTTATACTATCGGTGGTAAATCTGTCGTAATCGAAACAGTAGCTCAACGTAACGAACGTTTGGCTATTGTTCGCGAAGCACAACGCAAAGAGCGCTATAATGCGGCTCTTCGCGATGATGCAACAATCCCAGAAGCAGATAAAGAATACGAAGAATTAACTCGTGAAGAGCGTTATGAATTGGGCGCTGCTGAAGAGGTTCTCTTCGCATGTATCGACATGGGTGCTGAGGCTGTAAAAGCTCTCTTAGCAGAACTTGATTTAGAAGCATTGAATGCTGAATTGCGCGAAGAATTGAACACTGCTAGTGGTCAACGTAAAATCCGTGCAGTTCGTCGTTTAGAAGTAGTAGAAGCATTCCGTCAATCTGGCAACCGCCCAGAATGGATGATTATGGATGTTGTTCCTGTTATCCCACCTGAATTGCGCCCTATGGTTCAATTAGATGGTGGTCGTTTCGCTACATCTGACCTCAATGATTTGTACCGTCGTGTTATCAACCGTAACAACCGTTTGAAACGTTTGTTAGACTTAGGTGCTCCTGACATCATCGTGCGCAACGAAAAACGTATGCTTCAAGAAGCTGTTGACGCATTGATCGATAATGGTCGCCGTGGCCGTCCTGTAACAGGTCCTGGTAACCGTCCATTGAAATCCTTGTCCGATATGCTTAAAGGTAAACAAGGGCGTTTCCGTCAAAACTTGCTTGGTAAACGTGTTGACTACTCTGGTCGTTCCGTTATCGTAGTAGGTCCTGAACTTAAAATGCACCAATGTGGTTTGCCTAAAGAAATGGCATTGGAATTGTTCAAACCTTTCGTTATGAAACGTTTGGTAGAACGCGGTCAAGCATCCAATATCAAGGCGGCTAAACGCCAAGTTGAAAGAATTGGCCCTGGTGTATGGGAATCCTTGGAAGAGGTAATCAAAGAACATCCAGTTCTCTTGAACCGTGCCCCTACATTGCATAGACTTGGTATTCAAGCCTTCGAACCAATCCTTTGGGAAGGCCGTGCTATCAAATTACATCCATTAGTATGTACAGCCTTCAACGCCGACTTTGACGGTGACCAAATGGCGTGTCACTTACCATTGTCCGTAGAAGCACAAGCAGAAGCTCGTACATTGATGCTTTCTAGCCATAACATCTTGTCCACTAAAGACGGTAAACCAGTAGCAGTACCTTCTCAAGATATGATCTTGGGTACATACTACTTAACAGTTGTACGCGAAGATACTCGTGATAAAGCAAAAACATTTGCTACTTATGACGAAGTAATGCTTGCATACGAGTCTCATATCATTGGCTTGCAAGATATTCTTTATATCCGTTTGCCTGACCATGGTCGTGTAGAAACTACAGCTGGTCGCTTAATCTTCAACAATGCATTATTCCCAGAATTATGGCAATACGAAAAACGCGAAGATGGCACTTACTCTTTAGGTAAGGTTATGGATAAGAAAACAGTTGGTAAATTGGTTGACCAATGCTTCCAATTGTTTGGCAATGAAAAGACTGCAGAACTCTTGGACCGTATTAAATCCTTGGGTTACTCCTTCGCTCGTCGCGCAGGTATGACTGTAGCTATTGCAGATATTAAAGTACCAGAGGTAAAAACTGGTTTATTAGACACAGCAGAACAAGAAGTAGAAAAAGTATCTCGCTTGTATCGCCGTGGTCTTATTACAGAAGAAGAACGTTACCGTAAAACTATCCAATTGTGGACTCAAGCAACAGAAGATGTTACTGATGCCATGATGGATAATATGGCGCGCGACAAAGATGGCTTCAACCCTGTTTATATGATGGCTATCTCTGGTGCCCGTGGTAACAAACAACAGATCCGTCAGCTTGCTGGTATGCGTGGTTTGATGGCCGATCCATCTGGTCGTATCATCGACTTGCCAATCAAAGCAAACTTTAAAGAAGGCTTGACTGTATTGGATTACTTTACATCCTCTCACGGTGCTCGTAAAGGTTTGGCCGATACAGCGCTTCGTACAGCTGACTCCGGTTACTTGACTCGTCGTCTTGTTGACGTATCTCAAGACGTTATCGTTCGTGAGGACGATTGTGACGTTGTAGGTATCGATCTCGTTCGTGAACGCGCTCGTTTGGCTACATCTCCGCGTCAAGCATTGGAATTGTTGAAAGACAAGCTTATTGGTCGTGTTCTAGATAAAGATGTAGTGAATGTAGAAACAGGGGAACTTGTTGTACCTGCTGAAACTATCTTGGACGAACAATGCTTAGCTGATATTGCAGAATCCGGTGTTACATCTGTCGCATTGCGCGGTGCTCACTTGGGTTCTGATAGTGATATCAACCATACTAATTTGGTTCAAAAAATTATTCTTGGTGAAAGCGATGACAGCATCCGTGCAACATTAAAAGAAACTATGGTTCAAAATATGTTGAACAAAGATACTGTACAAGCAATTGTTGACAGTGAAGGTGTAGAAATCTTCCCTGCTAATACACGCCTCACTGAAGAAGGTATCGAAGCTATTCTTAACTCCGATGTAAAAGAAGTACAAGTACGCAACAACGAAATCCATGGTATCGAAGTGGAAGCAATCGTTGAAGGTACTGGCGTTATTGAACCATTAAAAGATCGTATCGTAGGCCGTATTGCAGCTGAAGAATTAGTTAATAAAGAAACTGGCGAAGTTATCGTTCCTCTTAACGGTGAAATCACAGAACCATTGGCTGATGAAGTTGTAAAACACTACGAAACAGTTAAAATCCGTTCCGTATTGACTTGCCGCAGCCCTTATGGCGTATGTCGCAAGTGCTATGGTCGCGACCTTGGTACAGGTGGTCAAGTTCAAGTTGGTGAAGCTGTAGGTATTATTGCAGCGCAATCCATCGGTGAACCTGGTACTCAGTTGACAATGCGTACATTCCATACAGGTGGTGTCGCAGGTGACGATATCACACAAGGTTTGCCACGTGTCGAAGAATTGTTCGAAGCGCGTAAACCAAAACGTAATGCTATCATCGCAGAAAACGAAGGTACAGTTCGCGTTGTACCTAACGAAGGTAAAAAAGGTACTAATACTATCTTCATCACTGGTGAGGACGGTATTGAACTCGATTACCTCATCCCTTATGGTTCCCGCATTATCGTTAAAGACGGTGATGTTGTATCCTTGGGCGCTCGTTTGACAGAAGGTTCTATCAACCCTCATGACATTATGCGCGTAATGGGTACTGAAGCAACTCAACGTTACCTCGTATACGAAGTACAAAAAGTATATAAATCTCAAGGTGTAGAAATTAACGATAAACATATCGAAGTTATCGTTCGTCAAATGCTTCATAAAGTAAAAGTTGAAACAGCTGGCGATGCTGATATGCTTCCAGGGGATATGGTCGACGTTAATACCTTTGACGAAGAAAACCGTCGTCTTACTCTTAATGGCCGTGAAAATGCTACAGGCAAACGTACATTATTGGGTATTACAAAAGCCGCTTTGGCAACGGATTCCTTCTTGTCTGCAGCGTCCTTCCAAGAAACAACACGTGTTCTTACCGACGCCGCTATTAAAGGTAAAATCGATCCATTATTGGGCTTAAAAGAAAACGTAATCATCGGTAAATTGATCCCTGCTGGTACTGGCATGAGCCGTTACCGTAAGATTGAGGTTGTTAAAAACACACCTGAAATCATCGATATTACAGAAGAAGCTGCTGTAGAAGAATAATCTATTGCAATAGAAGAGAGCGTGCCTTAGGGCACGCTCTTTTTTTATAGATACTAAATTTCTCTGTTAAGATGTAATTGTCAGAAAGAATAAATAAACCTATACGTTTAATAATATAGATATATTGAATATGGTTAATAAAATTGAACTAAAAAATGACTATTTATTTTTCAGTTATATCAATTATGCATACATGAATTGTGATTAATTAAAGTAATATGAAAATTATGTATAAAAATGAGAATAAAATAGCTGTTTTTGCATAAAAATTACATATATTGTTATATGATTCGCCATTATGAAACGCACGGAAACGTGTACACATAAAATGCAGTTGTATAGCGGTGTGAAGCGTTGAAAAACGTTTGACATGTGATTGTGTAATTGGTATACTTACATAGTGCTCAGGGGCAAGTATGCCTAAGTAGCATAATTTCGTAAGGAGAATTTTACTATGGACATTGCCCATCTGAAGTCGATGAACAAAACAATCGGTGCCAAGCAAACGTTGAAAAACATTGCACGAGGGACTGTGAAGTATGTGTTCGTAGGACATGATAGTGATGAAAGTGTAGTTGGACCTATACGAAATGCTTGTGCTGAACAGGGAATACCTGTGAATGACAAGCACACTATGGATGACCTTGGTCGTGCGTGTCGCATTAAAGTGCGGGCCACAGCGGTAGGTATCCTACGTTAATCTTGGTAATATCCGATGTAACACTTTGTTATGACGGATCAATTATAAATCTCAAATTTGGAAAGGAGGTGCCCAAATGCCAACAATTAATCAGCTAGTACGCAAAGGTCGCATGAGCTTGACTAAAAAATCTACAGCTCCAGCACTTCAAGAATCTCCACAAAAACGTGGTGTATGTACTCGTGTGTACACAGCTACTCCAAAGAAACCAAACTCCGCGCTTCGTAAAGTTGCCCGTGTACGTTTGACAAACGCTATTGAAGTAACTGCTTACATCCCAGGCATTGGTCACAATTTACAAGAACACAGTGTTGTACTTATCAGAGGCGGTCGTGTAAAAGACCTTCCAGGTGTGCGTTATCACATCGTTCGTGGTGCATTGGATACAGCTGGCGTACAAAACCGTATGCAAAGTCGTTCCAAATACGGCGCGAAAAAAGCTAAAAAATAATTTTAGCCATTAAACGAAATTAACACACATCATTATAAAGGAGGAATTGAACATGCCAAGAAAAGGCCCTGTTCCGAAACGTGATGTACTTCCAGATCCGGTGTACAACAGCAAATTAGTAACACGTTTCATTAACAAAGTTATGTACGATGGCAAAAAAGGCATTGCTGAAACTATCGTATATGATGCATTCGAAATTATTCGTTCCAAAATGGGTCAAGACCCAATGGAAGTTTTTGATCAAGCATTGAAAAATGTTATGCCTGTACTTGAAGTACGTGCTCGCCGTATCGGTGGTGCTAACTATCAAGTGCCAGTTGAAGTTCGTGCTGATCGCCGTCAAACACTCGGTATTCGCTGGGTTGTAAACTACGCTCGTCTTCGTGGTGAACGCACTATGAAAGAACGCTTAGCAGGCGAATTGATGGACGCTTTCAACAATGCAGGCGCTGCAATCAAGAAAAAAGAAGATACTCATAAAATGGCAGAAGCTAATAAAGCATTTGCTCATTATCGTTGGTAATAAGAGGTGACAACTGTGGCAAGAGAGTTTTCCTTAGCAAAAACTCGTAATATCGGTATCATGGCTCACATCGATGCTGGTAAGACAACAACTACAGAACGTATCCTCTACTATACAGGTATCGTTCACAAGATCGGCGAAGTACATGAAGGTGCTGCTACGATGGACTGGATGGCGCAAGAACAAGAACGTGGTATCACAATCACTTCTGCGGCGACAACATGTCACTGGAAAGATCATCGTATCAATATCATCGATACTCCTGGTCACGTTGACTTTACTGTAGAAGTAGAACGTTCTTTACGTGTACTTGATGGCTCCGTAGCGGTGTTCAGTGCTAAAGGCGGCGTTGAACCTCAATCCGAAACAGTATGGCGTCAAGCATCTAACTACGGCGTACCTCGTATCGCTTATGTAAATAAGATGGATACAGTAGGTGCTGACTTCTTCAACGTAGTTGATATGATGAAATCCCGTTTGGGTGCAAATTCCGTAGCTATCCAAGTGCCAATCGGCGCTGAAGATACTTTCGAAGGCATCATCGATTTGATGACTATGAAAGCGGAAATTTACAAATCCGATGACGGTAAAGAATATGAAATCACTGATATCCCAGCAGAATATCAAGAAGTAGCTGAAGCTCGTCGCGAAATGATGATCGATGCTATCGCTGAAACTGATGACGATATCATGATGAAATATTTGGAAGGCGAAGAAATCTCCATCGAAGAATTGAAAACAGCATTGCGTAAAGCAGTTATTGCTAACCAATTGTTCCCAGTTCTTTGTGGTTCTTCCTACAAAAACAAAGGTGTACAAATGTTGTTGGACGCTGTTGTAGATTACATGCCAGCTCCTATCGACATCCCAGCTATTAAAGGTATCGTTCCTGGTACTGAAGAAGAAACTACTCGTCCTTCTTCCGATGAAGAGCCATTCTCTGCATTGGCATTCAAAATCATGGCTGACTCTTATGTTGGTAAATTAGCGTTCTTCCGCGTGTACTCCGGTACATTGGAATCCGGTTCCTACGTTTTCAACTCCACAAAAGGTAAAAAAGAACGTATCGGCCGTATTCTTCAAATGCACGCTAACACTCGTAAAGAAATCGACATGGTTTACGCTGGCGACATCGCTGCAGCTGTAGGCTTGAAAGATACTACTACTGGTGATACTCTTTGTGATGAAAAGAATCCTGTAATCCTTGAATCCATGGAATTCCCTGAACCAGTTATCTCCGTTGCTGTTGAACCTAAAACAAAAGCTGACCAAGAAAAAATGGGTACAGCTCTTGCTCGTTTGGCAGAAGAAGATCCTACTTTCAAAGTTCGTACTGATGAAGAAACAGGTCAAACTATTATCTCCGGTATGGGCGAACTTCACTTGGATATCATCGTTGACCGTATGAACCGTGAGTTCAAAGTAGACTGCAACGTAGGTAAACCTCAAGTAGCATATCGCGAAACTATCCGTAAAGCAGTTAAAGCTGAAGGTAAATTCGTACGTCAATCTGGTGGTCGTGGTCAATATGGTCACTGCTGGTTGGAATTGATTCCACAAGAACCAGGTGCTGGCTTCGAATTTGAAAATAAGGTCGTAGGTGGTGCGATTCCTCGTGAATACATCGGACCTGTAGAAAACGGTGTTAAAGAAGCTATGGAATCCGGTGTTATCGCTGGTTATCCAATGGTTGACATCAAAGTTATCGTATTTGACGGCTCCTACCATGACGTTGACTCCAACGAAATGGCCTTCAAAATCGCTGGTTCCATGGGCTTTAAAGAAGGTGCTCGCAAAGCAGATCCTGCATTGCTTGAACCATACATGTCCGTAGAAGTAGACGTTCCTGAAGAATACATGGGCGACGTTATCGGTGACTTGAACTCCCGTCGTGGTCGCATGGACGGCATGGAAGCTCGTAATGGTAACCAACATATCAAAGCATATGTTCCATTGAGCGAAATGTTCGGTTACGCAACTGACCTTCGTTCCAAAACTCAAGGTCGCGGTAACTACTCCATGACATTCGATCATTACGAAGAAGTTCCTAAGAAAATTGCTGAAGAAATTCAAGCAAAGAAAAACGGTTAATCTTACATTAGATTAATAGAATTACTATTTTCCTCGGAGGATAATTTAAAATGGCAAAAGAAAAATTTGAACGTACGAAACCGCATGTTAACATCGGTCCAATCGGTCACGTTGACCAT
>UPXS01000029.1 GCA_900538355.1 uncultured Veillonella sp.
GTTACCAGTTTCGTTAACAAGGGATACGATAGGAAGTTCAGTTTTGCCTTCCTTGTTATAACACATAACGATGTTAAAGTCGTCTTCACCATGTGCAGGTGCTGTATGTACGCAACCAGTACCAGCTTCAAGTGTTACATGATCACCGCATAATACAGTAGATTTACGTTCTACGAATGGATGTTTGAAATCAGCCAACTCTAAGTCTGCACCGGAGAAGCGATTTACGATTTCGTAGTCTTCGATACCAATGTCTTTCATGGCAGAATCAACGAGTTCAGTAGCCATCAAGTAGTATTCGTCGCCTACTTTTACCCAGCCGTATTCAAGGTCAGGGTTAACGGAGATTGCTACGTTGGCAGGCATTGTCCAAGGAGTAGTTGTCCAGATAACAGCAAATGCTTGTTTTGGATCTACGCCAGCTGGCAATGTTACCTTTTTCTCGGATACGTAAGGGAATTTTACGTAAATGGAGAAAGATTTTTTCTCAGCATATTCAATTTCTGCTTCTGCCAATGCAGTTTCACAGTGTGTACACCAGTATACAGTTTTAAGCCCTTTGTAGATATGGCCGCGTTTTGCCATTTCGCCGAAGATACCAAGTTGCTTTACTTCGAACTCAGGGCGCAATGTCAAATAAGGGCGATCCCATTCACCTAATACACCAAAGCGAATGAAGTCTTGTTTTTGAGTTTCTACGCATTCCAATGCATATTCCTTACATTTGTTGCGCAAGTCCAATGGAGCCATTTCATGACGGTTAAGACCAGTATTTTTAATAACCGCATGCTCGATTGGCAAACCGTGTGTATCCCAACCAGGAATATAACGTGTATAGTGACCAGTCATTGTTTTGTATTTCATGATGATGTCCTTCAACGTTTTGTTGAGGGCATGACCGATGTGCAATTTACCATTTGCGTACGGAGGGCCATCATGCAAGATGAAAGGTTTTGCGTCTTTACGCAATTCCAAACGTTTTTCGTAAATTTTGTTATCTTCCCAGAATTTTAAGATTTCTGGTTCGCGCTTAGGCAAATTGCCGCGCATTGGGAATTCTGTTTCAGGCAAATGTAACGTCTTACCGTAATCCATGATGTGCTCCTTTTACATAAAAAAATCGCCCGTCCCCGAAGGGACGGACGTAATATCCGTGGTACCACCCTACTGACCTTCTGTGAAAGCCACTTAAACATATAACGGTGTTCACCGGCAGGATTCCTGCTTGCTCCAAAGTGATCCGCAAATCTCTAGATTTCCAAACCTTTCAGCCCATGAGTTTGGTCTCTACTAAATCCGTCTGAGACATGCCGTCTTTTTCAACGCAATATTCATATAATAGATAATTATAGGTCTCATTAGGGGAAATTGTCAACTGTATAGATAGTTTAAATTTATAGATTAACACATAAAAATGCCACCTTTATTATGTTCCAATAAAGGTGGCATATTCATACAAATAGACTTTACATTATAGTGCTAAAAAGGATATCCAAATATTTAGAACCCAAAGACAGAGGCACGCAATCATTGCTTTTTGATCCATGCTTTCAGATGGTGTATCTTTAAGGCCAGTGTGAACAGCCTCTTGTACCATGCAAGAGGCTGTTATTTGTATGTGTATTTTATTTTTACATTGCACTAGTCATTAGCAATCGATCTACTAGGAACCATAGCACAAAGATGGCACATAGTAGGCCTGCTGTAAGGCCTGTTGTAGGTGTAGCATCTATTAAGCCAATTTCATGAGCCATTTGTTTTGTTAGAACAACATGGCCTGTCGGTGATCCGAATCGATTTTCGTGGCTTTCACCAGGAAGAGCCATCAACACTAACAATATAATTGTACCAATGACAGGAACAACACCAATAAACACAAGTGCGCCAGAACGGCCTTGATCGTGCAAGCGTCGTACTGCAACAGCTACGCCAGGAATGACCATAACAACGGACATAAGTACAAGAATAACTAGCCCGAAGCCTACGCCAACGGCACTAGAGAGCGGACTAATATAGCTCAAGAACGCACAGGTAAACAGAATGGCTACAAATAGCAATTGGTACATCAAAAAGAAATTCCAATATTCGCTACGGCTAGCACGGCCTTCAAAGTCAGCGTATTTATAAACAAAGCATTGTTTAAAGTTTTCAATCATGCCTAGACTATACTTATCTAACGAAATAGGTGCTTTGCGGATACGTCCACAGTTTGGACAGTATCGTTCACTTTTTAACACCTCATGTCCACAATATGGACAAGGTCTCATAATAAACTCCTTCCATCCACAGCAGGAAACAGTGAAGCTCATAAAGTCCTGTTGCTTTAACACATATAGTAACTTAGATATGTTTTGAGTAATCATATCTATATTTTTGAATTCATCTTGATTTCATTTTACTACAAAGTGTTATATTGTCTATAAAGGAGTTGTTAAACTTTTATAAAATAAAATAATAATTATGCTACTAAACGTAGACTAATACTATATATAGCCATTAGCGTTAATACCATACCATAATATATCACCGATGGTATCACCAAATACGATGGATTGAAGAACAAATATGGTAATGCCCATAATCCAATCTTGTTTTCGGGACGGCGTTTCTTCAAGCCCCGTAGATTGGTTTATTGTAGCCGTAATAGGAGTATAGCCAGTTCTTTCACCGTAGCTATTCTCACAGGCATCGCCCCGTTTCAATTCGTAGGTTAAGAATATAAAGAACCCAATAATAGGAATAAAGGAAATCAGCTGAGTCCAACCACTGCGGCCAATATCATGCATGCGTCGCGTTGTGATGGCGATATTAGGAAGCACGAAAAATAGTGTTACCAATAACGTGATCGTATCAATAATGGACTCAAAATTATAGAGACCAACACCTTTACAGAGTATAGCTACTACCCCTAGTGTTCCTTGAACCATCATCATTCCAGCCATGAATCGCCAGTATTCACTACGGCTCGCACGGCCTTTAAAATTAGCGTAGTTTTTGATGCCTAGCACGAAGGCATCGGTATAGTTTAAATCATATACATTTACAGATGCCATGACCTAGTCCTCCTCAAACTCTTCAAAACCAATGATTTTCCAACCATTTCCAGTGCTGTATAAACGAACTAACATAGAAGGTCGTCCATCTACAAAATCCACCCTATATCCTATATAGTCCATAACAGCATCTTCATCAATATCTTGGGTGACATAGTCTAAGTGTATAGACTGAACTTCAGCACGCGACTCTTTTGTCTTAGCTTGTTGCCACAGATCAAAGGTGCCATATCGTTCCATTTCACGACCGCTCAAATTGCGATACGCACTATGATAATCGCCGTTAGCCAGTTCTTTGTAATACTCTTTCACCACTAAATAGCCTTCTGTTGTAGCAGAATCACTATGTAATAAACGGTTTGCTTTTTTAGTGAAAGCCCCATGCCCCAAGTTCCCAAAGGCAGTTTCTTCTATCATATAGTTATGCCCCATCATAGATGTACCTACACTGTTTGCAATCCACCCTAAAACAAGAAGTGCCACGATGAAGGCACCTGAAACAGATCGTTTTTCATGTATACTTGGTTCTACAGATATCTGTTCATTGGTTATGCTTGCTTCTTGTGTGGGAGCCGATCTTTTACATAACAAATAGAGCAACGCAATCCATCCTAAAATAGGAACAAAGATGAGAATCATCAAGGTTGGATCATTATTAGAGTCGCGTAACCGTCTCGCTACCATCATAATGGTGGGCAATACTAACACTACTGTTAATGCCATCAATACGCCGCCCCCTAAAGATATGGCATATAAAAATCCATAGGGTATGAATGTGGCAAGACCTGTTATAAATGTAACTAGACCGTATACAAAGGTCATAGCACTGATGGTGAGCCAAAAGTCGGCTGTCGTTGTTCGTCCCTTATGATTTGCATAGTTTTCTACTAGCTCACGATAGAGGATTTCAAATACTCTCTGCTTCATAAATCTCCTACTATATTTAGATATGATACAAACTTAGATAACCCTATTATACTATGCTTTACCGACCCTATCACTTCATTTTTTCTTCATTAAATTTATCTATACTAATAATATATTTTTTACAACTAAAATTCGTGCAATTAAGTTTGTATAGGAGATAATAATTATGAACGCTAAATTGACTAAAGTAGTAGCTATGGCCAGCTTGGCAGCATTCTTATCCGTTGGTATTGGTGCCAATGTAGCACAAGCCAAAGATTACCACTTCAAAATCGGCGAAAACCATCGCATGGTAAAGAACGATGATGGCACAGTAGATAGCAGTGCTCATCCATGGTTCAAACCAGATCAAAAGAAATATAGAAAACACAAAATTTCTGAACGTGAAAAACATGACAAAAATGCAACTGCAAAACGCAGCGAACGTCATCAACGTTCCGAATCTACAAACGGCTAATTATTCCCCTTTCCTAACTGGTTATCCAGTCATATAACACATAACTAAACTAACTAACCTAAAAAGGACGTTATACACATGTATAACGTCCTTTTTAGTATGTATTGTATTATCTATTTATTATGCGTTAGCTCTTATTATGCGTCAGCTTTTAACACAGCTTGTTTCATAGATTGTACGTAATCAAACAACGCTTGGTCTGCATTTTCTCCGTGTTCTGCCACGATTTTAACGATAGCAGAGCCTACGATAGCACCATCAGATACGCGCGCCATTGCTTCCGCTTGTTCTGGCTTAGAAATACCGAAACCAACGGCTACAGGAATATCTGTATATTTGCGAATGGTTTCAACGATAGATTTAATATCTGTTTTGATTTCGCTACGCATGCCTGTAACACCGAGGGAAGATACGCAGTACACAAAGCCTTCTGCGTCTTTTGCGATCATTTCAATGCGATTTTCAGATGTTGGAGCGATCAAGGATACCACTTCAACACCGTGTTTATTAGCAATGCTAGCAAGTTCCCCTTTTTCTTCAAACGGCATATCTGGCACGATAACGCCGGAGATACCAACCTCTTCACAGAGAGTAAAGAATTTTTCACGACCGAACACATAGATTGGGTTCAAGTAGGTCATGAACACGAGTGGGATAGTCACTGCATCTTCGCCAGTACGCAAACGACGCACCATATCAAAGATATCGTTGATTTTTACACCTGTAGAAAGGGCACGTGTGCTCGCTTCTTGGATAACTGGGCCTTCCGCTGTTGGATCGGAGAATGGAATACCGATTTCTACCATGTCGGCGCCGGCTTTCACCATCACGCGAATATAACGTTCTGTATTTTCAATACCATGGTCACCAGCACTGATGAATGGGATGAATGCCTTGCCCTTTGTGAAAGCGTCTTTAATTTTACTCATGAAGATCCACCCCTCTATATTTCGCCATAGCCGCTACGTCTTTATCGCCACGACCAGATAAACAAATAATAATGATATCGTCCTTGCTCATAGTAGGCGCAATTTTACGCGCATGTGCCACTGCATGAGCACTTTCAATAGCTGGAATAATACCTTCTAAACGAGACAAGTATTCGAAAGCATCTACCGCTTCGTCATCCGTTACAGGTACGTATTCAGCACGACCACTATCGTGCAAGTACGCATGTTCAGGACCGATACCAGGGTAATCAAGGCCTGCAGAGATAGAATATACTGGAGCAATTTGGCCGTCTTCGTCTTGGCAGAAGTAAGATTTCATGCCATGGAAGATACCAACAGAACCTTTTGCAATTGTCGCTGCATGTTCCTCTGTATCGATACCGCGACCAGCTGCTTCACAACCGATGAGGCGAACGCCTTCATCAGGGATAAAGTGATAGAACATACCCATTGCGTTAGAACCGCCGCCTACACAAGCCATAACAGCTGTTGGCAACTTGCCTTCTGCTTCAAGGATTTGCTCACGCGCTTCGCGGCTGATGATGGATTGGAAGTCACGAACGATCATAGGGAATGGATGAGCGCCCATAACAGAGCCCAATACATAGTGCGTATCAGACATACGGTTTGTCCATTCGCGCAATGCTTCAGAAACAGCATCTTTTAATGTGCTTGTACCAGTTGTTACAGGATGCACCTTAGCGCCTAATAATTCCATACGATATACGTTGAGCGCTTGACGTTCACAGTCTTCAGCACCCATGTATACTTCACATTCCATGCCCATCAACGCAGCAATAGTAGCTGTTGCTACACCATGTTGACCTGCGCCAGTTTCAGCAATAACGCGAGTTTTACCCATGCGTTTTGCCAATAACATTTGTCCGATTACATTGTTTAATTTGTGGGAACCAGTATGGTTCAAATCTTCACGTTTCAAATAAATTTTGGCCCCACCAAGGTCTTTTGTCATGCGATCTGCATAGTATAAAAGAGATGGACGACCTGTATATTTTTTATGTAAATCCTCAAGTTCGCGCACGAAATCAGGATCATCTTTGTATTTGTTGTATGCCTCTTCCAATTCGATGACTGCATTCATCAATGTTTCTGGCATAAATTGGCCACCAAAGGAGCCAAAATAACCATGTCTTTGTTCACTCATATAACTTACCTTTCCATATACCATTCCTGCTAGCACGCCTGTATAGCGTTACTATTGGCATCTATCTCAACAATCGATGAATTCCATCGGATGTGTCTAAAATATTATTATATCTTAGATTTATGTATTTTCTATGATTACTCGCCTATAATAGGCCTTATTCTCTCAACATTTAGTGAGCTATGGTTCTCACGATGTTTGTGAAAGCTTTAATCTTCTCATCGTCTTTCACGCCATCTGTTTCAATACCGCTACTAATATCTATGCCATATGGTCTAACTGTGCGGATAGCACGTGCCACGTTAGTACTGTCGATACCACCTGCGAGCATAAACGGACGTTCAAACTCATCTAAGCAAGACCAGTCGAATACTTCGCCCGTACCGCCGCGCTCGTCCTTGTGGTACGCATCAAATAATAACATATCCGCACTGCTATCGATCCACGCCTCTGCATCTGCAGCGCTGCGGATTTGAACAGCCTTCCAAACCTCTACATCTGTTTTTTCTTTGAGGGCTTGGATGAAAGCTTCATCTTCATCACCGTGCAATTGTACCGCATCAAGATTAGCTTCTTTAGCAATTGTAACGAGGTTATCTAATGTTTCATTGACGAAGACACCTACTGTTTTAATCGCTTCAGAATTCGTATTTTCTTCGCCAAATCCATTAATATCTTGTGTTACCTCAGCGTTCATTGGCACCGTATTTGTACCATATGTTTTTGCATATTGTTTATGTAGCTCTTCCACCAATGTTTTAGCTTTGTCGACAGTAACTTGTCGTTTGCTTGGTGCAAATACAAGGCCCATGTAGTCTGGCTTTGCTTCCACTACTGCAGGGATTGTTTCTACCTTAGAGATGCCACACATCTTAACCTTTGGTGTGTAGTAAATCGGGCCATAAAGATATGCTAGTTTCTCTACCTTGTTAGGCGAACGCATAAAGGTTTCACCCATCAAGGCTACACCGATGTTGTTATCGCGCAATACTTGGATATCCTCTGGTGTTTCTAAACCGCTTTCAGATACGAAGATCACATCGTCTTGAACGAGATTACGCAAGCGCACACTGTTTTGTACATCTACTGTGAAGTCTTTTAAATTGCGGTTGTTAACACCAATAATGCGGGCCCCACAATCGATGGCCATTTGCACTTCGTGTTCGTCATGAGCCTCTACTAAGGAGGACAAGCCAAGGGAATCGGCTAACGCGCGGAACTTAGTCAATGTAGGCACATCGAGGCATGCACAGATTAATAGGATTGCACTAGCGCCCCACACCTTCGCTTGGTAGATTTGGTATTCATCGATGATGAAGTCCTTACGAAGGACAGGGATTTTTACGGTGCTAGCGATTTCTTGTAAATATTTTTTATCGCCTTTAAAGAAGTCGGGCTCAGTCAATACAGAGATGGCTGCTGCCCCAGCTACTTCATATTCTTTGGCGATGTCTAAATACGGGAAATGCTCAGCGATAATCCCCTTTGAAGGAGACGCCTTCTTTACTTCACAAATGAAGTTAAAGTCTTGCTGGCGAAGGGCTGCTTCAAAAGGAAATCCTGTATCAGATGGTAACGCTAAGGCCGCTGCTTTCACAGCCTCAGGCGTTTCCACCTCTTTTTCTTGGGCCACTCGAACTTTAGTAGCCTCTACAATCTTATCTAAAATCAATGGTTACACCTCTTGTGTGGCTTTCACAAACTGTTCCATTGTAGCAAGAGCCTTGCCAGAGTCGATCATGTTTTTCGCCTCTTCAATGCCTTCTGCTAATGTAATGCCATCTTTTGCAAGGTAAATCGCCATACCAGCATTGAGAAGAACAGCTGTGCGTTTACCACCTTGCTCACCACCGAGAACGCGGCGTGTGATCTCAGCGTTTACAGTAGCATCGCCACCTTCAAGCTCAGTCTTATCAGCGTATTCGAAACCATATTCTTTAGGATCGAATTCGTAACTTGTGAAAGTACCATTATTAATTTCGCATACGTACGTTTTGTTAGTGGCCGTAATCTCATCAAGGCCGTCGAAACCGTGTACCACTGCACCGCGTTTAACGCCAAGATTAGCCAATACACGAGCCAATGGTTCTACCAAGGATTTATCGTACACACCCATCAATTCTACAGTAGCACCTGCTGGGTTTGCCAACGGTCCAAGGATGTTGAATACTGTACGAACACCTAACGCTTTACGTACAGGGCCTGCATACTTCATAGCTTGGTGATATACAGGGGCGAACATGAAGCACATATTTGCCTTATTAAGAACTGCTTCGTTTTGTTCCCCGTTAAGCTCTAATTTAGCGCCCAAGGCTTCGATCAAGTCAGCAGCGCCACATTTACTAGATACACTGCGGTTACCATGTTTCGCTACAGGAATACCGGCAGCGGAAATAATGAAACCAGATGTAGTAGAAATGTTGAACGTATTCGCTTCATCGCCACCAGTACCTACGATTTCTACAACAGTACCTTCATGAGGCACAGAACCAGCCTTCTCGCGCATAACCTCAGCGAAAGCCGTAACCTCATCTACAGTAGGGCCTTTCGCTGCTAGGGCGCATAAAAAACCAGCCATAGGAACCTCGGCTACCTCGCCACTCATAATTTTATTCATTGTATCTTTCGCAAGATCATAAGATAAATCTTGACCATGCGTTACTGCATATAATGCGTCTTTAATCATTTTATAGCTCCTCGTTTATTTTTCTAAGAAATTGCGAATCATTTGTTCCCCGTTCGGTGTCATGATGGATTCCGGATGGAATTGCACGCCGTAGATTGGGTAGTCTTTGTGTTCTACGCTCATTACTTCGCCGTCATCGGTAATGGATGTAACGATGAGTTCGCTTGGCATAGTTTCATCGATAATAGCCAAGGAATGGTAGCGAGCGACTTCAAATTGTTCTGGTACGCCTTTAAGGATTTTGGATGGGTGTACTTGTTTGGCTACGCTTTGTTTGCCGTGCATAACTTGTTTTGCGTAGGAAACGGTGCCGCCGAATACTTCGCCGATGGCTTGGTGACCAAGGCATACGCCGAGGATTGGGAATTCACCTTTGCATTCGCGCAATAGGTCTTCGTACACGCCCGCATCAGCTGGTCTACCAGGTCCTGGTGAAAGTATCACATAGTCTGGTTTTAAAGAGCGGATTTCTTCAACTGTTAATTCATCACTGCGAATGACTTTAATGTCTGGATCGATAGAGCCTACTAATTGGTATAAATTGAAGGAGAAGCTATCGTAATTATCTATAAGGAGTACCATTATTCTACCTCCTGTGCATCTGTAATTGCGGAAATCATGGATTGGCCTTTGATCAATGTTTCATTGTATTCACTAGCAGGTACGCTATCGCGAACGATACCTGCGCCAGCGCGAACATAAACCTTACCACCTTTATTCATAGCCATGCGGATACCGATACATACGTCCATATTACCAGAGAAATCGATGTAGCCTACAGCACCGCCGTATACGCCGCGTGGACTTTTTTCAAGCTCGTGTAAAATCTCGATAGCACGGATTTTAGGAGCTCCAGACAATGTGCCTGCCGGCAATGTAGCACCGATGGCATCCAGTGCATCTTTGTCGTCTTGAATATCACCACTTACAGTAGATGTAATATGAATTACATGAGAGAAACGTTGCAACATATGTAATGCTTCAACTTTTACAGAGCCAAATTTAGCAATTTTACCTAAATCATTACGGCCAAGGTCAACAAGCATATTATGTTCAGCCAATTCTTTTTCGTCGTTGATAAGTTTTTCCTCTATGGCAAGGTCCTCTGCTTCGTTTTTACCGCGGCGCATAGTGCCCGCAATTGGGAAGGTGTACATCTTACCATCTGTTAATTTTACCAGTGTTTCTGGAGAAGCACCTGTAAGCTCAACATCGCCACCAGATAGATAGAACATATATGGAGATGGGTTCAACGTACGCAATACGCGGTACGCATTTAACAAGCTGCCATCGAACTCAGCTTCGCGACGGTTAGATACAACACATTGGAAGATATCCCCTTCCTTGATATAGTGCTGTGTCTTTTTAACAACTGCTTCAAACTCGTCCTTTGTGAACTCAGAGGTAAACTCTGTTTTAAGAACGCCTTTTGGCACATCCGCCTCTTTGCCGTTTACAACGAGATCAGCTAATGCTTTCAACTCAAGCTCAGCCTTATTATAGTTACGTTCTAAATCGTTTGTGCTAATGTTAGCAATTAAGTAGATTTTATTTTTGTAATGATCGAATGCAATAACCTTATCGAAGAGCATAAGGTCTACATCATTCACCATGGCAGGGTCATCATCTGGTGTTGGGAAGTCCAATGTTGGCTCGATGTAGCGAATATATTCACAAGCAAAGTACCCTACAAAACCACCTGTGAAGGTTGGCAACTCTTCTAAGCGAGGGCTTTTATATTGGCTTAAAATATTGCGAATTTCTGCAGCTGGGTCAGAGCACTCAAAGGTACGTGTTGTACCATCTTTAATAGTCATTTTATGGTTCTTGCAGAATAGCTCGATCTTAGGATCATAGCCTAAGAAGGAGTAACGGCCCCAATGATTACTATTATCCGCACTTTCAAGCAAGTATGTATGACTGCTCACTTGTTTTAACGCTTTCAACACACTAATCGGTGTGCGTACGTCGGATAAAATTTCCATATATACAGGCACGATATCGTAGCCCGGTGCGATAGCTTTCACACGGTCTAAACTAGGAAAAATCATGAGAACCTCCATCTGGCATTTGCCAATAAAAAAACTCGCCCATGACAATATAACGTCAAGGACGAGTTTATAGTTCTATTATTACAATATTCTTGTATGTGCTATAAATCGCGGTACCACCTTGTTTGAATGCAATGCATTCCCCTTTCGCAGGATACTAACATATCCCTCACGACTAACGCTCGTGTGACGTCGCACCATACTAGGAATGAAGGTTCATTCTGTTCCATGCGCCCTCGGTGGTCCATTTAATAAGCTGCGTACTACGGGTTCTCAGCTAATCCCGCTCTCTGTGAGTGCATTTCCTATTTTTATCTCCACCTCATCGGTTTCTTTCAGGCGAGTATAAAATTATAATCTGATTATAATGTTTCTATAGAATGAAAGTCAAGGAAAATCTCAACTATCCGCATAATTCTAGACTAATTTATTAATGTATTTTCCAATATTTATAATGCATAACAACCTATATCACGTTATACTATAAGATACATATTAGTATTCATTTATCGATTTAGGAGTCTTTATGGAAACGTGGAAACGAACGGTATACATCAGTTTAGTCTGTGTATTCTGTACAGCCTTTGGTGTAAGTCAGTTAGCTCCAATCCTGCCTTTATACTTTCACGATTTAGGTGTCCAAACACCAGAGGCAATGTCCTTGTGGTCTGGTTTAGCAACCGGTGCAACCTACATAATCGTTTGCTTGGCTGCTCCATTTTGGGGACGTGTTGCTGACAAAAAAGGTCGTAAAATTACATTAATACGATCTAGCTTTGGCATGGCCTTATGTAATGCTTTGATAGCCTTTCAAACAACCCCTGAGGGAGTCGTACTAATTCGTTTAATTCAAGGTCTTGTAAGTGGATTTTACTCGGCATCAATTACCTTAATTGCTTCTGAAACCCCGATTGAACGAACAGGTTGGGCCTTAGGTCTATTGGCATCGGCCAACCTAGCAGGCTCGCTCATTGGACCTCTATTAGGCGGCTACATTGCAGATACAGTTGGTATTCGAAACGACTTTATCATTGTCGGTGCCCTCATGGGCTTAGCCGGTGTGTTAGCAACTATATTCATCCATGAAAATTATGTACCAAAACCTAATCCTGAAAAGCTTTCCATCCGCAAGTTAAAAGAGCAAATACCAGAATTTAATAGTATTGTCGCATTATGTGTAGCCTCCTTTATCTACGCAATATGTATTATGTCCTTACAACCTGTTATCTCCGTATATATTAAAGGAATCGTTCCTAGCGACACAGAAAATCTCGCATTTATTGCAGGTGCTGTATTCTCCGCTATGGGTATTGCTCAACTTATGAGCAGCTCTCCACTGGGTAAATTAGTCGATAAAATTGGCCCCCGTAAAGTATTAGTAGTATCTCTTATCTATGTAGGGGTTTTAAATATCCCTCAAGCCTATGTTTCCGATGTATATCAACTTGCCATCATCAGATTCCTACAAGGTTTTGGTCTAGGCGGTATGCTTCCAGCTTTAAACACCTACCTATCTTCAAAAACACCTCGAGAATTCACAGGCCAAGTATTCTCCTATAATCAATCCTGTTTATTCTTTGGTTATTTCTTAGGATCTGTCGGCGGTGCTAGCCTTATGGCATGGCTAGGCTTTACTACACTATTCTGGGTTAGTGGTGGTTTATTTATTATTTCCGCTCTATGGATTGGTTTCAAACTAAAATAATAGAAATTTACAATATAAATAAAACCCCATAACTCTACAATATAAAGAGAACCCCATCATGATGTTAATCATAATGGGGTTCTTTTATTGTAAGTTTTAAATTTAAAGTCGTGGAACAACTATGTTTTATTGAATTATAATTGACCAACTACATCAGTATTCAATTATAGTAACAATAGCATAATCACTACTGTAGCAATAATACATGGTACAGCATTACGTTTCGCCATTTCCATAGGGTTAATACCAGCAAGGCCGGCAATAATAATACCTGCACCTGCTACTGGACTCATACTACGACCGATACCGGCACCTAATTGAGCCATAGAGCCGAGTTGCATAATACCATATCCAAAGTCTGCTGCATGAGGTGTTACAGCACCGTTGAATGCAAGGGCTGCCGCATTACCAGAACCAGAAATAACAGCTAATAAGAATGGACCAAAGGCAGCACCGATTTGGGCGATTTGTTGAGAATTTTTCATACCATCAATAAGTGCACTTGTAAGGCCGATGTACTGCATACCTGCTGTAAAGCACGCAGCAGCAGCCATAAGACCTACAACATCGCACATACCATCGCCAGTACCACGGAAGAATTTCTTAACTGCATCTGTTACATTAGGTCGTACAGCAATAATGCCGATAGCTGTACCAATGAGCATAGACACAGGCACAGAAATTTCTGGGATCACCGCTACTTGTTTACTACCGAGTACGAGTAATACAAGTGGAATGATTGGGATGATGGCATATAAGTAATTTACCTTAAATTCTTTGCCTTCTTCTTCGTTAGCCTCTTTCAATACATATCCTGTATGTTCCTTCTTAACGATAGCTACGATATTGAGCAAGATAGCTGCTACTACGATACCAATAATGGCTTGCATAGAGAAGCTCGCAATAACGGTCATTACGTCTTCACCGGCTAGTTGTGCTACTTGCGGGTTAAACATAAGACCTGGACTCAATGCACTACCCCAAGTACCTAAGAAAATAGCAGAACCTGCCATTGCAGGGTGCACACCAGAACGAATAAGAGCAGGAATTAATAATGCACCTACAGCAGCCGCACAGCCTGCTGCTGTAGGCAACGCAATGTTGATCAAGAACGTAATAATAACAGCACCAGGGATGATGATTTTAGTCATCTTTTTAAGGCCTGCAGAGATGAAATATACCATGTGCTCTGTACATTTTGTATATTCCATAACATAACTAAAACCAAGTACTGTACAAATGGTTGGTACAAGCCCTGGATTTGTAAGTTCTTTTACAAAGGCTGTCGTACCAGCACCAAGCTGCCCACCAATAAAACACATTAACAAGCCCGACAACAGTAAAACGAGCCGTGTTTCAAACTGTTTAATAATAGCGATAAACGTCGCCACTACAATAACAATACCAGCAATAACCATAATCTCTCCAATCCGGGTATTCCCTGCAAATAGAAAACATTCTCTGCCATTCTATTACGGAATACACCCTTCTAACCACGTAAATATAATGTCTTAGCTAATTAACACAGATCTAACCAGATTATATCTAATACCATATTCCACAGCACTCAACCTAATTAAGTTCAGTACTTTCTAAGCTAAGTTTTCTAAGCACTGTATCCAACACCTTAGCTCCCGTAACGATGTCATCTAGGTCCGCAAATTCAGCCGGGTTATGACTAATACCTTCACGACATGGGATAAAAATCATTCCCGTTGGAACATCATCGGCCCAGTGCATAGCATCATGACCAGCACCGCTTGGCATGGTCATATAATCTACACCTACAGACTTAACAGCCTCTTCAATTTCTCGAATCATAGCTGGATGCATCGCTACAGGATGATCCTGTGCAATAGGCTCAATCGTATAGGATAAGCCGCGTTTCTCTGCAGTAACATCAATAAATTCCTTAATGAGAGTAACCACAGAATCACGGGCCACCTTAGAAATACTGCGAATATCTATACCAAGTTTAACTGCCCCAGGGATAACGTTCATCGCACCCGGTGTTACCTCAACAACACCGACTGTGCCCACCACTGGAGGTTCCTCTTGCATGGATGCAATCTCCTCAATACCGAGAATAATTTTTGAAGCCCCACATAACGCATCATGGCGCAAATTCATTGGGGTTGCACCACTATGATCTGCATTCCCACGGATGGTTACATAGAACCGCTCTGGTGCGGCAATCCCCGTTACAACACCGATGGGTTTGGCTTCGTGCTCTAGCACCTTGCCTTGTTCGATATGTATTTCAGTGAAAGATTTTACAGGTCGTTTATATTCCATATGCTCAATAGCATCGGGATTTAAATTACGACCTTTCAACGCATCATACAAGGACACACCTTGTTTATCTACTAAGCGTTGTAAATCTTGCAATGTCAATTCACCACGCATAGCCTTACTACCTAATGTAGCAGCTCCAAAGCGGCTAGATTCTTCACACATGAAGTCCACCACTGCAATGGTATGGTCATGTTCAAAACCATCATCCGTCATACTACGAATCGCTTCAATAGCAGACAATACGCCTACAACACCATCATAGTTGCCCCCATTCGGTACACTGTCCGTATGAGAACCAACCATAACAATCGGTAGCTCAGGTTTCTTACCAACCTTATAGCCTATAACATTCCCGAAACCATCAGTTTCCACTGTGAGTCCCACCTCAGTCATACGGTCAATAATATATTGGCGTCCCTTCCAGTCTGCGTCGGTGAAAGCTAGACGATTAATACCTTCTCCAGGTGCAGTCAACTGTGCCATAGCCTCAAAATCTTTAGCTAAACGATCTCGTTGAATCATATAACACCTCACAATCTAATACTCATATTAGATTTAATATATAGCACACTATACATATTTCGATGTATACATCTATATAGTTATGTACCTATAGTTTAGATGTATGCATCATAATATCTCAATCAATATGTCCTATTTTAAATAGTGAGTAGCAATTGTACCTAAAGCAACAATACCGTTTAGCATATCTTCTTCATCGATATCGAATAATGGATTATGATGAGGTGCTTTAATAGCAGAGCCCAATACCATATATGTTGCTCGACCGCCACGGTCAATAACACGGTTCAAGAAGTACGCGCAGTCTTCACTACCGCCACCGCTATAATCAAATGGCACCTCTTTAAAGATACCCAATGGTTCAATGATTTCTTGTACTTCACGGGCTAAGTCATCGCTGATACGGCCTGCTGGTGTTTCGCCTTGTTTTGTAATTTCAAAGGTACAGTCATGCATTTCTGCAGCACCTTTAATAATCGTTTTAGTACGTTCAATCATATAGTCATTGATTTCTGTAGTAGCGCCGCGAGTTTCTAATTTAAGAACTGCTACGTCAGGTGTAACATTGCGACCTGTACCACTTTCAAAAACGCCTACATTCATACGAGATGCACCTTGGCTATGACGGGCGATAGCTTGTAAGTTAAGAACTGCTGTACAGCCTGCAAGCATAGCATTTTGAGCCTTTTCTGGAGAACCACCAGCATGAGCAGAATAGCCATGGAACACCGCATCAAGTTTCGTAGTCGCCAAGAAGCCATGGTCACTACAAGCAAAACAATTGGATAGCTTATCGTTAAACCCGATATGCATACCAAACATTAAGTCTACGTCATCAACTACGCCAGCCTCTACCATCGCTTTAGCACCACGTACGCCTTCCTCAGCAGGTTGGAAGATAAGTTTAATAGTGCCTTTTAAACCATCCTTATGTGTGGCTATATATTCAGCAAGGCCAAGGCCCATTGTCATATGTGTATCATGACCGCATGCATGCATTGCCTTTTCATGGCGAGAACGGAACCCAATCTTAGCTGGAATATGATTAGATGCTTTAGATTCGATAACATCATTAGAATCCATATCTGCACGGAATGCCACAACAGGACCATCATCACTGAACTTCATTGTTGCTACGATAGCTGTTTTACCATAGCCCATTTTTTCTACGAGCTCAGGATCAGCACCTTCATCCATAGCACGAGCCATAGCTGCTTTCATAACCTCTTCGCTAGGTAAACCCATACGAGAATCTAAATCGAGTACCTCTGCACCAAGTGCTACATCATAACCTAAAGCAATTAACTTTTCAGCTACTTTAGAAGCAGAACGATATTCAAGCCAAGCTGGCTCTGGATACATATGAAAATCACGACGCATAGCGATAAAATCATCGCGGCGTTGTTGTACGAAATCTTTTACAGACATAGGAACCTCCTAAAAATTAATTAGTACTTATATATTAACTATATGAATAGATAAGTAAATAGTCAACCAAATAGGTCATGTATACAAGATTTACATGAATACTTCTATATTTACATGAATATTTCTATATTTAGATGGATGATACTATTTACATAAAGTCGCAAAGACTAGAGTTATTATTCAAGACAGTCTTAACAAAACATATTGTTTTACAACAAAAAAAAGACACATATATCACGGAGTGTAAATGTCAATATAAGAATGTACAATTTTGACGATGTACAATGTACAGTTATT
>UPXS01000030.1 GCA_900538355.1 uncultured Veillonella sp.
AATTAACCTTCGATTTCAGTTACAACGCCAGCGCCTACTGTATGGCCACCTTCGCGGATCGCGAAGCGAAGACCTTCTTCGATAGCGATTGGAGTGATCAATTCGATATCCATTGTTACGTTATCGCCAGGCATACACATTTCTACACCTTCAGGAAGGTTTACAACACCTGTTACGTCTGTTGTACGGAAGTAGAATTGTGGACGGTAGTTGGAGAAGAATGGAGTATGACGGCCACCTTCTTCTTTAGTCAATACGTAAACTTCTGCTTTGAATTTTGTGTGTGGGTTGATGGAACCTGGTTTAGCCAATACTTGACCACGTTCGATGTCTTTACGATCAACACCACGAAGCAACGCACCTACGTTGTCACCTGCTACTGCAGAGTCCAAAGTTTTGCGGAACATTTCAAGACCAGTTACTACGTATTGTTCAGCTTTTTCTTTCAAGCCTACAACTTCTACTGTGTCGCCTACGTTTACTTGACCACGTTCAACACGGCCAGTTGCTACTGTACCACGACCAGTGATTGTGAATACGTCTTCCACAGGCATCAAGAAAGGTTTGTCAGTATCACGAACTGGTGTTGGGATGTAGGAGTCTACAGCGTCCATCAATTCGTCGATTTTAGCTACATATTGAGCGTCGCCTTCCAAAGCTTTCAAAGCGGAACCTACAACGATAGGTACTTCGTCGCCAGGGAATTCGTAGGAGGAAAGAAGTTCACGAACTTCCATTTCTACCAATTCGATCAATTCTTCGTCGTCAACCATGTCAGCTTTGTTCAAGAATACTACGATTGCAGGAACACCAACTTGGCGAGCCAACAAGATGTGTTCACGAGTTTGAGGCATAGGGCCGTCAGCTGCGGAACATACCAAGATAGCGCCGTCCATTTGAGCCGCACCAGTGATCATGTTTTTAACATAGTCAGCATGGCCTGGGCAGTCAACGTGTGCATAGTGACGGTTAGCAGTTTCATACTCAACGTGTGCAGTATTGATTGTGATACCACGTTCACGTTCTTCTGGAGCTTTATCGATGTTGCTGTAATCTTGGAATTCAGCTTGGCCTTTTTCAGCCAATACTTTAGTGATTGCAGCTGTCAAAGTAGTTTTACCATGGTCAACGTGACCGATTGTACCGATATTAACATGCGGTTTCGTACGTTCAAATTTTTCTTTTGCCATTAGGAATGTATCCTCCTTCACAAAAAACAAATTACATTCTAGTATTAATATAATATATTAACCCTAATTTATCAATGGAATATAAGATTCCCCTACACATTATTATACCATATATACAAAAGCTTCTAGAAATACAAATACACTAGGTAAACAAAAAAGCTGATACATGTAATTTTTACATGTATCAGCTTCAATTATTATTTTATGGATAAAATAAAAAATCCTCACCAATGTGAGGTTTAATGGTGGCGGCACACGGATTTGAACCGCGGACACACCGGGTATGAACCGATTGCTCTAGCCAACTGAGCTATGCCGCCATGTATGGAGCTAGTGACCGGGATTGAACCGGTGACCTTATCCTTACCAAGGATACGCTCTGCCGACTGAGCTACACCAGCACAATGAACGATCATTTCACTGTGAATTTTTGTGGTTGCGGGGACAGGACTTGAACCTGCGACCTTCGGGTTATGAGCCCGACGAGCTACCAACTGCTCCACCCCGCTATAAATGGTGGAGGGAGAAGGATTCGAACCTTCGAAGTCGAAGACGGCAGATTTACAGTCTGCTCCCTTTGGCCGCTCGGGAATCCCTCCAAAAATAAAATGGAGCTGGCGATAGGAATTGAACCCACAACCTGCTGATTACAAGTCAGCTGCTCTACCAATTGAGCTACGCCAGCATCATTACGACAAGATGTATTTTATCATCCGCCTCACTAAGTGTCAAGAACTTTTTTAAAAACTTTTTTGAAGTTTTTATTGTTCACTGCGGTATCCCTTAGTGCTTAATCATAATAACATGAAACGATACCCTATGCAAGTATTTTTTCTAAACTTTTTAAACTTCATTTTTTCCTCATCGGCAATCATAGATAAAGGTAGATAATCGCTAGTATAGCAACAATAATTCTATAATATCCAAAGGAGGATAATGAAGACCGATTTAAATACCATAAAAATACTTTTACAGTGATGTACCCTACTATATACGATACTAATGTGCCAATGGCAAACATAATAATATCATAATCATATGACCTGTACTAGATACAGGAATGCATTCTGTTATTCCTTCTATAATACCCAAAATGAGGGCAATTACATATTGTTCCATGATATCACCTACCTATATATGTGGTCATAACCCATGGCAATATATAATGCCCTCATCAATCAATATAGCTTTAATTAATCAATAACCATAACACGTTCAGGTTTTGTAACTGTTACAACCGCATGTTTTGGATCATTATTGTGTTCTAAGTATAATTGATCACCTTCGAGATGACCACGCCAACCTACAACAATCGGATATGTTTTACTAATAGTCTTTAATAGTTCAAGAGGATTTAAATTTAAAATCGGTGCAAACAACACATTAATACCATCGATGAGCACCACTTCTGTATCACTACGACTTAATGCACGGCGAATTACTTCTTCTGCCAGTTGTGGTCTTTCATCACGAGGTACTAACAAAAATTCTTCTTCAATAAGTTGTTTCGCTTCTAAGTACTTCCAACCTTTTTGCTCAGACAATTCACGAATTAGCAAACTTTTACCAGAACCAGGACCACCAACGATAAACAATATGCGTTCATCATCACCTTGAATTTTTTCCCAACGTTCTCTTACATCTTGAACAGTAACCATATCCCTTGCCTCCTCGCTGTGACCAATCCTACTTAACTGGACGGTCAGATAACATAACGGATTTGATATATTGGTTTTTATCATCTAGGGCAAACTGTAAATATGAATCGCTTGCCGCTGGATTTTTATATTCATATACGGTAGACGTACCCGCATTTGTTGTAGATTCAACGATACGAGTTGGCATACCATACACAAAGAGCAATAGATACTTAGTATCGCCCATCGCAATGCCGCGACGGGTAGGTGTGTAAATGTTCAACAATACGCGATTGATAAGATTTTTTTTATCAACACTTACACCATATTCGTTATATCCAATAAAGGTGGAACCAAACAACATGCCTTGATGTTTCCAGTCATTATTTGGATCATTAACAAAATGATCATTCAATTTATAGCCACGCAATACAAAATCATCAGCAGTTAATTTGCCAGCTTCGAAATCATATACTGGAGCTTTAGGCAATCCAAATCTTGGCCATACTTGACCACTAATCATATCAACAGATTCTACATTGCTTTGTTTGATGGTGAAAGCAATATATTCTTTCTGTTGTCCTAACATAGATTGTTGTTGGCTATTATTATTTGTATTCTCTATCGAGCGGTTAAAGTCCTTTTTTCGAGACAATGAATTTTCGGAATGACCTTCATAAAGGAAAATATAGCTTTCATTTTTCAAGTCACGCCACATCGCATTAGGACTGCCATAAGCAAATACCAATTCCATGCGCGTACTACCAACACCTATATCGCGTACAGTACGGGCGCCTTTTTTCGTGCTATGAATATTAGTAATAGTATTTGGCTCAAAGAAATAGGTAGCCCCTTGACCGCGCAATTGATTATTTATCAATCGTTCTTGAGCAGGTCCCGTATATACGGTTACCTCCAAGTCTTTCATATAGTACGTCGTAAAGTTATCACGCACTACCGTTTTTTCTACATCTTTAGGTGCTACAAACTGATCGCCTAAGCGGTACCCATCAATGGCATAATCATCTTCAGACCCTATGGTTGGTAAATTATTAGCCGTATAGGACTTGCCGATATCCGCCAAATTATTTTGCGTTACACTAGGCAAGGAGCCTTCATTTTCACTAGCTGCTTGCCAAAACTGTATGGAATCACCAAACTCGGTAACCGCCATTTGTTCGGCCAACCAACCGGTTTTAGTATTTTCCTTCTTTGTTTTTGTATCAATTTTAACGGCTTTAATCGGTGCATTATCTATATAAGCAACAGAATCAGCCGCATCAGTTCCCGCTGCTTCTACAGTTGTCTTATCATCCGTATGTGCAACATCATTTGCATTCTCTGTAGATTCCACCGCAGTTTGTTTCACAGTCGAAATAGCCGGCTCTGCCGCATACCCTACCGATGTAGCAGATAGGCCAAGTAAAAGTGCCGCTACGATACGGCTCTTAATAGAATGATTCATCGATTACTCTCCAATTGCGCACGCAACCATGTCAACCATGGCTCTAGCCCATTATGGGCCGTGCAACTTACTTCAAAAATCTCTCCTGTGGGATTTAAATTACGTATGTCTTGTATAGCCTTGTCTTTTTTGAAAGGCACATAAGGCAACAAATCTATCTTATTAATGAGGATAGCCTTTGACTCTTTAAAGATTAATGGGTATTTAAGAGGCTTATCTTCACCTTCTGTAACAGATAACACTGTTACTTTCATACTTTCACCAATCTCAAATTCTGCAGGGCATACTAAGTTGCCTACATTTTCGATGATGATCATATCTAGTTCATCAAGATTTAGATCACCTAATGCATCTTGAATCATTTGTGCATCCAGATGGCATCCTCCAACTGTATTAATTTGAATAACGGGAACGCCCAATTCGTGAATACGTTCTGCATCCTTAGCGGTAAATAAATCACCTTCAATTACAGCAAGGCGGTAATCTTTTTTCAAATCATGTAAAGTTGCCTCTAATAAAGATGTTTTACCAGCCCCTGGGGAACCTAAGAGATTAAATACAAAAATATTTTTTTCCTTAAACAACTGTTGTAAGGACTCTGCAATGGCATCATTTTTTGCCAATACATTAGTTTTAACTTGAACTTGCATGTCCTAACCTTTCTATCAATCGATATCCATGGAGGTCACTTGCAATTCGCGGCCACCAATGGTTTGTACGAAATGACTGTCACAATAGGGACAGATAAACTTATAATTTTCTACGGGAAACGTTTTATCACAATCTAAGCACTTTCCTTCAATAGGAATGGTGTTGATTTCTATACTAGAACCCTCTGCTGCGGTTCCCTTTGTAACCGCTTCCCAACAGAAAAGAAGGGAATCTGGTTCCACACCACTCATAAGACCCAAATCGAGTTGAACAGAATGAATCACAGATGCATCGTGTTGGCGCAATGTATCGAGGGCCACATCAAGTATGCCTTCTGCTATAGACATCTCATGCATGGTATGCCTCATATACAGCTTCAAGCATCATAGTAGTCGTTACAGAGCCTACACCACCAGGTACAGGAGTAATAGCAGATGCAATATCTTTTACCGCTTCATAATCAACATCGCCTACAGTTTTACCGTCAAGCTCATTAATGCCTACATCAATAACAACAGCACCTGGCTTGATCATATCTGCTGTAATCATATGCGCACGACCAGCTGCAGCAATAACGATATCGCCACGTTTTACTTGTTCTGCCAAATTAGGGGTTCTAGAATGGCACATTGTAACCGTACCATGTGCACCAAGGGTCATAAGAGCTACTGGTTTGCCAATCACTTGGCTACGACCGATTACTATCACATGTTTACCCTCTACAGGAATATCGTAGTGGTTTAAAATCGCCATGCACGCCTTTGCAGTACAAGGGGCAAAGCCACCTTTACCGGCAGTTACAAGGCCAATATTATACGTCGTTAGACCATCGATATCTTTTTTAGGATCTAGCATATCGATAAGAGCCTCTGTATCAATGTGTTTAGGCATCGGCATTAATGGTAAAATCCCATGAACAGCCGCATCATCATTTAACTCTTTCAACGCTGCCACAACTTCATCCTGTGTAGCCGTTTCAGGTAATTGCTTTAATACAAAGCCATACCCAAAGTTCTTAGCTGTCTTTTCCATAAATGTAGCATACATATGAGCCCCATGGTCTTCACCAACGAGTAATACTGCCATAGTAATTACAGAGTCGCCTACTGCTGCAACTTTTTCTTGTAAAATCGCCTTGTGAGCATCTGCTACTGCTTTACCGCGTAATTCAATCATGTGTATCTCCATTCATTCAAACTATCTATAAAATAAGGTGCCTCCAGAGAGGCACCTAAGTCTCTTATTCTATTATATAACGAACTGTCTATAATTTCTAATTATGACCGAATTCGTTTTATCTACGGAAATGAACAGTAATTGCTGTACCAGCCTGAACAGTTGTACCGCTACTTTCATCTTGAGATGTAGCCGTACCAGTTCCATCCGGTTTAAAGGCAAGTCCCGCCTTATGTAACCAATCACGCACTTCACCATAGGTAAAACCAGTAAAGTTAGGCAATGTAACAGAACCATCACTTCCCGGTTTTGGTTCAGGTAGTGTATTAGCAGCTTTAACAGCTACTGGTGTACTTTCTTTAACATACGGACTCATTTGGTAATACCGTACAAGCTGAGATACGATGTCCTTAAATACAGGGGCTACAATTTGACTACCATAATAAGAACCCTTTTGTGGGTCATCAATAACGACAAGAACTACAAATTTTGGATCCTCTACAGGGCCAAAACCAATAAAGGACGCAATGTATTGTCCGTCGAGATAACCGCCATGTTTGGTATCTAGTTTTTCCGCCGTACCAGTTTTACCGCCGAAGTGATAACCCTCTACCATCGCTTTTGTACCGCCACCTTCAGATACTTCTTTTTCTAGAATATCTACAATGGTTTTAGCTGTTTCCTCCGGAACTGGTTGTCCCACAACAGATGTTTCAGTCGTACTTGTTACATCGCCTTGAGAGTTACTATAAGACTTGATGATATGTGGTTTCATCATAGCCCCACCATTAGAAAGTGCACCAAAGGCGCGAACCATTTGTAATGGTGTAACCGCAATACCTTGACCGATAGACATGGTTGCCACGTCTAGCTTACTCATATCCTCTGGATTATACAAAATACCTGCTCCTTCACCAGGCAATTCAATACCTGTTTCAGAACCAAAGCCATAATCACGTACATATTTCGAGAGAATATCTGCACCTGTTAATGTACCAATTTCAGCCATACCAGTATTAATAGAGTACTTCAAAATATCTAGCAAACGAACAGGACCATATCCCTCACCATTCCAGTTTCTAATGATATGTCCATTGGCAGCGAAGGCCCCTTTATCGTTATACACAGTGTCTAACTTCCATTTGCCTGCTGCAAGAGCTGCAGATGCAATGATAGGTTTGAATGTAGAACCTGGTTCATATAAATTGGTAACCGCAATATTTTTAAAAGCCTCTTCGCCACTTTGGTTGTAATTATTAGGATCATAACTTGGACGATTGGCCATCGCTAATATTTCACCGGTCTTTGGATCCATAACGATAACGCTCGCATGCTTAGCTCCTGTATCAACCATCGCCTTATCAAGAGCGCGTTCTGCAATAAATTGAATTGTTGCATCGATGGTTAAGGTTACACTTTTACCCTTATCTGGCAAGAATTTAGACAATACAGACCCAAAAATCGCATTACCTTTGTTATCTGTAGCGACGATTTCTTGTTGCACACCGCCCTTTAATTCATCATCAAGAACCATTTCAAGGCCATCAAGACCCTTATCATCGGTGCCAACAAAGCCTAACACTTGAGCCGCTAGTACGCCATTTGGATAGTAGCGCTTAGACTCCTCCACAAAGTTAAGACCTACAATGTGATTATTCTTAATAACTTGTTGAACCGCTTTCGATTTTTCGGCATCCATCATACGATTAAGCCATACGAAAGCCGTATCCTCTTGTAAGGCTTTTACAATATTCTCTTTTGACATCGTTACATACGGTGAGATAAGTTCTGCAATCTCTTGAGGAGATTGTTTAATCATCTTAGGGTCCGCATATAAAGATTTTGTAACTACGCTCATCGCCAAGGGCTTGCCATTGCGGTCGTAAATTGTGCCGCGCGGTGATTGTAGCTTTCTATCCACCTGTACTTGTAATAAATTTTTCTTTTCTAGGTCAAAGGTATCAAAGACCTGCAACTGTGCTAAGCGTCCGATGAGGACGAAAGCAACGGTCATGAGAATGGCGAGACACCAGGTGGTGCGACTCCATCCACTCATGCGTAGCAAAGCTTTATTTAGTAAATTCATCATTTCTCCACTGGACGGCGCAACTTGTGGTCTAATGCATCATATAGCGCATCTGGTTCATTAGGAATTACTCCATTTTGTACCTGACCCAATAAATATTGCAATCCTTCCCCTACTTGATTCCCTGCGAGTTCAATAACCCTTTTATCATACCTCAAATCCTTTGTGTGTACAGGCATTTCCAAACTAAGATCTGCCATACACTCTCCAAAGGCTAACGTTCCATCAGTTGATGTATAAGGCTTCCCACAACCTAATACATCGGCAGCACAAACCTTGGCTAATTGCTCCCATGCGGTCCGCATAATTTGACTATCTCGGAACTCACCACTGCGAGCTTCTTTACGGATCCACTTTTTCTCATTAGCTTCTCCATTTTGTACAAAATAGTGAAAGCGCATGTGATTTTTTACAATCCAAGCTACACGGCGCACAAAGGTTTTCGGATATCCCAAACGGGTGAGCAAGGTCTCTGTCATCTCAGCGCCTAATGTATCATGGCCACGATCGGTCAATCGGCCATTAATAACAGCTCGCACCGTAGGCATACCCTTCGCCACATCGTGTAATAGAGCGCCCCAACGCAATGTTAAGTCTGGTTCTGTATGAGATACAACGGCTAATGTATGATACCAACCATCAAATTCATGGAAGTCTTTTTCTTGTGGTAAATTCACAAGATGATATAGCTCCGGTAAAATAGGAACTTCACGAGCTACCCCATTTTCTACGACGCGGCAAGAGCACTCGGCCAATCGCGATTGCACCAACACATCAAGTCCCTTAGCTACAGCGGGCGCTAGCATCAATCTGTCCAGTTCACTGCGAACTCGTTCGAGAGATAATCCAGGTACACGATGAAAGGCCTTTGGCATAGCCTCCAATAATTCTTTACTAGGTAAAAAATCCAGTTTTGCTACAAAGCGACAAGCTCTAAATAATCGCAATGCATCCTCTTCAAAACGTTTCCGGGGATCGCCAATAGTGCGCAACGTTTTATGCTTAATGTCTCGGCGTCCCCCTACTAAGTCTATGACCTCACCATAGCGGTTCATAGCCATGCCATTAACCGTGAAGTCACGGCGCAGTACATCTTCCTCTAAGGTATCAGCATAGGCTATTTTTTCCGGCCGATGACTATCCGCTCCATATCGCTCTGTTCGATACGTAGCAATTTCATACTGCTTTCCTTCTAATGTTGCTACTACAACACCAAAAGATTTACCCACAAGGTCTGTGGTTTGAATATCATGACTGCGGAGAACATCAATGACCGTATCAGGACGTGCAGACGTCACAATATCGAAATCATGAGGCTTTTGGTGCATTAATATATCGCGTACAGCTCCGCCTATAATATACGCTTCATAGCCAGCCGCTTCTAATACAGTCAATATTCGATTTGCTTGTTCCATCGTGCACACCCCCTTTTCTAAACTAGTCTAATCTTTATTTTACTACAAATGAAAGCATGAAAAAAGTGCAATCCTATAAGGATTGCACTCGTTCTGCAATAGCTGTGCCTGTCGGTGTTACCGCAAGGCCACCATCACTTGTTTCACGCAATGCAGCTGGCATAGCGCGACCAATATTATTCATCGCTTCAATAACTTCATCTGGCGGAATTTGACTTTCAATATTCATCAACGCCAATTCAGATGCTGTAATAGCATGAACCGCATAGAAACCATTCCGTTTAACGCATGGTACCTCTACAAGACCCGCCACAGGATCACAAGCTAGGCCCAATAAGTTTTTCATGCACAATGCAATAGCATGGCCGACTTGACGCGGCGTGCCGCCCATCATTTCTACAATGGCACCGGCAGCCATACAAGCGGCTGTACCAATTTCTGCTTGGCAACCACCAACTGCACCAGCAACGCAAGCGCGATTAGCCACAACATTGCCTATACCAGAAGCGGCCAAGAAACCTTTTACTACAGTAGGTCTATCTAACTTGTAATGATCAGCTACGGCTTTCACAGCACCAGGCATAACACCACAAGAGCCTGCCGTAGGGCAAGCAACAATGCGGAACATTTTAGCATTCGCTTCATTTACAGCAATAGCATAGGTCATGGCTTTATACGCAATATCACTCATAAATCTAGGAGTTTGCCCGTTAAGCTGTGTCGCCTGACCACCGGACATACCAGAGGCCGTTTTCTCCGCATAATCTATACCGTCTTGAATAGAGCCTTCAAAGATATCTAACCGATGCTCTATTTCACGAATAACCGCTTCTTCACTGCGGTCATAATTTTCTAACTCATAACGCAGTACTACGTCACCGAAGGAAATATTATTTTCCTCTGCTAAGCGAATAATATCTGCAATTGTATCGTATGCATAACTCATCATTCGCCCTCCTATAACGCTTCAAAGGTCATCACATCTTGGATGCCTGGGAACTCACGCATAAACTGAACGGTAATAGGATTTACTACCGTATCCGTAGTAATAACCATCACTGCGTCCTTATGCTTACCCTTACGGAATACACGCATCGTAGCAATATTAATATCGGACTCACTCAATGCTTGGCTTACCAAAGAAATAGCGCCAGGTCTATCCTCATGGAATACGACAAGAGTAAACTCATCGCCTGTAATAGACATATCATTGCCATCCACTTCGGTAATCATAATTTGACCACCACCAAGAGAACGACCAATAACAGTCATATGACGATTATGTTCGTCGTACATATCAAAACGAACTACATTAGGATGGCCTACATCGAGAGGAGACTCAATAAAGTTGTACTCCATACCCTCTTTCTCAGCTAATTTATGAGCGATACGAATATTCGTATCATCCTCTTTGAACCCCAATAAACCGCCAATTAAAGCACGATCTGTACCATGACCTTTATAGGTCTTAGCAAAAGATCCATATAAGGTTAAATCTACCTTTTTAGGTGTGGAACGGAAAATACACCGCGCCATCTTACCTAGCCGCGCAGCACCCGCTGTATGCGAACTAGACGGGCCGATCATAACAGGCCCTATAATATCAAAAATACTATTCATACACGCCTCTATATACACATCAACAATGTGAAAAAATCTTACTTTACCTATAGTATAACAATCGATATTGATTAATGTCTATATGCACATTAGAGGCATCTTTGTGCGTCTATGAGGGACTACTATTCTTGTGAAAACTATTTTATAAGTTTGTATATTGATGGGACGCCTTCTTATCTACAGTTATAAAAAGGAAAGACTATACTTATGCAGCGACATCAGGTCACGAGGAGCAAAGAAGTATAGTCTTTCCTTTTTAACTAAGTTGTAGATACAAAACTGGGCCCCATCAATATACAAACACTCGAGAGATAGCTTTCAGAAAATAGTAAAAAACGCACCTTAGGCGAACCTAAGGTGCGTCATTTATAACAACAGTCCTAAATCATAAAAGAGAGGGGAAGTAGGACTGTGGTTAACAGATTAATGGATCCGATTAGCCCAAGATAGCTTTCATGTCAGCTTCTGGAGTTGTAATTGGATGTAATTGGAATTTTTCTACCAAAATGTTCAATACATTGCTGGAGAAGAATTTAGGCAAGGAAGGTCCGATGTAGATGTTGCGGATACCCAATGCCAACAATGTTAACAAGATACATACCGCTTTTTGTTCGTACCAGGACAATACCAATGTTAATGGCAAGTCGTTTACGTCACATTCAAATGCACCAGCCAAAGCTACTGCTACTTGAATAGCGGAGTAAGCATCGTTACATTGACCCATATCAAGGATACGAGGGATACCACCGATTTCACCGATGTTAAGGTCGTTGAAACGGAATTTACCACAAGCCAATGTCAATACTACAGTATCATCTGGAGTTTGTTTTACGAATTCTGTGTAGTAGTTACGGCCTACTTTAGCACCGTCACAACCACCAACTAAGAAGAAGTGTTTGATTGCGCCAGCTTTAACAGCGTCGATTACTTTATCAGCAATGCCCAATACTGTGCCATGACCGAAACCAGTAGTTACTTCGTGACCACCGTTGATACCAGTGAATTCTTGAGCTTCTTTGTAGCCGCCCAATTCGATTGCACGGTTAATAACAGCGGAGAAGTCTTTAGTGCCGTCTTCTTTTTCTTCTACGTGTGCACAGCCGTCGAAACCTACCATATCTGTAGTGAAGATATTAGCTTTGTAGTTTTCTTTTGGTGGCATGATGCAGTTTGTAGTGAACAAGAATGCGCCAGGAACGTCAACGAATTCTTTTTGTTGGTTTTGCCATGCAGTACCGAAGTTACCTTTTAATTGAGGATGTTTTTTCAATTCAGGGTAAGCGTGGCAAGGCAACATTTCACCATGAGTATAGATGTTTACACCTTTACCATCAGTTTGTTCCAACAATTGTTTCAAGTCGTGAAGGTCATGACCAGTTACAACGATGAAAGGACCTGGTTCTACAGTCAAAGGTACTGTAGTTGGTACTGGAGTGCCATATGTTTCAGTGTTAGCTTTATCAAGAACAGCCATACATTTCAAGTTGATTTGACCGAATTCCATCAACAAGTTCAACCATTCTTCAGCGCTGTGGTCTTTTGCGAATTCTACCATGCCTTTGATGAACCAAGCATCAACTTCAGGATCATGGAAACCAAGGCGTGCAGCATGCCATGCATAAGCAGCCATACCACGCATACCTAACAATAATGTGGAACGAAGGGATACGATATCTTCTTCACCTTTCCACAATTGTTCCCAATCGAAGTTTTGAGCTGCGCTATCGATTTTTGCATGATAAGCGTTTACTTCGTCGATGAATTCTTGAACGCGTTCTTCAGAGAAGTTTACGTTTGTTACACACATGAACAAACCACGCATTAAATAGTCAACGCCTTCTTTAGTTTGGCCTTTTACGTCTAAAGCGCGTGCTAAACCAACTAAAGCAGCAGTTAATTCGTCTTGTAAATTAGCAACTGGTGCAGTTTTACCACATACACCTTGTACAGTACAGCCACCTGGAGCTGCAGATTGTTCGCATTGATAACAGAACATGCTCATTTAAAAATCCTCCTTTGCGAGACTTTCTCGCATACAAGCTAGATAATATCAAACCTATACATTACACTGATGAATTATCAGGTGTCTGATTGATTACATTTGAAAGTATAACGTAAAGATGATACAATTTCTGTAGCTTGAGCAACAAATAAAAACTTTTTCAAAAATTTTCCTTGCTCCCCTTTTAGAACAGGTAGACCATTCGATCTAACTATATTATTATACAATAATCATTTTAAATTACTATAAACTTTTTCACACTGGAGGTATCTATGAAGCAAATACTTTCAAACGATATTATCAACCAATATCTACCTACCCTCATACATTGTCCTCTATTCAATAAATTAGGTGAGCCTGAATTAAGAGGCTATTTACATAATGCAAAGGTTATTGTACATAGCTATAAGAAAAACGATTTCATTGCCCTCTCTGGGGATCCTATGGAAGGTATCGGTGTTATTCTTGAAGGCAGTGCCTTGCTCACACGTGAAAATGTAATGGGCCAACGCGTTATTATGGCAAACCTTGAACAATCCGATATTTTTGGTGAAGCATTGCTATTTAGTAAGCAACCACTATGGCCTGCTACTATTAAGGCTACGAAGGCTACAAAAATTATGTTCATCCCTCTCGAAACATTTATCGATACATTGCCAGATTGCCAACAATGCCAAACTAAAATCTTATCTAACCTATTAGAGGATTTATCTGAAAAGGCCATCCTTCTAACAAGAAAGGTTCATTACCTAACACTAAAAGGGATGCGCGAAAAGATTTTTGCGTACTTAACAGATATTTATAAGCGCCAACAATCTACAACAATTCATCTACCACATAACCGCGAGCAAATGGCAGAGGTGCTAAACGTATCCCGTACAGCACTTAGCCGCGAACTCGGTCGACTTCGCGATGAAGGCATTATAGATATTACAGGTCGCACTGTAACACTAAAAGATATTGATGGTATCGAAGAATTCGGTTTTAATAGTTTCTAATATAAAATCATAGTATCAGTTCTAACATGTAATAAAATTATTCTTTCTCACATATAATCAGAACCACCCGTAAAACGGGTGGTTTGCTCACGGGCTATAAGCCCGTAGTA
>UPXS01000031.1 GCA_900538355.1 uncultured Veillonella sp.
GTATATTGGTCAATCTTACGGGATTCTACAAGTTCTGCATTTTCTAAGATGCTCATGAATGTAGAGATGGAAGATTGAGATACACCACAGCGCTTTTGAATACTCTTAACGCTTACACTGTTAGGAAAATCGATAAGAGTTTTAGTGTGTACTTGTACACCGAATTCTTTCTCTGGGTGCTTTAGCCACAATATAATATCTAACCGATGTGGATTTGATAATGCTTTCAAGATTCTTAACGGGTCCATATGGCCTCCTCTGGTAATTCCAAAATAATGAGTGCCTAACCTTGACCGTGGTCTTGCATTATGCGGTCGTATTATACGCGTGTTGCTCCGTATAGGGTTTTTCCTACTTTTATCATACGCTACTTTCACTGTGAAAGCTAGATAAACTTATAAATTTCACGAATTGATGAATTTTGTTGCACCTGTTGGTAATGAATAGTATGCAATAGTATAAGCATATAATGAGTATATATACATCCTATAGAGCTATTTACAACATAATGTTAAAAAATATAGAATATATTCATTTTTCTGTGGTAATTTTTAAAGGTATTTTGGTTCTTAATAGAGAAATATATATACTATATGAACTTATGTAAGTCTAAGCTTTGATTTAAAGGAGCTGAGTATATGGCAATTGATCGCAATGAAACATTTGACGTTATCGTTGTTGGTGCAGGCCCAGCAGGCTCTGCGGCGGCGTTACGCCTTGCGGAGCAACGGGTAAAGGTTTTACTCATTGAACGTGGTACCGCACCAGGCGCTAAAAATATGATGGGTGGGCGTATCTATACGCATTCTTTAGAACGGTTAGTACCGGACTTTAGAGACCGTGCCCCATTGGAACGTAAGGTGACAAAAGAACGCATTTCTATTGGTGCTGGCAATGAAATGACGACTATTGAATACAGCTATGAAGATGGACAACCTAACGAGGAATCCTACGTAGTATTACGCGCTAAATTCGATAAATGGCTCGCTGAAGAGGCTGAGAAAAAGGGCGCTCTTCTCGTATCCAATGTACAAGTATCAGATCTCATCACTGAAGGAGAAGGCAAGAAACAACGCGTTGTAGGCGTTCGTTGTCATGATGATGAAGTATATGCAAAGCTCGTTATCATCGCAGAAGGCTCTAATACAGTATTGTTAGAAAAAGCAGGCCTTACAGCTCCTACTGATCCAAGCACTATGGCAGTAGGCGTAAAAGAAGTATATAAACTTAAAAAAGAAGACCTTGAAAATCGCCTTATGCTGTCTGGAGATGACGGTATGGCGTGGCTTACTTTGGGCGACATGACCTCTGGCTTATTGGGGGGCGGCTTTATTTATACAAATAAAGATAGCCTTTCTGTGGGCATGGTTGTAGGCCTTGAAGATATCGGCAAAGCCGATCGTTCTGTAGACGACATGCTTTCAGCTTTCACAAGCCATCCAAGAATTGCACCATTATTGAAAAATGGTCAATTGAAAGAACATAGTGCCCACCTCGTACCTGAAGGGGGCTATAAATCTATGCCTAAATTGGGCGGTAATGGTTACATTATCGTTGGCGATGCGGCACGTATGTGTATGAACCTTGGATATACTATTCGTGGTATGGACCTTGCTATCGAGTCCGGCATGTGCGCAGCAGATGCGGTTAACGTAGCCTTGCGCGACGAAAACATGGATCGCGTAGCTAAATTGTATGAACGTCAAATCAAGAATTCTTGGTTGCTGAAGGACTTGAAGCATTACAAAAATATGCCTAAATTCCTCGCTACCCATCCGCGTATTTTCAATGAATACCCAGCATTTGTTAACAATTTGATGCGCGACGTATTCACTGTAAACGGTGATGGTGCAGTACCATTGATGAAAAAAATGATGCGCCGTGTCGGAGACATTGGCCTATTTACCTTGATTCGTGATGCTTGGAAAGGGGTGCGTTCCCTATGAAACTAGAAGAGCGTTTGGGCGCCAATAAATATTATGTAGATGAAACGTCTCCTCATATCCTTGTGGATGGCGCTGGTTTTAGCCGAGAAGAGAAAATGAAGCTCGTCAATGGTTGTCCTGCCGGTCTATATACATTGCAAGAAAACGGCGATTTAGCCTTTGATTTCGCTGGCTGTTTAGAGTGCGGTACATGCCGTGTTCTTTGTGGCGAAACAATCGTAAAAACTTGGAAATATCCGCGTAACGCTAAGGGCGTAGAATTTAGACAGGGGTGAGTGTATGGAGTTATTAGTATGTATCAAACAGGTTCCAGATACATCTGAGATTAAGCTGGATCCGGAAACAAATAATCTCATCCGCACAGGCTTGCCTAGCATTGTAAACCCTGATGATATGCATGCGTTAGAGGCGGCTTTGTCGGTAAAAGACCAATATGAAGGTAGTCGTGTAACCGTTCTATCCATGGGGCCTCCACAGGCTGAAGAAGCACTTCGCCAGTGTTTATCCCTCGGTGCTGATGATGCGGTACTCGTTACAGACCGTGCGTTCGGTGGTGCCGATACATTGGCTACAAGCTATACCATTGCGTCTGCCATCCGTCATATTCAACGGACTATGAACCGTCAGTTCCAAATTATCTTCTGCGGTAAACAAGCTATCGACGGCGATACGGCACAAGTAGGCCCTCAAATTGCAGAGGAACTCGGTATGGCGCAAGCTACCTATGCTTGTGAACTATCCGTAGATCAAGCAACTCAAAAAGCAGTTGTGAAACGACAACATGAAAATGGCTATGAAATTGTAGAGGTTCCATTACCGTTGTTGATAACAGCGACAGCTGAGCTCAACGAGCCACGCCAACCAGGCCTTTGGAGCTCTATTTACGCGAAACGCTATACTATTACTCATGTTACATTGCGCGATATGCCACAAATTGATGAAAGCCGTATCGGTCTTAATGGTTCTCCTACGCGGGTGCGCAAGGTGTACCAACCACCTCTCCGCGGTAAGGTAGAAATGTTACCATCCATAGAGGAAGGGGCTAAAAAAGTTCTCGAATTGGCTTACCATATTAAGCCAGAAAAATTTGCTCATCTATTAGTGCCAAATGATGCGCCTATTGAGGTGGCTGAGGACAATGATGAAGGTGTAGATGTAAAAGATCCTGTGCAAAGGGCTGCGTCTGTTGAAAGCGTATCCCCTAGTGAGTTTAAGGCGGTAGCAGCCGCTAAAGGTACTGAAGGTTCTGAAGGTTCTAAAGGAGGTGACCGGTAATGGCCGTAACAAATTTTGATGAATATAGAGACGTCTTTGTCGTAGCTGATACCATCGATGACGTGGTACATCCGGTTACGTATGAACTGATCGGCCAAGCTCGCCGCATTGCTAAGGAATTGGGCCAGCTCGTTCAAGTTATGTTATTGGGCGAGAATGTTCAAACCGAAGCAGAGGAACTCGTAGCACATGGTGCCGATATTGTTCACGTTTTTGAAAGCCCGCTTTTGAAATACTATACAACGGATGGCTACACTAAGGTGTTAACAGACTTCTTTGAAGATCATAAGCCGAATATCCTCTTGATTGGTGCTACTAACAACGGTCGTGACTTGGCGCCTCGCATGTCTGGACGCATGCAAAACGGCGTTGTTGCAGACTGTACAATCTTGACAGTAGATACTGAAGAAGGCCTTGTTGAATGGACACGTCCTGCGTTGGGCGGCAATATTTTGGCGGAAATTATTTCTCCAAACCATCGTCCTCAAATGGGCTCCGTACGTCCTAACGTATTTAAAAGACCTGAACGTATTGCAGATAGCTGGGGCCGTATTCAAATTGAACAATTTGACCTCAAGCCTGAAGATATTCGCATGAAACGCCTCGACTTCATTCCGTTCAGCAAAGATGGTTATAATATCCAAGAAGCAGATATCATCGTAGCTGGTGGCCGTGGCATGGGCTCTAAAGAAAACTTTGATAAACTTTACGAACTAGCCGATGCTATCGGCGGCGTTGTAGGTGCTACACGCCCACTCGTTGAAAAAGGCTGGATTGAATTGCCTTACCAAGTAGGCCAAACCGGTAAAACTGTAAGCCCTAAACTATACTTGGCATTCGGTATCTCCGGTGCTATCCAACACGTGAGCGGCATCTCCGGTGCTGACACAATCGTGGCTATTAACAACGATCCAAACGCAGAAATCTTCCCACATGCTAACTACGGTATCGTGGGGGATTGCATGGAAGTGTTAAATGATATGTTGGCGCATCTGAAATAAAGAGCAAGAGTACTTGAGCTCTCCTCGTAAAAACTAATAAACCATAGGGATACCTATCCTCAGCCTTCATGGGTACGCGTAGCGCCCAAGGCGGCTTCGAATAGGTATCCCTATTTGTTTTCTAGTTGTGGTAGAGCTCAAATATCTTTGCCTTATATACTAGATGCGTCAGCATATCATTTAGGGAATAGCGGAAGCCTCCAAAGCCACCCACCCCGCTATGCGGGGCCGCTAAGTCGTTTTCAGAAAGGGTATCCTCTTTTATTATCATATTCCTAAATCCATAAGCCACTTTATGTATTCTTTTAAATCCTATCTGCGCCTATGTATACACTATTTTTGCTGATTATAGGTGGTAGGGTAGCGTTTTTTGTTTTTTATAATGGTATAATGAATTTATTAGAATAGAACGGATTGATGATGAGGAGGCTTTTATGGCTCGTAATGTTTTTGTCACTGGTGCAACGTCTGGTATTGGTCTTTGTATTGCTGAGGCGTATGCCAAGCATGGGGATAATGTATTGATTTCTGGTCGTCGCGCTGAGTTGCTCAATGAGGTGCAGGCTCGTTTGTCTAAAGACTATGGTGTACGTGTTGAGACGTTGGTTCTTGATGTGCGTAGTCGTGAGGATGTTGAAAGTAAGGTTCCTACTGCTATCGAGGCTTTTGGTGGCGTTGATGTGCTCGTGAATAACGCTGGTCTTGCTCAAGGGCTTGATCCTTTCCAAGATAGCTCTGTTGATGATGCGGTGACTATGATTGATACTAATGTGAAAGGCCTTTTATATGTAACAAAAGCAGTACTACCTTTCATGATCGATAAAAATGAAGGCCATATTGTAAATATGGGTTCTACTGCAGGTATTTATGCATATCCTAATGGGGCTGTTTACTGTGCTACAAAGGCGGCTGTTAAAACATTGAGCGATGGTATTCGCATGGATACAATTGCTACAGATATTAAGGTGACAACAATTCAACCGGGTATCGTAGAAACTCCATTTAGTGAAGTACGTTTCCACGGTGATGCGGAACGAGCAAAATCTGTATATGCTGGCATTGAGGCAGTTCAACCAGAGGATGTAGCTGATGTTGTATTATATGTAACCAATCAGCCTAAACGCTTACAAATCTCTGATGTGACAATCATGGCAAACCAACAAGCAGCTGGCTTTATGGTGCATAAGAAATAGTTACTTGAAATCCTATATCATTTAGGGTATACTTGTTAGGCTCGTTTTGATAAATATAATTTTACAAAACTTATTTTCGGAGATTGTTGTTATGACAACAAGGATAAAGATATTATTAGTGGCTTCTTTAGCATGTGTAACTATTGGTTCCTATAGCATTATTAGTGCTCATGAGCCATCTGGTGGAGGCAGTTCTGCGCCTATGACTGGTGGGATCTCAGTTGAACCTGCAGAACCTAATTTTATTATGCCAAGTCCCGTGCATGTGTTCACCACAGTTAAAGAAGCAGCGGACTATATGAATATCACACCACAGATGCCAAAGTTGTTACCTATAGGTTTTAATATTCAATCTGTCATAACCTTAGAGAAAGATATATTACAAGTTGTTTATGTCTATGAGCCCGGTGCGGAGCCATATTATAACAAAGCTGGTGGTGCACTAATTATATATCGCTCATCTAAGTTAACTGGTGATATTAGTGGTGATCGTAAGATTCATAAGGTGATAGAAACTGAACGTGTAGATGGTATAAAGGTTACTTTCAAAGGCAGTGACGAAATGGTCAATCTTGTATCGTGGATGAAAGATGGGCAGAATCACTCATTAGAGTTTCAGTATCTCGTTACGCGAGATATGGCGAAGGCTATGATTCGTAATATTGTTGAAGAAAAATCACATACAAAATAAATGTGTTTTTAATAATTTTTATGTTACGTGAAGGGAGATTATACCCATGGTTAAAAAATTCGTCTTAATGGCAGTTGCGTGTGCTTGTGTAGGTTCTTACACTGTGGCTGGTGCACAAGGTACTTTTGATGTAAAACCGGATCCAGCTAAACCTATGGTAGCAGAACAGGCAGCGCCTATGGTTGGCATGCCAAATCCTATTCATGAGTTTAGCACTATTGATGAAGCTGCTAAATACATGAATATTACACCTCAATTGCCTAAGGTATTGCCTATAGGCTATAATGTTGAGTCTGTAAGTACTATCGAAAAAGATGTATTACAAGTAGTTTATGTATATCAAGCTGGTGAGGATGCGACTCGCAATCAAGCAGCAGGTAAACGCATTGTGTATCGCGTAGGGACTACAAAAGGTGATATCAGTGGTGATCATAAGGATTATCGTGTAACAGCTACAGAAAAAGTAAACGGTATAAAGGTTACTTTCAAAGGTGGCGAAAAAATGGTATACCTCGCAGGTTGGTCTAAAGATGGTCAAAATCATGCGATGTATTTTGAACGCCCTGTAACTCGAGATATGGCTAAAGCAATTATCGCCAATACGGTAGCACCAAAACTACATACAAAATAAACAGTCCAGCCTAGTGGGATAGGCATGCGAGCTGTGGTGAAACACTCGCATGGACACTGTAAGGGTTATATAAGAAGCGGCTCCTCATATGAGGGGCCGTTTTTGTATATAAAAAAGGTCATCAATGATTTTTTGATGACCTTTTAAAAGAGTATTGTATTATGCAATTTCCGCTTTTAAATCGATAACGTGTTTACATGCTACACATCCAGGGCAGTCGCAGAATTCTGCACCTTGTGCTTTGATAGATTTAGCGTGTTGTAATAGGTTAGCTGCACCTTCTGCACCAAGGATTTGTACAGCAAGTTCAGAGCCGGCAAAGCCGATTGTTTCGTCAATAAAAGCAATGTTTTGCTCTGCTACCGATACAAGTTGTTTTGTGAGTTCAGCTTGTCTAGGGGTGTCTTCTGCATCGATCCAAGATTGAGCGAATTCCTTTACGGTTTCATTGCTTGTTGGAGCATCTAATAAAGCTCGTACAAGTTGTGTTAATTGTGTATGTGTCATGATAGTCTCCTTTTATTAACTACTAACTATAGCTCTAGAATAGTGCATTTAGCATCATATGAGCATCTGTTCCTTTTGTTGAGTTCATTATAGCACCTACAATAATTTTGAATAGTAGAATGATTTACGATAGATACTATCAAATAGGATAGATTTGTGATGATTACTGTGAAAAATTTTTGATATAATTTAATAATAAAAGCTGAATACCAAAAATTGGCGCAATGTAGCTGTATTGAAAACATAGTTTTATTGATTTTGTAAAAGCTAGAATCAGAGCGTTATAAACAAATTAGAATTTGTAAGTGAGGTGAGTTTCTTTGAAAGCGTATATTAGGAGTTTAGAAACAGAGTTTTCCTTGATAGAAAATGGCTTCAAAGAGGAAGAAAGACGAGCCTTGGCTGATTATAAATCTAATGATACTGAATATATCAAGGAGTTGGCATTTTTAGCCTATAAATCTGATATCTATCAAGTAAGAATGTACGGTGTATTTCTTTTTGGATATTTATCAGATAAAAAAGATATTTTGGTATTTATGAGAGATGAAGTGTCTGAAGATGATAATTGGAGAGTTCAGGAAGTATTAGCAAAGGCATTTGATGAATTTTGCAGAAAGACCGGGTATGAAAAAGCTCTTCCAATTATTGATGAATGGTTAGATAATCATAATCCAAATACGAGGAGAGCCGTTACAGAGGGATTAAGAATATGGACGAGTAGACCATATTTTAAAGATAATCCGAAGGAAGCTATTAAGCGTATTGCTGCACTAAAAGAAGATACCAGCGAATATGTCAGAAAATCGGTAGGCAATGCTTTAAGGGATATTAGCAAAAAATTTCCTGAATTAATTAAAGCTGAACTTAATAATTGGAAATTAGACAGCAAAGAAATAAATCAAGTGTACAAATTGGCGAGTAAATTTATTAGCTGACAAATTCAAGTTTATCTGATTAATGTAATTTTAAACTATGGAGGTAGTAATGAATAAGATCACTTGCATATGCTTAGGCGTTAGAGACATGGAACAATCAATAAAGTTTTATAGAGATGGTTTGGGATATAAGACTGACTGTAAAGAAAATAATCCGCCAGTAATATTTTTCGATACAGCAGGGACAAAATTTGAACTATTTCCTTTGGAACAATTAGCAAAAGATATTGATGAAAGCAATCCTCCAATGGGAGATGGATTTGCAGGAATTACATTAGCTTACAATGTTGAGCATAAAGAAGATGTTGATAGTGTCATTGAATTAGTGCGAAATGCTGGGGGAAGAATTGTAAAAGAACCACAAGATATTTTTTGGGGTGGTTATCATGCATATTTTACTGATCCAGATGGATATTACTGGGAAGTTGCATGGGGTCCAAACTTTAAGTTTGATGAAAAGGGATTATTGGAATTTTAGTAGTTAGTCTTACTCAGGCTTGTCTTAGGTATCAGCTTGTGATTGAACAATTTTTTCTGTTGGATTACTTGTGTGTGCATCTAATAAAGCTTTGCACAAGTTATGTTAATTATGCGTACATCATTATAATCTCCTTTATATTTACTGACTATAGACTTAGAATCATGCTGTAACTAATATTATGTGAGCATCTGTTCCTCTAGTGATATAATTTATTTAATACATATAGTATGTTTTGAAGGGATTGTATTATGAATAAAATTATATGTGCACTGACTACATTAGCTTTTATAGGTTCTATCAATGTCGCTTCCGCAGATGACTTGGTGCGCTTTCGTCTCAATGGTAATTCTATTTATGATCAGCCCTATGGCGACCGAAATGAGTTTCCTTGTCCAGATGGACTGGGTAGTTGCAGTATGATTGATGAGGATTATAGAAGCACTCGTAAAGGTCAATCGCTAGAGGTATTTGATACTGTATATGAGGCCAAGCAACATTTGAACTTTAATCCGCAGTTGCCAAGTGGGGTAGCAGGTCTCCGCCCTGTACATGTAACTATTGTGGATCATGATGTACTACAAGTCGTGTATGCCTATCATGAGCTTTTAAAAGGAAAATACTTTGACCGTGTAGATGATATGCCAAAGTATATTAAGTATCGAGTATCGACTTTATCTGGTAATATCGCAGGTGACTATAAGGATTACGTGCCTCAGAAAATAGAGGTTGTAAATGGCATGACCGTAACCTATCGAATGGTGGATAACTCCGTTTACTTAGCATCATGGGAACAAGAGGGGCAGAACCATGTATTCTTGTTTAATGAGCCAGTTTCTGTTAAACGGGCTAGAGAAATGATTAAGAGTGTGAATGTTGAAAAAATACTTTGAGTGTAGTATATTCTAGATAGCCAATTGATAGTTGTGCAATTAACTACAAAATCCTTCGGAGCGGCAACTCCGAGGGGTTTTTATATTATATATGAAAATAAAGTTACTTATAGTGACAATATTTTACTTTTTATGGTAAAATACCAATAGAGCAAAGTGTTGATTAAATGCACTAAAGAAGCCCTTGCAAAGGATGGCGGTCCTAGCAAGGGCTTTTTTGTCAGATAGTGGTGACAAGCCAAGGTTAGTTACCAATGATCGATAGCAGCCAATCTAACCATTTGCAAATATAATAACTTATTATATTTACCATGATAGCTACAAGAATCGTTGAGAGCGTGTTGATTTAAATGCACCTCCTTTCCGTTACCTGATTTGGAAAGGAATTGGTAACACCTATAGTATAGCAAAATACTCTTTACACAAATAGCGATATACATTTCTCTTTGGTGGGATTAATATTAAAAATTAGGGAGCCTATATGAACGCAGAAAAGTACAAAGTTTCAAAGTTGCCATATATAGAAAATGCTAGCAACAAGATAATGGAAAAGTACAAAATAAAAGCACAATATGAAACGGAACCGCCCCATGGGAATGCCATATATTCTATTTCTATAAAAGACAAAGTATTGCCGTTTTGGATATATGGTAGAGATGTTACTTTCATAGGTAGTAGCATGGTTATGGTGGAATCTGTAAAATATAAGACTTGGGACCCCATAGAAACCATGATTATTGATTTAGAGAATGAAGTATATGCTAGTTTAAAGGACTGGTATACAGATATTTTATTTATTAATAATCGAATAGAGTTCACTAATCAAGTTGTAAAAATGGAAAAATTAATCTTGAATAGTTTTGATGAGTTAGAGTGGGTTAAATACTAACGAGAATGTCTTATTAAACATATTCATTTTATTTTAATTGACATAACTCTATAGAATACAGTACAATACCCTTATATCTTAAATACGAGCTATGAATGGGTATAAAGGTTTACAAATCCTGCTTTCAGAGAGTTGCCGGTTGGTGCGAGGCAATAGAGGTTGTACACTGACACTCTCCCGTGAGCTTTGGTGGCGAATTCAGCAGTAGTCATCGACGGTGGTTCCGTTATACCCGCAACGAGTCCCAATTAGGGTGGTACCGTGTTATGAATATAACGCCCCTTTGAGCAACGACAGTTGTTCTGAGGGGCTTTTTTTTATTGTAAAAGTCTAGTAAAATTACTGATTTGATGTATCTGTGTTGGCATTAGCCGAATAGTGTTGAAATTGGCGGTTTTACTAAACTTTCACAATTGATAGATATAATACAGCGTTATGTTTTATTAGTACAGAAAAGGTGAAGATTATGGATCAAAATCGCGTATATTTCTTCGATACAACCCTTCGTGATGGGGAACAAACACCAGGTGTATCTTTACAAACTCCTGAAAAAATTGAAATTGCGAAAGGCCTAGTACGTCTAGGCATCGACGTAATCGAGGCTGGCTTCCCAGCGGCATCCCCTGGGGATTTTGAAGCGGTACAAACGATTGCACGCGAAGTGAAAGGTGCAACAATTTGTGCGTTGGCTCGTGCCAATGAAAAGGACGTACAAAAAGCGATTGATGCGTTGAAAGATGCGGAACGTAGCCGTTTACATGTATTCATTGCTATTTCCGAACTTCATATGGAATATAAATTAAAAATGACTCGCCAAGAGGTATTGGATAAGGTTAAATCCGTATTGGCATATGCAAAAGGTAAGGTTGATGAAATCGAGTTCTCCGGTGAAGACGCAGCACGCTCTGATTTAGATTTCGCATGCCAAGTATTCGGTGTTGCCATTGCTGGTGGCGCTACAATTATTAACGTACCAGATACAGTAGGTTATATGAACCCTAATGAGTTCGGTGATAAAATCCGCTATATTAAAGAACATACACCAGGCATTGAAAATGCAATTATCTCCGTTCACTGTCATGATGACTTAGGTCTTGCCAATGCGAATACGTTAGCCGCTATTAAAGCAGGTGCACGTCAAGTAGAAGGAACAATTAATGGCTTAGGCGAACGGGCTGGTAACGTAGCGATTGAAGAAGTTGTAATGGCTCTTAAAACACGCCATGATTACTTCGGTGACCTTCAAGTGAACATTGATACAAAACAATTTACGAAAGTTTCTAAACTTGTGAGTCGTTTGACAGGTGTTGTAGTTCCTCCAAATAAACCAATCATTGGCTCTAATGCCTTTGCTCATGAGTCTGGTATTCACCAACATGGTATGATGAGCAATCCTGAAACCTATGAAATCATGACTCCTGAGTCCGTAGGGGCTGAAAAAACAGACCTCGTATTGGGCAAACACTCTGGTCGTCATGCCTTCGCTGATCATTTGGCAAAACTTGGTTTCCAATCTTTCACAGAAGAGAAAATCAACGACCTCTTCGCTAAATTTAAAGAATTGGCGGACCGTAAAAAACAAGTATACGACGATGACATCGTCGCTCTTGTAATCGATAATATGCACCATAAAAAAGCATTCGAGCTTGTGGCTCAATACTATAAATTAGGTGAAAAAGGTTATGCTTATGCTGACGTTCGCCTCATGACCCCAGAAGGTGAAAAAGCCGATGCTGCCGTAGGTGATGGTCCAGTAGACGCATCCCTTAAAGCAGTTGAACGTGTGGTTGGCTTGCCAATTAGCTTAAAAGATTACCAAATCCGCGCCATCACAGCCGGTAAAGATGCCCTTGGGGAAGCAACCCTTAAGGTAGAATACAACGGTCGCTTGTACCATGGTCGTGGTATTAGCACCGATATCGTTAAATCAAGTGTGAATGCATACATTAATGCAGTTAACTCAGTATTCCTAGCTATGGAGCTAGAACAACAGGAGGAAGAATAATATGGGTATGACCATTACTGAAAAGAATATGGCTCGCCACGCGGGTCTTGATGTTGTAAAGCCAGGCCAAATCATCGAATGTCATTTGGACGCTGTTTTGATGAACGACATCACATTCCCACCGGCGCGTAAAGAGTTCTTAAAAATCGGCAAACCTGTATTTGACCGTCATAAAATCTACTTGGTGCCAGATCATTTCACACCAAATAAAGATATTCAATCCGCTACACAAGCGAAAGTCATGCGCGATTTCGTACGCGAACATGGCATTACAAACTACTTTGAAGTCGGTAGAATGGGTATCGAGCACGTTATTTTGCCAGAAAAAGGTCTTATCGGTCCTGGCGAAATGATCATCGGTGCGGACTCCCACACTTGTACATATGGTGCGGTCAATGCATTCTCCACAGGCGTAGGCTCCACTGATGCGGGTGTTGCTATGGCAGAAGGTAAAACTTGGTTCAAAGTGCCTGAAACAATTAAAGTTGAGCTTATCGGCAAACCTAACAAATGGGTAACTGGTAAAGACGTAATTCTTGATTTGATTGGCCAAATCGGCGTAGATGGCGCTCGTTACATGGCCCTTGAATTCGCTGGTGAAGGCGTGCAACATATGACTATGGCTGACCGCCTTACAATCTGTAACATGGCTATCGAAGCAGGCGGTAAATGTGGCGTATTCCCTTACGATGCAGTAACTGAAGCATACATCAAGGGTCGCGTAAATCGTCCTGTAGAACCTATTAATGCTGACCCTGATGCAGTATATGCCCAAACAATTACAATTGACTTGTCCAAATTGCAACCTGTGGTAGCATTCCCTCACTTGCCATCCAACACACATTACATCAACGAAATTGACAAAGATATTAAAATTGACCAAGTTATCATCGGTTCTTGTACAAATGGCCGTTACGAAGACTTGGTGGCAGCTGCAGAGATCTTCAAAGGTCGCAAAGTAGCTCCATTCGTTCGTTGTATCGTAATCCCTGGTTCCCAAGATGTATACGATCAAGCTATGAAAGATGGTTTGCTAGACATCTTTATTCAAGCTGACTGCGCTGTGTCCACACCAACATGTGGTCCATGCCTTGGCGGTTACATGGGTATCATGGCTGAAGGGGAACGTACAGTTTCCACAACAAACCGTAACTTCCGTGGTCGTATGGGTCACGTTGATTCTGAAGTATATTTGGCAAGCCCTTACGTGGCAGCAGCAAGTGCTGTATTAGGCCGCATTGCAGGCCCTGAGGAGGTTTAATATGGATTTTGAAAGCAAAAAAATCTGGCGCTACGGCGACGATGTAGATACAGACGTAATCATTCCGGCTCGTTACTTGGCGATTGCTGACTGGAACGAATTGGCTGAACATGCGATGGAAGATATTGATACTACATTCGCGCCAAATGTGAAAGCTGGCGAAATCATGGTAGCTGGTAAAAACTTTGGTTGTGGTTCCTCCCGTGAACACGCACCAGGCGTTATCAAAGCAAAAGGCGTGCCTGTTATCGTAGCACACTCCTTTGCACGTATCTTCTTCCGCAATGCTATCAACATCGGTTTGCCAGTAGTGGAAATCGGTGAACAAGTAGATCGTATCGACGCTGGTGATGCAATCGGCGTAGACTTGTCTAAAGGTATCGTGTACAACTTGACTAAAAACGAACAATACCAAGGGACTGAGTTGCCACAATTCATTCAAGATATTGCGGCAGCTGGTGGTCTTGTGAACTTTGCGAAAAATCGCAAGTAATGGCGAGCCGAACACTCGTCTCAAGCCTCCACTGGCCGGGTCTGACTGCGGCCTG
>UPXS01000032.1 GCA_900538355.1 uncultured Veillonella sp.
ATGTATATGAAAATTAATTTTTCCCCTCCAGATATTACAGAGTTAGAAATCAATGAAGTTGTAGAAGCCTTAAAAAGTGGTTGGATTACAACTGGACCGCGCACTAAAGAATTAGAAAAAAAGATTGCGGCACAGTTAGGTACACCTAAAGCTGTTTGTTTAAACTCTGCTACCGCGGCGCTTGAGATGTCTCTTCGTGTATTAGGTATTGGCCCCGGCGATGAAGTAATCACCAGTGCTTATTCCTATACAGCTAGTGCAAGCCCTGTTGTTCATGTGGGGGCTACACTAGTTCTTGTAGATACCCAAAAAGATTCCTTTGAAATGGATTACGATGCAGTGGCTCGTGCTATTACGCCAAAAACAAAAGCTATTATCCCTGTAGATATTGCAGGGGTCCCTTGTGACTACGATCGTTTGCGTTTCATTGTAGAAGAAAAGAAATCTCTCTTTACACCATCTAATGATATTCAAAAAGCATTGGCACATATTCCTATTGTAGCGGACTGTGCACACTCCTTTGGAGCCTCATATAAAGGTACACCAACAGGTAATGTGGCTGATTTTAGTAGCTTTTCCTTCCATGCAGTAAAGAATTTTACAACTGCTGAAGGCGGCTGTGCTACATGGAGACACATAGATGGTATTGATGATGAAGCTATTTATAAGCAATTCCAATTGTTATCTTTGCATGGTCAAGATAAGGATGCTCTTGCTAAAACAAAAGCAGGCGCTTGGGAATATGATATTAAAGGTACCTATTATAAATGTAATATGACCGATATTATGGCTGCTATTGGATTAGCTCAATTTGAACGATATCCAAAACTGTTAGCCCGTCGTAAAGAAATTATCGAAGCTTATGATGCAGCGTTTAAAGATTTACCTGTTACATTGCTACATCATTATATTGATGAACATCAAAGTAGTGGTCACTTGTATTTAGTACGTTTAGATGGACGAGATGCTGAATATCGAAACAAGGTAATTGAAGCTATGGCTGAAGCTGGTATTGCAACGAATGTCCATTACAAACCAATTCCGATGCACACGGCTTACAAGAATCTAGGATTCACTATTGATGATTATCCAAATGCTTATAATCAGTTTAAAAATGAAATCACATTGCCTCTTCATACATTGTTAACAGATGAAGAAGTGCAATATATCATTGAAACATTTAAAAGGATTATTACCGAATGCTAGTAAAAAACTTTCACGATCTCCCAAAAGAGCTGCAGTGCGAAGCTGTGCGTCCTTATTTTGAATTGTTAAATCAAAAGCGTGGGAGCCTTTTATGTAAAAGTATTTTTGATCGCCTTATGGCCGCAGGAATGCTCATTATATTGAGCCCTGTATTCCTTGTGTTAGCCATTATGATTAAACGGGATAGCGAAGGAGAGGTTTTCTTTCGTCAAACCCGGGTTACACAGTATGGTCGTACCTTTGGCATCTATAAATTCCGTACTATGGTAAAAAATGCAGAATCATTAGGTGCGCAAGTAACATCACAAAATGATATGCGCGTTACTAAGGTGGGAAATATGCTTCGTAGTTGTCGTCTTGATGAATTGCCTCAGCTGATTAATATCCTGTTAGGTGATATGAGCTTTGTCGGCACAAGACCAGAGGTGCCTCGCTATGTGGCGGCTTATACCGATGAAATGAAGGCAACCTTATTATTACCAGCTGGTGTAACTAGTGTGGCAAGCATTGCTTATAAAGATGAAGATCAACTTTTACAAAATGCTCAAAATGTAGATGAAGTCTATATTAATGAGGTATTACCAGGCAAGATGGCTTGGAATTTAAAGAGTATTAAAGAATTTTCTTTTCTACAAGATATTAAAACGATGGTTGATACAGTACTAGCTGTATTACGTTGAAAGAGGTCCCTATGAGTACATCTATGACAAAGGAAATACAAGAAAAAGAGCTTGCTATGTTGCTGTACTTTAAAGAGTTTTGTGACAAACATAATTTGCGCTTTTACCTCTGTGGCGGTGGTCTCATTGGGGCTATACGTCATAATGGATTCATCCCTTGGGATGATGATTTAGATTTATTTATGCCACGTCCCGATTATGAAAAATTAGCTGAATTATGGCCTAAATATGCAGATACAGAACGGTATACGTATTGTCGAACTGATCGAAATCATATCTATCATGATGCGGGTGCTTCTATTCGAGATAACAATACAACATTTATTAATCGTCATAGTATGCACGAAGATATTTGTCATGGTTTGGCTCTTGAAATTATGCCGATTGATGGATGTGCACCAGGGAAAATTAGTCGTGCACTGCAGCTTATGTGGGCCATGACCTTTGCACTTTTCAATGCCCAACGGTTGCCTGATAATAAAGGACCGATGTATCGTGCATTAGCAGGATGTATTTACAAGGTATTTTCTAGTCAGTCGTTACGGTATCATATTTGGCGTTTGGCGGAAAAGCAAATGACTAAATACGATTTCAATACGAGTGAGGAGTGTACGGAGCTAATTGGTAGTTTGAAGGGTATGAAGCTACGTCATCCTCGAGAAGACTTCGAATCTGTTGTATATAAGGATTTTGAAGGTCATCAAATACCAGTTATGAAAGGGTATGAACGATATTTACGTCTCATTTGGGGCGATTATATGCAATTACCTCCAGTAGAACAGCGCGTAGCTAAACATGATGCTGTATTTGCTGATTTGCATACACCTTACAAGGAGTATAGAGGCATACATTATGCCAAAAACGAAGCTTAACCTTAAGGAGGGCCTATGAAACGAATAGCAGTAATCTTTGCGGGTGGCGTAGGTGCTCGTATGAATAACAGTAAGACGCCAAAACAGTTTCTTGAATGGAACGGTAGACCTATTTTGATACAAACTTTAGATGTATTTGAACAAACGGACTTAATTGATGGCATTGTTCTAGCCTGCAAAACAGAGTGGATAGATCATACCAAGAACCTCATCAGAGAGGCTGGTTTACAAAAGGTTTTATCCATTGTTCCCGGTGGAGAAAGTGCTTTAGATTCTCAATATAATGGATTGGCAGAAGCAAAGCGTTTATTTCCTAATGAAGATGTTACCGTATTGATTCACGATGGTGTTAGACCGCTTGTAGATAAGGCAACAATAGAGAGAAATATCGAATCTGTAGAAACAAAGGGGTCTGCTATCACTGTTACACCTGCTATTGAAACCGTTATGGTTACAGATAATGGTTCTATCAATCGTATTTTAAATCGCAGTGAATGCCTTATGGCAAAAGCACCTCAAAGCTTTAAGCTAGACGATATTCTATCGGTTCATGATCGGGCAAAAGCGGAAGGTACTCATAACTTTATAGACTCTGCGTCCATGATGATGCATTATGGCTACACATTGTATCCAGTATTAGGGGAGACGGAAAATATAAAGATTACGACACCATCTGATTATTATATGTTCACCGGTATTATTAAGAACCGCGAATTAGGAGGATTACAAGATGAGTAATTCCGTTATTAAACGCGAGTTAACAGCTTTACTACAAGATAAAGAGTACTTTGATTTCCTCCGCCATCAGCGCATTCTTGTGACAGGTGCGACGGGACTCATCGGCTCTATGTTTATAAAACTGCTTATACTTGCCAATGAGACATATAATTTGGATATAAAGGTAATAGGCCATGTTCGTAGTCATGACAAAGCACAGGCTATTCTAGGTGACTATTTAGATTATGATTCTATTACACTTATCGATGGTTCTTTAGAGTCTATTGATGTGCCTTGCGACTATATCTTACATGGTGCAGCACCAACACAATCTAAATTCTTTATGGAGCATCCTGTAGAAACTATTCGTACTTCGATTCACGGTACAGAAGCTATGCTTGAACTAGGCCGTCATAAAACGGTAAAGAAACTTGTGTACCTATCGAGTATGGAACAGTATGGTGTGCCGTATGAATCAGGACAGGTGATGACTGAAGAGCGATTAGGATATTTAGACCATTTAAATGTGCGTAGCTCTTATTCTGAAAGTAAAAGATTATGTGAGTGTTATTGTAAATCTTATGCTGTAGAATTTGGTGTTCCAGCTGTTATAGCTCGATTGGCTCAAACTTTTGGACCTGGCGTTCCTGTTTCAGATAACCGCGTATTTATGCAATTCACTAAGAGTGCTCTAAAAAATGAAAATATTGTACTTCATACAAAGGGTGATTCTATGTCAAATTATTGCTATATTACCGACGCATTAACAGGCATTTTAACCCTTATGAAGGACGGAGAAGCTGGTGAAGCATACAATGTCTGTCATGATGAGGAAACTCGCTCCATAGCTAGTATTGCTCATTTAGTAGCGACCCATGTAAGCCATGATAAGAGTGAAGTTATTTTTGAGATTCCAGAAGATGTACAAGGCTTAGGCTATGCGCCAACAGTGCACATGTTCTTGAGTTCGAAAAAATTAAAGTCCTTAGGATGGCAGCCTAAGGTAACAATGGCGCAAGCTTATGTAAGACTTGCAGAATATATCCAAGAGGAAGGCCTATGAAAAAGGAAATAATCATTGTTACCATCTCCCTTGGTAATGATGGAGCTGAACGAATTTTAACTGAGTTAGCTCGTCAATGGGTGCATGATGGTCATCATATTACGGTCATCCAAACTAGTCCCAATCGTTATGGTAATGAATATGCCTTAGAAAATGGGATAGAGCAAATTGAAATTCATACCACAAGTTCTAATAAAGTGATTCGCTTTATGCAGGAAATAAAAGAGCTAATTAAGATTTTAAAGACTAGACCCAATGCAACATGTTTATCTTTCTTGTCTGCATCTAGCTTTATATTGGCTATTAGTTCGTGGTTTGTAAAGAATCGCATTGTCTTTTCAGAACGAAATAATCCGCGTAAAGTACCTATCGGTTGGCATCAACAAGCGCTGCGTAATTTTGCGTTTCGCTTTGCTGACGCCTTAGTATTCCAAACGGAAGATGCACGTTCATATTTCCCTAAATCGGTACAAAAGCGTGGTGTTATCATTCCGAATCCTATTAATGGTAAATTGCCACCACCAATTGAGGGAGAACGGGAAAAGACAATCGTTACAGCATGTCGCTTGCATCCGCAAAAGAATTTGCCTATGATGATCAATGCTTTTAGTATGCTAGCAGACGAGTTCCCAGAGTATAAACTCGTCATTTATGGGCAAGGCGTTTTAGAGGATGAACTACGAGCTCAAATTAAATCTCTTAATTTAGAGGATAGAATTTTATTGCCTGGCTTTGCTAGTAATATTTTAGAGAAGGTCGCACCTTGTTCTATGTATGTTTCATCATCTGATTTTGAAGGTATTTCAAACTCTATGCTTGAAGCGCTAGGTATGGGCTTGCCTACAGTTGTTACAGACTGTCCAGTGGGTGGGGCTCGTATGGTCATAACAAGTGGAGAGAATGGTATCTTGGTGCCTGTAGGAGATACACAGGCTATGTATGAAGCCATGCGTAGCGTTCTAAAAGACCCTGAACTGGCAACTAAACTTTCACAAGAAGCCATTAAGGTGCGTGACAAATTCCCACTATGCAAAATTGCTAAACGTTGGTTAGATGTTTTATGAGTTGTAAGGAGGAGAACCATTGAAGTTAAATATTACGGCTATTGCTGACCGCATGATATGGTTCATAACTCTAATTTTTTTAGTGTTGTCGTTGACCATTTCCTTTGCCCTTGGCGATGCGAATTATGGTGCCTATGTATTATTTGTATGCCTATTTGGACTTATTATTTGTTATCTCATTAGAGAGCGGGGAGTTTTAAAATTTAGGCTTACCTGGATGCATGGTTATATGCTCCTCTTCATTGGGGCCTGTTATCTGAGTACTATTAATGCTATAGAGCCATCTGTAGCACTCAGTCGAAGCTTTGATATTGTCAAGATATTCTTTATGCTTATCATTCTATACATGTGTTATCAAGATAAAAAATCGGTGGACACATTATTAAAGATTGGTATGTGGACTGGTTATATAGTTTGTTTTTATACTGTATATTTCTATGGTTTAGATTATTTTATTACCGTTTTGTCATCTTCTGCTCGAATTGCCAATGATGCATTAAATGCGAATACAGTAGGTTTATTAGGGGCCAATGCGATCGTTATGACATTATATTATATGTTGTATGATCGTCCTCGTTGGTGGAATATTATAGCCTTACCTACATTGGGAATTTTAGCGGCTACCGGCAGTCGTAAAGCGTTAGTGTTCGTTGTTGTTGGTACAGTCTTACTATTTGTGTTTAAAAGTTTACGCAGTGCTAATGTAGTGAATTCTATTGTGAAAATTATAGGGTCCTTATTGGCTCTTACGTTAGTTGGTATTGCAGTCTTACAATTGCCTATGTTTTCAGAGGTACTAGACCGTATGTCGAGTATGGTGGATGCCTTTTCTGGTACTGGTGGCGATTCATCAACTATTATCCGTATGGCTTTGGTTGATATTGGGTGGGATTTATTTTATCAATCCCCTATAACTGGGGTTGGCGTAAATAACCCTTCAGTATTTACCTATTTCGTATACGGTAAAGAGAATTACTACTTACATAATAACTATATTGAACTATTAGCAGGTACAGGGGTAATCGGCTTATTGGCATATTACTCAATGTATATATACATTGCCTATAACTTAATTCGTTATCGGAACTTTCATAGTAATGAATACGTAATGGTACTGATTTTGTTCCTTTCTCAAATCGTTATGGATATGGGCATGGTTTCTTATGAAAGTAAGAGTACATATTTTTATATGATGATGTTTTATTTAGAGGTGCAATTGCTCCGGAAAGGACGTAAAAATGAAGCTCAGCAAGTTGTGTAAAGTTGGCATGTCCTTTTTAACAAAACCTTACTATCGCACGAGAGTATTGATCAAATTAGGTTATTATGACTCTTTATCTGATGAAGAGTTTTTAAAGAAGGTATTTCCTAAATACATGGGATATCCTTTAGATTTAGAGAATCCAAAAACTTTCAGCGAAAAGTTACAATGGCTAAAGGTTAATTATAGAGAGCCTATACAAACGGTCATGGTAGATAAGCATGAGGCTAAAAATTTTATTGCTCACCGTGTAGGTGATCAATATATAATTCCTACACTGGCTGTTTGGGATTCCGTAGAGGATATTGACTTTGATGCGTTGCCTAATCAGTTTGTGTTGAAGTGTACACATGATAGTGGGGGCATCGTTATTTGTAAAGATAAGTCATCCCTTGATCGGGAAGCAGCCAAAGCTAAATTAAGAACATTCTTAAAACGGGACTATTCACGTATTGCTCGAGAGTGGCCTTATAAGGAGGTTCCTCGTCGGATTATCGCAGAGGAATACTTATCTGAATTAGGTAGCAATGAAATCTTAGATTATAAGATGTATTGTTTCCACGGTGAACCAAAGATGACTGTAGTTTGTTCTGACCGTTTTTCTAAAACGGGAACGCGTATGAACTTCTATGATATCGATTGGAAACCTATGGGAATTCATTTTGGTCATTATCCACCGTTGCCAACAGAGTTCCCGAGACCTGAAACATATGATGAGATGTTAAGAATTGCTACGGAACTTAGTAAAGACTGCCCGTTTTTACGTGTTGATTTCTATGAAATAAAGGGACGACTGTATATTGGAGAGTTAACGTTCTTCCCTGGTGCGGGATTAGAACAGTTTCGTCCTATATCAAAAGATTATGAATTGGGAGAGTGGTTACACCTTGAAACTGTACATCGGAGCTGATTTTGTTCCTACGGATATAAATAGAGTATTATTTGAAACTGGTAATATAGAAGCTTTAGTTGGTAAAGAATTATTAGGACTCTTTAAGCAATCTGATTTAAATGTGTTTAATCTAGAGGTACCCTTAACTGATGCATCTACACCGATTGATAAATTTGGTAATAATTTAAAGTCGCCTACGAAAACAATATACGGTTATAAGGCTTTAGAACCTATATTTTTAACATTGGCTAATAATCACTCCTTAGACCATGGTGTGGAAGGTTTAACTACTGCACTGGAGTTATTAAAAAAGCATGATATTAAAAATGCCGGTGCTGGTGCTAATGTAAAGGAAGCTAAAAAGCCGTTTATCTTTGAAAAGGACGGTATACGCATAGGGTTTTATCTATGTGCAGAACATGAGTTTACCGTTGCCTCTTGTCATACAATGGGGGCCAATCCCTTTGATGTATTAGAAAGCTTTGATGATGTTGAAGCACTAAAGAAGACCTGTGATTATGTCATCGTTTTATATCATGGTGGGAAGGAATTTTATCGCTACCCATCACCAATGCTACAGAGATATTGCCGTAAATTTGTTGATAAGGGGGCAGACCTTGTCGTTTGTCAACATAGTCATTGTATAGGATCTCGTGAAGACTATGGCAAGGGGACTATTATTTATGGTCAAGGTAACTTTATCTTTAACTCCGAATTCTATATACAGCATAAGGAGTTTGTTAAAGACTCTTTATTAATCAATGTAGAGGCAACAAAGGATAGTTTTATTGTCTCTGAAGTGCCAATTCGTAGTACGGAACTGGGAACGCGTTTAGCTACTGAGTCAGAAGCAGATGAAACTTTGACAGCCTATAAACAACGAAGTGAACACATTAGAGATGCTCATTTTGTAGTACAAGCCTATAAAGATTTTGCTGATACACATGTAAAGCGTTATTTACGTGAATTTATCGGTAGATCATTTATTATACGTGCAATCAATGCATTATTTGGTAGAAAATTAATGCAACTCCTATTAGGAAAAACAAGTTATTTAGCAATTCAAAATTACTTGGAATGTGAAGCTCACCATGAATTATTCTTGCGGGGCATTAAGAATATCAATAAAAAATAATGGATACTAAAATAGTAGCTGCTGCTAAATGGTCTGTCATAACAGAGGTTTTAGCAAAGCTTATTACACCACTAACAAATATAATATTGGCCCATATGTTAGCGCCTACGGCGTTTGGTATATTGGCAACGATTATGATGGTTATATCCTTTGCAGAGATGCTTGCTGATGCGGGATTTCAAAAGTTTCTTGTACAGCATGAATTTGAAAGTGATAAAGAAAAACAGGAGGCTACAGATGTAGCTTTTATTGCCAACTTAGTGCTTTCTTTACTCTTATGGGGGGCTATTATAATCGGTCGTGATGAGTTAGCTGTATTGGTCGGTAATGATGGGTTAGGTATACCGTTAGCTGTAATGGGGGCCATGATTCCGCTCTCTGCTTTCAGTAGTGTACAAATGGCATTGTATAGACGGGACTTCAACTTTAAGTTTCTTCTTAACATTCGGCTCATCACAATTCTGACTCCTATATTGATATCCATACCTATGGCACTCATGGGCTATGACTATTGGTCGTTAATCGCCGGTATGTTAGGGGCTCAGCTGTTTACGGCTTTAGCCTTATTAAAGAGCAGAAAGAATCAAATCCATTTATTCTTTAGTGGGCAGGTCTTTATGAAGATGTTCAGCTATAGTGCATGGTCACTAGCTGAAGCATTTTCTATCTGGCTTACAGCGTGGGTGGATACCTTTATTATTAGTCGCTTTTTAGACGCCTATTATTTGGGGATATACAAAATGCCGATGGCCATTGTAACAACTATTATGGCCATGGCCACCTCCTCATTAGCTCCAGTATTGTTTGCCGCTCTAAGTCGGGTACAACATGATGAACAGGCCTTTTCCAATACATTCTTTACCTTCCAACGCTATATGGCTCTATTCTTAGTGCCTATAGGGGTAGGATTGTTTGTATTCCAAGACATTGTGGTCCAACTTTTACTTGGACCACAATGGAAATTAGCAGGTATTGTACTAGGCTCTTGGGCATTAAGCTCAGCTATCATGACTGTTACGGCTAATCTTATTTCCGAAATATTTAGAGCAAAAGGGATGCCTAATTTATCATTCTGGACTCAGATATTGCACTTAGTTGTATTAATACCTGTAATTTATATTTGTATTCAGTATGACTTTAGTACATTTGTCTATGCACGTTCAATAGTACGCATGGAAATGTTAATGGTTGCCATGATTTTCTTGGGATTATTTATCAATATGAGTGCCTTACGTGTGATTACTAATATAGGTGTATATCTAATCACCGCCTTTATTGTTGGCGCTCTTGCGTATAGTGTATTACATATATATGATGCGGTGTGGTGGACTATAGTTTGTATGATGTTATGCGTAATACTATATGTGGTTATTTTATGTATCATTCCATCTGAGCGTACCATTATTACCTCTGGCGTTAATAAAGTGTTACGTAAAGTAAGACGCTCATAATTAACAGAACTATGAAAGGAGTACATATGCTTTCAAAAAATGTAGATTTAAACAATACGGTGATCCTAGTAACGGGAGCCGCTGGATTTGTAGGGGCTAATCTCGTTATGTCCCTTTTATCTGAAGCAGAAGGAACTCAAATTATTGGCATAGATTCTGTTAATGATTACTATGACGTGGCTTTAAAGGATTATCGTTTGCAACAAATTGATGAGATGTGCAAAGATAGTAAAAATACGTGGATCTTTAAAAAAGGTAATATTGCAGATAAGGCTTTTATTGAAGAAATCTTTTCTACTTATAAACCACGTGTTGTTGTTAATTTAGCAGCACAGGCGGGTGTTCGTTACTCTATTACAAACCCAGATGCTTATATCGAGTCTAATATTATTGGTTTCTACAATATACTAGAGGCTTGTCGTCATTCTTATGATAATGGTGAAAGCGGAGTAGAGCATTTAGTCTATGCATCATCGTCCTCCGTATACGGTGCGAATAAACAAATTCCATACTCTACAGAGCATAAAGTAGATAACCCAGTTTCTCTGTATGCGGCTACTAAAAAATCAAATGAATTATTGGCCTATTCGTATGCCAAGTTATATAACATTCCTAGTACAGGACTTCGTTTCTTCACTGTGTATGGTCCAGCAGGTCGTCCAGATATGGCGTACTTTGGTTTTACTAATACATTGCGTAGTGGTGGTACTATAAAAATCTTTAACTATGGTAACTGTAAACGTGACTTTACCTATATCGATGATATAGTAGAGGGCGTATCTAAGGTCATGTGTGCAGCCCCAGAACGTCGCAATGGTGCCGATGGTTTACCGGTTCCTCCGTATGCTATTTATAATATTGGTAATAGCCATCCTGAAAATCTTCTGGATTTTGTGCGTATTCTTTCAGAGGAATTAGTTGCTGCTGGCGTATTACCAGAGGATTATAATTTTGAGGAACATAAAGAATTAGTGGCCATGCAACCAGGCGATGTACCTGTTACCTATGCAGATACAAGTGCTCTAGAAGAAGATTTTGGATTTAAGCCAAATACATCTTTACGTGAAGGGTTACGGAAATTTGCTATATGGTATAAAGAGTTTTACATGACGGAGGGCAAATAAATGAAGATTGCAATTGCTGGTACAGGCTATGTAGGCCTTTCAAATGGTGTTTTATTAGCACAACATAATGAAGTGGTGGCCCTCGATATTATCCCTGAAAAGGTTGAAATGCTAAATCGAAAAGAGTCACCTATTGTAGATGCGGAATTGCAGGAGTATTTAGCTACTAAGAAGTTAAACTTTAAAGCTACATTAGATCCTGTAGAAGCTTTTAAAGGTGCTGAGTATGTTATTATTTCAACGCCTACTAACTACGATCCTCAAAAGAATTTCTTTGATACCTCTTCTGTAGAGCAAGTTATTAAAACAGTACTAGATATTAATCCTGATGCTGTTATGATTATCAAGTCAACTGTGCCAGTTGGGTATACAGTTCAAATGCGTAAAGAATTCAATACAGAGAACTTGATTTTCTCCCCAGAATTTTTACGTGAAGGTAAAGCTTTGTATGATAATTTACATCCTTCCCGTATTGTGGTAGGGGAAGACTCTGAACGGGCCCGCCGTTTTGGACAACTATTAGCTGATGGTGCTATTAAGGAACAAGTACCTCAATTATATACGGACTCTACGGAAGCAGAAGCGATTAAATTATTTGCTAATACGTATTTGGCATTGCGCGTTGCATACTTTAATGAGTTAGATTCTTATGCTGAGGTTCGTGGCCTTAGTACAAGTCAAATCATTAATGGTGTTTGTTTAGATCCTCGTATTGGAGACTTCTATAATAATCCATCCTTTGGTTATGGTGGGTATTGTTTACCAAAAGATACTAAGCAATTATTAGCTAACTATAATGATGTTCCACAAAATTTAATCTCTGCTATTGTAGATGCTAATAGAACTCGTAAAGATCATGTTGCAGATGTTATTATAGGGAAGAATCCAAAAATTGTTGGCATATATCGCTTGACGATGAAAATGAATTCTGATAATTTTAGAGCATCTGCAATTCAAGGTGTAATGAAGCGTATCAAGGCAAAGGGTATTGCTGTAGTTGTGTATGAACCGACTCTTGATGCAGAAGATTTCTTTAATTCACCTGTTATTCGTAACTTTGAAGACTTTAAACGTGTTAGTGACGTTATAGTTGCTAATCGTTGGGATAAGAGTTTAGAAGATGTGAAGGATAAAGTTTATACAAGAGATATTTTTGACCGCGATTAAGATAGATATGTATTATGGCGTTTAGGAGTGTAATATGAAACGTTGGATACTATATATTCTATTAGGTCTAATTGTATTTTTTATATGGGATAATTCGATGCAAAATGGCGGATCTTCAGATGGATTTAGCTTGCTCTTTGCAGAGACCTTTGCTCCTATAGTAAATAAGTTAGGCTTTCATGGAAATATATGGACCTTGAATAGGATTGTTCGAAAGTTAGCCCATCTCACAGAGTTTACAATCCTTGGTGGTGTTTTATATTCGATTCTACGTCGATATATTACATACGGTACCGTAATAAAGACCATAGGTTTAGGCATGTTGATTGCTGGTCTTGATGAATTTATACAATTGTTCTCTCCAGGGCGTAGCTCTCAGATTTCTGATATTTTGATTGATACTGTTGGTGTTGTTATTGGTATTCTAGTAGTGAAGCTAGTCCATTACATCAGGTATAAACGAAGTACATTTAAAAATTAATTTGTTAATAATATACAAATATGTAAAAATACCTCATAATCTTAGCGATTATGAGGTATTTTTAATGAAGATAGCATGAAAATATAAAAAATATATTAAATGAACATATTATAATTTATCTATTTTTATATAAAAACCACTGTACAAGCCACTTTTCCCTTGATATAATCATGAATAGAAAATGAAAAATAAATGAGAT
>UPXS01000033.1 GCA_900538355.1 uncultured Veillonella sp.
GAATTATGGTTGGTTTTGACTATGTCAAAACCCGCACTCTGGCATATGTTCAATCATATTGATTGATTACCTATCATTGTTCAGTTTTCAAAGATCTGTTACGTTAGGTTGTTGCCCTAACGACTTGTATAGTATATCAATCTAATCTTAAATCGTCAACCTCTTTTTCAAAGTTTTTTTCAACTTATTTTTGATTGATTTTATACATACAATCATAACCAAATTCTCTATGAATAGAGATAGAAAACTCACAAACCGAAGTTTGTGAGTTTTAATTTGGTGACTCACCCGCGACTCGAACGCGGGACACCCTGATTAAAAGTCAGGTGCTCTGCCAACTGAGCTAGTGAGTCATGTTGGCAGGGGTGGCTGGGATCGAACCAGCGCATAACGGAGTCAAAGTCCGTTGCCTTACCACTTGGCGACACCCCTACAGTGATTATGATGTGTAGGTTATGGGGTGAGTAGTGGGGATCGAACCCACGCGTAACGGAGCCACAATCCGCCGTGTTAACCGCTTCACCATACCCACCACCTTGTAGGTATCGAAGACGTTGTCTTCGTAACAAAGAGAATTATATCTGTTCTAGAGATTTGTGTCAACACCTTTTTCTCAATTTCATTTAACTTTTACAAATAAAATGATAAAGTGTGTTATCCCCAATATAAACTCTTTCTCCTCATAAAAATAAGGAAGCACATTCATAAGTTATACCTTACGAATGGTGCTCCCCTATTATACATATTATTTACTTAGTTGGCAAATAGTTTTTTACAAAATTTGGTAAAGCAAAAGCAGCCTTTTGAATTTCAGCATTATAGTACTTGGTTTCAAAGTTTTGTTCACGATTTGGTGTCCATGTTAATGGGTCAAATGTTTTAGAACCCAATGTGAAGCAATGCATACCTGCAGGATAAATTGGAATAAATGCAGTATACAAACGCGCAATTGGGAAGTGATTGTTTACGTAACCAAACACTTTTTCAACAAGCGGTTGATGTAACATAGGAGATTCTGTTTGTTGTACAAATAAGCCATCTTTTTTAAGAGCTTTTAATGTATTTTTATAGAACTCTTCAGTAAATAAACCTTCACCAGGACCGATTGGGTCGGAGCAGTCTACAATAATTACATCATAGTAATCTTCTGCTTCTGCCATAAAGCCAATGCCATCACCAATTTTTACAGTTAATTTAGGATGGTTTTCAATCATAGCTTTAGCAATAGTTGGTAAATATTGTTTAGCAAGCTCTACAACCTTACCATCGATTTCAACCATTGTTACTTCTTTTACACAATCATGGCGTACACATTCTCTAGCTACGCCACCATCACCGCCACCGATGATTAATACACGTTCAGGATTTGGATGTAAAAACAATGGAACATGACTCATCATTTCATGGTAGATGAACTCTTCACGCTCAGACGTTTGGAATACACCATCTAATGCGAGCATCGTACCGTACTCTTTAGATTTAAACACTTCAATTTTTTGGAACTCAGATTCACCAGAGTATAATACCTCTTCTGCTTCAGCGCTAAGACGTAAATGAGGAGTTTGTTCCTCTGTAATCCATTGACTCATGTAGTACCTCCTACTTTTATACTACAATACGCACCGCAGATAATTGCGATGCGTATGTATATTACGTTAATTGTTCTGTTACTTAATCTTTACGACTAATATAACAGAAACCACCACCTAAAATAGTGTCTTTCATCCAATTCGCTAATGAGAAATCACGGATTTCACCTTCATCAAAGATACCACAACGAATATCATCGCCATCCATAAATATCTTGTGAATTGGAACCCAATGCCATGTATAAAGAGCTTTTTCTTTACCCTTATGACGATTCAAAAATGCTACAGGCACATCTTGCGCCAATGCATCATGAATAAACTGAGCTGCAGCCTCCACCTCTACACGAGATGCGCAAAACGGAGATACATTCAACATATGTACATCATAAGATAGGCCTTTATCCTCTAGTAAACGAGTAAGACCACGTTCCATCCATTGAGTTTTATAAACACCACCACCAAAGCGTGGCTTTACATATTTCCAAACTAAGTTCATCCGTTCTAAAGCAAGCGTTTGATCGGATGTGGTTTCCAGATCTAATAAGCCATCCCTAAATAGCGAATAACCCAATACTTGTGATGCCGATGTAGGACCACAACCAGACAAGCGTTGCCACTCATCAGTGAACCATTCTTGGTCATACCCATATGATGTTTTACCATTTACATCAATATATAGCCATTCTGGATGTTTAATAGATACATCATTCATGAGATTAACCTTCGATTACTTCAACAGTTTCCATGATGGCACCTTGGTGAATACCATCAACTACGTCCATACCTTCGATTACTTTACCGAATACAGTATGTACACCATCCAAGTGAGGTTGTGGTTCGTATACGATAAAGAATTGGCTACCACCAGTATTAGGACCACGGTGAGCCATGGACAATGCACCGCGCTCATGTTTATGAGGGTTACCAATCAATTCGTCTTTGATTGTGTAACCAGGACCACCTGTACCATTGCCATTAGGGCAACCGCCTTGAGCTACGAAGCCAGGGATTACACGGTGAAAACGAAGGCCATTATAGAAACCTTTGTTGATCAAATCAATAAAGTTTTGTACTGTGCCAGGAGCTTCTTTATCAAATAATTCAATTACGATATCGCCGCCGTCAGCCATATGGATTTTTGCTTTTTTCATTGTTCAGGTACCTCCAAAATTGTACGCAACACATGTGCTGCTAATATAAAACCTGCCACTGGGGGCACAAAACTACATGTACCAGGGCTTGTTGCTTCGCCGCGGAACTGTGGTTTTGTCGGTTTTTCTGTAGAAAATAAAACTAATTGCTTTTTAATGCCCCGTTTTTTGAGTTCTCGACGCATAACGCGCGCGAGAGGACATGTATGAGACTTATTGATATCAGCAATCATAAGTTTTTCAGGGTAAAAGCGATTGCCACCGCCCATACAAGAAATAACAGGGATGCTTTCACGTTGACACACCTCAATAATATTAAGTTTTGCCGTTACCATATCAATGGCATCGATTACATAATCAACGTTTAAGCTTTGAATAAATCCAGGGTAGTTTTCCTCAGTATACATAATATCATGAGTTTCTATCACTACATCTGGATTAATGGAAAGAGCTCGTGCCTTTGCCACCTCTACCTTACGCTCTCCAATCGTGTCATAAGTCGAAATCATTTGGCGATTCAAGTTACTAGGCGCTATGGCATCACCATCAATAACGACGATACGCCCCACACCAGCTCGTACTAGCGACTCAAGGGCACCACCACCAACGCCTCCGACACCAAAGAGAGCCACAGATGTATCTTTTAAGGTTTGGATTTTATCAGGACCAACTAGCCACTCTAAACGAGTTAACATATATTCCATTAGTATTTACCTGCTGGAATGATTTCTGTCCAATACCCGTCTGGATCGGCAATAAAGTAAATCCCCATGTCAGCATTTTCGTAAGCTACTACGCCCATCTCTTTATGCTTTTTAAGAGCTGCTTCGTAGTCATCTACATAAAATGCCAAATGGAATTCATTGTCCCCTAAATTATAAGGGCGATCCCAGTCGCGCAACCATGTAAGTTCTAGTTCATGCGCCGTGTATGGACTTTTTAAATATACAAGGGTGAAAGCACCACTTGGATCTTCCAAGCGACGAGATTCCTCAAGTAATAAGGCCTCTTTATAGAATGCTAAACTCTTATCAAGATCCTTAACATTTATATTATTATGAGCAAATGAAAACTTCATAGGACCTCCTTAACTAATTCCAGTATGTTTTTGTAGGAATTCTCCTCTTTTAATAGTATCACATTTGACAATTCTATAGCTAGTTAATCACAAATTTTGCTGTACTACCATCGTCACCACGTGTGACCTCTAAGTGGGCCGGTATACGAGTCTTTAATTCAGGTACATGGGAAATCATGCCGATCAGACGACCTGATAATTGTAATTTCACCAGTGTTTCCATGGCGAGTTCCAACGTATCAGGATCGAGGGTACCAAATCCTTCGTCGATAAACATCGTATCCATATGAATACCACCTGCATAACTTTGGATGACATCCGCAAGGCCTAAGGCAAGTGCCATAGAGGCCAAGAATGTTTCACCACCAGACAAGGTATTCGCAGGTCTTGATTGACCTGTGAAAGCATCCATAACTGCCAAATCTAGGCCTTGTTTGCCTCGTCCACCACCAGTATAGTCAGAACGTTCCAAGGAATAGCGATTACGACTCATCGTTTGAAGACGTAAATTAGCTGCATATACGACTTCATCTAAGATAGCGCCCAATACATAGCGCTCAAAGGTTACATTTTTGAACCCTTGTTCACCGCCATTTGCCAAGTCATTTAGGCGACTTAAGAAAGTTACTTCCTCACGGGCTTCGCCCATAGCATGTTCAAGTGTTTCTAGGGAAGCTAGTGTTGTTTCAATATGTTTCGTTTCTTTATCCCAAGCCGCAAGAGAACCTACCAAATTGTCACGTTGCTCTACTGCCGCATCATATACCTCATTGGAAACCGTATCACTTGGCTCCACTATAGATTGAGCATGCTTTAAGGCCGCATCATATACAGCTTGAGCTTTATTGAAAGCCTCCTCCAATGCATGTAGTTCAGTTCTAAATGTATCTAAAGCCTTATAATCATCTAACGCATCTATAAAATCACTTTCAGATAAAGAAATCGATTGCAATGATTCTACAAAGTCTTTATTGAGTACATCAAGATGTCTTATTTCTTCCTGCACTTGGGCAGATAAAGTTTCTAGACGTCCCCGTTTAGCATTGAGCACTTCTCTAGCAGAGTCTAGATTTGCTTTACAAACCTTCACCTGTTCATCGTAGTCTGTAAGCTCAGACACCAATGATTCTATCTCTTTATGCCATGCAGCTACATCCGTAGTTGGCAAGCTTTCAGAAAGAGCATCAATCTTAGCCTGTACAGTACTAATCTGAACCTCTAAATTATGCAAATTATCAAGTAGTTCCTTATGAGCCATATCCAATTTCGCTAGTGTATCTTTAGCCGTACTGAGGTCATCCTCAGTGTTAGCTATAGTGTTGCTCAGCTGTTCAGTGTCGCTACGCAAGGTTGAAAGCTGCTCCATTTGAGATACTAAGCCCTGTTGAATTGAATCAAATGCATCTTCTGAAAAATTATCAATCCATGTTTTGAGTTTAGAGACTTGATCTTCAACTTGTTCATCTAACTCATGTAAACGAAGAGCTAATGTTTCTTTCTGACCAATCTCACTAGCTTGCTTTTGTAACTCAAGATCACGCACTGCACGAGCCTCTTCTATCTCCTCTTTGGTAGGATATAACTCAGGCTTGACTGCCAACTGTGGATGCTCTGTAGAGCCGCATACTGGACAAGGTTCGTTATCTTTCACTAAATGAACGAGTTCAAAGGCACGACCTTCTGCCATCAAATGTTCTAACCGTTCAAGCTGTACCTTTGAATTCTTTACGGATTCATCAAGCGTCGCTAATGTTTTATCTTTAGCGTCGATATCATCTTGAACCTTCTGTTTCTCAGAGACCAATTCAGAATATCGTTGCAAATGATTTAACTGTTCTTGGATACGAGGAATAGACTCTAATGCTTTACTATTAGCTTGGAACTGGTTTCTCGCTTCAGTTAACTTGGCCTCTAAATCAGCTACTGTCGTATGCTGCGCCTGTAACGCAGCTTCGCTTTTCTCACGGTCCTGTGTTACCAATCTACTCTTTAATGTGCTTAATTCCTTATTTAGCAGTACTAACTCATCAAATTTTTTTGATTGCTGTTCCATTTGGGCTAGCGTAGTTCGCTTAGCTTGCATAGTTTCAGCTTGAGCTTCTAATACTGCATGAGCCTCTATACATTTAGCCTCATGTTGAGTTGCACTTTCCACATTTTTTTCAGCCTCTGAAAGTGATGTTTCCAAGGTTTTTAACACCGACTGTTTATCACTTACCTGTTTATATAGCTCAAAACTTGGCGTTAAAGAGGTAAGGAACTGAACCTTTTCACGTAAGCTAGCACGCTCCGCTTCTCTTGCTTTCACGAGGTCTAATTTAGAAGTAGCATCTGCAAGAGATTGTTGTGCTTGGTTATATAAGGCCCACTCATTTCTCAACGTATTGAACTGCTCCACTACAGTTACAGCTTTATCACGGTCAATAACAAGAGCATCACGGTGAGGCTCTCTATGTTTCAAAAGATCTCGTACATGTTCAATGGTTAGTACTGGCATATCTTCGTCATGTGGAATGGATTGCAGCAATGCATTCTGTTTTGTTAGATTTTCTTCAATCCCTGCTTTTGCGTCATCATAAGCAGCCTTTAAGGCATCTTGTAATCTTCGGTATAACTCGGTTCTAAAGAGTGTATGTAATAACTCCTCCCGTTCACTAGTAGATGCTACTAATAATTTTCTGAACTCCCCTTGCGGTAAAAGAACCACCTGTAAGAACTGATCCTTACGAAAGCCTATGATTCTTTGAATCGTATCACGAATAACTGCCGCAGAGGTAGCGATGACCTTCCACTCACCATCTTTCAGTTCATATACCGTGGCACTAGCATTCTGCTCACGCATACCTGTACCGCGTTTCTTTGCTACCAATTGTTTTGGCAATCTTTCAACACGGTACTGAGCCTCACCGATAGCAAAGGAAAAATCTACCCGCGTCATACGCTGAGGTTCTGCAAAGTCGCTGCGGATAGCATCTGTTTTACGCACCTCTCCACTAGGCTCGCCATATAAGGCATACACCATAGCATCTAGTATAGACGTTTTCCCGGCCCCCGTAGGACCAGAGATGAGGAACATAGAATGGTCTTGAAGCTCGTTAAAGTCCAAGGTAACCGAATCGCGGTAAGGACCAAAGGCTTCTATAGTTAAAGATATAGGCTTCATTTAGTCCTCCTTTAAAATTCGGTCCCATACAGAGTTGATGTATTGTTGCTCTCGCTCTGTTAATGGTTCTTTCCATACCGTTTCGGCAAATTGGTTAAACAATTCACGCTCGTTTAACTCTTTAAATACAGCTTCATCCATATCTGCCATAGGCGTTGCCACACGACCTACTAAATCAATGGTCATACAACGATGATACACTTGGCGCAACTTAGCCATCCCATCCATAATAGGCATCGTATCAAGCAATCGAGCCTGTACATAATCGTCTTTATGTTTAGCTTGTAACTCCTTATTGTTTAGCAAGTCTTCAAAATAGCCTTCCAATATTACAACATCTCGCTTCGCCTCTACAGGAATGGTGGTAATATCTACCTTTCCCTTTGTATCCATATCAATGATGGTAAAAGACTTCTTCTGCGCATACTCATCAAAGGAATACTTTAATGGAGACCCACTATAACGAATATAGTCTGCCCCCATCCGTTGTGGCCCGTGCAAATGGCCAAGGGCTGTATAGTGAAAGTCTTTAAAAACTTGTGGGCTTACTTGTTCACTACCGCCAATAGATAAGGTACGCTCAGAACCACCTACTTCACCACCCATTACAAAAGCATGGCTAATGGCAATACTACGCATACCCTTTGGTACTTGTTTATACAAGTAGTTACTCCAAGCCTGATACATTTGGTCGTAATTATGTAGATTTAGACTAGCCTCAGTATTTCGGTTTAAGCTTTGCTTTATTGCATCAGTAGTATCTATATCGCGAGGCATCTCATCTACCATATTTGACATATCAACACTAGCAAACAAAGAATCCTCAATAACATCTACAGATGCTTTTTTAGATTTAGAACGCTTAGATTTTGCTTTAGTCTTAGTGTCTGCATCTATGGCATTCTCTACACTTTGAATCGTTTCCAAAGAATTATTAGCAGAGCCTAGTCCTAATGCATCACCAATGCGACGGGGCTCGCTGAAAGGCATAGGGCAAATAGCGACCTTACCGTCAGCGCCTTCAAACTCAAATGGTTGTAATGCATGATGAGGGGAACCCCAAATATGAATGCCAGAACGGCTCAACATAGAGCGGCCCACCTCAAGGCGTTCTGCCCCATCGTGATTACCGCTAACTACAAAGAGTGGTACTTTATAGTCCATAGCAAGACGAGTAATGATGGAATCCCATAATTCAATGGCTTCAATAGGTGGCACAGCTCTATCAAAAATATCCCCTGCTAGCAATATGCCATCTATTTTTTCATCTTTCAAAATAGAAAAGAACTGATTCTCCAACACATGAGCTTGGTCTTCGGTTAAGTACTGACCATAAAAAATACGTCCTAAATGCCAATCGGCAGTATGTAAAAAACGCATTTTATCCCCCTTTCCAGCTCTCCCTATATCTTATGTAAATGTAGCTATATAAATTATTATATAACTAAAACTACGTTTCAGCTTAATTATTGATTCTCTACAATAGAGCGCAACATAGCAATCTCTTTCGCATAGCCGTCTAATTCATTTGGCGTTTCCAAATAGAACGGCAAATTCGTCAATTTAGGATGTGTCACAATGCGAGCGATGGCATCAATACCGATGTGACCTTCCCCAATTTTTTCGTGTCGGTCTTTATGAGCTCCCATAGGATTTTTAGAGTCGTTCAAGTGAATGGCTTTCAAACGGTCTAATCCTACAATACGATCGAACTCGTCGATAACACCATCAAGATTATTGACAATATCGTAACCACCTTCGTAGATGTGACATGTATCAACGCACACACCCATATACTCTTTAAGTTTAACACCATCGATGATGCGTGCAATCTCTTCAAAGCGAGAACCAATTTCTGTTCCTTTACCTGCCATTACTTCTAAGAGAACTGTTGTCTTCATGCCAGGGAACAAGATATCGTTCAAACATTCTACGATATATTCGATGCCTTGATCTACACCTTGCTTCACATGACTGCCTGGGTGAAAGTTATACATTTGGCCTGGTAAATATTCCATGCGCTCTAAATCTTCCATCATGGATTGTTTTGCAAAGGCGCGCAAGTCTTCCTTTGCAGCACATGGGTTGTACGTATATGGTGCATGAGCTAATAAAGTACCAAAATTATGTTCTTTCATATATGCACCAAGGCTGTTCATATCCTCTAAGTCAAGAGCTCGCATACCACCACCACGAGGATTACGAGTAAAGTATTGGAAGGTATTGCCACCAATTTTAGTAGCATCCTTGCCCATATTTAAATAACCTTTGCTAATTGATAAATGACTGCCTATGACAAACATAATACTCCTTTATATTTATATAATCTTATAATTCTATAATTTTATAATTCTAAAATACTTAATTCTAACATCTATTCTATTACGCTTATATCTATTCCCAAAGCTTAATGAATATAAGACATATATAACTAATATAACCCCTACCGTGAAGGAGCCCTTCGCGACAGGGGTTATGTATTAATGACTTTCTTTTTTAGCACACTCAGGGCATACACCTTCAAAGGTAATATGTTGACCTGTGATTTGATACTCGCTACCTTGATCAGCAATTGTTTTGATAGCTTGTAAATCAATGCCCATCATATCCTCTACCTTATTGCAACGGATGCAACGGATATGGGAATGAGCTTGTGTGTCCCAATCGTAATGAGCGCGCTCATCACCTACTTCTAAAATTTTTACAAGACCGATTTTTTCAAAAATCTCCATCGTCTTGTACACTGTTGCCAAGCTCATGCTTGGATGTTCAGGGCGCAACGTATGATACAACATTTCTGCTGTTGGATGATCATGATGACCACGCAAGGCATCATAAATCGCAATACGTTGTGGGGTTACTTTGAACCCTTGGCTACGCAGAATTTGTGCGATATCCATAATACTCTACTCTACCTTTCTCCACTTGGAAATCTATAAGGCATCGACCATTATCGGCCATTCACAAGAAATAATTATTATCTATTATAGCAGAATTCTCAACACTTATCAAGATAGATAGTATTAACTATTAAGTAATAAAAAATGTGGATTGCCCGAAAGCAATCCACACTCTATTAGTCTTTAAAGTAAGGTTTGAAACCTTCACCTTGATGACGAGGTTTTCTGTCACCACGTGGACGATCAGATCTACGATCATCTCTGCGGCGGTCATCACGACGATCACTTCTACGATCATCACGGTTACGACGAGGACGGTCATCGCGACGACGATCTCCGTCACGGCGGCGATCACCATCTCTACGACGATCACCACGGCGGCGGTCACCACGACCACCTTCACGACGACGGCGAACGCGCAATGGTTTTTCTTCTGTAATATTTACAGGAGTTGTATCTGGTTCTTTTGTTAACAATTTAAGAGCTGCTGCCAATAATGTTACAGAATCTGTATCATTTAACAATTCTTCTGCACTAGATTTGAATGGCGCTAACGCTTCTAAATTATCTGTCATTTCAACGAGGCTTTCAATTGCCAAACGTTGTTGACCTTCAAGAACTTCACCTAAGGAAGGTGCACGACGGCGTGCAATTTTACGTTTTGTCAAACGCTCGATAGCATGCAAATGCTCCATTTCACGAGGGATAACAAATGTGAAAGCTTGACCTGCTTTACCGGCACGGCCTGTACGACCTACGCGGTGCGTGTAGCTTTCAGGATCTTGAGGCATATCATAGTTATATACGTGAGATACGCCAGAAATATCAAGACCACGAGCTGCCACATCAGTAGCCACGAGAATATCGATGGTACCTTCGCGGAATTGACGAATTACGCTGTCCCGTTTTTGTTGAGACAAATCGCCATGGATGCCTTCCGCCATGTAACCACGTTTCTTAAGACCTTCTGTTACTTCATCAACACGACGTTTTGTACGTGTGAAGATAATAGCAAGTTCAGGTGTTTGGATATCGAACAAACGGCAAAGAACATCGAATTTTTGACGGTCTTGCACTTCGATATAATATTGTTCAATTAAGTCCATCGTAACTTGAGTCGGTTTCATACGAATCAATGTTGGCTCTGTCAAATATGTTTCAGCTAATTGTTGGATAGCTTTAGGCATAGTTGCGGAGAACAACAATGTTTGATGGTCTTCTGGGATAGCACCCAAGATTTTATTGATATCATCAACAAAGCCCATGTTTAACATTTCGTCGGCTTCGTCCAATACGACAACTTTCACATTGTCAAATTTAATAGAACCGCGGTCCATATGGTCCATCAATCGGCCTGGAGTGGCAACGATGATTTGAGGGTTCTTTTTCAAGGCACGGAACTGACGATTAATATCTTGACCACCGTAAATAGGTAGTGCAGTGATATTCGTGTATTGAGCCATTTTGTTAAGCTCTTCAGCTACTTGGATAGCTAATTCTCGTGTAGGGGATAAAATAACTACTTGAACGTGACGCTCATTCCCGTCTACGCGTTCCAACACAGGCAAGCCAAATGCGGCTGTCTTACCAGTACCTGTTTGAGCTTGACCGATCATGTCTTTACCGCTCATGGCAACTGGGATAGCTTCCTGTTGAATTGGCGTAGGCTCTTCAAAGCCCATATCGTTTAACGCACGTAGAACAGGTTCGCTAATCATTAATTGTTCAAATTTTTCTAACATCTAAATGTGTTTCCTCCTATCGCGCACGAATTATGCGCGTTAGAATAGTATAACATATTTCGAGGGTGAGCGCTATTAAATCAATAACCATTTCAAAGTATATGTTTACTAGTTAAAGAACATATGCTTTAATGCATAACCTAAACCTGCCATACCAAATAATATAGAAAAAATTGCAAAAAGGCCGCGTTTATAATAGAAACTATTTCGTTTTTGATAAAAACCTGTGCACATTATAAAAAGTACGTAAACGCCCCACACAACACCATATTGGGCAACAAACAAATAATCTCTATCAATTAAAAATTTACAATTTAATAGGACTACACTTACAATTGCAATTATTGTTAAATACTTGGTTAAATTACCAAAAGCTCTATGCTTTTTGATATATTCATACTCTTCATCAATGACATGTTTACTAAGCTCAAGTTTATATAACCCTATACATAACGATATAGATGTGAAAATCCAAATATATCCTAACATTACAAAATTTCTCATTTTGCACTCCACTAGCTTTTATAATACAACTTTAGATGGTCTAAATTATAACATACAGTATACTTTCATGTAAATGATACTCTAAGAATGTACAAAAATGATGATATAAGAATGTACAATTTT
>UPXS01000034.1 GCA_900538355.1 uncultured Veillonella sp.
GGAGCAGAGAAGGGAAATCCACAGTGAGGAAGCAAGTAGGGCAACCGAAGAGGACATAGACTTAAGTGACGCAGAGGTACCATATGAGTGCTTCCGAACGTAAGATTTACCGAGCTGCAAAGCAGAGAAGGGAAATCCACAGTGAGGATTGATAGGAAGCTACGTTCGTGGTAGGAGGCAAACTATATCTATACGGTAACGCGGCACAACGTGCCAATGTTACCGAACCGTAAAGCAGTTGAGTAACTCCAAATATATGTAATCAAAGATCCTATAAAAGATATTATATTAAACTATATATTCGTTAGGCTACTTTAATTCTATGTAAATATAACTTAACACTAGAATATACATAAAACCCCCTATAAGCCACATTATTGTGGCTCATAGGGGGTTCTTTTTATACTAAACTAATCTTTACTTGTTTATCTAAAGCAAATGCAATCTTACACATAGTACTTAAACTTGTATTTGCCCCTTTTTCTATACGGGCGATTGTAGACTGTGGAACTCCAGATTTTTTCGCTAAATCACGTTGTGTTAGTCCTGCAGCCTCTCGTGCTTTTAAAACAGCTAATGCATTTTCTAATTTAGCTTTCTCTTCCAAATAGCTTTCTGTTAAGGCTGGATTATTTATATCTTTTTCAAATATCTTATCTAAAGTCTTTAGTGGCATAATATTCCTCCTCAAATTCTTCTTTTATTTGTTTAGCTTTTATTATTTCTTTTGTTGGTGTTTTTTGGGTTTTCTTAGTAAATCCATGTGTAATAATATATTTATTATTTCTAACATGAAAATATAAAGCTCTTTGAATATTCGAAGATATTTTTGATCGTATTTCGTATATTTCAGAATCCAATTTTTTTACCCATTCAAGTTGTATAGCTGCTTGTATGCCTGCTTCCTCAATCATATCAATGGTGGCACGTAATTTATTTCTATCTTTTATAGGGAGTGAGTTATAAAACTCTTCAAACTCGTTATGACCATTTGGCCTAGTATAAGATATAAACTTAGGTTTCTCCATCCCGATCCTTCTTTCTTCCATGATAGCATATATGCATTCAAACCTCAATTTTATAGTTAATGTTTATTTGGATTCTTATCTTAACTATATAGATAAGAAGGTAGTGTTTTGTAGCTTAAAGATGTAATGAGTAGATTATTTTACTCTTGTAATCACTATTCAAATCTCAAGGTAGTTAACTATCTTTAAAGGTTTATAAAAAGAAGAAATCAAGTTGTATCATTTATTGTTATAAATATAACGCTAGTAATTTAAATCATCTCTATCAAGTATTTTTATAAGAGATGGATAAAAGAGGAAGTATTTAAATTAATGCTTACTTTGGTATCTTTACCTATCTATAATTAGCATTAATCAATGTGCTTTAAGATACATCTTTTCCTTATAGCTATGTTATACTAAGGTTTATACTATACTTTCATAGGAGGTCTTATGACTAAAAAAATTGCGGTCCTCGTCAATGAGGATACTATGCAGCGCTGTTCTTGCGGCGGTTGTTTAAAAGCATTTATGAATAAAGCAGATTCTTTCGAGCGTTATGCAGATGAGGATATTGAGTTAGTAGGTTTCACGCACAGTGGTGGTGATCTAGCTAAGAAAATCGAGTCTTTCAAGAAAAAAGGTGTTACTACGGTTCATCTTTCTACATGTACTCGTGGTAAGAATGAAAATTATGAAAGCATTGCTGAACAGTGTGCAGAGGCGGGCTTTGATGTAGTAGGCTATACACATGGTGGCGCCGTTTCTAAAGATGGTAAAGAAGCGGTTATACTTTCAGCTAAACCAGTACCATCTGATGAATAGTTTGCAACATTTAATTCACTTGTTATAGACGAATCGGCTATATTGCGTGTATTAGTCTTGATAGATCCATTATTTAGAACTATCACACAATTGTTTATAGCTTAATGATGGCTGATAGATGAATGATTGTTCCATTATTCATTCTATATTTACCATGGAGCGATACTATATACATAGTGTGTAAATCTAGTGTGATAATTTGTTTTATTACTATATGGTTAATCAATTCGAGAGGTTGAGAGAATGAACAAGAAACTTACAGCAGCTACGTTATCTGTAGCTATGGCAGCGACAATGGCGCCTGCTATTATGCAAACAGCACCTGTAAATGCTGCATCTAGTGCAGTACAAACATTGGCTGGTGGCGCTGTTGCCATGGCTTATGTATCTACTGCATTAAATAAAATGGATAACTCCGAACAAGGCCAACAAGAAAGCTTGGCACGTACTAAGGAGAAAACAGGTTACTTAAACGATAGTGCAGCGCAAGCACGGGTACAACGCATTCTGAAAACCTTAGAGGCTTCTCCTAGCGTAAAACGTTCTTACGTTGTCTATGTAAACCCTGATACAGAGTTTAATGCCTTTGCAACGCTTGGTCGCGTTATGTCTGTTAATAAAGGTGCTTTGGATACCCTTGATGATGATCAATTGGCTTATGTAATGGCCCATGAAATTGCTCATGGTGAGCATAAAGACATTATCAATGGTGCTAAAAAGCAAATAGGCCTTTCTACAGCTGTAGGTATTGCAGCTGGTGGTAGCGAAGGGGCTGCGTTATTATCTAACGTAGCTGGTAACTATTTGTCTAACCAAGTATTTACAATGAGCCAAGAAAAAGCAGCCGATGAACTAGGCTTCAAGATTTTAAGTGAATCTCCATATAATGTGGGCGGTGCAGCTGGTTCTATGGCGGTATTACGCAACAAGGTAGGGGAACACTATCGTGAAGGGCTTTCACAAGTAGTGGCACCTAATAACCATCCTAAGTTGTCTGATCGGGTAAATAATAATATTTCCCGCATGTATACATACTCTGGAAATCACGTAAATGTGTCTAATGGCGCTGTTTACGTCAATGGTGATAATATCTATAGCCCAGCAGGCAGTGGCCGCTATACAGGGGAAGAACGAGCATATTACATGGCTGGTAAATTGGCACGGTTGTATCATAACAACCAAATTACGCCAGGCTCTGCATCCTACAGCGGTGGCACTGTAACTGTAGCAGGCCAATCCATCGTATCTACGCCAAACTCTGACGTAGCACTACAAGTGGCGACAAACCTTAATAATGCTTTTGTAAAACCAGCAGGTGCGGCAGTTAATGCTAAAAACCCTGTGAAAGTGAAACAAGAGAAACCTAAAAAGGTAAAACAAGAAAAGGCTAAACCTGTGAAAGCAGAAAAAGCTAAACCGGCTAAAAGTAAAGAAGTAAAACCTGTTACGAAGGCTTCCACAACAAAACATACAGCTAAAGCTACAAAGAATACGAACACAAACGATCATGGACGGAAATCTATTGATAGATAATTTGATGATTTAAGAATCCAATTGTTGATGTAGCATACAAGACCGAGCTCAAATGGGCTCGGTCTTTTCTTTATGTACATGATAGCTTTATTTTATAGTCTTTTGTAGACTTTCTACTGTATACGTAACATATTTTCTACTGTATACCTGAAATATAAATATTCTTTAAATCGTAAGTTGCAGATGAGAAAAGGTTGCCATTTTAACTAACGAATCCATCTTGGCTAAAACCTATCACATTGGGCGAGGCATTTACTTTATGGCACAAATGGTATATGAAAGATGATAAGATTATGCGTAAATGAGGTAGTATAGCCTTTGATATGATGAGTAATATGAATAAAATTTAGTGATAAATACAAGAATATAATTACCATTCATAAAGATATAATTAATATTCATAATTTTATGGATATATATAAATATTCATTTTAGAGAGGGTCAGAGTTATGTGGATTATAAGTATGACTTGGTATACTATATTCATAATATATAAAGAAAAATAGAGATAATTACTAAAAAAGACAGATTATGTAGATAAAGATACATAATCTATCTTTTTATATTTATTTATCGAATTGCATTTATATTATTGCTATATAAATGTGTCTATTACTAGTAGATAAATGTATATAATTAGTAAACAGAAAGTGGACTAGAAAAAAGAGAATATAGAATTCAGTAACGGTAGGGGGTATAGGGTTATTGTACTTACAAAATCTTTGTGGAATAATGACATTTATAGTGGTTAATCGAATAATACAGATGACCACTTTTATTAGTTATATGTAAGATTATACATTTGTTATGGAGGCTATGATGGAGTATACAATTCACCTATTTCATGCTGGTGGCGTCGTTATGTACCCACTCGTATTATTCATGCTAGCAGCATGTACTATTTTGTTTGAACGCATTCGTATGTATAGAAGAATTGATCGTGAGCTACAACAATTATCTGACAATATTGATGCTGGTCGCAATAGTAATAACTGGGCTACTCTTGAAAGCGCTGTAAAGAATAGCGATGACGCATTGAGTCAATTTATTTTGCCTATCGTCGATTCTGTTTACAATGTGGAAGGATTAGAAAACCGTTTACATGACGTAGTAGGTTATATGGACGAACGTTTAAAACGTGGTCTTAACTGGCTTAGCATGATGGTTACTATGGCGCCATTACTTGGTCTATTAGGTACCGTTGTGGGTATGATTCGTTCCTTCGCCGCTGTGGGTGGCGATATTGGCGCTCCTACAGTGATTACAGGTGGTGTATCTGAAGCGTTGATTGCAACAGCAACAGGGCTTTCAGTAGCTATCGTAGCATTAGCTGTTCATAGCTGGTGCACAAGCAAAGTTAATTATGATATTGCGAAATTGGAACAAAAATTAGGTTCTATCTTGGATTTATATATTAGGAGTCAACGATGAAACGTAGTTCAGTAGGCATACAAAAAGAACCTACCATCATGATTATACCTATGATTGATATCGTTTTCTTCTTGCTTGTATTTTTCATGATGAGTACGTTGTACATGAATACAGAAGAGCAAATTCCGCTCAACTTACCGAAGGCTTCTTCGTCCTCCGCTAAGACGATTGAGCCGATCACAATTTCCTTAACGGCGACACATAAGATGTATTTGAATGACCGTGAAATTGTACCAGATCAATTGGGTTCTGAAATTCAAGGTATTGTTGCAAAGGAACCACAACAGGCATTTATTGTACGCGCCTCTGAGGATATTGCGTATAAGGACGTTATCAACATTTTAGATAATCTTAAAATGAGTGGTGCTCGGTTTGTTAGCGTAGCTACAGAACGGAAGTGATTCTATGATAAATAAACGATATGGAATCCCTTTCGTAGCTGCACTGGTATTAAACCTTGCCTATTGGGGGGTTGTAGGAAATTGGTTCGGCCATTTGAAGCCGCCGGAGACCCCTAAAAAAGACTTGG
>UPXS01000035.1 GCA_900538355.1 uncultured Veillonella sp.
CCAAATGTTTATTATCTAAAACAGTTGCTATTGCTGCTGTATGTGCAACTATGGCTACTGCAGCCTTTGCTGCACCACAAGGTACTTTTGATTCTTCTGAAATTCAAATTACAGGACAAGCCTCTCGTTCTGTAGCCCCTAACTATGCGATCTTAACACTTGGTATTACTAGCGAAAACACTAATATCAATGCTGCAAAATCTAACAACGACCGCATCATGAGTGATTTGATTAGTAAGTTAGGTCATTTAGGTATCGACAAAAAAGATATTTATACCTCTAATATTTCTATTAACCCTACTAGTGATTACCAAGAAGGTAAACGAATCAATACAGGTTATAATGTGTCTAATCGTGTAACTGTAAAAATCAATAATCTTGATAATGTTGGAAAAGCCGTTGATGCTGCTGTTAGCGCTGGGGCTAATGATATCAACAACCTTTCTTTCCAAAATGATGTATCTCAACAACTATCTGATTCTTTAACTACAGAAGCAATTCAAGACGGCCGTCATAAAGCTGAGGTTATCGCTGCAGCCCTTGGCCGTACATTAGGACCTGTAAAAACAGTTTCTATCAGTACACCTCAAACAAGCTCTATGGACTCTGGTTACTATCGTAACGCAGTAATGTTAAAAGCGTCTCTCGAAACTGCTACTCCTGTTGAAAAAGGATCATTAGTAGTTTCTCAAGACGCTAATATTACTTATTATTTACAATAGAATTTTCTGGTACCACACCTTCGTGGACCGCTACAATGCCGCCTGTCAATTCATGATAGGTGGCATTTTCATATCCTAAAGATTTCCAAATTTCAAGAATCTCACTTTGATGTGGATATCTACGTAAGGATTCTGGTAACCACGCATAGGAGGAGTTATCCTTACTTAATTTACCTATAATAGGTAATATATAGGAGAAGTAGAAATTGTATAATTGTTTAAAACCAAACATACTTGGTTTCGCTAACTCCAATACAACTACTTTCCCACCTGGTTTTACAACACGTTGCATTTCAGATAATACCTGTTTAATATCCGGTACATTACGCATTGCGAAACCGCTCATAGCAGCATCAAATGTATTATCTGCATATGGTAATGCCATTGCATCACCTTGAACAAGATTAACTTGATCTAGTAAACCAGCATCTTCAATGCGTACGCGACCTTGATCAAGCATTTCACTATTAAAGTCCAAAGCCTCTACCTTTAATGTTGGCTCTTGACGTAATGCTTCTTTTGTAAACACGCAAGTGCCACAAGCTACATCAAGTATTCGTTGATTTGGACCTATATTCATTGCTTTTACAGAAAATTTGCGCCAGTAATAATCTTGGCCAAAACTCAAGACTGTATTCATCAAATCATAATTCTTAGCAATATTAGAGAATACACCTTGCACAAACTCTTCTTTATCTGCATATGTTTTAAATTCTTTCGTATTCATTATGGTCCTTTCACTAATCAAGAACTATATTCAAACTCTTTACTCGCATAGTATATCATACTATGACGCCTATCAAAAGAATCCTATTATATATACTATATATAGTAACTATGTAAAGAGCACATATTTAGTTAAAGTAATATATTTACTACTATTAAAACTAGCATATTACAAAATAAATATCGTTATCAGTCACAGTAGATCCAATTTAACTATATATAAATAACTATGATATTCTCTATTGCCACTATGCTATGTTCGTTGTATAATGACATATGTCCATGTTGAAAAGATATCTTTTCCATGGTCTTTTATTAGTTTTTATTAAGTATTGGAGTGTACTATGAATCGATTTGTAAAATCAATCAATAGAGTCAGTCTAATCCAACAAATTATCATAGGTTTGATTATTGGTATTTTGACAGCTCTATACGTGCCAGATGTGGCAAACGAACTAGCTTTATTAGGCGTTCTCTTTGTTGGTGCTTTAAAAGGTATTGCACCAATCCTCGTATTTTTCCTTGTTATTGCAGCTATCAGTAAACATCGTTCTGGTCAAAAGACTGGGATGGGATCTGTAATCACATTATATTTATTAGGTACATTCCTTTCTGCAGCACTTGCTGTAGTCGTAAGCTTTATGTTCCCTACTACATTACACCTTGCAGCTAGTGCAGCTGATGCTGCTCCACCACAAGGGATCGTAGAGGTTATGAAAACACTTTTAAAAAATATTGTTGATAACCCTGTGAAAGCCTTAATGACCGCTAACTATATCGGCATTTTAGGTTGGGCACTTATCATTGGCGGTGCTTTACGCCATGCCCCAATGAATACTAAAGAAGTAATGGAGTCTATCGCTCAAGCTATTACAACTGTAGTAGGTTGGATTATCCGCTTTGCTCCTCTAGGTATTATGGGTCTCGTAGCTGACTCTATCGCTACTAATGGTATTGAAGCTTTAATCGGCTACTTCCAATTACTCGTATTACTACTTGGTTCTATGATTTTCGTAGCATTAGTAGTAAATCCACTTCTATCTTTTGTATACCTTCGTCGCAATCCATATCCATTGGTATTTAAATGTTTGCGTGAATCTGCTATCTATGCGTTCTTTACTCGTAGCTCTGCAGCAAACATTCCTGTTAACCTTGATTTAGCAAAACGTTTAAAACTTAACCCTGATATGTATTCCGTATCCATTCCATTGGGTGCTACTATCAACATGGGTGGTGCAGCGATCACAATTACAATCATGACATTAGCTGCTGCACATACACTTGGTATCGTTGTAGATGTCCCTACAGCAATCCTTTTATCTGTCATTGCTACAATCGGTGCTTGTGGCGCTTCTGGCGTTGCTGGTGGGTCCCTACTTCTAATTCCTCTAGCTTGTTCTCTATTCGGTATCTCCAATGATATTGCAATGCAAGTTGTAGGTGTAGGTTTCATCATCGGTGTTTTACAAGACTCCACTGAAACAGCACTTAACTCCAGTACAGATATTCTCTTCACAGCTACTGCAGATTATGCAAAACGTGGCTATCACGAAAACTGGGATTAACACCTATAGGCGGTCCTTCGGGACCGTCTTTTTTTATGTGTTCAATGGATAGAAAATAAGCCGTCTATATTGATTTTCTTCAATATAATGTTATAATAGAGTTAATGATAATAACTATTAATAGATATAAATAGAAAGGAATCAACATGAAACAATACGATATTATTGTAGTTGGTACAGGTGGTGCAACCATCGTAGCTGATGCTGCTATCAAAGTGGGTAAAAAAGTAGCTATCATAGAAAAAGGTAAATTTGGTGGCACATGCCTAACTCGCGGTTGTATTCCTACAAAGGTTATGGTTACAGCAGCTAATGCGATCCAAGAGGTAGAAGAATTCAAAAAAATCGGTATTAATGTTAGCGACGCTACTATGGACTGGGACACTGTTTCCAAACGTACATGGTTTAAGATTGACGAATCTGCAGGCATCTATGATTATTACAATGCTTTCGATAATGTAGACGTATACCGTGGTGCAGCTAGTTTTGTATCCGATAAGGTTATGAATATTCATCTTAATGATGGTTCTGGTACTGTAGAAATTACGGCCCCTACTATCGTTCTTGGTACTGGTGGCTATAGCAATATTCCGAATGTACCAGGTTTACAAGAGGCAGGCTATCTTTCTAGTGAAAGCCTCTTTGGCGATAAATTCCCTAAACAACCATATAAATCCCTCGCAGTACTCGGCGCCGGCCCTATCGGTGTAGAGTTCGGTCACGTTTTTGATGCTGCTGGTACTGAAGTTACCATCATCCAACATAATGTACGTCTTGTACCTAAGGAAGACGAAGAGATGTCTGAACATCTTCTCCAAAACTATCGTGCTCGTGGCATCAATGTTATATTGAACCAAGACACTGTTGAAATCCGTCAAGAAGACGGCCTTAAGGTAGTAGTCACAAAAGATCGTACTACAGGTGAAATCACAGAAACTAAAGTTGAAGAAATTCTCGTAGCTGCCGGTATTCGTCCTGCTGTCGAAGAATTACACCTTGAAAATACAGGTATTGAAACATTACCAAAAGGCTGGATTAAAACAAATGAATTCCTCGAAACATCTGTAGATGGTATCTATGCATTAGGTGATGTAAACGGCGAGCCTGCATTCCGCCACCGCGCAAACTACGAAGCAGATATTATCGCCCATAATCTATACTTTGCAAAAAACGAAGAAGATTTCCGTTGGGCACGCTATGATACATTGCCAAAGGTTACCTTCTCCTACCCTGAAATCGGTAGCGTAGGTCTTACTGAAGCCGAAGCTATTAAAGCTGGTTATAATGTAGGCGTAGGTAAAAACTACTACTCCTCCACAGCAAAAGGTTATGCAATGGGTATTAATCCTGGTGATGTAAATGATGGCTTTGTAAAAATCGTAGTCGATAAAGATACAAATCATATCCTTGGTATGCATGTAACAGGCCCTCAAGCCTCCATCTTATTCCAACCTTACGTTAACCTTATGAATAGCGGTGTAACACCATTGACAGCTATCAATGAAGAAATCGCTTCTGAACGTACAAAACGATTACGTGAAAAAGGTATTACTCGTGATATGGATCCTAAATCCGTTATCACTGTAGGTGAAACTATGAGTCCACACCCTTCTCTTGTAGAGGTAATTATGTGGACACAAGTATACTACGAACACCGTTGGTAATACTAACTACATAATAACTACGTAATAACAATGTAATAACGACAAAAAGGACTGTGTATAAACACAGTCCTTTTATCATATCGAATATAGGAAAAGCACAATACCTATATAGATACTCGTTCATTATATATAGCTATAATATAAAATCATAACCACCCGTAGAACGGGTGGTTTGCTCTGACCCTATAAGGGTCTTT